>PJMG01000014.1 GCA_003173895.1 Candidatus Levyibacteriota bacterium | reverse complement strand
TCCGCGATAGCTCAATGGTAGAGCAGGAAGCTGTTAACTTCAAGGTTCTAGGTTCGAATCCTAGTCGCGGAGCCCAGGTTGTCTTATTATAATTTCGTACCTGTTTTTCAATATTTTGAATATGGGAGTAGGTACGACTTTATGTATCTTTTTGTCTTTTACTACTATTTTTTCAAAGAAAAATCTCAAATAGTGTCTTTTAAGAAACGTTGGTGCTTCGATATAGGCTTGGTGAATATTCCTTGCAAAAGCCAGTACTTCCTCAATTAAATCAATATCTATTTTCCCTTTATTATCAAATTCAAGCATCTGATTATCCAGATTTAATATCTGTTCTTGTAGCTCATTATGGCGACGTTTAAAAGTTTCTCGGTCTATGGTTCCATCTAGTAAGGCATCTTCCAGCGTATTCCTTCTTGTCTCTAAGCCACTTTTTTGGTTGATAATACCTTGAACAACTGAAGAAGAGGTCCTTCTGTTTTCGGCAATAATCTCCTTTGCTTTAGTTATTACTGTTTCAATAAAACTATCGCTGAATTGGAGCTTTTTAAATTCTTTTTCAACCATCTGCTCCAGTTCTGACATCTCTATATATTTAGCAGGGCATCCATTCTTTCCTCTTTTCTGGCAATGATAGTAATGCACAAAGCCAGGTTTGTTTATCGAGTGATTCGGATGCGGTTCTGCTGTATATCTTTGGTCACAGTGATAGCAGTATGCGAAACCTCGTAAAAGATAGTCATGCGTTCTTTTCCGTATTAGGAAGCTACGATGTTTCGCAAGTACATATTGGCATGTATCAAAAAGTGCTTTATCAATAATGGGTTTATGTTTGCCGATTTTTGATTCTCCATGCCATCTTATTAAGCCATAATAAAATGGGTTATTAAGAATATTGCAAATAACACTGTGTCCTAAGCTAGTTCCATTTCTTGAAAGAACATTTTTATCTTTTAACCATTCTTGCAGGTCCAATATCGAATAATTACCCGTGGCGTACAGCTCAAACAGTTGCTTTATTACTGGAGCGATATAAATGTCAGGCTCGCATGTCTTTCGTTCTCCTTCTCCTCCTACACTTCTGTAGCCAATATATAAAGGGCTGGGTTGCCAACCTTCACGAAACTTCTGCATAAGAGCATCACGAGTTCTTTGCCCATTAACGTCAGATTCCCATTCTGCTACAGAAGCAAAAATATTCCCAACTAAACCATCACTAACATCACCCTCACAAACAGAAAGAAGTTTAATTGCCATATTTTTTAAACTCCTTTCGTATAGTAGAGAAATCAGCAACGTTGCGGAAAATCCTGTCTATTTTGTAAAAAATAATTGCATCAACAGGAGATTTTTTTGCAAAGGAAAGCATTTCTTGAAAAGCAGGTCTATCAGTAGTTCTTGCACTTTTCCCACCATCAACAAATATTCTTTTAATTTCATAGCCATGCATTTTGGCATAATCAACACATGAGCGTTTTTGATTTTCAATAGAAAATCCCTCATTAGCTTGTTCATCTGTTGAAACACGAATGTATATATAGCAAGTTTTCATTTTGTATTAATCTTCTGTAAAAGCATTAAAAGCCCACCAAAAATCTTCTTTGTTGTTATACACACCGTCGTTATAGAAATTGGTCAATTTCCCATACACATCTCTATGCTTTCCATAATCCACCTTGATGTAGACTTTTATATGCCCATCTTCGAAATTAATTAAGCGTATATTTTTCAAAAAACGTCTTATTTTATGTGTGCTGTATTTCTTTACTAGCTTTCCGTTTTTATAAATTTTTATTGAGTAATTCATACCTATTCATTTTTCTTGTTGAATCCTCGTATTTTTATTTGGTATAGTTTTCATACAAATAGGGCATACATCACTGAAAAGTGACGCCTTACGAGTAATAGAGCCTTCCCTTGGTTTCCAGGCCTGGAGGCTCTATTTTTTTGTTTTTATTTCATAATCATCTTATCGGTTTTTAAGGCTGGAATAAACGATTATTATTCTCTCTATAAACTCGGATAATCATCCTCCCAAGTTCGTATTTTGAGTTTGTTAGCTAAGAATTCTGGCAGTTTTCTTTGAACGGTATTAATTGTCCATGAGTTAATCCATGGATACTCCTCATAACCCTCATGTTTTTTGAGCCACTGCATGAATTGAATAATCTGTTGTGTTGTTCTTTCTGACTCAAAGATTTTTTTGACGACGAAAAACGTATTTTTTATTTCATTCCCTTTAAGCTCTATACCCTTATGCTGCATATATGACGTTATTACCGTTACATAATCATTAGTGTTATATGTATTAAATGTATTATTCTTATTAAGAGAATTAACAATAGAGAATATAGGATTATTAGCATTATTGATATTATTGTTTGTGGTTAACTCGCTGGATTTCTGTTGGTTATCTTGCTGGATAGCAGATTGTTCTAAATTGATATCAATGAAGCTATTTTCTAGCCAATTCCCTTTGGTGTATTTGTTGGTTGGTTGAAGGTTATCTATTATTTTTAATGTTTGGAGTTTTTTAATTCGACTTCTGTATTCCGTTTCAGTCAAATCAGTTTCTTTTACAGTAGTTAATCTTCCGATAATAAACTCACCGATATTTAAATTAATCCCAGACCAGTTATTTGATTCAGTTTTACCACTTCTTTTAACTCTCAATGCAATGTAAATCATCAAAGTTAATAATTTTGAATCATTCAATATTTGCTTATCCATATACCTGTTGATCGCAATGAAGCTAGGGAAGCTGATACCTCTTGTAAAAAAATCGTCATTGGTATTCATATCAATTTCAATAATTAATTCATTTTTTCAAATATCATAGTCTCTATGGATTAAATCCTTCAGATAGTCGAGGCTGTCAAACAATTTTCTTGGATTAACTTTGGCTTGATTAGTCCAATACTGTTGAAGTAGTCTTTTTACATCCTCATTTTGATGAAAGCCAAAAACAATTTTATGAGGATTTTCCTTAACTATTTTGACAAGTGGAATATCGCAGGTTAGAAGATACGCAGAAGTCTTTGTATCAGAAGTTGTAAATAGTTCAATTTGATTTTCCATATTTATTTTCAATATTTGTTTTAATCTTCTTACTTTGAACCTGTTGAATTAAAATTCTTGCCAATGCTTCAGCAGCAAGTTCAATCTCCTTTTGATAATCAATCTCAATAGCTTTTTTCATAAAAAAATTAGGCTGTTGTATAGCCTAATTATTTCAAGAGGAGATATAGAAGTAATCGAAGACTAGAAAGTTCGAGTTTTCCAAATAAGGGATTCGTAGATTTCGACGCCTTTTCTTATTGTGCTTTCATCGTAACAAGTGCAACCTTTTGGTTTATTCTTGCCTGTAGGGTGAGTCTCTTTAATAAGGCAATGTTCTGTTTCACTTAAAGCGATATCAGCAAATGAAATATCTTTTTTTCTATCCATATACCACTTTCTGTATTTTTTAATTGATGGTTTCTGCTTATTTTTTTCCCAGACCTGATGAATGTACCTATAATCTTTGCTTCCCTTCACGTTACCTAGTTGGTCACGATATTGTTGAAGAGCTTTAATGACATCTTCATCTCTTGCTTCAGGTGATAAAACAATAAAATATGTATCATCTGGAGTACGCCCTTCCTTATCAAAAGTGCCGTTTTGCAGCTTATCCAAATAAACAGGAGAGTAATCTTTGTCAGTAATACGGTTGCGGAAAACGACTGCTTCCAAAATACTTTTAAAAGTTACAGAAAGGAACAAGTTTTTTCTACTTACTTCTATCTCACGTTCAAGTTCATCTTCTTTTGGAAAATCAGTATCAGTTAATGGGAGCTTGATACGTAGCACAGACCGTAATCTTTGAATTTCCTTACCAAAATCTTCTCGGTCAACAATGGAAGCGACATCTATAAAATGCCTATCATCCTCAATATTAATTTCAATATCCATATACCTGTATTATAACTGATGAGAGCTTCAATACAGGTAAAAACGCTTAAATTTAGAATTTAATTGAACCTGGATTTTTTAAAAAAGGTCAGAAGTTACCTTAGAAGCCATAGGAGTCAACATCTTCAAACTTTGTTGTTATTTCACCTTCACCACTGTTTACGATATCATTGCCTTTCCTAACCGTATACTTGAATTTGGTAATACCATCGGCCCCGTGTACGCTTGTAGGGCCAGTGTTTGCCTCTGTATATACAGAAGTACCTAGGTCAGGTTCTATGGCTTGTTTGGTATTAAATGTGTCTCCTGCAATAGCATTTGGCAATTCAGCAGTAAATAACGAGATAGATACACTTCCTTCAAATGGTTTTGTGTCTTTATTTCGAATATCAAAGAAATATCTATATTTTCCATTAACCTTCTTTACAATTTGACTTGTAACAACCACGTTGTATTTCTCAACAGGTTTGATCGTTGGTACGCTTGTAGGAGCTTCAGTAACCTGTGCAGTTTGATTTGGCGTAGTATCTACTCTATATTTCTTCGAAAGCGCACTTTCTTTTGAGGTGGTAATCATCCCAAACCCAAAGAAGAGAATAACGAATAGCCCTGTAAGACTCCACTTAATCTTAGGCTTCCATTTAGTATCTTTCCACATAAAGAAAAGCCCAGCAGGATAGAAAAGCACGAGCAGTAATATTACGCCCCAAGTTGTTTTGTACCACTTCTTTTTCATACCCAGATTATATCAGAAGCCACAATACTAGTGCAATGTAAAAGAGGGCAGGTTTTTGTCTAATAGTAAGTATGAAACCAAAGTCCCTAATGGGCGAGGATACACCAGACAAAAGAAGAAAGGAGAAGCAAGATTTTGCCTCGGCAATAGGAAAGCATTTACGAAAATTGCGAGAAGCAAAAGGTATGAGTCAAGAAAAACTCTCTACGGAAGCAGGTTATTACTATACCTACGTAAATAAAATCGAAGCTGGTAAATATTCTCCTAGTCTTCACACAATATGGAGACTATCTCATACCCTAGGTATGTCTCTGGAAGATTTCTTCAAAGGATTTTAATTAAAACATACGGTTCGTATGTTTTCAAAACCTCTATTGCTCAAAGCGTACCATTGGTACGTTTTTACATCTCCCATAGTTTAAGAATGTACAAATAGTACATTCTGTTGAGCTCAAATGGTACTAATGGTACCATTTCGTAGAAACAAAAAGGTACGATTCGTACCTTTTTTTCTTTTATACCCATTTAAATTAGCCTCGGACTGGCCAACATAACTAACATTTCTATTCGTACCTGGCTGTCAAAACTGACATTTAGCCTTAGGATGGCTGGTAGAACTGGCATCTATAAATTATTTCAGCCTTGAACTGGCTATTAAAACTATTATTTAGCCTCAATGTGGTTCTCAAAGCTCTCATTTTTTTTCTGGTCTTGAATCGACTGCCAAAGTTGACATTTCACACTTTTAATCTGTCATACTGAAAAAGATAACCCATAAATATGAACGTGGGATAAGCTATAATTAATTCACATGGCTAAGACGCTCTACAAAACATCCTTTGGCAAATACGTAATCGGAGATACCGAAAATGTGTTGAAAGGAACTTTAGGTAAAAAGCTTAGAAGCAAAGTTAATCTTATTGTTACATCGCCACCTTTCCCTCTAAATAAAAAAAAGAAATATGGAAATAGACTTGGGCAGGATTATAAAGATTGGCTTGTAAGAATGGCTAAATTATTCTCTGATGTTTTGACAGATGATGGCTCCATTGTTATTGAATTAGGTAATTCTTGGGAACCACATAGACCTATTCAATCAACACTTGGCCTTGAAGCATTATTGGAATTTGTAAATGCAGAAGGTGCAAACCTTCGTCTATGCCAACAGTTTGTTTGTTATAACCCTTCAAGGCTTCCTTCTCCCGCACAATGGGTAACAGTCAACAGAATTAGAACAATTGATAGTTTTACTCATGTTTGGTGGTTATCAAAATCTGACCATCCAAAAGCCGATAACAGAAAAGTTTTACGTCCGTACAGTAAGAGTATGCAGAATTTATTAAAGAGACAAAGTTACAATGCAGGCGTTAGACCATCAGAGCATAAAATAAGCAAAAAGAGCTTTCTATTAAACCATAACGGGAGTATAATGCATAATGTAATTGAGCTGGAACGCATTGATGAGGATAGAGAATTACGACTACCTCATAATATGTTCAGCATGTCTAATACAAATTCCAATGATTTCTTTCTTAAAAAGTGTCGTGAGGAAGGTATTAGACCGCATCCAGCAAGGATGCAGCCTGGGTTAGTAAGTTTTTTCACAGAATTTCTAACTGACCCGGGAGACCTAATTTTGGATCCTTTTGCCGGAAGTAATACAACAGGGTATGTTGCTGAAAAATTGAAGCGGAAGTGGATAGGAATTGAAATTGACGAGGATTACGGAAGACAATCCCTTCTTAGATTCAAAGACCCAGCATTAGGTGCAAAAATAACCTAGGAGTTAATACAAATTGATATTGATATGGACATTACAAATAAAATCAAAGACCTTGCAAATATTGATGTTTTTAAACTTCGAGAAAACAATGATTATAAAATTGGTAACCCTTTCTACCTAGACTATTCCAAAGCTTGCCTTCTCATACCTGATGCATATAAACAAAGAGTTTGTGGAATTCCCCAGGGTGCTTTTCTGTTAGCTTTTTATGATAACGAGCCAGATATTTCCGAAGCATTATTACTAAGAGCATTAAAACCTACAGCATTACCAACAGATGATGACAATGTTAAGTCGTTAATTGAATATTACAAGGATGACCTCAAAACTAGTGGAGAAAATGCGCAGCTGGACCCGGAAACCAGATATCAATTTAGTTTTTCTGGCCTCGAATGTAGAATACTAGGAACATTTTACAAAGAAGGCGATAAAACACTTTTTGGTGCAGATGTGGAGAATTTCTACGGAGCTCACAATTATTCAATATATAAACCAACAGGGAAAATTCTTGAAAGAATAGTTAACTTCCGAGATGGTGACGGGGTGCCAGGAGATGAAAAAGACGTACAACTTGGAAAAGTTCGATATAGTTCAAGTCTTCGTTTTGCAGTCAAAGAAGACAATGTCCCTGTGTATGTAAACCCTAAAGATTTTCTAGGGAAAAGAACAGCATTATTTGGTATGACTAGAACAGGAAAATCAAATACCGTTAAGAAAATCATTCAAACCACTGTAGAGATGAGTAATCACGCTAAATCAAAGCTCGCTGGTTATTCTGGTTCTGTTGAATCTGTGTTAGACCCATATGACGAAAATGGATTTCCCAAATTTCCAGTAGGTCAAATAATTTTTGACGTTAACGGAGAGTATGCTAATGCCAATATGCAGGATGAAGGTACAGCAATCTTTGAAATGTACAAAGACAAGGTTACCCGCTTTAGTGTAATAAACAAACCTGGTTTTAAGGTAATGAAGACAAATTTTTATGAAGATATCCAGGCTGGATTTGAATTACTTTACTCAAAACTATATGAAGATCAAACTAGATTTGTAGATAACTTTATCAATCTTGATTGGGACACCCCAGAAGACAAAAAGGACGATGTTTCGTTCAACACTCGTTATAAAAGAAAACTAGCTGCTTATAAATGTTGCTTAAAAGCAGCGGGTTTCTCGACTAAGACAGATTCAGTTCAATTTCCTGGTGAAGCCACGTTAAATGCCCTCACTGGCATAGACCCCAGTAAAGGAGTTACCTATGACAAGGCAATAGCATGGTTTACAGCAGTTTGGGATGCTATTGGAGATGGAAATGCCTTTTTTGAAAAGTACAAAAAAGACCATGACGGAAGAGATTGGGCAGACGAAGACCTTAAAGCAATCTTGGTTATGCTCACAAGAAAAAGAAAACCAGGTACAGGTACAAATGGTGATTGTGCAGGATTTAGAGTTCTAAAACGTGCAATAGAAATGCACACGGATGCTGTAGATAGACCATATTCTGAAATAATCCTCG
Organism: Candidatus Levyibacteriota bacterium; assembly: GCA_003173895.1. Taxonomy (GTDB): domain Bacteria; phylum Patescibacteriota; class Microgenomatia; order Levybacterales; family UBA12049; genus PJMG01. Next base: position 11,460 of record PJMG01000014.1, on the reverse strand, counting down.
ATTTATTAAGAAAAGGAGAAATCGTAATTGCTGATTTATCACAAGGGAATCCAGAAACAATAAGGCTTTATTCCGAAAAGATATGCCGTAGGATATTTGGTGACTCAATGAATAGATTTATTAATAATGAAAGCAATAACTACATTCAAATGTACTTTGAAGAAGCCCACAATCTTTTTCCCAAAAAAGAGGATAAAGATTTAAGTCAAATTTATAATCGCTTGGCAAAAGAAGGAGCAAAGCTCAATATTGGTATTCTGTACGCTACACAAGAAGTTACTAGTATCAGCTCAAATATTCTCAAAAATACCCAAAATTGGTTTATTGCTCACTTGAATAATGAGGATGAACTCAAAGAAATTAGGAAATATTACGATTTTGGAGACTTTGCAGATGGATTAATACGTTTTAGTGCTAGCAACGATAAGGGATTTGTGAGAATGAAAACTTACTCAAATGCCTTTGTTGTGCCAGTTCAAATAGATAAATTTTCATCTCATTAAAAATGGCATATACGAGTAAACGCGGACGCCGACCATCGGAATACGCAAGTAAATCATCACATTCCTATATCATCAATGACCCAGAAGTGGCCGGATTTTTAGCTAATTGTGATTACCCCAAAAAATCGGAAGAAATAAATTTTGACCGGGCGCCAATCTATGAAGTAAAAGAGCTTACTAATAATCCAATTAAAAATATAATTGCTGTAGATGCTGGACGTACTCCAGTTCCTGTTAAGAAAGAATTTCCTTCTTCTATATTAACTTTTTACCAGTTTGGGGCGCTATATTTTTCCATGGATGATTTAGATAGTCTTTATGTAAAACCCTTTATTGAACCTTCTGAAATATCAAAACTCAAAGAGATACAACGGTTTAAATTCATCCTTCCTACAAAAAATATTCGTGTAAATGGTGCAGATACTTTAACCCATTCCGTCAGGAGAGCAATTTATGATTTCTTCATGAATAACCCGCAGGGAGATAAAAAATTCATGGAATCATACAAATGGTTACTATTCGAAGAATTTCATACGCCAGCTGATATATGGAAATTAGCTAGTTGTCCAAATTGCGAAGCAAAAGAAATCCAACTATTAAAAAATGATATGGCTACAAATTACACCTTTGAATGCCCTCATTGCCATGAAAAAATTTATCTCACTGACACCTTTCGTTTACATGAAATAATAGATGATGAAATTGGAGCAAGTGGTGTAGTAGGTTATCTTGGAAATGTCTTTGAGCAGCTTGTTTTAGTTCACCTTATTTGGGTAATCATGCATATAAAGCCAGCCCTTCTAAAAGAAGTGCTCTTTATAAAGGATGGGCCCTTAGCATTTTTTGGTCAGACAGCAAACATTCATCAACCCATGAAGGCTTTAGTTTCACATTTGATTGAAAATCAAAACATATTTATTGCGGGTTTAGAAAAAAGTGGCGCTTTTGTTGAACACGCAGACGAAATAGCCCCAAAAATGGCTCCCAATACAGCTATTATTTTGAATAATGATTATATTTATCGTTATATTATCCCTGGAAGCCCTAATGCAACTGACCCATATGGAAGCACTACGTATTATGGAAGGAAAATAATTTATAAGGCAGATGATGAAAGAGTATATGTAATTTCGCTCCCTACAAAAAACATATCTGCAAATCCACAGGTGGATGATTTTCCAAACCTAGACATCATTTTACAGAATATTAAGAAGCTAAAGAGCGATATGTATGATAGTGCTCTAATACCTGTTAGTTTGGCAAATAAATTGGTTTCGTTAGCAAATCATCCAAGCTCTGTAATTCTTGAAAAGTTTGCTAAAAAAAGCATGAATACTCACTAATCCATGGATGTCGCTGCAATAAGAAAGACTTTGGGGAAAAGAGCAGAAAAATTGACTGACGAACAGGTAATGGATATAGAAGGAAGGCTAAGAATACTTGCTAACCTAGTAATAGATAGAGTTTTGGAGATGACACCAGAAGAAAGAAAAGCCTTAGATAAAAAAATAAAAGAAGAAAAAAAGCATTTTAATAAGAAATAGCCACTCCCTGTTGTATTTTTCTAATCTCATTCCATCTTTGTCTTAGTTCACCAATGTAGCTCAAATTTTGAAAACCCTTGATAATTATCTCAAATTGAGCTTGATTTAGCGCTATAATAATGCTAGGCTTGGGGAGCCAAAGTTTATTATCGGCATATTTTAGTATTGTGTCGAAGGGTTTTAGCACGTCATATCGGACTATTCTGCCATCTAATGTAGGGTTCTGAACTATCAACTTCAAAAGTTGCCTTTTTTCTTCTATTTCAGAACTTTCAAACAACTCAGATGCTTTATTTGCCAGTTCTAATAGGTAACCTGTGGTCAAATAGTAATCATCTTCTGCCTTTTGCAAGTTTGATAACCTTGTGTCTGTCTCGTCAATCTTTGCTCTAAACTCTTTATACAATTTGTCATACTCGTCGCTAGTAATACACCCATCAAGTTTATCCTTATACATATTCTCAATCCTTTTGGCGTATTTGTTTTTCTCTTGAGTTAACTTGGTAAATTGTTCCTCTCGGAATTCACTTTTGCCTTTATGTACGCTTTTGAGAGACTCTGTAATCTCACTTAATACTTCTTCTGGAATTTGTATTCTTTTTAACAGTTGTGCAAACTGTCTTGTAATTTCCTCTTCTCGTAACCACTCTATGTCAGACTTGGAGTGTTTTTTGTGATAGTTGGTGCAGTGGTAGTAAACGTACCTGTCCTTAGCCTTCTCAGGCGTTATCATGCAGCCACACAATCCACAACGAATCATGCCTCTGTATTCGTAAGGTAACCCTGCAAACTTGAAATGTTTTTTATTGTAGCCTTTTTTTATTTGCTGCACTTTATTAAATAGCTCCTTAGTTATAATAGCTTGATACTTATGACTATACAACTTTCCCTTTGAGAGCATTTCACCATAGTAGAATGGATTTTTGAGAATAACATCAATATATCCGTTAGAAAAGTCCAGATTGAAATCAGCTTTCAGTTTTTTTCTAACAAGCAGAAGTGAGTAAGCACCACTTGCATACCATTCGTACATTTTTATGACTACCCTTGATTCAAATTCATCGACAATAATATCTTTTGTTTTGCCATCTTCAAGCGTAATGTTCCTGTAGCCGTATGGTGCTTTCCCTGGTAGAGTACCACTTTTTCTCATATATTCAAGTTTGCGTTTAACATTATCGCTAAGTTGCAATACATAACTTCTTGCAAACATCACACCCATGTCCCAACGAATTAAATCAGCACTGTTTGAGTCTTTATGAAGACGTAGGTTTTCTCGAAAAAAATGAATTTCTACTTTCCCATTTTTTCTCATATCATCAAGAATTACTGATTCTCTAAAGCTCCGTTGCATTCTATCAATCGTGTCTACTATAAAGGCAACGCAGTCTTTTTCTCGTTTTATCTGTTCGATAATTTCGTAAAATTGTTCTCTGTCAGCCTTAGTGGAAGATTCTTTTATCTCAAATTCCACGATAGGACTAAACTGTTTTAATTCGAGATAAGTACCCATGCGTCCAAGTTGAGCTTCGTTGGAATCTTGATTTTTGTCAGAAACTCTTGCTAATACAAATGCTTTCATAAGTTTTATTATATGGCTACTTAGCCTCAGAACAAACTTTCTTTTTTTACCGAAACAAATTCGTTAATAGAGTCTCGAACAACCTGTAGTGGCTTTATAGGGTTAACAGCATGATTGTATCCATCCATTTGCTGTCTCAGGCTATACCAACTGCTTACTGGATATTTCCCAAATAATCCTCGTAACTCTCTAGTGGATATTTCTTCTAATGCTTTTAAGTAACCGAAGGCTAGGAGTGCATCTTTTATTTTTGCTTTTGGATTATCAATGCAAAACTGTGCTATGAAGCCATCAGCGGTCTTATCCTTTAGTGTAAGAATTTTTGGATATTTATTCTCAATCTCATCTAGGTAATAGAGTAATATTTTTTGAGCAATCGTTTTTTGGAATAAATTTTTGAAAGTTGGCTCAAAAGTGTATCCTAGTGTTGTTAATACTTTCCGTATCTTTGGTCGCTCATTCAGACGTATTTCCCATCGAAAAACCTCAAGCGGTTGTTTCTTTCTTTTTATTTCAATTTTTTCAAATAGATTCATTTGGATGATAGTGTCATCTTCTACCGCCCTTTTTCTACTTATCTTTGCTTTTTCCATATCTTTTATCTTGTCGTAACCAGTTATTTCAAATGAATTCGCCCGAAACTTTATGCTATGTCCTTCATTTCTGAAGTCAGTTTGGTTAAAATCCATTCGTTGTGTGATATTGGATTTTTGAATTTCTTTTAGGATTGAATAAGGTAGTAAACCGTTCGCTAGAAGCACATTCTTTGCGTAATCAATTTTTGAAACATAAGCATTTATGAGAGTTTCAGTTTTTACCCATACGCCCATCTCGTCTAATTTCCTTCTTAAGGCAAAAACCACTCTATAAAAATCACTTTCCTCAAGTTCATCAAAATTATTGAGCCATAATAATTTAGGTGCTGAGAATTGAATCTTCAGTGTTACTTGAGGAACATTCCTTATAATCCTTTTGGTAATAGTGAGTTGAGGTTTGTAAATACCGTCCCTAAGTTCGCTTTTAGTATGATTTTGTCTTGACTGTAAATGACCATGTTTACCAAGTTTGGCGTAAGGGTTATTTGCCCAAGTTGCAGGAGGGTCAAATTTATATTCATTCATAATTCTGAACTCTCTATCAATAAGCATTAGCACTATCGTGTCTATCATGGTTCATTACATCTTCAAAATGCTTGATGACCTCCTTTTCTATAGTTTTGGCGAATTTTTTATTGATTGGGTGGTAAATGCTGAGATTTTTCTCGCCAATCTTTTTGTTAGGGAATACTAACCTGTATCCGCCGGTTGGTCTTGTCATTACGGCTATGCTGCCCAAGTAAAGATTGTTATCTAGGACAAGTGAGGCGAAGGCAACAATGCCGTTTTGTGGTTTTATTGGAATAATCTGTACTTCAGAAATTTGCATAGTCATTACTTTTTCTTTTTATTTCTCTGGTCAACTTCAATAAGAAGTGCAAAGAGCTTTACAAGTCTTTCCTTATGTTCTTGGACTTCTGCAGCATTTAATTGCTTACCGTACATCTGCTCAAGAAATTCTTTTATTTTCTGCTTTTTATTTTCTGCCTGTTTCATAGGTAAAAGCAGAATAGCAAGAAAGTGGGATTATGTCGTTTTAATGGGTATAAAAAGGAGAACTCAGGGGTAAGGTTATGCTTTCTTAGGTTTGATTATTGGCTCAATTCTTATTAAACCTTGCTGTTCTAAATCTATCTTTGTTATTGGGTTTTTGAAGCAAATAGTATCTTTACTAACACTTATAAATACATTTCTCAACTGACCTATAAAGCCTAACTGTTCAACAATTTTATGTAAATCCGAGATTGTTTTCTTTGTAGCATTTTCAAGCTCTTTTTTTGTGAACTTTTTGTTTGGATTGTTGTACAAGAAGCTAAAAACAGCATCATTGGTGCTGTCAAAATCAAGACTAGCGAGCTGCAAAATTTTATTAACTATTATCTCTCTTGACGGGGTGTAGATTATTTCATAAACAACATTTGTCTTTTGTCCATTTGTTTTCTGTTCCAATTCCGATAGCCCATTGAGATATAAAGTAGGGAATTCGCGTAAGTACAAATCTTTAACGTATGCCTGGTAAGTAACATTATCTACTGCTAAGCTATAAAGCTCATGGTCTTCATCTTCTCTATATTCAGGTGGACGAGGCAATCTTACTTTTAGGACTTTTTCATCGTCTTGTAATTTTAATAATTGACGGTCGAGTTCTTCTTCCGCATAGATTCCATCTAAGTCCCTTGTTCTGCTTAAATTAAAACTAGACCCAGAGGGTAACCCGATTAGCTTACTGTTAATTACGTCAATAAGAGCCAGCAATTTATATTTAGCTAGTGCCATAGTTCATTACGTCTTCAAGTGGTATTTTACCAAGCAACGGTATAGAAAGCCAGATAAAGAAGAAACACGGCTATATGAATATTGTATGGTGCGACACAAGGAGTATCTTATTAACGTGGAAGAAGTTTTTTAGTAATGCGTATGAGAAGCAATATGAAGTCAACAAGACTGATAAGAATTGTGCGTTTCCAGTTAGTCATATTACATGCAGGTCTAGTAAGGCAAGTAACTCGGCTTCCGAAAGGATTTTTAACTGATACCTTGCGTAACTTCTTTCTATCAAAGCCCTGAAATCATTGGTTAACTTGTTTTGTTTTTCAGCAATCTTGATTATTTCTTTTTTGGATAGGTACTTCATGGCTAAAACGTGCGTAATTGTATGAAGTTTGAAACAATAAATAAACTATCAAAATTCGCAGGGGTGCGACTTTTATCAGGCGAGGAGCCTACAAGACGTGTAAGACTGAATGGAGAAGCACAGAAAAAATAAGCCAGTAAGCAGCAATTACTATCAAAAAAATTGTTACATTCTTTTTCATTTTCGCTCTTTTAAGTTCTCGTGCCTTCATTACCTCGGCTTTTTCATCTTCAGTTATTTTATGAGTGCAGTATTTACAGACAGTAGCTTTTTCATCAATAGTTGATAAACATTTAGGACACTTAATGACGGAGCCTTTTATAAGTAATGAATGAAGAAGTGCAATAATCCATAACAAAACGCCATAGATGTACCACTTGACGAAAGACCGTCCTTTCTCAGAGGCTATCCATGCTGGAAGTAATGCAATTACTAACAGGAATAAGAATCCAATCATATAAATTCGATAAGATAGGCAGACTAAGCCCACTCAGCTACATATTATAGCATAAACTTGATGAGTACGCTATATACCATTTGATGAATACGCTAGAAAATATGGTGTATGGCAAAACTTACACTAAAAGGCAATTTGTCTGAGGCAGAGAACAATAGGTTAAAGGACGACTATGCTGGACGTCTTGCCGAGAAGTTAAGAGAGTTGCGAACAAACAAGGGAATGAAGCAAGAGGAGTTAGCAAATGCAGCAACAGTTCATCTGACTTACATTAGCCATCTGGAAGCTGCGAAATATCATCCATCGGTATTTGTGATGTGGAAGATTGCAAAAGCTCTAGGTGTCTCAATGAACGAACTTACTGATCTTTAATTGCTGTTTTAGTAAACGAAGATTAAGATAAGCTGTAGTAGTAATTTTCCTCAGGTACATTGATTGACTCAATGCTTTCTTCTAATCTTGAATACTTCAAACTACCTTTATCAATAGGAGCAAACTTTCCTTCTTTTGTTTGTTTCAGGAATTTCAACAAGACCTTATTTTGTTTTTTAGGCTGATTTTTTACTTTATTTCTTTTCATATAAAATTAGTATACATGATTTTATTAAAATCAAGTAAGGGTTTTTATCCAAATTATGTAATAATCTTTTTACCTGTCTGTGCTTCAATATCGTTCTTGATACCTGTCAAATCAATCTCAAACTTACAATCACAAATTAACTTATTATTTTCAGGAAATTTAACAAAGCCTTGTTTCTTTGCTTCTTCATCTACTTTAGGATTTGCTATAAGTTTTGCATAAAGATGATGTACCTTACCACATTTTTCACATTTAACATCGAGATTTACCACTTCTGCTTGTTGTGGACCCATGGCAGGAGGAGTGCCTACCGTTGCAGCAGAAGCAAAAATTTTCTCATTTTCTGTAGCAAAAATCTTATACACGTTTGTACTACTAAATAAGAGTTTAATAACGGTCTGTATTCTATAAACTACATCTGCAAGGTTAGGATTAGCATCCACCTCTGTTATCTTTAGTCCTATCCTTTCCAAGTCTTCTATTTTTATAGACCTTCCATGGCTTCGCCATTTTTCGTGATTGATTAAGTGCTTCACTATCTCTTTTGCTCTTTGCTTTTTCATAGCTTCACTAACAGTCTTCTTTTTTGTTTCTGTTTGTGTCCAATTCTGAAATTTATATTTAGGAAGCCATTCTGTTACTAAATCCGAAGCAAAATTTAATGCATTATTTACACCATTAAGTTCACCCGGACTTACCTGAGCTATCATAGTTGCATCAAAAGGATTAAGCCTGCCGTTTCTTTGGGCGTACTTTCTTTTGTCTTTTACCCAATCCATGTAGTCATAAGCAGATACGACACTTCGACCAATTCTTACCTGTGCATCTATTGGACCCAAGCTACCACTTTTAGTCATAAGGATGTCATTTGCAGATAGAGTCATAATAGTTCCTGCACTTTTTGCCTCCCCTGATATCACAAAGGCAATATCATCAAACTTACTTCTGATAAATCTGACAATTTCCTCTGCTGTTTCACCACTACCACCAGGAGTCTCTAAATAAAAATCCAGCTTTTTTGAAGGAATTTTTCTGAGGAGGTCATAGATGATGTAATAGTCATCCATAGTAAGCGAAATTGCAGGAATTGGTTTTGAGATTGCAGCAGAAGATACGATTAAATAAGTATTTCTGAGCTTATTATATTTACCAATAAGAGTAAGAAGCTCTTGCTCCAAATCGTTTGCAGACATCCTTTTGGCGATATATTCATTTAATAGGCTCATAGAGTAAATTGGATTTTACCACAAGATTTATTAATTTATCCACTTAACAACAAGTTTTGCTAAATCTTTTTGTTTTTCACTAAATCCATGGTCTGCATCTTTGATAATGTTGTAGGTAAGTGTTGGCTGTTGTTCCTTTAAGATATTAACCACTCTTGGTATATCGCCATATTGGTATTCATCTTTTCCGCCATAGACCACAAGTGTTGGCTTTGTAATAGCGTTGAAGTAGCGAAATAATGGTTTTGTAGAGAGCTTTGCTTTTCCCATTGCTTCCAAGAAAGGAAATGTGTTGTAGTCACCATCAGCATTGGCAATGTCATAAAATCCTTGATAGGAAAAGATTTCATCAGGCAGAAGTTCACAGATAATATCTTCTCCTTTACCTTGGTCTATTTTCTGTTTTGCCTCTTTGACTAATCGCAAAAAGATGTCTTTGCCAAGCTCTTGAGAGTATAAACCTGTATCATCACCGCCACCAGCCAAAATGTATTTTGCTATTTTGTTTTTCGGTTTGTAGTGGTCGTACACACAAATTTTATTTGCTCCTGTCGAGAAGCCAATGAGGTAAAACTCTGTGTAGCCTTGTTTTTCAAGAAATGCGATTGCTGCCTCAATATCATAGACACACTCTTTGATAATCTCGTATGCCATTCCATAGCGTTTTCTCTCAACTGCTTTGCCTTTCTTTTCAATATGTAGTTTTTTGATGTAGTGTGCGCCACGATTATTGAACATCAAGAGTGAAATACCAGCTTTATCTAAGGTTTCTGCGAATTCTGGCATCTGGTCATCGTGATAGAATGTCGAATAACTGCCATTACCATGGAGGTTAATCATTGCCTTCTTTGATTTTTTGGCTTCATATAGTAATCCTGGTAGTGTTAAGCCGTCTTCTGTTTTTACTTGTACCAATGTAGGTTTTTGCATATTTATAGACTTTCTTTAATCCGTTTATAAACCGTATCGTTAATTTCAATTTCACCTTTTGCGAGGTTCTTATCTCTTACCTGAATGGTATTTTCGCCAGGTAAGCGTATTGTCGTATTATCTCTTGTCGGAGTTTGTTTTATTACGCCTACTAATTGTTGTGTTTTTTCTTTGAATGTATCTACATCGCTCAACAAGTCAGGAGAAAACGCCATGTATACATTACCCCAACCATCTTCTTTATTTACTCCTGCAAATGTTGCTCCTGTCCAAACTGCCGCCAAAATCTCAACCATCATGGCAAGACCTGAGCCTTTATAGGAGTTATCAAAGGCAAGCGTAGCTCCTTCAATGGCTTTTGAAGCATCTCTTGTTATATTTCCTTCTGTGTCAATGGCAACGTCTGGCGGTAATTCTTTTCCTTCTGCTTTTAGTTTGGCTATTGCTCCAAAAGTGATTGCAGAGGTAGACATATCAAAGATAATAGGATGAGGAATAGATGGTATACCAAATGCCAATGGGTTTGTACCAAATAATGCTTTTTTACTAGAAAAAGGAGCCATCATTGGCATGCAATGAGTGAAGATAACAGTAATAAGGTTTTCTTTTGCTATTTTTTCACAATAATAGGAAAGTGAACCTGTTGAGTTAATACTTCCTTTTGTTCCTACAATACCAATTCCGTTAGCCTTTCCTAATTGAATAACTTCTTGCATAGCCAAAGAGCCTACAAGCATACCAACATTTCCTTTACCATCTATAAGTGTCGAAACCCTTGTCTTTTTAATATATTCTGGTTTTCCTTGCACTGTATCAGTAAAGACACCATAATTTTCTTTTAATAAACGCAGAATGCCATGTGATGGTCTACCTGATAATTCGCCAAATAAAACAACCTCTTTAATGAGTTTTGCCTCTTCTTTTGAGTATTGCGTGAGTAATACCTTCGTTATCAGATTTTCCAGCTCGGTGATTTTAATTTTCATAGTTATAAGGAATTATAACAACTTTATATCACGTTGTTCCATTAGTTACCATACTTGTTTAGTTGGTTAGGAACATTGGTGGTTGCAAATTGAGGTTGGAGTAGAGTATCTTAATACTGTCTAGTGTGTAGTCAAACTCTATCTCTCGGTTACTGAATACATCTACTAGGCGGAGCCCAATTTTTAGTTTCAATTTTTCTAATTCTGTGACAGTTTTTTGACTTATTTCTATTTTGAGAATACAATCTGATCAATATGGCTGAAAGATTAACAGAAGAACAGGTTGCTCGCAGAGCAGAAGGGTACGTATTCGATATGTATGAGGCATTGGGAGGTACTCGTAGATATTTTGGATCGAAAACAAAGGCTCAGTTTGAAAAAGAGTTAAAAAGAGCAGAGGAATATTGGACAGGAAATCTGAGTACTGAAGATAGGAATAGGGTTGATGCTGAAACAGTAAGTAGGTTTAAGGAATCAGAGAAAGATTATGATGCTCTAGAATCAGTAAGAGAGAGGTCTAGTAGAATGCCTTTAAGAAGCACTCTGCCTAAAGGTCCTCGTCCATTCTATAATGCTGACGATCAATTAAGAAGATCAGGACAATTACCAATTGGTCCAGGAGGACCTGCTGGTAGATCCTATCTTGATGGAAATGAGCCAGCTTCAACTTTTGATAGAAGGCCACGCATTTATGAACCAGGAGATCCAAATGCTCCAAAAACAGCAAGAACATGGGGTGGACCAGGTAGACCAGGAGTGAGAAAACCAGGCCCTATGCCTGGGGGAGGTGGATAAAGACAATTCGCTTTTCTCAGAAGTTAAGTAATTGATAATTTCCTCTAAACCATTCTTCTCGTAACCATTTTCCCGTACTTGCAGTGTTCCACTGGCGGAGCAAATAGGCCTATAATTTGACATTTTC
>PJMG01000013.1 GCA_003173895.1 Candidatus Levyibacteriota bacterium | reverse complement strand
TCTTGCGACTTTCCCATTCGACTTGCATGCTTAAGGCACGCCGCCAGCATTCATCCTGAACCAGGATCAAATTCTCAAAAAAAATTGACGAAGTTTAAAACTTCATCAAAAAAGTTCCTACCACTTTTCGATTATTAAGTTAAATGTGCTAAATTTTCAAAGAGCAAAAAAGGATGAAAAAACCCGCCAATCGCGGGTTGAAACTCAACTGCTTTGGCAAAGTGTTTTACATACCAATAGTAATTTTATACTTTATCATAGATATTTGTCAATCGCTAATTAAAGTTTCTGTATTACCTGATAAAGAACTATTCCTAATGACACCATAACATTTAAACTCTTATTTACACCAAACATTGGCATTTCTACTATTATATCAGTAGCATCTAGAACTTCTTTTTCTGCACCAGTAGTTTCATTAGAAACTATTAAAGCAATTGGAAATGCATAATCAGCTTTATTAAATGGAACAGATCTAGCATCTTGCTCAACTGCCACAACTTGCAAATTTTTAATTTTAGATTTTAAATTCTGAATTGCAAAAATAGTTGTCTCTGCATATTCCCACTCCACCCATTCTGTCGTGTTAATAGATGCTTTTTTAATGCGAGTATTGGGGGGTGTTTCTGTAATTCCACATAAAAAAACTTTTTCAGCCGCTACAGCATCAGCTAATCTAAAAATGGAGCCTACATTATAAGTATCTAAAATATTATCGCAAATAATATAAATAGGATTTTTCTTAAGATTATTTTTCTGATCTTCAGAGGATATGGTAGTCCTGAGTTCTTTAGCGTTAAGTTTTAACATGAGGAAATTATCTAATATTTAAGCAAATCAATCAATTAGGCCATTTATTCTCTTTATTTATTTTAGCTAAATCATGTAAAACAGCTTCAACTACATTCTGTCCATATCTATTATTCCATTTACGCCTTAATTCCATTGATTCAAAATGACTTAAATCTCCAATTTTATAGTAAGTTACCATTCTTTCATTACTTCTATTAGTTAAACCTTCTCTATAAGAACTTAATATTATCTTCCTGTATAGCATGGTCTTTTTATCTTTAGTAGCTCGTGCCAAATAATCTTCTTCTGCTCCTCCTAATAGGGAAAAAAATCTATCAAATTTATTTGGATCAGAATTTAGTAGACCGAGAAAATTTTGTATTTTAGCAACTTGCTCTGGATGTTGCTGCATTAATAATACCGTTTGTGAATCGGGTAAAATTGTACCAATATCATTGGACTTAGGAGAATGAACTGTTTCAATCATAAAAAAGAATTATACATTTATTTTTTATATATATCAATTAATTATTTTTATAGTACTTGAATAGGGGTACCTGGCTCATTACTTCCTTCTGAAAATCTATTTAAAGTATCCAGAATAATCTGGTCAATAAATTTTACATAATTGATTTTATCAATATTAGCTAAATTATCATACGCAACAGGTACTTCTACATCATCACCTTCATCAAATTTCTCGCCTACTGCGCCGCGTACTAAATCTGCTTGTATGTTTAAATAGTCTGCAAGTTTTTCATTCTTCACTTTTCTACTTAATAATTGTAAACTGCTTACAACCAGAGTAATCATATTTCTTCTAAATTTATTACGACTATCTAGATCTTTAAATAATTCGCCAATCTCTGAATCTTGTTTTAGAATTCTTCTATTAATACGTCTAGTTTCATGGTCTGTTCCTAAATCATCTAAAATGAGATCGGCAAGTAGATAATAATATAATCTTTCAACGCATTTTATAGCACCGTCTAATTTATCACTCTGAATATGTTTTTGTAATAATTCCACATTTACAGACCCATTGAGATTAATAATAGGAGGTAATATGTCAAGAGTAGTTTTTTCTGCCAATTTCATGCCTTTCTCATGTAAATGTCTTAATAAGAGTAAATGTACTTCATTACTAGTAGTGGTAGTAACAGTACCATTTAGATATAAAGATGAAGCCTCCTTTATAGGGAGACTAACTTGATCGGGATTGAAATCGATTCTTTCCATACAGAATATTATAGGATAATTATATATTTGTGTCAAATTGCGGACAGTTATTTTTTAGAGGTACTTTTCCTTTTCTTAGTAGTTTTTTCACCCTCAGCACCCCTTTTAAGATCACTTAACTTCCATACAGCAAAATCGCATTTGGGATAGTTGGAACAACCGTAAAAGGTTCTACCCTTTTTGGTTTTACGAACAATAATTTTCCCTCCATCTTTAGGACAGATAAAATTGGTTTCTTCTATATAGGCTCTTTTATAATCACAGTTAGGAAAATTCTTACAGGATATAAATTTACCAAAGCGCCCTACTCTAATTACGAGCGGCGCACCATCTTTAGGACAATTTTCTCCTATCTCTTCAGTTGGGATCTCTACACGATCTGCTTTTTTCACGATTGCTAATTTTTTCTCAAAGGGTGTATAAAAATCTCGAATCATCGGAACCCAAGGTCTCCCATCATTTGCGATAGCATCTAACTCATCTTCCATATTAGCAGTAAATGGAATATCATCTATATCTGAAAAGTTCTTAACCAAAAAATCATTAACTGCCATACCTACAGATGTGGGAATAAATCTTCCCTGAAGTCTTTCAATATATAAACGTGCTTCGATGACGCTAATAATCGTAGCGTAGGTAGAAGGTCTTCCAATTCCTTCTTCTTCCAGAGATGAAACAATAGATGCATCATTATAGCGAGGTGGTGGTGGAGTTTCATGTTGAATCGGAGTTATTTGGATAAGATTTAATTTTTCTCCAGATTCAAACTGAGGCAGTTTTCGATCCCCTAATCCAAACGGATTCACTTTTAAAAATCCATCAAAAAGAAGAACAGAACCTGTAGTTTTTAAAAGGTATGTATTGGGTTGATCAGATTTTGCCTCAACTAAAACAGTAGTGGATTGTGTTATAGCATCACTCATTTGAGATGCCACTGCTCTTCTCCAAATCATGTCATAAAGTTTGGCATACTGTGGACCTAAATTTTGATCAACTTTTTCATTAGAAACTGATACATTCGTAGGTCGGATTGCTTCATGAGCTTCTTGAGCTAATTTTTGTTTTGTTTTATAAAATCTAGGTTTTTCAGGAATATATTTTTCACCAAATGATTTTTTAACAAAGTCACGAATTTGGAAAACTGCTTTAGTAGCCATATTTACACTATCAGTTCTGTGATAAGTAATAAAACCCTCTTCATATAATTTCTGAGCTAAACTCATAGTACGTTTTCCTGATAAACCAAATCTACGTGAAGCATCTTGTTGAAGCGTAGATGTAGTGTATGGCATTTGAGGAGAACGTTTGGTTTCTTTCTGAGAAATATCAGAAACTGTAAAGATTTTAGTTTTTAAGTCTGCGTCAATTTTATCCGCGGCTTCTTTACTATTAATATTAGTTAAACTAACTTTATATTCTCCATCATAAAGCTTAAAAGTTTCAGACATTTCAATCTTCTCTCCATTGATTTCAATGAGTTCAAAATCTGTCGAAGCGTCATTGCGAGGAGCCGCAGGCGCCGCGGCAATCTCGTTAGTAATTTTAGATTGCTTCGCTTCGCTCGCAACTACGGAAAGATTTTGCGACAAACTTATTGTTATCGTCCAATATTCTTTTTTATTAAACTTCTGGATCTCTCGCTCGCGCTCAACTATCAAACGCAAAGCGACGGATTGAACACGACCAGCTGATAAACCTCGTCTAACTTTTTGCCAAAGAAGTGGAGAAAGTTTATAACCTACTAAACGATCAAGTACTCGACGGGCTGTTTGCGCATCTACTAACTGTTTATTTACTACTCCAGGATTTTTTAATGCATTTTCTATAGCATCTTGAGTTATTTCATGAAAAGTTGCGCGAACAAATTTTTTACCTTTTCCAAGTAATTCTTCAATATGAGCTGAGATCGCCTCTCCCTCACGATCCGGATCTGTAGCTAGAATTATTCCATCAGCATCTTTAGCTAATTTTTTTAACTCTGTTATAGTTTTTTTCTTATCTGCTGAGATTTCAAATTCAGGTTTAAAATCATGTTCTACATCTACACCTAATTTAGATTTAGGTAAATCCATAACATGTCCCATAGAAGCACGAATAACATAATCGTTTCCTAAAAAACGACCAATAGTTTTAGCTTTAGTTGGTGACTCTACAATAACTAACTTCATAAATTACTATATTCTCCTTCTTTATTCTTTATAATTCCTTTAATTTCCATCATACTCAATAAGCTACCAATTTCCGAGGTAGATCTTCCCATTTTCCTAACTATTTCATCAAAATGCAAGGGCTGAGTTGATAAAAGCTCGAAAACTCCCTGTTCATCCTCTGTCATCCTGAGGAGCATAGCGACGTGAGGATCCTTTTGGGATTTCTCACTTACGTTCGAAATGACAATATTTAAGGATTTTATAATATCCTCTCCATCTGTCACTGCTATCGCTCCATTTTTTATTAATTTATTAGCGCCTTTAGAATATTCAGAAGTAATAGGACCTGGAATAGCGAAAACTTTACGATCAAACTCGCGAGCAAAATCAGCTGTAATGAGTGATCCACTATCTTCTGTACCTTCGGTTATTAAAACTCCTAAAGATAATCCAGCTACTATTCTATTTCTAGCTGGAAATGTACCGGGTGTAGCTTCAGTACCTGGATTAAAATAAGAAATTATTAATCCTTTTTTACAAATTTCATCATATATATCTTTATTTTCTGTTGGTATACAAATATCCACTCCTGATCCTAAAACTGCTATAGTTAACCCATTATTCTCCAGTGCTGTTTTATGCGCTTTTGCATCTACTCCCAGAGCTAAGCCTGAAACTATTATAAACCCACTGTCAACTAAATTTTTTACAAATTCTTCAGTTACTGTTTCACCATAACTAGTGATTTTACGGGTTCCCACTACTCCGATTTTTAATGGATTTTTTAATAATTCACGTTTACCTTTTAAATATAAAAGTGCGGGAGCATCTGGAATATTTTTTAAATTTTCAGGATAATCTTCATCTAAAATAGTAACAAAATCTATATTTTTATTACTTAGATGGCCTAAGTATTTTTTAAGATCAAATTCTCCTCTAAATGCTAAAAAACTTTGTATCAATTTTTCCCCTAAGCCACATGTCCTAAGCTCTTCGTTATTTGCAACCCAAGCCTTTTTAGGAGAATCAAAATAATCTAGTAACTGTCTTAAACGCTTAGGACCAATTCCTGAGAAATTCGAGAAACCAAGTAAGTAAAAAGAATCCGACATATATTAATATATAAGGAAAATGAAGTAAATTACAAGTCTACTAAAGTTAAAGCTGATCTTGCTGTGGAAGATTTCCAACTTGATAAACTTTTCTAAACTCATCTGTAGCATCTTCTACTAATTGATATCCTCTAAGGAATTTAGTAATAGCGGATGACGTCCAGTTTTCACGCAAAGAACGTGCTTCTTCTGTAGGCATTTGGCTGTTAAGAATTGACCTATTATAAATGGCCGCTTCAATGGTCATACCATCAAAAAAAGGCTGAGCAGCTGCTATAGATTTCATAATTATAATATCTGAAATAGCTAGTAAACTAGATCCAAAACCTTTACCTTGATGTTTCTCTTCTGTATCTAAATTAGATGTGATTGTTATATGATTTTCACTATCACGTTTAAAGGTGTATGCTCTTTCTGCAGCTGAATTACCATCTTTATCTTTAATATTAGTTATTACAGTGAGAACAATAGTTGGATCTTCTTCATCTCTTTTTTCAGGTATTGCTAAATATTCTATATGGTACTTATGATTACCAACTAAGAAATCACCTGATGAAACATTAACATCTTTATTATCTTTATCCAACGGACTTCCTCTTCTAACTTTCCTTACAGTTTCGGGCCATTCTATATTTTCTATATTTAAAGCTTTTGCTAATTTAGTAACAGTTTTTACTGTTGAAACTATAGAATCAGGAAAAGTTAAAGTTTCTTTTACTACTGGCTGTTGCTCTTCTGGATTTATGGAATACATATAATGTTCTATTTTATACCGTCTCTAGAAATAATTGTCAAGATTTTATATTAGATTCTTACAAAAATAATATTTTAATATGTAATACTTGCATTTTAAATAAAACTCTTATATATTCAAACAAACATTATGAATGTTGAAGAAGATCCAATCTTACCGATTACTCAAATTGATAAGGCATTTTTACTTTCATGCGCTAATTTAAAGTTAGCAGAACTTACAGATAATTTAATTATAAGAAAAGGTAGTCGTCGTAATGCTAGCGCTTTACCTTTAGTATCTTCTATTTTAACTCAATTACAAAATACCTCCATAGAAGATTTTAGTGCACACGCACTTACTACAAAGAATGAACAAAAACCACTTCATTATGATATGTATCTTGGTATAAAACATGAACAAAAAGAAGCAATTTTACATATGCATTTGCCCTTTCCCGACAATCCTAATTTGTTTCCCACAATTGATTTTACTTGGAAAGATGGAGTTTATCTAGCGCAAGTTGAAATATTAAATTTTGATATTAATCCAATTATTCGCAGAGTAAGACTAGATGATACTGTAGATTGGATAGCAAATTCATCAGATATATTTGATAAACAAATTTCTCAAAGTGTAGATAGAAGAATGTTAAGTGATGCTGTAAATATTATAAATAATGGAACTCCATCAAATGACCTTTCAATTCATAAAAGACAAACAACACCTTACGTAGTAGATCGAAGTCAAGAATTAATTACGTTATAGGTTTAATTTTTTGATACTTTAAGTTATACTTGATTATTTTTAATATTGTTGTAAAATATCCAACATGCCATCACAAGATAATGAGCAACGACCAGGACAACCTATAGAAATTACTACTGGATTTACTGCACGTATTAAAGAAATATTTCCTACTGTCTTTCGTCAAGGAAGATATCCTGAACCAATCATGGCAATGCTTGAATTTACAGATAATTCTGTAGGATTTCGCGCAAAAGGTAGAGACCAAAAACCATCAGAAATATTTATAACTTTAAATCGAGATAATAGTACGCTAAGTGTAACTGATATTGGAGGAATAGGTGGAGACGCTTCAAGCATAGATGGATTTTTACAAATGGGTCAAACAGCAGATATAGGTGTGGGTACTATGGGTGTAGGAGCGAAATTTGCTGCTTTTTATTTTGGTAATCATTTAACTCTTTCTGATAAAAGACCTGGTCAAAATTTTCAATATGTTGCAGAATTAAGAAGATTTGGTGATCCTACTCTACCCTATGAACAAAAAGTTATTATAAATACTCAACACACTAATGATAATGCGCAATTTGGGGTTTTTGATGTAACTATTAGCGGTCTTAAACCAGATGCACTGCAAAAATTAGATAAATTAGGAGTTGGACCTGTTGCTTTTCAACGTTATTTAGGAGAGACATATAGACCTTTATTATTAAAATCTCAAGCCGCATTTAGCGGTTTATTATCTCAAGAATCCAGAAGAACTGTAGATGAGAATGGTAATCTTCAAGAAGTGTACGATAAAGTTGCTTTATATGTTACTACCTCTAAGAGAGCAAGAGAACAAATAATACCTTTAGAAATTCCTCTAGTTGCTATTGATGGAATTCCTGGTTCTGAGGAATTAAAAGTAGGCAGGACTAGTAGTGGTGACCCATTTGGATATTGGTTTGGAGAAATGGATTTAACCAGAACTAATGCCACCAGAGGAATACGTCTTTATTATGATGGACGCTTGATGACCATTGATGATTTTAATTTAAATGATCCTGCACTTGCTGGTCTTACAGGAGAAGTACATTTAGATAATATTAAAGGAATAAAATCTTCATTTAGTATGAATAAATCCGGAGGAGTTGATAAAGAGAATGACTCTTATAAAGAAGTAAGAGGTACTATGGAGGAATTACTTAAACCTTTTGTAGAGAAATTGCGTCAAAGAGCAGAAGAATCAAAAAAGAGTACGAAACCTCTAGAGGAAATTTTACGCCAATCTCAAGATCTAGTTAATAATATATTGAGAGATTTAGATTTAGACTTATCAGCTCAAGCTGCAGGAAGCAACCCTCCACCTCCACCTAGAGAAACTAAACCACCTGAACCCAATGAACCAATACCACCAAAAGTACCTTCAGAGAGACCACCTACACCTCCTTCACCTAATCCTGAACGTAAAAAACAAGTTCGCAGTGTCATCGATGGTGTTAAAATGCAAGATTTACCTGATTTAACTGAGGTTGCTGGTTTATCTATAGAAATGGAAGAAGGAAAACAAAAAAGATATTTAATCCTTAATTCTGCAAATTTTGAAGTAAAGCAAAAAATTATTGCAATTATAGATACACATGGCGTAAGAAGGTCTAGTAATGATGTACTAAGGTTAGAAAATTTATCAGGTGATGATCAAAAAAGAGTTTTAGAATTCATTTCTAATCAACTTCTTGAACTAGCAATATTTGAAGCTTATGCAGAAGAGTCTATAGATGCTTATAGACATCATCTACAAGAAGCTCGTGCTCTAATGATAAATAGAATTTATGGTTCTGGGGCTAGTAGCAATAGAAAATAAATTATTTAGTCGCTTCGTTTATAGTTTCAAAAACAATTATTCTGATATTTTTAAGTTCTTCTAAAGAAGTATTTTTACCATGATTATAATCATACATAAATGAAATTAATTGTTGCTGAGAACACAGTTTACTTTTAACAGTATTTGAATCTACTTCAATAGGTTGACCTGTCATTTTTCCTTCTCTAAAAGCATTAATTAAATCATTTTCAGAAATATCAGTGAAACCTAATTGTTGTAGAGTTTTTATGAACTCAGATCCCGGCATTAATCTTCTTTCTGTTGGGAATAATCTTTTATAACCCTGAAACATTTCTGTTACTTCTTTTTTCATTTCTTCTTCTGAATGTAATTCTTCATTTGATCCAGAATCGCCTTTTATTTCGTCTTTAAGTTTTTTAGCCACTCTTTTGGCTTTGGTGAGTTTACCAGCAGGTGTGGAAGCATCTAGATCTCCTTCTTCTCTAACATCCATCGTTGGTAAATTGTTAAAAAGATTTTTAAGCTGTTCTTTAAATAATAAAAAAAGCTCTAAATCTGTCATTCTTTGACCTCTTTTTAGAAAATCAAGAGCTTCAAGTAATTCTTTTTGTAAAGCTGTTAGAGGATTATTTTTAGCTAGTTTAGCTCGTACTACTTCAAAAGTACCATATTGGTTAAAAAACACTTTAAAGCAGTTTTCCCAATCAAATTTAGCCATCGCTTCTGGTTTCATAGGAAGACTTATCTGGATAGTTGTCTGTACAAATATTCGCGCTAGACGTTTTAAAGCTTTATCTACATCTTCCTGCTTCTTTGGATCTGTAGATCTTGCATCTAATGCATGCACTAAATTAATCATTGCTTCATAACGGGGTGCTTGATTTTGTAAATATGATGGTTTTAACTCTTCGGGAAGAGGTACATGGGGAGCTTTAATTTCTGGTACAGTTACATCAGTGATAGGTGGTAATACTAAATCTGGTCTGCTATCTCCCCATAGTAAAGGAGCATCTATAGAAGAAGGCTCTGAACTTCCTACTTTTTCCTCTTCTTCATTAAGCAAATCAAGACCTATTTCTAGCAGTGGATTTGTTACACTAAGGTCTTCTAAATTAAGATAAGCTCGAAGAAATTGTATATCTGTTGCTTTTGATCTTCTATCAGTACTTGTACTAATTCCTTGAATATACTCTCTTGCTGCTGCTAAATCATCTTTATATCTTCTGGCTTGTTGGATTATTTGTGGACGTAGTTGGGAAATTAAATAATCTTTATGGGCAGCTACTACTACACGAATATCTTTAGCTAAATCTTTTAACTCAGTCAAAAATCCTGAAAATTCAAACACGGCTAAAGTTTGATCTGATACGTCTCCTACCTCAGAAAACGAAACATTTCCGGCTTGAGGTATTTCCCTAAGATCTGCTGAAATTACTTCGTTTGCCCTAATAACATCTGTATCTAACATTTGTGTTCTTTGTAAAAGAAACAAATATTTTTCAAGTATTTTCATTGCTTGTTGATCTGTAAGTTCAGGATATCTAGTACTTTCTATATTTGTTGCAGGAATTAAAGATTTTCCATCATTTGTCTCTGGCATAGTTGACTAATTTTAAATAATTAGAAATATATTGTCAAATAATAGAGGACTAATTATATTTAATTTTCTCCTTGACAACTATTCTTTTTTTCTGACAAACTAAATATATGCCAACTAGAAAAAAATCTTCCACTAAAAAATCATCATCCTCTAGGAGAAAAACCACCAACACTCGAACTTCTAATTCAAATGGCTACCAAGCTTCTTATGATACTCAAATGATAATCACAGTTTTACTTTTACTTTTTGTTTATCCGCTGGGAGTTATTTTTATGTGGTCTTGGATGAGGAATTGGCCAGTTTGGTTAAAAATTATTATCACATTACCAGTATTCCTTTTTATTCTTTCAGTATTTTTTATTATGTTTGTTCTTCGAGCCGCTTTTCGTGATGCTAGTTATAGAGCGTGGGTTTTAGAGCATAATAAAGGAAATTATGTAATTCCTATGCAAAAACCCTCAGGTAATACTAATTTAAAATATTATTAAATAATTTCCTCATTGACATGTTTTTTTAATATCATATATCATCCAAACACATGGCACTTGCAGAACAACCACATATAACCATTACTTTAGAAAAAGCTTATTCAGTAATACAGCGAAATCCCCTTACTAACTCTAGAGGTCAAACAAAACTTGATATATTTAATCAAGTGTTTAGTGACGAAGCAATGCAAGCTACGTCAGTAGAAAGATTTGGTAGAACTATAACTGAAGCCTTTTCAAATTTATCCCCCGAAGATATACAAATTTTAAGAGAAGATGGTATTAGAAGACTTGCTTTAGCAAATATTTGGGAAATAGAAGCGGCACTTTTTCATAATTTATTGAGTTACGCAAATATTGAGAAGAGAGATCGCAGAGCTTAATTACTTCTTAAAATAAGCATCTAAAACTTGTTTTGCTATTGGAGCAGCCACAGTAGATCCTTCTCCACTATCCTCTACTAAAACCGTTACGATGATTTGCGGATTATATGCTGGCGCAAAAAGCGTAATCCATGCATCAGGATTAGCACTTCCTGCTTCTTGCTCAGCAGTTCCAGTTTTACATGCGATACTAACTCCAACTTCATTTTTTAAATTCGCATCTTCCGTCGCTTCTGGTGGATTATAAAAATTTTTATTATCAATCTTTACCCTTAACCCTTCACCCTTAACGCTATAGTTAAATAAAGGAAATGCTACTCCACCTGGCGAACATGCTTCTATCATACCTTCTCGAATCAAGCCAAAATTATTTGAAGTTAATAAATTTTGATCCAGAATTTTTAATTCTTGATTCTTGAGTAAGTGTGGTTGATAAAGTTTTCCGCCATTTGCTATCGCTTGTGTCCAGGAATTTACCTGAAGAGGTGTAGTTAATAAGTATCCTTGTCCAATTCCATAATGATAGTCATCACCTAAATACCATTGTTGACCGAAAGTTTTTTCTTTCCACGCGCTAGTAGGTAAAAATCCTTTTTCTTCACCATTTAAATCAATTCCTAAAGTTTTACCTAAACCAAATTTAGCAGCGCCGGCTGATAATCTATCCACTCCGAGTAAATGACCTACAGTGTAGAAAAAAATATCATTTGATCTTTTTATCGCTTTTACCACATCTACAGTTCCTTCTGTTTTTCCATATTCCGAATAATACCAATTAGAAAAGGAAAAATCGCCTATTTTGATAATTCCGTTATCCTGCACCGTATAATTCGCATCAATTAATTTATCTTGAAGAGCTGTAGCTGCCACTACTAATTTAAAAGTAGAACCTGGCGGATATTGTCCAGAGATACTGCGATTTAAAAGAGGTTCATTATTAGAATCATTAATAATAGAACTAACGTTACTATAAGCAGCATTCGAGGCTATTTTATATGTACTACCAAGTGTAAATAAATTAGGGTCAAAAGACGGTTTATTAACCATAGCTAAAATTTCACCTGTAGGAGTGGAAACTATTACAGCACCTTTTTTAATACCACTCATAGCGTTATAGGCAGCATTTTGAATATTTTTATCTAAAGTTAAAACAATATTTTTCCCAGGAATTGGATCTGTCTGGCCTAAAGTTCTAACATAGCGCCCTGTGGCATCAACTTCTATTAATTTTTCCCCATCGCTGCCTCTTAAGTCAGCATCATAAAACTGCTCTATTCCCATTTTCCCTATTACACTATCTGCTGAAAAATTAGCAAACTCAGGATTCTTAAGTTCATCTGGAGATATTTGCCCCACATATCCTAACACATGGGCAAATGTATCTTTAAATGGATAGAAGCGAAGAGAATCAATTTCCAGATTTTTATTATTAGCTAGTTGAGAAGTTACTTGTGATGAAGTTAAAAATATTAAATTCTTACCATTTTTTTCTCTAAATCCCGGAATATTATAGACTAAAGGATTACTATTTCTATCTAGAATAATTCCCCGAGGCGCATGAATAATTTCCGTTCTAGTTCTATTCTGGTCTGCTAGAGTTTTATAATAATTACTAGCTATCACTTGTAAATAAAAAAGTCGTCCACCAAAAATTAAAAGAACAATTATTAAAATAGTCCAAATTAAGTAATTTCGCGTTTTAAATTCGCCAGCTGGCGAATCAAAATTAAAATGATTTTTATATTTTTTAAATTTAGCAGAAGAATAAAGTGACTCTCCAAATGCCATACCTACTTTCGTTCTCTTCATTATGAAATAAAGTATAACACGTTTAAAATTTCTAAAAAGTTTTTAGTTTTAAATTAAAAAAAGCGAGCAAAGATGTATTTTAAAATGCGTTGAAAGTTTGCTTTATACTAATTCTGAAATTAAATTTAAAGTTTGGTAGCAAACTTTCAAGAGCAAGAATGATAATAATATTATTTACTTAAAGTAATGTTTTCAAGCGTCTTTTAAAATACTTCTTGCGAGCTTAGTAAAGAGAATTTGGCAAGATCAATTTTATTTTTAATAATCCTCTT
>PJMG01000004.1 GCA_003173895.1 Candidatus Levyibacteriota bacterium | reverse complement strand
CGAAGTCCGAGTATATTTCTAAACTTCAATCAACATTCCCTGAGCGCCACCTAAAATTGCAAAAGCAAACTGCTCAATACCTTTCAAAATGGCAATTGTTCAAGCTATTAATTTTGCTGCACCTAAAATGTCTGAGTTTTCAATATCTAAAAATTTAGCTCGATATTTAGAATCAAGTTTTTTAATGGTTTCTTCAACCGTTTCTTTATAATTATATCCTTTCCAAAATAAACTACCTTGCATAACAAAATTTAGATCTTGTTTTTTAAATTCCATGATACCTACTACCATACAAGCGAAAAGTTGAGCTGAATATTCTAATACTTCTTTAGCTAATTCAGATACTGAAGCACTATGATCTCGGGCTAAAGCATCTAATTCTTTAGTCTCAGATATTGGTGGATAATGCATTTTATTTTTCTTAAGAAGCAAATTAAAGTGTTTGTATAAATAGCCTCCTGACATTTCTTTTTCAAAAGTATGTACTCCTGGATTTTCTGATTTAGCATCAATTATCCTACCTTCTTCACTCTGCTCAAATTTATTAAAACCTCCAGATTCTAAATTAACAGTAGTATTTTTAGATAAAAATACCGCCATATTAAATCCTGTACCCACTATTCCTGCTGCTAAATTTTCGTAATTACCAACAGTAAGTCCTGATAATAAAAGACAAATTGTATCATTAGCTAGGGAGACAGAGATCTTTCTTTTAGTTTTACTTAAAATATATTTTTCAATAGCTAAACCTACTCTATGCCCTACTAAACCTTCAAAATTATGCTCTTTAGTGGTAAATAGCAGGAGTCCATCTAATTTATTATTTTCAAATATTGGCTCTAGGGGAAAAGCAAAATTTAGGGCTAAAGTAGTCGTAGTTTTTTCTAAATGCTCTGTTACAAACTCTAAAAATTTATTTTTGGTATGAAAAACTGGAGCAATTATAGTTTTTAAGGAATTTATTTTTAATTCACCGTTTATCTTAGTAAGAACTGCGGATTTAAAAACAGTTCCTCCTACCACAATTGCTTGAAAAGTTTCTCCCTCTTTAACTGACTTTAGCTCAGGTGTAGTATTTTTTATAAAAGATAAAGAAGTTTCCTCACCTAGATTAGATCTATTTAACTCATCTAAAAAATTAGAGGCGATTTGTTTTAATTTTAAATTGTCCATAGGAAATCTAAAGCAAGTAGCATTATATCATTTTTAGATTTTTAATTAAATTTTTATACCAAAAGAAACTTTTTTTAGGGATTCTTTTTAAACTTTTTCGATCAACATGAATTAAACCGAAAGAAGATTCAGGTCTATATCCTTCTGCCCATTCGTAATTATCCATCAATGTCCAAGCAAAATATCCTTTAACAGGTACACCGCTATTGACGGCTTTTAAAACTTGCTCTAAATGTATTTTGATATATTCTATTCGTTTATCATCATTAACTATTTCTGATTTTCCATCCCATGGGGTATTAAGTGCTATTCCGTTTTCTGTAACATAAATTTGTTTCAAACCAAAATCTTTATATTCAGAGTAAATTTGATCTAAAATATCAAACAAACCAGCAGGATATTTCGGAGGATAAAAATTAGGCCATCCTAAAGATTGAATATCCTCTTTAGGATAATCAATATCTTTATACTTCAATAGGCTTGCTTCATCATATTTAATGATATGACCATGATAGTAATTTAAACCTAAGCTTGTAAGCTTATCTCCTATTTTTATAATTTTCATATCTTCCTCTGGAAAACTCTCCATATCTTTACCATAAAGTTCAATCATAGAAAAAGGATATTCACCTTTAAAAATAGGATTTAGAAACCAATCGTTAAAATTGCCATTAGAATATTTTGCAGCTAAAATATCTTTTTCGTTAGAAGTTGCTGGATAAGAAGGAGCAACATTTAATACTGTACTGACTTTAGCATTTTTATTTATTTGTTTTATCTCTTTAAGAGCTAATCCTTGAGCTAAAAGTAAATTATGAGCTGCTTGAAGGGCTTTCTTAAGATTCTTTTCACCTGGAGCATGTTTACCTAAATAATAACTTAAAATACTACTACACCAAGGCTCATTTAAAATAAAATATTCATCTATGTATTCTCCTAAGTTTTCTACAACAGCTTTTGTATGTCTTAAAAAGACATCAATAAATTTAGGGTTAGTCAAACCTCCTATCTCATCTAAATATTGTGGTAATTCCCAATGATACAAAGTCGCATATAAATTAATACCTGATTTTTTAATTTCTGAAAAATAATTTTTATACCAATTAATAGCTTTAGCATTTATCTCACCATTTTCTTTTAAGAGTCGTGACATCGAAATAGAAGTACGATAATGTTTTACACCTAAATCTTGTATTAATTTTAAATCTTCTCTCCATTTATGATATCTATCTACGCCTATTTCTGTAGATTCTGAGTTAAAAGTTTTACCTTCTTTAGCAAACTTAAGCCACATAGTAGGTTCTGATTTTTCATTTTTTAAAGTAAATTTTTCTCCAATGACTTGTAAATCTGCATCAGCAATTCCGAAAATGAAATTAGAATTAAATTGCATATTTAAAGGTATAGACTAAATCGTCTAAATGATTAGTCGATGTCTCCTGAATAATACCATTTGTTAAAGCTATTATTCCATGTTCATCTTTAGGATAAAAGGTGAATTTAGAATTTGTTGTCCCAATCTTAAGATTAATAACATTTTTATCTTTTTTATGACTTACGTATAAAACTAAAAATATACCTTCAATTATTTTTAATTTTTCTAACTTTTCATTATGTATTTCAAAACCTAAAACTCCATTATTTTTAATGATTAACAATTTTTGAATATAGTCTTTCTCTACGTCTACTTTTTTAAGCGTTACTCCCCCCCAAGGTGTTTGCTCTACTAATACTTCATTTTTAGATATTAAATCTATTTCTTCTCTAAATTTTTTTGAATTTGCAAACTTAAACTTTTGATTATTAACAATTTTTAAGATAGCATTAATAAATTTTTTAAATTCTATTTCACTATTTATGGTTTTTGTCTTTGTAATTAGTCCTTTTAACTCTCTGTTAAAATTTTGATAACCCTTAACATTAGTAGATAAAAAACGTAGTTTATACATATTTCTTTAATACCTCTAAGGTAGGAAAAGCAGTTATGGCCCCTTTTTTAGTTGTAGTCAAAGCTCCAATTATATTTGCACGAGTTAAATATCTATCTAAATCTTGTTTAGGAAGCTCAGATAACTTTTTACCTGTTTCATAAATTGCAGATAAAAGTCCTGCATTAAATGCATCGCCCGCACCTGTGGTATCAATTGCTTTGACTTTAATAGGTGGTTTAATTAATCCTTCATACTTTTTAGTCTTAAAATAGCATCCATCAGATCCAAGCGTAATAATTAAAATATCTAGATTATTAGAGAACAATTTTCCTGCTGCCGAGATTATATCCTGATCATCTGCTAAAAATTTAGCCTCTTCTTCATTTACTTTCATCATGTCAACTTTTTTAGCAGTCTCTAAAATAACTTTTTTTATTTGAGCTTTATTATCCCATAGAGATTCGCGAACATTTGGATCATAAGAGATAAATGCATGTTTAGATTTAGCTTCATTTAATAATTTTTCAGTTGTGGCAAAAGAATCTTTATTGGTTTGTGTTAAACTACCAAAGTGAAAAATTGAAACCTTATCAGGAATTGAAAATTCATCTGGAAAAAGATTTTCATGAGCTCCTTTATAAAAGGTGAAATCACGCTCTCCACTTTCTTCAAGCGCTACAAAAGCAAGTGTGGTTTTATACACTTTACTTAAATTTAAAAAATCTGTTTTAACATTATTTTCCTCAAGTGTGTTCTTTAAAAAATGACCAAAAGGATCATCCCCTACTTTACCCATAAAATAAACCGGAATTCCTAACTTTGCGAGTCCACTTGCAGTATTTCCAGGGGCACCACCAAATTGCTTACTAAAACCTTTAGATTTGACTAAATCTCCTGTGGTTTCAGAGATCATGTCAATTAAAAGTTCTCCAAAACAGAGAATTTTAGCATTTTTATTCATAGATTAAGATGCAACCAGCTTTTTTAGTTGAGCTAATTTTAATTGAATATCATTAAAATCTTTATAAGTAAAGTGGGGTAAATTATTTTTAGCTAATTCTTTAGCAAATGAACTACCTTCTAAAGCAAAGTAACATGCTACATAATCTTTAGCTTCTATTGCTGGTAAGTCAGATGACCCATCTCCAATATAAATAATTGCTTTCTCAGGATTATTTTTTGCTTCATGACGGATAATTATATCTTTTTCTGTAGAGGTAATATCATCTGGTGTAATAGCATATATGCGAGTTCTATCCTCAGTTATTTTAGGTAATGCCGCAGTTATTACTGGAAAAAAATTAGCTGAAAGTATAGTAAAATCATTACCTCCCCTTCTAAGATATTGTAAAAATGTCTTAATACCTCTTCTAAAAGTGATATGTTCACCCACTGATTCAAATAAGCTAGGGGCATCTTTTAGTATTCCCTGCCAAGTACCTGCGAATACTTCTGGAAAATTTGTTCTATTTGAAGCAGCTAGCGCTGGTTCTGCTATTTCACTACCTGGTATATGATTTAAATACAAGGTAGGATCTTCTGTAATTGTACCATCAAAATCGCTAATAACATTAAAATTTTCAAATTGCTTAAGACGATTAGCCACGCGCTCCTCCATTGATAAGTTTTTACCTTTATTAAGAATCTCTGCGGCAATATATTTAACTGGTATGCTACTAGATTCTTTAGCATAATGTGAATCTTTAGAAACATAATCTCTAGCCATAGAAATATGTGCTCTTAACTCTCTCCCCTTTTGAGCAACATGAGACTCATTAGGATCATTTTTATAATTTTCAAAAGACTTTCTTGCAGTATTATTAATAATTGCTAACACTTCAGATAGCTGTCTATCAGCAAAATCCCCCGTATCTCGAGTTATTGATCCCTCAATAACCTCACTTTGTGGATAATGTATACCTTCAATTGCCATAGATCATATCCTAACTATTAAAAAGACTATACACTTGACTCTTTCGTAATTATTTAGACAACATAAAACTGACAACCTGACAATTTGGCTTTTTCTACCAAACCAACTATAATAACCATCGCTTATGGAAAATATCACTTTTGAGAGAAATTACGCATCTACCTTTAGAGATGAAGATGTAAAAAAGCTTTTAGACCTAATTTCTAAACGCATATCCGTAGAACTAGTAGGTATGAAAAGAGTAGGAATCAATAACTTTTTAAGATTTTTCTTATATCATTCTAAACCTAACCCTAGCTCAAATCATAACCTCTTAATTTTAGTAGATTTAAATGATCTTATAGAACTTGAGCTCTTTTCATTTTGGAGACTTACTCTTAAGAGAATCGTGGACAACGTGGAAAATTCTAAGATTTCCTCAGTCCTAAAAGAAAAGATTTCGGGTATTTTTCTAAAATGCATTCAATCAGGAGATTTCTTTCTAACATTTGATGGTGTTAAAGAAATAATCTCTTACCTCTCTAAAAACGATATAGCTGTAACTCTTTTCTTAACTCGTTTTGATAGAATTGAAGATTCTGTATCTTTAGAATTTTTTCACAACTTACAAAGTTTAAAAGATGCAGGAATGGGTAAACTGTCATTCGTATTTACTTCATTCCGAAGTCTTTCTGAGATGGCGCCTCATGTTTTTGATAAAAATAGCTTAACTTTATTCTCCAAAATACAATACATAAAACCCGCTTTAGAAAACGATAGTTATATAATGCTTGAATCATTTTTAACCAGTCACAAATTAAAAGTAAACGATGATATTAAAAAACTAATAGTAGAGCTTTCCGGTGGTCACGCTCAATACTTACAAATTTCAGTAGTCATACTTAGTGAAATTTTCGTAAAACGGTTGAAAGTTTCTTCTAGCGTGCTCCAAAAAATGATTTTAGAGGATGAAAGGATCACTTTACTTTCAGAAGAGCTATGGGAAAGCTTAAATTCAGAAGAAAAAAATATTTTAAATATAATTATTTCTAAAAAAAGAACTTCTAAAGAAGAACGAGAAAAAAACGTTTATCTTTGGGAGTGTGGATTTTTAAACTCTAAAAGCAAAATCTTCAGTCCTTTATTTATGAACTATATTGAAAAAAATGGTGCTGAAAAAAACGGTCAAAGTTTTGAGTTTTCTAAAAAAGAATTTCTACTCTACTCTCTTCTCCAAAAATCGCCAAATGAAATTTGTGAAAGAGAAAATATAGTAAATTACGTGTGGCCAGAATATCAAGAGTATGGAGTTTCCGATTGGTCTATTGATCGTCTAGTTGCTCGAGTTAGAAACAAATTAAAAAAACAGGAAAGTAAAGATGAAATTATAACTGTAAGAACAAGAGGCTATAAATTAATTACAAACAATCCTACCAATAAATAAGTTATCCCTCGCATTAAACTTCTTTATGCTAAAATACAAGCATGGATAAAACCTACGATCATAAAAGTGTTGAAGAAAAAATCTATGGCATGTGGGCAGAAGGAAATTATTTTAGTCCACAAATAGACCATAAGAAAAAACCTTTTACTATTTTACTCCCCCCCCCTAATGCCAGTGGCAGAATGCACACAGGCAATGTGTTGATGATTGCTATAGAAGATCTTTTAGTCCGCTGGCATAGAATGAAAGGCGATCCTTCACTTTGGCTTCCAGGAACAGATCATGCAGGAACTGAAACTCAGATAACTTTTGAAAAAGAATTAAAAAAACAGGGTAAGTCTCGATTTAATTTCACCAGACGTGAACTTTATGAACAAATCTGGGATTTTGTACAAAATAATAAAGGACTCATAGAGAGTCAAATTAAAAGAATGGGCGCTTCAGTAGATTGGACTAGATACACATTTACTTTAGATGAAAAAATTATTCAAACAGTACACAACACTTTTAAGAAAATGGCTAAAGATCAGTTAGTTTACAGAGGGAATTATATGGTTAATTATTGTCCAAAATGTGGAACTACATATGCTGATGTGGAATTAAAACATGAAGAAAGAAAAGATCCATTATATTACATGAAATATGGTCCATTTATTTTAGCTACAGTAAGACCAGAAACAAAATTTGGCGATACAGCCGTAGCTGTGAATCCAAAAGATAAAAGATATAAAAAGTGGGTAGGGCAAGAAATTGAGGTAGAAGGTTTAAACGGAAAAGTAAATTTAAAAGTTATAGCTGATAATTTTGTGGATATGGCATTTGGAACTGGAGTAGTTAAAGTTACACCAGCGCATGATAAAAATGATTACGAAGCAGGACTTAGACATAAACTAGAAGTTAAGCAAGTTATTAATTTAGACGGTAGATTAAATGAAAGAGCTGGAAAATATGCTGGCTTAAATGTAGCAGAAGGCAGAAAACAAGTAGTAGCAGATTTAAAAGAAAAAGGGTTAATGGATCACATTGATGAAAATTATTTACATACAGTAGCACTTTGTAAAGCTGGACATGATATAGAACCTATGGTTATCCCAAACTGGTTCGTGAAAGTAGATGCTGATGAAAAATCATTTAAACAACCAGCCTTAAAAGCTGTAAAAAATGGTTCTGTTAAGATTTATCCAAAATGGCAGGAAATTAAATATATCCGCTGGATGGAGGAGATGAGAGATTGGCCCATCTCTAGACAAAATGTTTGGGGAATTCAAATTCCAATTTGGTATGAAGTAGAGAATGAAAACCAATTTTATGTCTGGTTTATTGATAAAAATGGAAAATATAAATATGGGGTCTTAGGTCAATTGTTAAAAGTGGGCTCAGAATTTGAAGAAATTATTTCTGGTTTACAAAGAGTAAGTGCTAGTGAAAATGTAAAATGGGTTTTTGAAGAAGGTAAAAAAGAAAATAAACGCTATCTACCCGAAACAGATACTTTTGATACTTGGTTCTCTTCAGGGCAGTGGCCTTTAGTAACTTTAGGATATCCCGACAGTGAAGATTTTAAATATTTTTATCCTACATCTATCCTGGAAACAGGATGGGAAATTATCAGACTTTGGGTTTCTAGGATGATCATGTTTGGAATCTATCTCACAGGTAAACCGCCTTTTGAATATATTTACCTTCATGGGATTGTGAGAGCCCTAGATGGACGAAAGATGAGTAAAAGTCTAGGCAATGTTATTAATCCTGAAGAATATATTGAACAATATGGAGTAGATGCTTTACGTATGGGACTTATTTCAGGAACTGCCAATGGCAAAGATTTTAATTTCCCTAAAGATAAAGTTATAGCTTACAAGCATTTTGCGAATAAAATCTGGAATATGGGACGTTTTATGTTAATGATGCAAGAACAGTACGGGAAAGATATTCCATTTTACTCAGAAGAATTAAAACTTAAAACTGAAGATAAACAAATTTTAAAAGAGCTTCAAAAAATTATTAAAGATGTAAATAAAGAGCTAGAAAAATTTAGATTTGCAGATGCAGCAGATTTAATTTATCAATTCATGTGGCATAGCCTAGCTGATAAATATATTGAACTAGTAAAAAATAGAGAAGATAAAGATGTTGCCCTTTCTGTTCTACGTCATATTTATTTAAATTGTCTTAAGCTTTTACACCCATTTATGCCTTTTATCACTGAGGAGATTTGGAGTTTAATGCCTAAAAAAACTAATCTTCCCCTTATCATTTCTTCATGGCCTGAGGTAAAATAATTTTAATGGCTAAGAAAATACTTAAACCTAAAAAATTTAAACACTCTATAAGAAGATCTCAACGAGAACAGGAAATTAAAAATACTAAATTAGTTAACGCAAGTCATAGTCATAAAGTAAAGGAGAACACAAACATAGGAGAGAAGAACGTGGAGAGAATAAATAGCGGGGTTGCATCATCTCTAACTTCAGTTAAAGTTGAGAATAAACAAAAGGCAGGACCCCATAAACAAGATAAAACACAATTTAAAATATTGAACATTCCCCGAAATTTATTCCCGAAGAATAAACGATTTATTCCCGAAGCGTTTTCAGCTTCATTTTTAGTGTTTCTAATGGCAGTTTTGGGAATAATAGGCAGTTTTTTTATCGGAAATAAACTCTTAGTAAATATCCAAACTAATAAAAATAATTATTTAATTTTGCAAAAAGAACTTTCACAAACCCAGACTGAAATAGCACAGTATAATGATTTTAAATATTTGTATTTAAAAGGTGCTGTTTTAGCTTACGAGTTTAAGGATTATAATCTAGCTAGAAATTATTTGCAGAATGCTATAAACCTTGACCCCAATGATGAAAAAATTTTAAAATTAAAGCCTATTATTAATTTATGATAACTAAAGATAAAGCCCAAGAAATCTTTAAACTTTTAGAAAAGCACTACCCAAATGCCAAAATGATTCTTAAGTGGGGTAATAATTTTGAACTTTTAACTTCCATTATTTTATCGGCTCAATGTACAGATAAAAAAGTTAATGAAGTAACCTCTGTAGTTTTTCCCAAATATAAAAAAAGTCGGGCAGAGTTAAAAGAAAAGTATAAAGAATATGAAACAAGAATAAAGGACTTAAGCAAAGAAGAAATAATTGAGATAGTCAATTTTGCTTATATACCACTTGCTGAATTAGAACAAGATATAAAATCAACCGGTTTTTATCACAATAAAGCAAAAAGTTTACAAAATGCCGCTAAATATGTTTTAGATATTTGTCAGGGAATTCTTCCTAAAACTATTGATGAATTAACCAAGATACCAGGAGTAGGGCGCAAAACGGCTAACGTATTTTTAGGTAATGCTTATGGTATTTATGAGGGAATTGCTGTGGATACGCATGTACGAAAACAGGCACAGCTTTTAGGATTCACTAAAAATACAGATCCTGATAAAATCGAACAGGACCTAATGAAACTTTTCCCACAGACAGATTGGTTTAAACTCACATATCTTCTAATCGAACATGGTCGAAATATGAGAATGGCTAAAGCTTCTAGAATTATATGTGATGATCCAAAATGTATCTTATGCCAAAAGTAAAAAAAAATTAATTCTTTTTTTAAACTTATTGACTTTTTTAGCTTTAAGTTTAATTTTATTTGGAGTAATAAATATTGCTAATATTTTTAATGTCCAAAATCAAATTATCATTAAATTAATTCCTGTAGATATACTTTTTGGTATTTTTATTTATCTTAAAACCTCTGTTGATTTTGTAGTTTTTTCAGGCAGTTTTATTAAAAATCATAAAAAATCTTCTGATTTGGGACTTTTTACACTTGGCACGAGTTTAGGAAATGGAGCAGGGATGTTTTTAGTTGTGTTTATTTGGGCTTTTATTAAAAATGTAAAAATACTTTTAGCTCTAAGCGTTTTAATAGCAAGTGGATTTTTAATTTTTTTAGGCAGCAAAAACTTATTAACTTTTCTAAAGACTAAAAAAATTCTTAAATTAACATGGATTAAAACCTCAGAAGAAACTAAAAGTTTAGAAATCATAAAAACAAGTAGTATAAATACTTTTTTATTTTCTATTAAATTGCCATTTATATTAGGAATTGATGATTTTGCAGGATATATTCCACTTTTTAACATTTTAAATATCACTAGTTTTTCAGTTGGTGTTTTATTAGGACATTTTATACTAACTTCTCTAATATTAATTAATGAAAAACTATTAAGGCGTATAGTAGAATTTAATGTTTTTGATTTAATTGGAGGTGCATTTTTCTTAGGAATTGGTGTCTTTGGAATAATTGAGATTTTTAATTTTTTCTAAAGGAAAAATTATATTTTTGATCTTGATAAATTTGTTGATTAAGAATTACCTGATGTCCAGTAAATTTAGACGCTGTCGGTAAACTTAAAGTAGAGTAGTTTGTTGGAAAATTAATTTTTAAAGTAAAAGGATAAATTCCTGTACCTGACTGTTTATAGTAATAAAGTCCATAATTTAAGACGGAAGCTGTAAGATCTACCTTTTGATTTAGGACATAGGAAATAGTAATTTTAGATGATTGCATTTTAGGCACTATTACTAAAAAGCCATAAATATTTTTATCTGATTCATATTGTTGAAAAACTTCTAATCCGCTAGGAGGAATAAAACTCTTTTTTTCATAAATTGCTGAGTCTGTAACTGCAGGGACTATTTTTTGGTCAACTCCATTAATACTAACGCCAGTTAAAATTGTATCTTTAGGCAAGATAAACCTTAAATAATTTTTATAATCGCCTCCGGGCCAACTAGAGGAATTATTAACAAAATTTACAGTAACTGTGGCAGACACACTAGCATTATCTCCAATTGTTAATTCTTCTTCTACATTTCTTTTAACAAAATAGTCTGCTTTATTAACTCCTAAATTTGCTTCAGATAAACCTAAAAAGTCATTAATGCTATTAGACTTTTCTAAACCAACGCCAGGTAAAGCCGAAGACAAATGATTAGCAGCAAATAAACTTTGTATGTTGTTATCTGAAAAGGCAAAAAGAATATTTTTAGAGTTAATACTGTTAAGAATATTCTCAATTAATTTCTCATAGTTAATACCTCCAGTCTGAATTTTTTGTATTAAACTATCAAAAAAACTTTTAAGAAAATTTCCTTTTTGACGTGAACCAGGAAAGAAGTTTTTTTCACTGGCATTTTCTGCTGTTATGAAAAAATTTGAAGCAGTAATATTTTTATTATAATCATTTAAATAGATAGAACCTGTAGCTGAAAGTAAATTCTCAATAGCACTTTCATTTATAGCAAAAACTCCATCTACATTAACTCCAGTTTCTTGTTTTAAAATGAAAGCTGCTTCATAAGCATCAACTGTAAAATCTGGATCAAAATTACTATCTCTTAAATAGAAATGAACTGAAGGTAAATATCGTCTAATTGGAAATGGTGGTTCTATATGTCCTTTTAGCTGTCCATCCGCATCATAAACATCATAAACTTTAAAATTGGTCATCTGACCATCTTTAAAATTAACTAGAGCATATGAACCAATAAATCCTCCACCAGGACGAAGCTCTGCATTATTTTGAAACAAAACTAAGTATGTCCTTGGTCCATTTTCACCAGTAATTTGTGGTAAAGCTTCTAACACGTTAAATATATTAGAATAATTTTGATAAAAATTATTTATATTTGTTTCTATTTGTGAAGGTAAATAATTTAAGGTTAAAATTTTTTGAGCCTCTGCCTGAAAAACAAAAGCGTTACTAATTAAAGAATTATTAATTTTAAAATTTTCTTGATTTGATAGATTTTTCAAAATCAGAAAAACATTATTAAAACTAGTTTCGTATTCAGAAATAAAATAAAAGTGATCATATAATCCTAAAGTTTTTACCTCATCTAAAAAAAAGTTACTTGAAGACCGAGACAACGACGAAGAGGATAGGGCGAGATTGGCCAAATTTTGGGCATTTTTGAAGTTTTTTTTCGCAAGTGAACTAATTGATAATCTACCTAATAAAAATGCGCTAGAAAGACTCAGAGCACTTACAATAAGTGGTAAAAAAATAAAGGTTAGAATAAATGTTGTTAAAAAAGAAACTGGTCCTATGCCAGATTTTGTTTCTAGAATTTTATCTTTAAAAAATTCTGCTGTTTTTTTTTCAGAATGAGCGATTTTAATATTTTTAGTTGAGATTTTTTTATATAAATTTTGAATTTTTTCAAAAATAGGGTAGGAGCTATCTAGTAAATAATAGCCATTTTCTTCGAAACTTCTATCTTTTATTTTAACTTCTTCTTTTGAAAAATCAATTTTTATACTTGGATCTATTTTTTGTAAGGCATGAGCAATGCTTAATTCTGCTATTTCACCTTTTTGAAAGGCTGCAAAATAGCCACCTTGTTTATTTGAAGCTGTTTCTAGAATCTTATCTATTAAATCTTCATAGAAAATAGGCCTAAGCGTTTTTAACCCCATGTTATGAAGATTTATTTCTTTTTTTTCTTTAACGCTTATTAAAAATTTATTAATTTCTGATTCTAGGTGAAAATTGCCAAAAACTTCATCTGTTAAAACTATTTTAAGAGTTGGTTCTTGGGGTAAATTAAATTCTTTAACTACTGAAAGTAAATATATGGGTAAGATTAGGATCAACTTTGAATCATCTTCTTTTGCTTTTTCTAAAAAGCTTGGCAAATAATCAATGAGATCCGATTGGTTTTCTGGTATAAAAAAAATTGTTGAATATCGATCGCTTGGAATATTTTCTATATGAGTTGAGAAATTAATTATGATTAAATTTGGAGACTGAGCAATTTTTGCTTTTGTAACTAAAACTACTTGAGTAAAACTCTTTAATACTTGAGCTAAAGAATCTCCTATAATTCCCTTAGCATCAATTATTAAAACTGGCAAACTAGAATCGAAATTTAATAAATCATTATTGGGCATTAAATCCATTCTAGAGGCTTTTTATTTTAGAATCCAGCGCAGCATTCACCATACGATCAGCCTCTTTATTTTGTTCCCTAGGCACGTGAGTAAAAGAATATTTAACTGCTAATTTTAAAAGTTTTAGCTTAATCTCTTCATTAATAACTTTTAAATTTAAATTTTTTATTTTCCATAATCCCTTTAATTGCTGACAAACTAACATGCTGTCCATTTTAAAATCTAAAAAATCTATTTTTTCTTTCACATTTTCTTCTATCCACTTAATAGCAGCCAAAACACCTCTGTATTCAGCTTCATTATTAGTAGCGATACCTATATATACGCCAAATTCAATCAATTTTTTATCTTGATCAGAAATAATTACGCCGTACGCAGCTTCGCCAGGATTTCCACGAGATCCACCATCGGTAAAAATTTTAAGATTTAACATACTTTACTTCTCTCCAAAGTTTGAAATACAAAAGAATTAAAACTATTGTTTCACAAACTCCTGTTATTATAGCTGATGCCACAAAACTATAGCTAGGAATAAATATATAGTTTAAAACAATATTAATCAAAGCTAACCATAAATACACATGAGCTAAAAATCTTTGTTTTTTAAGGGCTATTAAAATCCATTGTAAAATACTAGTCATAAAAAATACGGGTAAGAATGATACTAGAATTCTTAGAGCCAAACTAGATAATTCAAAACTTTCTTTTATATATCTTAAAAGTGGAGAAGCTATAAAAATAAAAATAGTGATAGGTAAAGAAAATGCTATAAATGTTAAAAGATATTTATTTATTTTCTTGATATTTAAAGTTTTAACGTCTCTTAAAATAGAAACATATAAAACGTTAGATAAAAAAAGAGGAATAGCAATCAAAAAATCAAAGAAGCTGTAGGCTAAATTATAGACTGCCACGTCAAGACTAGGCTTAAGAGAGGATAGAATAAGCATGTCTGCTCTAAAGTAAATTAAATTAAAAACCAACATTAAAGCAATGGGATAGCTTTCTTTTATAACTCCCTTAGAAAATTCTAAATCAAATTCAATTGGTAAGATTTTCTCTTTGGCGAAAAATACAGACAAACCAGATTCAATAACTGCTCCTATTAAAAATGCTACCAGAATGCCAAACAACGAATTGGAATAAAAAGTAAAAAGTATCAAGCAAACGAGAGTAGCTAAAGACCCTATAGCTGTAGAAATAAAAGAATATTTATAAATAAGATTCCTTTGGAAAAGAGCTAAAGAACTATTTAATATTCCTTCTGTAAAAATAGTAAAAGAAAAAAGAAAAATTCCAAATTTAACAGAATTAGAAAAACCAATGGCAGAATGAGCATTATAAGGGAGTAAGATGGAAATTAAATCTGAAATCACTATAATTCCTACACACATTAAGATTCGAAGATAAAAAAGATGTTTATAGTAGGCTTTTTCTCTTTGTAAGAAAATGGCGTTTAATCCAAAATCTGCAAATAGGTAAAATAAGGAAACATAAGCGGTAATTTT
Source organism: Candidatus Levyibacteriota bacterium (assembly GCA_003173895.1). GTDB lineage: Bacteria > Patescibacteriota > Microgenomatia > Levybacterales > UBA12049 > PJMG01. The sequence goes on along the minus strand of PJMG01000004.1, from coordinate 26,487 downwards.
AGCGTAGTCAGAATAAATACCAACCCCCATTTTCTGAGCTATAAAAAGAGTAATTAAAAAACTAACTCCACTGGAAACTACACGTCCACCTATTTGGTAGAAAGTATTAAGAGTAATTTTTCTAAATCCTAACATATTCCTTCTTAATTAATATTAGCAAAGATATATGTCAAAACTAAAGTCAAAAGAAGCTGTCCTTGCTGTAGAGTTAAAAAGAAATGATCGAAATTCCCCCAAAAAGTTATTTCTAAACATAAAAGTAAAAGAAAATATTTTCTTTGCTTAAATAAGCTTATTAAAACATAAAAGCAAAGACAAATTACTCCCAATAATCCTACGACACCCGTTTCTGCTCCCATAAGCGCAAAAATATTATGCACTGGCTGAATAAGAAGTATATTATTAAAATTTGAAGCAAATTTAGGAATACTTGGCAAGAAATTACCAATTCCTACTCCCAAAATTGGGTTGATTCGAAACATTTCCCAAGAAATATTTAAAAGCTGTGCTCGTTGTGCTATATCTTCTTCCTGAAATGCAGTAAATCTATAAAATAAATCTGTTTTTAAGAAAATCCAAGCTAAAAAAGCAAAAAATGTAATAAAAACTAATAATTTTAACTTTTTATTCTCTAAAGAAAAAAATAAATAAATAATCGCAAAAATTAAAAATAAGATTATACCCAATCTGCTTAAAGTTAGAAAAAGAGCTATAATTCCCAATCCTAAGATTAAAAAAACCATGATCTTATCAGTTTTAAGCAAATCTTTAACAACAAAGATTATCAATGCCATAGAAATAAATAAAAAAGCAGCAAAAACATTAGGGTGGGGAAATGTAGAGTAAGAGCGAAGAAAAAGCTCTCCATTTAATGAAGCATTAGCAATTCCAGGAGTAGAGGCTGTAAAATTTCTCTCGCCTAAAAAATAAAAAAATCCTCCAATTGAACCTTGGATTATAAACTGCCAAATACCAATAATACTCTCCATTAAAATTCCACTAGCTAAACCGTAAAACAATAATCTTTTATGCTCTTCTTTTCTAAAAAAATTAAAAAGCGCTAAACCTAAAAATGTGAATTCAAAAAGTTTTACTAACGCATAAAAACTATCAAAAAAACTTTTAGAGAATAAGGTATTAATAATTAAAAAGGTGGTAATTCCAAGAATAATTAGTTTAATTTTATTAGATTTTAAAAATGAAAAATCTATTTGTTTTAAGTAAGATGCTATGAAAAGAATTGCAAATAAATCGTTGAGAAAAAGAGTAGGGGATAAATAATCAATTCTAAGACCTAAAATAAATGCAAAAGGTGGCCAGAAATGTTTACCTAATTGTACTGGAAGAGTTAATAAAAAAAGAAAAAAGGTGATTTTTGAGAAATTATTTTGGAAGAATACTAAGAGTTCTTTCTTTACCTTCACCATCTGATTGAGTTGTAACTTCTTTATCATCATTAAAATAATTGTGTAAATACTTTCTTTCCCAAGCTTTTAAGTTGGGTAGAGGAACTGCTTCCCCTGTTGATAATACCTGATTTTTAATTTGTTCTGCTAGATTTTTTAGATATTCTTCTCTTTCTTTTTTATATTCACCTACTTCTAAATAAACGCGAGTAGGTTGACCTAAAATTTTTCCTGCTATAAAACCCATGATTAATTCTAAAGCTTCTAAAGTATCCCCATGATAACCAATGATTATTCCCGCTTCATTAGTATCTAAAGTTACATTTAGTGCTTCTTCGCTTTCTTTGATGTCAAAACTACTTTGAATATCAAGTAGCGAAAATAATTCTTCAAATGCTTTTTCTATTTTTTTAATATTATCAGCCATTGTTTCTTTCTCCTTTTATCCATCTCAAAAGCTTTTTAATATCCTCAAACTCTTGGACGTGATATTGCTGTATGATACCAAAAATCGTGAAAGTATTCCAGTAGAGAGACAAGCCTAGAGGAAGAGTGTATGAAAAAAATCCAATCATGATTGGAAAGATATAAAGAGACTGGGTTTGCATAGCTGATGCAAAATCGTCTTTTTTAACCGGCTTATTTGTTACAGATATATCCGTAGAAGCAGCTTGGGGAGTAAACATCATTTTTGATTGGAAATATTGAAGTGCTGCAGTTAATAAAGGAACGATTAATACTAAAACTCCAAATTTAACAATTAAACTACTGGGAGATATGCCTAAAGGTAAACCAAAAAAACTTTGATCCCAAGCAGTAGCTAGTTTTAGAGACGGAGAATAGATAATTTGATTAATCTGTACTATTGCTTGATGAGGAGTTAGCTTTACTACACTTTGTAAAACTGAATATAACCCCCAAATAATAGGTAATTGAATTAATGCCGGTAAACATCCTGCTGCTGGATTAATACCGTGCTCTTTATAAAGTTTCATAGTTTCTGCTTGTAATCTTTTGGCATCATTTTTATGAAGTTTTTTTAGATTATCTAGATGTGGAGCAATTTTTTGCATTTTTTGAGTGGTTTTAAGTTGAGAGAAAGTTAAAGGATAAAGAATTATTCTAATAACTACAGTTAAAGCAATTATAGAAAAACCTAAAGCGTAGGGAAAATGAATTAAAGTCAATAAATGATAAATGGCAACTAAAGCATTAGTAATGGGCCAAACCAAAATTATATTGAAGAGATTATGATTGGTCATTTATCAATTTTACCAAAGGGATGGCAGCTTAGCAAACGTTTAAATGCTAAAACAGATCCTTTTAAAACTCCTTTCTCATTGATTTGTTGTTTAGCATACTCAGAACATGTAATCTCATATCTGCAGATTTTACTCGTTCCTAAGATTGAATTTAAAATTCCAACTATAATAATTTGATAAAGATTAATAGTAGATATTGCAACTTTTTTCATAAATCTATTATTTGTCATTCTTCAATAATTAAAGACTAAAACAATCTAAACAATAATTTTTCTTAATTCTTTCTCTACTTCTTCTCTCTTAGCATTTAAAATTTCTGCTTTAACTATTATCACTACGGCTTGGATTTTAAAATCATTATTTTTTATCAATTCTTCAAGCAAACTATAAATCTGCCTTTTTATCCTATTCCTATCCACAGCTTTTCTAGCAACTTTTTTAGATATTACGACTGCGAACTTAGGGTAGGGTAAATCAAAATCTGATTTTAAAACTTTAAAATAAATGTAATTATAAAGCTTAGGCTTAATTAACCTTTCTTTTTTGGATAAACGATATTTCTTTGAGAGCATTATTTATGCGGCGAGTCTTTTTCTTTTATTCTTTCGTCTATTTTTGAGAGTCTTTGAACCACTATGAGTTCGAGACTTGGCTAAAAATCCATTTTTTCTTTTACCTTTAAGCTTTTTATTTAGCTTTCTTAACTTTTCCATGAAGTAATTATATCAAATGTTATAGAAAATTTCACTTGACAAAAAGTTATCCACATTATTTAATGACTTCACTATGAACGAGAAAGAAAAATGGTTACAAGTACTTCTGGAAATTAAAAAAAATGTTTCTACAGCTAACTTTTTAACACTTTTCCAGAAAACTACCGTTGAGAAGATAGAGGATAAAACTATATATATTACTAATCTTCAAAAAATTCACAGCGCAATGATCGAGAAAAAATATAAAGCTATTTTAGACGATGCAATTGAAAAAATATTTGGAGAAAAATTAAAAGTAGTATATGTAACTATTGATCCTCAGGCTAAAAAGAAAAAGACTTTAGAAGATGCACCACTTTTAAAAGAAGCAGAAAAAGTAGAACCAAAAATTACTATCGGCCATTTACCTAGAGTTCGCCCAGATTTTACTTTCGAAACATTAGCAGTTTCTCAATCTAATCAATTAGCTTTTGTGTCTGCTCAAACAGTATCGAAAAATTTGGGACAATCATATAATCCACTTTTTATTTATGGTCCAGTAGGAGTAGGAAAAACTCATTTAATGCAGGCCATAGCTAATGCTGTGTATGTTAAAAATCCGGATATTAAAATTATTTATATCACCAGCGAAGAATTCACTAACGAAGTAGTGGAAGCCATTAGGTTTAATGACACTTCTAAGATGAAGCGAAAATTTCGCTCTGCTAATCTTTTAATTATCGACGATGTTCAATTCATAGCTGGAAAAGATAGGGTACAGGAAGAACTTTTTCATACTTTTAATACGCTTATCGATAATGGTGCGCAGATAGTTTTATCTTCAGATCGACCACCTAGTGAAATAAAAAAATTAGAAGCCAGGCTTTCTTCAAGATTTGAAGGTGGTTTAACCGTAGATGTAGAATCTCCAGATTTTGAAATGAGAACAGCAATACTATTAAAAAAGGCAGAAAAATTTGGTTTTCCGATTTCTATAGAAACTGCTAAGGCCATAGCTGAAAAAGAACAAGATGCTCGACGCTTAGAGGGAGCGCTTTTAAAAGTTATATCTAGCGCTTCTACTAATAACGCAGAAATAACTGCAGAATTTGCCCAAAAGGCTTTAAAAAACGACACCACGCCTACTCATTTTCATCCCGAGGATGTTATTAACAGTACGTGTAACTATTACAGCATTAAACCAACGCAATTAAAAGGTCCTAAGCGTGATGCGTTTTTAGTTAAAGCCAGACAGGTTGCCATGTTTCTTTTGAAAACAGAATTAAGACTTCCTTTTGCAGAAATTGGTAATGTTTTAGGAGGACGTGATCACACCACTATAATGCATGGTGTAGAAAAAGTGGAAAACATGCGTAAAGAGTCACCGTCTTTCAATGAGGAAATCTTGGGGATAACTAAATCTTTCAGAGGATAACTTGTTTACAACTAATAATATAATAATTTTCCCCAAGTTATAAACATTTTTATCCACTATTTATCCACATATTTTTTACGCTCATTCTCTTGCTTTTTTCCACTTTTCCAGATACACTACTACAACTACAAAAATATATATTATGAATGCTACATTTTTAACAGAAAATCTAAATAAAAAATTATCTTTTGCATTAAAAGCTATTTCTCCCAGATCTCAACTTCCTATACTTTCATGTTTTTTACTTCGTTTAAAAGAAAATTCTATGGAAATTTTAGCAACAGATCTAGAAATAGGAATTCAAACTAAAGTTAACGGAAATATTCTTAAAGAAGGAGAAATAACAGTACCAGCCAGACCATTAGTGGACTTAGTTTCTAATCTTCCTACTGGTGAAGTAGAATTTAATTTAATCGGAAATAATTTAGAGATAAAAACTTCTAAAACTAAAAGCGTAATTCAAACTCAACCTCATGATGATTTTCCATCTTTGTTTGAGGAAAAAGGTGAAAGCATATTAAATATAAATCTTAATTTATTTAAAGATAAGCTTTCTCGCGTGTTATTCTCCACAGCTTCTGAAACTGCCCGACCTATTTTAGAAGGAGTTTTATTTGAAAAAAAAGAAGATTTTATAGATCTAGTTTCTACAGATGGTTATAGATTATCTTTTGAAAAGATAGAGCAAGCAGGAAGTAAAGATGGATTAAAAATAGTAGTTCCCACTAAACTTCTTCGCGAAATAAATTCATTGGAAGCAACAGACATAGAAATATTTTTATCTAATTCTAATAATCAACTTCTTTTCTCATCCGGTGATGATATTATTGTGGGGCGAATCATAGAAGGTGAATTTCCTGCTTATGAAAAAATTATCCCTAAAGAATCGACAAGTCGAATTACTTTTTCTAAAGCAGATTTTCAAAAAGCAGTTAAAAACGCTTCAGTTTTCGCCCGTGAAACCAGCAGTGCTATTAAATTAGAGCTGTTAAAAAACAGTATAAAGATTAGTTCTAAAACAGCATCTTTGGGAGAAACAAACTTTGAGATAGAAGCTGTTTTAACTGGTGAAGAAAATGAAATAGCTTTTAACCCCAGGTTTTTATCTGAATTTCTAGCGAATATTTCTACAGATGAATTAATCTTTGAAATGACAGGTCCTTTAAATGCGGGAATGTTTAAAATAAAAGATGATCCACAATTTATCCACATCATCATGCCAATAAGGATGTAAGATAAAGAGTGTTATAATTAAATAGTTATGGCAATTTATAAGGATTCAGAACTACAAAATCATTTTGCAGACCTTAATCAGGAAGTTATTCCAAATTTATCTAGAAGATCAATAAATTCCTTAAGTTTTACAAGGGCAGAATATGGTGGATCAGGATTAATTCCTAAACCAGACTCTAATTTTACCGATAAAGAGGCCGCTTTATTTCATGGCGCAGTAGGTACTAGAGAAAGATTAGCTCCATTCCTGAAAAAACTTAACGATCCTAATGTAAGAGTTTTTCCTTATCATGGATTAATAAATGTAGATTATGAGAAGAAACATCACGCTGATGGTAGGTATCAACCAAAGGATTTTAGGAGGTATCAACCTTTCGGAACAGCATTCTATAACGATTGGAATAAAGGAGGACAATTAGTACATATTGCAGATATTCCTCATGACGAAACAAGGTATATTCCCTCCGAATATTATCCAAGCGAACAAATTAAAGAAAGTTCTTTTTTCTCTGGTTATTTTGTTTTTTCCGAAGCCGTTCCCCCTCCTCAATTAATTGGAGTATGGAATCGTTGTTATGCATTATTGTTTATTGGCTATGTTAAGCCTAAAAACGAAGATTTAGCAAACTTGGGAATAATTGGTTTTAGTTATCTTGGTGATTTTGATGATAATCCTTTCTCTGTAAATCCAGACCATTCTACATCAAACAATCCCAATCCTCGTTATGATAGATGGCGTACTATTGGCACAAAGAATGGTGGAATGATTATTACAGATACAAAATCTTCAAAAGAGCTTGCTAATTTAAGTAAGGATGTAGAGGTAATTAAAAGATTAAGAGAAAAAATGAATGTTGTTTTAGAGAAGGTAGAAAAATCAAATGGACTTTTTGGTATTAATGGCAATTATATAAAGGAGTGATAAAAACCTTGACTTTTTCTTCTAAAAAAGCCACTATGAGATTAAGTGACATTATTATTCAGCGATGTCATCCTGAATGACCCGCTTCGCCAAAACGACAGCGAGGCGAGAATGAAGGATCTATATTTGGTAGATAAAGATTCTTCGTTGATACTCAGAATGACAAAAAGAATGACATAAAAAATGAAGAAAATATTTTTAACAATTTTTTTTAGTTTATTTATTCTCTCTAGTTTTTTATTTAGTGTAAACAAAATTTTTGCTCAATCTAATAATGTCAATAATTCTTCAAACACTCAGTATGCTAATCCTTACATGATGCCAAATACTGCATCTGATGTGAAACCATCCTTACATACGTGGATGCAGTCAGCATTACTCGATTCTATGACAGCGATGATCTGTAGTCTTTCAGGTTTTGATCCTACCACTCCTGATCATAAATGTTTAGGAATAGATTCTAAAAGTGGAAAAATCTCATATATGCCAAATAATAATGGTGGATTAATAGGAATGGTGTCATTTAGTATGGGTAATTTTTATAATCTACCTTTTCATACTGGTGACTATTCTAAATATTTATCAGATAATTTTGGTTTTGCCACTAAAGCCTATGCTGCTAATTGTCCTGCTAATGTAGGAATAGGTTACTGTGGATTAACACCGTTTATAGGTCTTTGGGCAGCATTTAGAAATGTTTCATATCTTTTCCTCACAGTTATTTTTTTAATCATCGGTTTAGCTATTATGTTTAGAGTAAAGATAGATCCTCGAACGGTTATGTCTATAGAAAACCAATTGCCTAAATTAATAGTAGGTCTGGTACTTATTACTTTTTCTTATGCTATAGCAGGACTTATGATAGATTTTATGTATGTATTGATTTATGTCGTCTTTAATTTTATGAATGCTCAAACAGCAGCGTTAGGTGTCAGTTTAAAGGGTCTTCAACCAGTAAACTTCCAAGGAGCTAATCCTGTAGAAATAGTAAATAGTTTAAGACCCGGTGTGATAGGAGGAATTTTTGGAGTTGTTTCGGGTATTGCTTTACCAATAGGAAATATATTGAGAAATAGTTTAGGAATTTCTGATCAATGGAGTCCTTTATCTTGGAATATTCCTGGTATATCATCTCTAATAAATTTAGGGCAAATAATTGCAGGAGCATTTAATGTTAATACAGGTATAACTACAGGGGAAGCACTTGTTAATTTCCTTTCTAATATTGGAGCATATTTTGGAATGACTCAAGGTGCGAGTCTAGGAGGTCAATTTGCAAATTTTACAGTGACTTTTTTAGGTATAGGAGGAAATGCATCTGGAGCAGGAGCTATTGCTGGAGGTATAGCTGGTGCGGGATTAGGTTACTATCTTTCTGAGCTTACATTAAGATATATATTACCTTTCCTTATTGCCTATCTGGTTTTTCTTATCGCACTTTTAATTCTCCTTTTTAGGGTTTGGTTTAATTTACTTTTAGCTTATGCATATATTATTTTAGATGTCCTACTGGCGCCGTTTTGGATTCTCGGAGGATTAATTCCTGGAAGTGAGTTAAAGTTTGAAAGTTGGTTAAGAGATTTGGGAGCGAATTTACTTACTTTTCCAGTAACTATAATTATGTTTTTACTAGCTTCAGTTTTAGCTCAGGTAGCAGATAAAAGTGTAGATCATGTTTTTATTCCTCCTTTAGTCGGTATACCTGTTCAATCAGGACAAGCTATGCCTATAGGTACTCTTTTAGCTGTTGCCATTATTTTCCTCATTCCTAGTGCTACTTCTATGGTAAAAGAAGCACTTAAAGTAAAAGAAAATAAATTTGGTCAGCAAATTGGTGCTGGAGTAGGTGTAGGTGGAGGCGCATTAACAGGGGCTGGTCAGACAGTAGTAGGCGCAGCGTTGGGTAACAATTGGGAGTATGGTGAAAATGGTCAAGTACAACACCTTGGTTTTGGAGGATCAATAAGACAGGCTATAGTAGGAAGATTTAGTGGACAGCACAGGTAAATTATTAATTAATGTCCTCCTACAGCGCTTTTTGATTTTTCCATAATTTGGGAGATATAAGCAGCAATTATAACAAATATGACTTGAATAATTGCTCTTCCAATTTTATTAGCTGGTGCTAATTTTACTATTTCTTTAAACCAATTTAGAGCAGATTTAATTTCTGGATTCTCCTCATCAATATCAGCGCCAAGTAAATGAGCTAATTCTGCCACTAAAGCTTCAGAAATATTATCTCTATTCAATTTTCTAGTTTCTGGCCCAAAAATTCTACTAAAAGGTGTAGATTTACCACCAGTTAATCCTTCAAACCCAACCATTTCTGCAAATTTCCAAACGCTTCGATTCATAGCGTTTGAAAATTCTGGGTCTAAACCAGGGACCATGCCTTGAAAATAATTGGCTGCCAGGGCTAAAACAGTATTTCTTCCTACATAATCATAACCTTTTTGTTGATTTATAGGATCATATATTTTGGCAATTGATTCCATAATTTTAGCCATATTATTGACTGAAATTTTTGGGAATTCATAGGCAAACTCGCTTCTAGATTTAGCAAAATTCGCTTCATCTCCTATGTATCTTCCGACAGAATTACCTTTTCCAAGAGTTATACTTACGGCTTTATTCCCAGCTTTACTTTCCAACCATGACCATGGAGAATCTATAGTAGATAATGGATTCCTAAAAATATGTTCATAAATTGGATTATAAACTAGTTCTTCGGCAAGCTTTTTGTTTAAACTATGCTGTTCCATAGAATGCATAAGATCTTTAAATTTTTGATCTATGTTATTTACGATAAAAGATCCATTATCTCTTTTAAATCTTAGTTGAATTTGATTAGATTCTTCAGCTGAAAGTCCATTACCAAAATTTCTATGTTCTGCATTTGTAGGATCATTAATACTCATTGCCTCTGTTCTCCATGTCGTAATAAGTGGAGATAAATATCTTTCGAATATTTGAAATCTATATTGAGCTCTTGCTAATGTGGCGTTATCACTCATCCCAGGTGATTCTTTTTTCGCTTTATCAAAGGTAAAACCATCTGCAACTCCAATTTGTTCTAAGAAATCAGTATTTGGTCCTGCCCAAAATTCAGAGAAAATTTTGAATTCTTCTGGATTTCTGTAGAGTTTTTTATGGTTATTTGGATCTAAAAGTCCATGTTCTTCTGCAGTTCCTTTTAGTGGATAAAATGCAGTCATACTTTCGGCATACATTTGTCTCATTAGAATATCTGAATAACCATTTTTGATTATTTTTTCTTTACCAATATCTACTTTATCCTCTTTACCATTTGGAGAGACAAATTGTAAAAAAACACCAAATTCTCCAGTCTTTCCAGTAGATTGATCGATGGCTTCTTTAAGTTGTCTAATTCTAATACCAGGACTGCTCCAAAAATCTTGAGCATATGGGGCGATAATATAAAATCCCTCACGTTCTATATATTGAGCTAGAAGTTTATCGTCATTTAAGACTCTTTCAGCCATATGAAAGGCTTTATCATTTTTACCTTTATTTTTTCTACTTATATCTTCCAAATGTAAAACGCTGGCTTTTTTCAAGTAAGTATACATATATTCTCTTTGGTGAGAGCTAAGCGTATCGTATCTATACCATGTTTGTGGAATCCAATCTAAAAATGGACTTGAAGTTAAGTCTCCTTTGCCGGGAGCTAGGTCAAACTTAACACTAACTCCCACTTGGGCTATAGAGGATGCAGTTCCTGCATTAATCAAAAGAACTTGGGCCAAAGCAGCATCTCCTCGAATAAAATCTTCAAAATTTTTCCTTACAGCTCCTTTTACATCATTTGAAATTTTATCTTCCATTCCTTTAAGCGTCTGTGCGTTAAGAGTTGACTTATGATTTGTTATAATTTGTTGTATATCTTGAGGGCTAAGAGTATTTAAATTTTGATTTGGGTTTGCTTGTGAATAATTCTGAAGGATTAATAAATCCAATCTTTGTTGATGTTCATTTTGATATTTTTCTTGATATCTATTTTGATAGTCCTTGCCATATAATCCTGTACCAGTAACAGCATCATTTAAAAGTAAATCTACTGTTTCACCAAGAAGAAGATTATAATTAGCGCCTGAAATAAAACCTTCATATCTATCTCTAATGCCCATCATTACAAACTCCATTAATGGTAAAATCTTATTAACTCTACCCTCACTAAACTTAGCTATAGCTTCCATACTAGTTACTCCCTCGGTAGAATCAATGCCTGCGAAACTATCTTTAACTTGATTCATTTTATCTGCATTTCCCCCCAAGGTTTCTAAAAGATTAGACATTTGTGCTAATTTAAGAACAGCTGTGTTTAGTTGTTTGGCTTCTTTTAGTTGCTCATCAACGCCTCCTATGCCCGAAGTAGTTCTTGCCTGAAGTACTGTAATAATATCTGTTAATCTTCTTTGTGCCAAAGAGGATTCTGCTTCTGGTAAAGCTCTACCAGGAGCTAATTCTTGAGTTACATTTCTTATTTCTCTTTCTACAAAACTGTGCACCCATAGATCATTCTCTTTTTCTAGATTTGTGCGTTCTCCTTGGGACAAATTAAAAATGCCAGGTATGCCTTCCTGTTGCTGTTGTTGCGCCAGTCTAACTCGAGGAAGAAGTTCTCCTGCCATTTTTTGGAAAAGGTTGTTTGTATCGGTATCACCTAGGATATCAGGTTTAAAGGCATCATACACATCAAGTAAACGTTGATATATATCTCTAGCGTTATCTGGATTAAGAGATTGGAGATTAGTTGCTCCTAAGAGATTATTATCAATTTCGCGTTGAATAGATTTCAATGCGTTTTTTAAGGTATTACTTACCCCAAGTCCGTTAATTTGAGATTCTACTGTAGTGCCTCCTATTTCCCATGCTTCGTAGGTTCCTTTTAATTCTTTAGTTTGTTCGGGCGTTAGGTTATATAAACTAGCTAATGATTCTAGTTTTTCGTTAAATAAATTCTCTTTTTCTATATCTGTATGCTCAGAGTTTCTGTAATATTCTGCTAGGCCGGATAAGGCTAAAATGTTATCTGGATCGGTTTTTAACGCTGCATTTAAAAGCTGGAAGCGAGCGGCATCGTTATCTGCGAAATAAGCGAAGTTAACCATCATGTTTGCATTGGCTCGGTCTAAAGATTTATTTAATGAATCTTCAAAAAATTCACTTTCTAATTCTCTTTTAATATTCTCTGGTAAATTTTCAGGCTCAATAGATTTAAAAGCCATATCAGAAGTAGAAGTGTCTATGACAAAATATTGATCCCCATTTTTCATAATTACTCTAGTGTGTCCGACTAATTCAGTTTCGCCCTTAGAATTTTTAATTGGTTCAATTTTATTTTCAACAGTAAATCTAAAATCAGAAAGATTCTCAGTACTCGCTAAATTTTCTATCTGTGATAAAACATGTAAAGTTCTCACCGCACAAACAGCAGCGATATCACCATTTCCTTCGAAAATCTCAGAGAAATTGTATCCACTTTGTGTATCTTTATTTCCGAGTTTAAAATCTCGGCTGATAATCTGTGCTATAGTTTCTAGCTGCTGTTGTGGATTTTTGCCTTGAGTTTCTGTTCTAATCTGGTCGTTTAATTTTTTAGCTTTGTCACTTGTTAAATAAGTTTTTAGATGTTCTGGTAATTGGTCTTCAAATTTTCCAAACAATGCATTTCGAGCCACTTCTCCCACTTTTCCATAAAGGTCTGTTACCATTTCTGATTGGTCTGTTAATAAGCCTAGAGCTGCTAAACCGCCTTCTTCAGCTAAATTCTCTACGAATTGTTTGCCTAGAATTTCTATTCTGCGATCAATGTTAGACCAATCTTTAGATTTAACTTTAGTTAAATATTCTTGGGCGCGTCTGGAATTTCCCAACATAAATTCTAGAAGTTCTATTTTTAGTTTTGGGTTTCCTTCTAAATTGGTATAGCTTATTTCTGTTTCTCCTTTAAGCGCAGCTTTTTGTTTTAAAATCTGTCCTTTGGTTAAGAGTTCATTAAGAGTAGGATCATTTTCTTCAACTCCGCCTTTTTGTTGTAAATAAACGGCTAGACCTTCCATTTTAGAGCCTAATTCCATGAGTTTTTCAGGATTGATAGTCTCTAAATAGTGATTTAAACTTTTATCATCAGGGTTTAGTCCAATTTCCCCTACGGCTTCTTTACCTAGCATACCCACGATAAAAGAATTAACACCTGAAGTATCAATAGCTTTAACTTCTTCATTAGCATAGGCATTTTCTATAAAATTCACTTCTTCTCCATAACCATTTAAAACTAAATTATTTTTAATAATAGATTCTAATTGCATTTGGTTTAAGCTGGTTTTTGCTTGAGTTAAAAGTTCCTGAATATCAGAGCTTTCGCGATTTAACACTAATGCTCTTTCTAATCTTTTAATTCCTTCCTTAAGACGAATTAAGTCTTGAGGATTAAATTTAATATCTTCAGCTTTAGTTTCATTAAGATATTTTCTTAAAACTTCGCGCTGTCTGGTAGCAAAAGCAAATGCCTCTCGTGCTTCGCGTACATTTCTTTCTTCTCGGGTTTCTGGCGCACGTTCTTTTTTAACCTCTGGTTGAGTGTTTTTGTTTTCTGTTTGTGTTTGAGTACTTTCTGCTGTTGGATTCATTTTATTTTTCTCCTTTCATTTAGAATAACATAAATATAGATAATTTTTAATTTCTAATTTTAAATTTTCAATCAAGATTTAATTTTTAATCGTCTTTGCGAGTCTCATCTGAGGCGGGCGTGGCAAACTCTTTTGTGAGATTGCTTTGTCTCTTCGTTCCTAGCAACGACGTTAATTATCATAATCACATTCTAAGTCTCTCCGCTGTTTCTTTCTTGATATTTGGCTTACAGGATGATTACAATGAAGGTATGGATGATTTACATATAGAAAGCCTATATCCGGCTAAAACCAGATTTGAAGAACTGGGGAAACTCTTAAAATATATTAGAGAAGGTTCTTCATGTCAGCTAATAGCAGCACCTGGCGTGGGAAGATCAAATCTGTGTAAATTCTTATGTTATAACAGCGCGATTAAAGATTTACATTTAAAAACAGATGTTAGTCGTTATCATTTTGTTTTAGTTAACTTTTCTGAGATTAAAAACAGAGGAACTTTCGATGCTTTAAAGTTTATTTTTTTAGAAATAATTTCATCTTTAAGAGAGAGAGATTTAGATGAAGAGTATAAAGTTTGTGACGATATTTTTAAAGAAGCGCTTTCTTACCAGGATGAATTAGTATTTTTTGAAGGTTTAAAAAGAGCTATAGATTATTTAGCCTTCAAGAAAAGTTTAAATGTAGTTTTTCTTTTTGAACGTTTTGAAACTTATATTCCACAACTTACTGATGATTTTTTTGCACATTTAGCTAGTCTTCGAGATAGGGCAAAATACAAATTTAGCATAGTTTTTTCGATCAATAGGCCATTAGAAGAGTTAGTAGAGGCTCAGATTATGTCTGATTTTTATGAATATTTCGCTGGTAAAACAGTTTTTCTGCCTATTTTAGATAAACCAGGTTTGGATTTTAGAATTTCATATTTAGAAAAATTGGCTGGTATTAAGTTAAGTGAAAAGTTACGCAAAGACTTAATAGCTTTAACTGGTGGACATGGAAAATTAACTAAAATGTGTTTAGAAGTTATTCTAGGACAGGGTAAAGATAAAATAGATGAAAAATTACTTTTAAGTCAAAAAATCGTAACTAAGACTTTAGAGGAAATTTGGGATTTTTTACTACCTTCAGAGCAGAATTTTATCGAAGAAGTTATTAAGGGACGAGATCCCTCGATTTTACTCGGGATGACAGGGAGTAATATGTTTCTTGAGCAAATTGATTTGGTGAAAAAAGGGAAGATTACTATTCCACTTTTTCAAACTTTCGTGAAAAACATGACTAAGGTGGAAGTAAAAAATGACGATGTTATTTCCTACGATGAAAATACTAATAATATTCTTATTGGTAATGAAGATATTTCAGAGAAATTAACTGCTTTAGAATTTAGATTACTTCGATTCTTAATAGGAAATGAAGGTAAATTAATAGAACGAGACCAAATCATTAACGAAGTTTGGCGAGATAATGAATCTGTGGAAGGGGTTACAGAGCAAGCTCTAGATCAATTGATCTTTAGACTTAGGAAAAAAATAGAAGAAAATCCTAATAAACCAGTTCATTTAGAAACAGTAAAAGGTAGAGGAGTAAGATTTAAGAAATGAGAAAAATTTTTATCAGAATAAGTTTATTGATCATTATTTTTTTTGCATTTTCTTTTAAAAGTGCAAATGCTGAAAATTTTTGTCCAAATGGTACACCTCCAAATAGCTCTTCTTGTAAAGGAGGAGATTTCTCTACTGCGGATACTGGTACAAATCAACCAATTTTTGAGTGCGCAAACAGCACGGTAAAAGTTCAACAACCCGCCTGTGCGCGTAATGAAATGTGTGTAACGCACAATGCTGCACAGAGTATTGTTAATCAAACTGATACTGGTGGTATAAATGGTAGAGTAGTAGATCGAAATGCCGCATGTTATAGCTATTGTGTATGCGCTACATCTTATTCAGATTCTATTGACGTAACACAAGGTTTTGATATTTATCCGCCAGATGTCAGTAATGGTTCACCTCCTGTATGGGGATATGGTTGTGGTAACGGTAGCTTAAAGCCTAGTCAATACAATGTAAATAATGGAGGACTTTCAAGTAGTTTAACTCAGGCAGATATTAATATTAAAACTCCTCCATCAGTTAATGGAATACAATATGTTTGTTCTAAAAAAGCCGGTCAGTTCGGAGATGGAGGCACTTTACCAGCAGGAGTAGTAAATTTTGTTCCAATCAGAGCAGGTGATTGTACATGTCTGGATGCTTCTAATAAAATTGGTGGACGCTTTAAATGTGATTTTCATGGTAAAAATAAAAATGCTTCTAAAGAAATTAGAACTTGCTCCACATCTAAAGGTGAAGTTTGTGACGCAAATAAAGATGGATGGCCATGTGTTGTAGCAGGCGTTACTCCTACTCCTCCTGTTTCTGTTTTTCCAACTATTCCACCCGGATCTGTAACTATGGGTAACGGTGATAGTTCTGGTTCAATTCCAGGTGGTAATTATACCAACGCTACAGTTCCTTTACCATGTACTAATTCAGATAAAAATGGAAACTGTACAATTATTTCTACAGCTCTAGGAATTATAAATCCTTCAGCGAATTCTGTTATTAATGAAATTTTTTCCATTGTTTTAGGTCTATCAGGAATAGCAGCCGTAATTTTAATTATTATTTCCGGTTTTCAATTATCTCTTTCTCAAGGTAATCCTGAGAAAGTAAAAGAAGCTCAAGGAATGCTAACTTCCGCTATCATTGGTCTATTGTTTATAATTTTTTCTGTAGTTATATTACAAATAATAGGATTGGATATATTAGGATTACCAGGATTTGGAAAATAAGATATGAATAAAATTGCATTATCTATAGGTGGGGTACCAATTGGGACAGGAGGAGTACAAAATATTGCTCGCGGAGCAGGTTCTCTGGGAGGAAATATAATAGGATGGGCATCTGCGCTTTTCTTATTTGTAATTATTCTAGTTTGTCTTTTCTTTATGATTTATGGTGGTATTAGATGGATTATGTCTAATGGCGAGGAAAAAAATGTAGAAGGTGCCAGAAATACTATAGTAAATGCGGCTATAGGACTCGCTATAGCATTCTTAGCTTACTTTTTTGTAAACATAGCTGGAGCATTTTTACATGTTCCACTTTTAGGAAAATAATATCAGGCTATTGACAAAGAATTAAAAACACTCTACTCTTTTTATATGCAGAATATTTTAAATGCCATAGTCCCTAAAGCATATGCACAAGTTAATTTAGGCAGTATCTGTAGTAAGGGTGGAGCATTTGCATCTTTATGTTCAAGAGGAAATAATGGTGATATAGGATCGGTTTTAGGTCCAGTAGTAAATTTACTTTTCTTTATAGCTGCTATTATCGCATTATTCTTCTTAATCATAGGTGGTATCAGATGGGTAACTTCTTCAGGTGAGGAAAAAAATGTAGAAGGAGCTAGAAATCAAATTATCGCGGCTGCTATAGGATTAGGTGTAACTTTCCTTTCATACCTAATAATTAATTTACTTTTAAATTTCTTCTTAGGTACAGGTATACAAAAACTAACTCTTCCAGGATTAACTCAATAAATTTTTTTGTTTTACCCAATAGGTTTAATATTTATCCCCAAAAAACAAAATGTGCTATTATAAAATAGATGAACAATTCTTGTACAGGAGGAACATCTGGTTTCCCAGCTGCTAGTATAGGGTGTGTTTTTTCTCTTTTACCTAATCTTATTAGTGCTTTATTTAGTTTTATCGGCGTGGTGACTCTGTTTATGATTCTGGTCGGTGCGTTTCGTTATATCACAGCAGGTGGAGATGAGAAACAGCTAGAAGAAGCTAGAAAAGTTCTAATTTATGCTGCTATAGGATTAGGAGTGGTAGTTTTCTCTTTTTTCATTATGAATGTATTGTTTAAACTTTTAGGAATAACTTGTCTAGTACCTACTGTGAATGGTAGTGGAGTAATATTTTGTAAATAAACTTTCGTTTGTTTTTAAAATATATTTTACTCGTTTTCTATTAATTAATTATCTAAAACTTCTCATATAATTAGTACTCTTTAATAAATATAAAACTCCAAATAAAATTAAATCCACAATCATCGGAAATAATAAAATAATATCAATGCTTTTAAAAAATGCTCCGAGGTTATTAATAATTAAAATTAAAAAATTTAAAATTTGATAGGAAAGACTTTTGCCTAAAATAAAAAGAATTCCGCCTATTATAATTATTGAAATTAACAGTCCTATAGCTCCCTCCATATCTTTAGAGCTGGAAAACATGGTATTACCTATTTCAAATGAGATTAAAAAAAGTATTATAGTTTTAAAATCTAATGCTAGTATTCCTTTATTAAAAAGATAAAAAGTTAAAGCTAAAAGGCCTACGCCCCCCAAGAGTGGTGCTACGCCTATCATAAAACGTCTAACAGGGTCACATTTAGCTATAGCTACGCTGCCAAGTTTTACAGAGTTATTTGATAAAATCTGGGGAAAGAATTCCATCTTACCAGTTCTAACGAAAAGAAAACTAGCCATAAACATGTGGGATAGTTCATGAATAATAGTTCCAGGTAAAAATAAAATAGCTAAGAATTTAATTGTGATTTTTTGACTTTTAAAAATATTAAAAAATAAAAATGAGAGTTTTAAGCTAATTTGTTTAGATAGAAAAAAGAGAATGAAAATTTGGATGAAAAAAAGAATGAAATAAAGCATAGAATTTAGTATAACAGAAAGTTGTAGACTATACTTTTAACTTAACTTCGTCTTTGCGAGCATAGCGAAGCAATCTAGTAAGATCGCCATAGCTACTTCGTAGCTTCGCGATGACGATTTTTGTTTTAGGTTTGTGGCTTGATAAAATAGAAAGATACACTTTGTAAGACTTGCGATATTTTCGAGATAATAATACACTTTTTTATATGGACCCATTAGACCAAGGACATCCAATCCCTCAAGATGTAACAGGTTTCCAATTTAAGTTAATTGGAGATATTACTATTAAAGAATTTGCTTACTTAGGAGTAGGAATTTTAATCGCATGGTTTGTTTTCTCGCTACCTATATTTTTAATTATTAAAATCCCTATAGCTATTATTATAGTAGGACTTACTTTAATCTTTGTTTTCGTTCCTATTCAAGGTAGATCAGCAGATGTAATGTTGGGTTTGTTCCTAAAAGCTTTGATAAAACCTAATAGTTATAAGTATATTTTGAAACCTAAACCAGTAACTAAGGAGAGTGAATTGAATAAAGATTCTAAAAAGGTTAATTCTTCTAATAATTTATTTGCTCCAGTTGAGCCTAAAACAGTGCCAGAAAGACCTGTTGAAACCAGGTCTACCTCTTCTGTAGCTCCTCATATTCTTTCTGAAGAAAATGCAAGCGAAAAATTAAAGCCAAAAATTGATGATTCCTTGAACGAAAAACAAAATCAGCCAGCTAACGAAGAAAAAAATGAGGAAAAGGTTGAAAAAAAAGAAGAAATAAAGGAAACTAAAGATATCATGGATAATTTAAAAAACGATGATTTAAAAAATCAGCCAGTTTTACATTCAGAGGAAGCTCATCAAAGAGCGTTAGCTTTAGAAAAACAGCTTCAACAATCGCAAAAAGAAAAAGAGGAGTTAGAGCGAAGGCTAGTGGAATTGGAAAAGAAATTGAACTTAAACCCTAACGACCAAGTTTTCACTCCATCTCTAAAAACAGAAAATGTTAAAACAGTACCTTTAGGCTTACAGAAATCCACAGGGACTCCATTAGTTAATGATATTCCTAACTTAATTAATGGAGTAGTAAAGAATCCTAGAGGAGAAGTTTTACCAAATATTTTAATTGAGATAGAAGATAGTAAAAGTAACCCTGTAAGAGCCTTTAAAACTAACCAATTAGGACAGTTTGCTAGTGCTACTCCTCTGACAAATGGTATGTATAAGATTATCTTTGAAGATCCGAGTGGTAAAAATACTTTCGATAAAATAAAAATAGAAGCTAAAGGAGAGGTGATTCCCCCACTTGAAGTAATTTCTCTAGACGAAAGAGAAAAATTAAGAAAACAACTTTTTGGATAAAATGAGTAATTTTAGCTCAACGCAGGCTTTTACTGAAATAAACAGCATCAAAGATAACACTGCCTTTTTTAAAGATGGTAGTGCTGCTCTTATTATCGAAGTTTCTTCTACTAATTTCACTCTTTTATCAGCAGATGAGCAAAGCGCTAAAATTTTTGCCTACGCGTCCTTTTTAAACTCACTTTCATTTACGATACAAATTGTAATCAATAATAAACGCGTAGACATTTCATCTTATATTACGCTTCTGAATGATGAAATTGAGAAAATTAAAGATAAAAAAATTCTTGATTATATGACTAAATACAGAAATTTTGTAGAGGAGTTAGTAAAACAAAATACAGTATTAGATAAGAGATTTTATTTAGTGATTCCTCATTCCTATTATGAATCTACCAATACTTCAGGGAGTAAAAAGACTGATTTTAATGAAAATATTATTTCTTCTCTTAAAATTAAAGCAGAAAGCATTTTGAATCAATTTGAAAGATTGGGTTTACAAACTAGAATCTTAAATGACGATGAAATACTAAAAATTTTTAAATTCTTTTATAGACCTAATTTAGAGGAGAGTACAGATGGCAATATTTAATTTTTTAAAACCAAAAAATAAAAAAATTGTTAATGAAGCATGTATGCCTACGGTGGCTACAAATGAAAAAATAAATAATAGTATAGCTCCTAAAGTTATAGAAACAGATTTTAACTATCTGAAAATAGATGATAAATATTATCAAACACTTTTCGTAACCAGCTATCCTAGGTTTGTTTCAGCCAATTGGTTATCTCCACTTATAGATTTTACTCATGAAATGAATATCTCCTTTTTTATTTATCCAGTTAATTCATCAGATGTACTAAATCAAATGCAAAGGAAAATCGCAGAAATGGAAGCTACAGTCTATTCAGATGCTGAAAAGGGTAAGGTTCTAAATCCTAAAGTCTCTGCGGCATTAGAAGATGCCCTATCCATTCAAGAATCATTAGCAAAAGGAGTGGAAAGATTATTCCAATTTGGTTTATATATAACCATCTCTGAAAATAATCTAGATACATTACAAAAATTAAGTAAACAGCTTATTACTACTTTAGGATCTTTACTTTTAGGTGTCACTCCAGCCACTTTACAAATGGACGATGGATTTAAAACCACATTACCTATGGGAAAAGATAAAATTTCTGTAACTCATAATATGGATACTACATCTCTAGCTTCTACTTTTCCGTTTTCTTCAGCTACTTTAACGCAGAGCAAAGGCATTCTTTATGGTATAAACCGACAAAATTCATCTTTAGTGGTTTTTGATAGATTTTCTCTGGAGAATGCTAATGAAATAATTTTTGGTAAATCAGGTTCTGGTAAATCGTATTTACTTAAACTTGAAATTTTAAGAAGTTATATGTTTGGGTCAGAAGTAGTAGTTATAGATCCAGAAAGTGAATATAAAGAAGTTGCACAGACTTTGGGAGGAGAATATGTAATTTTTTCAGAAAATTCATCAGTGAAGATTAATCCATTTGATATGAGTGGAGTTTATGAAGAAGGAGAAAATGAATTAGGTCTTAAAATTCTTTCTTTACATGCACTTTTAAAAATAGCCTTAGGCGAAATGACTCCGGTAACAGATGCGATTTTAGATCGAGCTTTAGTAGAAACTTATGCTAAATGCGGAATTACTCAAGATTCAACGACCCAAACTAAAGAACCTCCGATAATGGAAGATTTATATAATACTCTTTTAGAAATGAAAGAATCCCAAGCTGCAGATTTAGCCTTAAGACTAGAGCGATTTATTAAAGGAAGTTTAGCAGGAGTATTTAATCAACAATCTAATTTCCAGATTAAAAATCAATTAACTGTTTTTTCTCTTCGAGAAATCGAGGATGAAATAAGACCAATTGCTATGCATATTATTTTGGATTTTGTCTGGACACGTGTCAGAAAGGAATTAAGGAAGCGTTTGTTAATAGTAGATGAGGCTTGGTATTTAATGCGATATGAAGATAGTGCATCATTTATGTTTGGAATAGCCAAAAGAGCTAGAAAATATTATTTAGGTCTTACTACTGCCACTCAAGATGTAGAGGATTTTCTTTCTACAGATTATGGTAAAGCAGTGTTATCTAACTCTTCTATCCAAATACTTTTAAAACAAAGTGCTTCATCAATTGATATAGTTCAAAAAACTTTTTATCTCTCAGATGGTGAAAAGAACTTACTTCTTTCAGAAGGAATTGGTGAAGGATTATTTTTCGCCGGACCAAATCATGTTTCTATTCAAGTAGTTTCAGCGCCTTTTGAACATGAAATTATAACTTCTAATCCTGAAGAATTATTAAAAAGACAAAGAGCTAGCACTTAACCTATGACCAGAGATCAATTAAATGAACTACAAGGTAAACTCACTGAATTTCAAACTACTTTAAATCATTTAGCGGCAGAAAATCCCGTGGATGCGCAACTACAAAGTTTAGTTAGGACCAGTTTAAATACTAATGATGAACAAGCAGCTGAAAGAGCATTTGCCCAACTTTCTAATAAATATAATTTAAGAGGAACTCAATTTTATCATGCAGCAGATATAGATCGAGAAAGACAAAATTTAGATATAGATGAAGCTTTAAACACTAGCACTAATAACACTGAAGCAGGAACTGGAGTAATAGGTGGTTTAGCTGGAGTGGCGACAGCGATTGCTTTGACTAAAAAACCTCAGATTATAGAAGAAGATAAATCATATTCTGATGAAATAAGAAAAATAGATAAAGAAGAAAGCCGAGATCAGTTTGTGGAAAAGTATAAAAAAGATTTTGAGAATGCTTATGGAAGATCGGCCAATGATGACGACGTAAATAATGCACTCATAACTCGCGAGGTAGATCAACATAATTTAGCAAGACAAAGAGCTTATCAAAATTTAGAAGAAAAATCTAAAAAGGGAAATTTTTCAGCGCGAAGAAAAGTAGATAGATTTAGAAAAAATGAATTAAAAGTCTATAAAGAAGGTAAAGATCCCACTTTATATTTCCACAATATTAAAGCTACTCAAATTGCTCAGCAAATGCTGGGTTTGGGTAAATTGAAAGGTGAAGAATATACTAAAGCTCTAGAAAAATATAGGCAAGCAGCTTTGAAAAAATTATTGGGCAGTTATTGGTTAAACCAGCAAAATGCGTTCGAAAGATTAGGAAGAGAAAATAAAAATTTTAACGCTAAAGAAAATTTAGAGAAAAAAAGAAGTCTTTATACCCCACAAATTGAAAATTTAACAAAGCCCTCTGTTGAACGAAGACCTATTCAAAAAAGAAGAGCAATAAATTTTAACCAGTTTGTTCCACGTAATCTTAATTTTTCTTTTAGTCCAGGATTTAGAAATGTTTTATCCAATATTGGTAGTTATGGACAAAAATTCTTAGGACGAAGTCTTAATTTAGGCGCCAGAGGTTTAAGCAACATTGTTAATGCTATTCCAAATATAATGTCGCGAATTGGTGGAGGAATAAGTAAATTTTTAAACAATATGTTAAATAGGGTTGCTTCTACCATAGCTAAAAGTATTGCTAAGATTATTTTTAGCAGTCCAATTTTTTGGGCTATTTTAGGAGTATTTGTAGTGGTAGTTGGTCTATCATTTCTACCGCTTTTTCTTGGTGGACCAGGTTTTCAAGCAGCTACGACCACATCTTCTTCCACGCCTATCTCACCAATAGGTTGTTCAAATATTGCTTCTGGAGATATTTCAGGTTCTTTGCAACAAAATTTTAATATTACTGTTACAGGAGAGAGTGGAAGTGCTACTTTTTATCAAAATTTTTATCAGGTAGTTTGTACGATATCGAATTACAAATTTATTAATCTTATTGGTCTTCCTACAGTTCATATTACCATGCAACTTAATTCTTCTAAATATGGAAACGGTAGTGGTTTTACATGTGTTGGTGATTTTTTAGGCACTTATAATGCAAACGGTACACCACAATGTAGCGGTAAAGCAAATACTTATACAGTATTTATAGGACAAAATGGCGAAAGTTTTTCATCATTGGAATTTGTAGTAATGCATGAATTTGCTCATATAGTTCAATTTAGAAATGGAGATCTAGAAAATCAATTTTGCACTGGTCCATATGGAGGAAAGCTAGCAGGAAATAATTGCATTAAATCTGGGTTTAATTCAACGTTACCTACGTATAATTGTCGTTATGACTATGGTACTGGTCCTTTTGAACCTGAATGTTTTTCTGATATGGTTGGTGAATATTTTGCTTACACAGGATTTATAGATGTAGTACAACAAAAAGATGGGAGCTATAAACCTGCAGATTATAATCTCATGCAAGATTATCCTGGTAAGTTTAGCTCATATTATAATTTTGCAACTCAAAATATTTTCGTGCCTCTAGAGACATCACCTGAGCAAATAACTAATATTTCTACCAACTATGTTCCACCTTCTTCTAGCAGTTGTGGAGGGAAATATAGTGGGAGTAATTATGGAGATCCTAATTGCGATTTTACGAAAAATGGACTTGCTAGTCTTATTAAAAACTTAGATTCAACCAATTATGATATTTGGTTTAACACAGTTGCGCGCGGTGAAAGCCAATATAATCCAAATGCTTATCTTAAAAATTCCGCAAGTGGATTTGGTGCTTATGGTTTATTCCAGATGAATCCTAAAGGTAAAAGTAGCCAATATGACGTGGGAAATGTTAATTGGCAACTGCAAACCTCTAACGCAATTAATTATAATAATTTAGTACTTAAACCAAAGGGGCAATTATGGCATTATTGGGCGACAGCATGTCAATATTGGCAGAACTTTAATTCTGCGCTTTGTATTTATGTTCACTAATTTTCTAAAACACAGGACATTGTATTTAGGAGGTTTTATAGCCTTTTTATTTATAGTTGTTTTTATTTTATCTTTAACTGCTAGAAAATCTACACAAAATAATTTTACTAATCCTAATTTACCCACTCCAACATTGATTTTGCCTCCAAATAGTACTAATAATGGGCAGCCAATTACACCTACTTTAACTAGTACTCCTAATATTAATTATTTAAATCAAGATAAATTACATGAATTAGTTACTAATAAACAACTACTATCTTCAGATCAGAATAAAATAAAGCAAAACTTAGTAAATCAAGCCCTTCCAAATCCTGATTTTAACTTAACTGCGACCAATGATTTTTCTATAGATTATATTCAAGCTTTAGATGAGTTTCAGGTGGAAATTCTAACCACAGATTATAAAACTGCTGAGAATGAGGCTGTACAATATTTTAGAGCTCAAGGTTTATCTGATAATTCGATTTGTAATTTACCTGTGATGTTTTATCTTTCTTATGATGTAACTCAACAGTTAAAAGGTCAAAATGTAAGTGTAAATTCTATCCCTGATTTCTGTAAATAAATTTGTCATTCTGAGTGAAAAGAAGAATCTTTACTTTTTCTCTTCTTCTTTAGGAGTTTCAGCAGTACCTTCAGCAGCTTTTCCTTCTTCACCTTCTGCGGCAGCAGTTTCACCTTCAGCTGCTTCTTCGCCTTCAGCAGGAGCTGGAGTTTCGACAACTTCTTCTTTAGTAGGTTCTGAAATCTTAACGACCATTTCTTCTTTAGGGGTAAGTATTTCTACCCCAGATGAAACTTTTAAATTTTCTACTAAGATAGCATCGTCTACATTAGCTAAATGTTCTACGTTTACTTCTATTTTTTCAGGAAGATCTGCTGGAAGAGCTTCAACTTCTATTTGATTTAACACTTGAAGTAAAAGTCCTAGTTTTTCAGTTACCGCTTTAGGTTCACCAATTAATTCAATAGGGATTTGAGCTTTAACTTTTTCGCTAAGATTTACTTGATAAAAATCTACATGAAGAGGAACGTCATTTATATAATCATATGCAATATTCTTAATAAGTGTAGGAACTTTTTTACCATTTAAATCTACTTCCACTATTCCTGTTTCTCCAGCTTCTTTATGAACTTTTTGAAATTCTGCTAGTGAAACTTGAATAGCAGTGGATTTAACATCTTTACCATAAATATTACCTGGAAGAAGACCTGATTTTCGAAGTGTTTTTACAGCTTTTCCTAAAACTTTTCTCTCTTCTACTTTAAGTGAATGCTTGTTCATAAAAGTTATTATATTATACCTGATGCTTTTTTTTAGTGCAAATTGTATATTACTATTATGAAAATATTAGGTATTGATCCAGGAATTGGTAGATGTGGTTGGGCAGTTTTAGAAACACAAAATACTAAATTAAATCTTTTAAACTGCGGTTGTATTGAAACTAAGACTAATGGAGAAATAGCTCAACGATTAAAAGTTTTGTTTGAGAATTTAAATGAAATAATTAAAAAATATAAGCCAGAAATTTTAGCAATTGAGGATTTATTTTTTAATAAAAATGCTAAGACTAATTTAATGGTAGGGGAAGCAAGGGGAATTATTTTGCTTACTGCAGCGTTAAATAATATACCAGTTATTTCTTATACTCCTTTGCAAGTAAAAATCGCTTTAACTGGTTATGGTAGAGCTGAAAAATCTCAAGTAGGATTTATGGTAAAGAATATTCTAAAACTAGAAAAGTTACCTAAGCCGGATGATACGGTGGATGCTATAGCTATAGCCATAACACAAGGGTTTTCAAAGAAAAAATTTTGACGATACTTTGTCATCCTGAACCTCAGCGAAGGATCTATACTTTTTAATTTAAAGCAGTTTGCTTTTGCAATTTTAGGTGGCGCTCAGGGAATGTTGATTGAAGTTTAGAAATATACTCGGACT
>PJMG01000001.1 GCA_003173895.1 Candidatus Levyibacteriota bacterium | reverse complement strand
TAATAAATGTATTGGTAGCATTCGTTCTTCTGCAGGTAATCCATATTGAGCAGGTGGCAAATCGTATTTAACATGTTGATAAGATATAAAGCGCAATGCTTCTTCTCTAGCAACTTGAGTGAACCAAACAGGCACAATACCATTCTTTTCTCGAAATTCATCACCCTTTTTTTGCAATTCTAATAAAAAGTTAATATATAAATGGGGATCTTTAAGTTTTTCACTGATAATAATTAAATCTAAATCACTACCTTGACGTAATTTATCTGGTTTTTTTTGAAATGATCCTCCAACCATAATAAGAGATTCTGAATCAAATTTACTTAAAACTTCTGCAAGAGGTTTTACTACTTCTTCAGTAAATAAATTCATTTTTTGCCTTCTTACTTCTGTAACAGGTATTAATTCAGGTTTATCTTCAATCATAAAAGCTAAAAAACCCCTTTCCAAAATGGAAAGAGGTTTATAATTTATTATCTTTGCTTGATTTTCATATCAGTCATTTCAGACCGGAAGCACCTTTAACATCAGGATTAGGTTGCTGAGGGGATTAAGAGCCGTTCTCTATCCGAAATTGTTTTCTTCAGATTCCCCTACTCTAGATACAAAATCAGTTTAACAAGCAATTATAAATGGAAACAAGTCTTTATTTTTAAATTAGGATTTGATACGCTAAAAAATAGGAAAATTTTAAACCACATCAGGTAAATTATCAAAAGAATCTTCATTTCTTATTATTTTAATAATGGGTCTTCTAGGAAAATAATTAAATTTATCTTCATATTTCTCAATAGTGCTTGCTTCGCTATTTATATTGAATTTTTTAGCTATATTGGGCCAGTTTAAAAATAGATCAATCAATTCTCTAGGGCCTTCACTTAAAAAAGTTCCTCCCTTTTTATCTAATAAATTATATACCTGTTGTCCTATATATTTAATTAACCATGGAACTGGAGGAATAGTTTCCATACCGTTTAAGGGTCTAGCATAGGCATACTGAAAATTATAAATTCCAGTTTCTCTCATTTTTTTATGTAACTTTTTCCACGTAGATGGAAAAACTACATTTCCCTCAATAACATAAATATGATTTTTTTCATCATTTATTTTTTGGTCCTCTGTACGTTCATCAAATAAACAAATAGCGAAAATATAATCTGGTCTGACTTCTTCAGGTAAAAATTTAAATACACTACCAGTCCCCATAATATCTATAACTGCGATTTTTTCTCCAGGAAGTTCATTTTTAATATTTTTCATAATGTGCGGTAAAAATTCCTGTTCTAATTTTTTAAATGTTTCGTAATAAGAGTCAGCATTAGAATTATCTCTATTATGAGGGTGAGGTAAAAGTCCAGTTCTACTGGCTATAATTTGGTTTCTGCGTCTAATCCCTTCTTTTTTTGCTTCTTCAAATGTACTTCTTATTTCTAGAAGACTTGGCATCAGAAAAACCCTTTTGAATATTACTACTTAAAATTTATATTTACAAATAAAATTAAATGGTTGTTGTTGAAAAATTTATTTATTGTTCTGTTGATATCACCAGATTTTCTAGCAGACATGCTACGTTAACTGGTCCTACTCCACCCAATGTCGCAGTATAAAATGAAGCCTTATCTTTTATTTCTTCAGTTTTATAATCTCCTATGAATTTTCCGCTTTGATCTTTTCGCAGACCTATTCCAATTAAAATCACTCCATCTTTAACTTGCTCCGCTTTCAACTGAAAATTTTCTCGCCCTACTGCGGAAATAATAATGTCTGAAGATTTTAAAATTTGATCAGTATTTTTTGTTTTACTATCTACTATTTTATGCTCTACTCTATTGGTGTTTAGCCAGTCTATAATGGGTTTTCCTGCTGTTTCCCCTTTACCAATGATTGTGATATTTTTTGTTTTTAACCAATTAAAAAAATCATTTGTTTCATCTAGATTTTTATTTATTTTAAACAAATTAAAAATAAAATTTGTCTTTTTATTTTTTGTGTTTAAGTTCTGAAATATTACTGTAAGAATTTTTCCTACTGCCTTAGCAATTGGAGGCGTAAAGTGCGAATTTGGCAGGAAGCCATCTATGTCGATTTTTGGATCAACAGCAGCTAAAATTTTCTCTTGATTAAATTTTCTGGGCAAAGGAATTTGGACTAGTAATCCATTTAACGAAGAATTTTTTTGAATTTTATTAACTAAACTGATTATTCCTTCATCTGTGCTACTTGGACCAAATTTATATATCTTTGCTTTACCACCTAAACTCTCCAATGTTTCTTTTTTTTGATTAGTATACGCTATAGATGCTGCGTCATCACCGACTAAAATAATCGCTAGGTTAGGAATAATATTTTTTTCTTTTAATTTTTCGATTCTGATTTTGAGATTATCTAAAATCTCTTGTGCTATTTCTTTTCCATCAATTTTCATAAGTAGTTCAAATTGTCATTCTGAGGCATTGCCGAAGAATCTTTACTTATAAGTATAAAGATCCTTCGTTGACACTCAGGATGACATCTTAATTATAGTCTAAATGAGGGTAAATTGCAGAAGAATAATGAACATTACTCTATTAGAAGGGATAATCTTCTTCATCACTTGTTTCTCCATCATTAGGATCAGCTACTACATGCTCTAATTCTTCATCTTGTGCTGCTTCTTCACCAGTTGATAGTTGTCCTAATGATTCTCTAGTAGCAGCTAAGTCATATATTGTAGTTTTAGCTGGTAAATCTGAGGCTACTACAGCTTGAGTTCCTTGATCAAGTAAAATATCTGCTTCATCAGGTTCTACATGTTCCAATTGTTCATCTGGTTGATCTGAGTGTTGTAAAAATGATGGAATTTCAGTCATGTGATCTTCTTCACCAATTTCAATTTCTTCTGAGTCGTCTTCTGAAACTCCAGATTCATCTGAGACCGTCGCTTCATCTGATAAAGCTATTTCTTCATCATCACCTGTTGGATCTTCTTGTTCTGTATCATTTAGTCCATCAGCTTGTGGTTGTGCAGCATAAATTTGATCTGGATAAACCATGCCCTCTACTGGTTGAGTTGGATTAGGTTTCGCTAAGTTTAATGATTCTTCTAATCCTGATTGAATTTCCTCTAATGCAGCAGTTAATTCAGAAACTTGCCCATCTAAATCATCTATTTGGGAGTCTCTAGTATTTAACTTAACTAAAAGATCATCAATGGCCTCATGTTCTTCTCTTAATTGCGCCATTAATTGAGATTTATCTCCTTCCAAAGCGGCTTTATCTTGGCTTAATTGAGCGATAGTTTCTCCCTGAGCACTTATTTGATTTTGATCCCCTGCCCAATCATCAGATTGAACTTTTTGAAGTTTCAATTCAAATGCTTCACGTTGTTGCCTCTTTTTTACTTCTCGATCCAGAGTTGCAATAGCTTCATTAATGGATTCTGCAGTTTCATTTAGCTCTAATTCTAAAAATGCATTTATAGCTTCCGGAGTAAATAGTCCTGAAGCATTTAAAGCTTGTAATTTTTCACTTTTTAATACTAAATCTACTAATTCTTGTTCTTTATCTCCATACCTCAATTCTCTAGCAATTACTCTAGTTAAATTTTCTACTGTATGTAAAGTTCTAACTTCATTATTTAAATCAATTGCTAATTGTACAGAGGGATTATGTAATACTAAACTAGCGTTTTCAAAAAATTGATCTAAACTCTCTACATGTGTAAAAGAGTTGTTTGGTTGTCTGTCGCCTAATATAGCTGCTAATTGAGCATTTAATTTTTCTCTTGGTATATCAACATTGATTATTTTTGTTGCTAAATCGAACTGACCTCGTAATAATGCTTCATCTCCTAATTTAGTAGTTTTTTCTACTAAATTTAATCTATTTAAAAATGCGCTAATTGCTCTTGGTGAATGAGTTTCTGAAAGTATTTCATTAGCTTGGGATCGAATTCCTTCAAATTTAGCTGTTGTATTTTCCTTTTGTTGTTCTGAAAAATGATCTGCTACTTCTCTAGCATTAGCAGAAATTGTATTTTTTAAATTATTATTATCTAACTTTTTATCTTTAAGATATACCCCACTGATATTTTCTGCTGCATCAAAAACGTACTGATACTTATCAGGTACTCTATTCTTAGAATTTCTTCTTATTTTTAAAGCGGTTTTAGGATGTTCTATATCCCTTTTTATTCTTAGTGCTAAATAAGAAGTATATAATGATAATTGTAAATCTCTTTCAGAAGGTAATGCTTGATCCGTTTTAGTTGCTCCGATAGCAATTCCTTTTGCCAGTGTTTCCATAGAATTATCTGATAAATCAATTGGTTTAAGAGCGAGTGCTCTTAACTTTTCAGTGAGATCTGTAACATATTTGGTTTCTGCTTGTTGACCTGGAATATTCTCATTAGTAAAATTTAGTTCTCTACCTTTAAGATTAGTAAAATGATCAGGAATTCGTTTTAAAGCCCAATCAGAGGTAACAGTTCTTAAATCTTTTTGACTTAACGTTACTTGTTGTTCTGTAGGTGTCATATTATTTTATAGCTAACACTATAATTTCTTATAAGATAATTGTCAATGGAACAAAGTAGATCATTCCTTGTTTGTAATTTTATTTATAGAATAAGATCCTTCACTACGTTCAGGATGACACGGAACTTTTATTTGTTTGGAGAAAGTTAAAGCTTTATCCTTCTTTGGCTTTTTCGACGAAGGTGGCGGAGGCGATTTTATCACCACTATGAGAGAAACGCATTAAAATAACTCCTTGAGTAGCTCGGGATAATCTAGGAATTTCTGAAAGAGATAATTTTACTATTTGTCCTTTTCTACTAGTCATTATTATAGATGCGCTATTTTCAGGAATTACTCTAGCAAATGCTACTTTACCAGTTTTAGGTGTAATATTAGCTACTTTTACTCCACTGCCTCCTCTACCCTGCCCTCTAAATTCAGTTGCTTTAGTTTTTTTACCCAGTCCATTTTCCATTAATGCTAAAAGCTGTGCAGTTTCATTTTTAGGATCGAGTAAATCCATACTAATAACTTCATCTTCTTTACTTATTCTTATTCCACGAACGCCCTGACTACTTCTACCTGTTTGTCTTACATCATTTTCAGAAAATCTGATAGCTTTTCCTTCTCGAGTTACTATTAAAATATCATCGTTGCCTGAAGTTATATCTGTCCAAACTAATTCATCGCCAGTTTCTAGTTTTATAGCTAGAATCCCTGATCTTCTGATATTTTCAAATTCAGAAATTTTACTTTTTTTAACAGTTCCATTTCTAGTAGTTAAGAAAATAAATTTACCTTTTTCATCTTTTGCGTTATAGCTTATAAAGCTTTCTACTTTTTCACCACTTTCTATATTTAATAAATTAACCATAGCAGTTCCTTTAGAAGTTCTGGAAGTTTCATCTATTTCATAAGCTTTAGTTTGATAAACTTTACCGCGATTAGTGAAGAAAAGTAAATTGTCGTGTGCCATAGCATAGCGAATGTGTAAAATATCATCTTCCTCTTTGGTCGTCATGCCTTTAACTCCTTTTCCACCTCTATTTTGAGTATGGAAACTATTAGGAGTCTGTCTTTTTATATAACCAGTAGAAGTTATAGTTATAACTGTTGGATCATTAGGAATCAAATCTTCCTCTGAAAATTCATCTACTTTTCCCTTATAAACTTTAGTTCGTCTGGGATCTGCATATTTTTCTTTAAGTGCTAAAATTTCTTTCTTAACTACATCTAAAATTTTCTCACTGTGAGAAAGTAAATCTTCTAAATAATCTATGTTTGCTTTAACTTGCTTTATTTCATCTTCTATTTTTTGTCTTTCCAAAGCAGCCAGTCGTCTAAGTTGCATGTCTAAAATAGCAGTAGCTTGAATATCGGAAAGTTTAAACTTTTCCATTAAATTTATTTTTGCTTCTTCTTGATCCTTAGAAGCTCTAATGGTTTGTATCACAGCGTCAATATGATCTACTGCGATTTTTAACCCATCTAAAATATGAAGTCTAGCTTTAGCGGCTCTTAATTCAAACTCTGATCTTCGAGTTATAACTATAAATCTATGTTTTAAGTATTCTTCGAGAATTACTTTGAGTGTTAAGGTTTGTGGTGTATTATCAACCAAAGCTACCATATTAGCTGGGAAAGTGGTTTGCAAACTGGTATTTTTATATAAGTTATTTAAAACCTTTTTAGGTGTCGCATCGCGTTTTAATTCAATTACTACTCTAAGACCATGGCGGTCTGATTCATCACGAAGATCTGAAATCCCCTCTATCCTTTTTTCTTTTACTAAATCTGCAATTCTAGCAACAAGTAGTGCTTTATTAACTTGATATGGAAGTTCGGTGATAATGATAGCTGACTTTCCATTTCCTATCTCTTCTATTTCTGTTTTTCCACGAATCACTATTTTCCCTTTCCCAGTAGAATACATATTTTTAATCTCATTAAAATCATAGATAGCGCCACCTGTAGGAAAATCTGGACCTTTTATAAACTGAAGTAATTCTTCAGTAGTAATCTCAGAAGTTAAACTCACATTTTCAGTAGTAGTTTTTGTTTCTGTAACTAATTTGCTATCGACTACATCTTTGGTCTTTTCTATATCCAAAGTTTTTTCTGCATTTTTGGAAACTGTAACTTTTCCAATCATAGCTACTATGGCATCTATAACTTCCCCTAAATTATGAGTAGGAATTTTAGTAGCCATTCCTACAGCAATTCCTTCAGATCCCATAAGTAGGAGGTTTGGTAGTTTAGAAGGCAGAACTACTGGTTCATTCTCTGTGTTGTCGAAATTTGGGGTAAAATCTACAGTTTCTTTATCTATATCAAACATCAGTTCAGAAGTAATAGCTGCCATACGAGCTTCTGTATAACGCATGTGAGCTGGTGGATCTCCATCCAAAGAGCCAAAATTTCCTTGTCCTTCTATTAGTGGATATCGCATGGAAAAATCTTGAGCGAGTCTAACTAATGCATCATAAATAGGCGCATCACCATGAGGATGAAATTTTCCCATGACTTCTCCGACTATTTTAGCGCTTTTAGTAAATTTAGAATTATGAGATACACCCATTTCATGCATTCCAAAAAGGATTTTTCTATGAACTGGTTTTAAACCATCTTTAACATCAGGAAGGGCACGGGAGACGATAACAGACATAGCATAATCTAAATATGCCCGTTTCATCTCAGTAGAAATTTCAATATGTTTTAGTTTTCCTATATCTGCCATATAACAAAATTAGTCGTCGCGAGGAGCTTGCGACGTGGCGATCTATTTGTAAGTTATAAGATTGCTTCGCTTTGCTCGCAACGACGTTTAAAATTTAGTTGAAGCCTTCATTATTAAATCTTTCTATGCATTCTTTAATTATTTTTTTCGCTTCATCTATATTCCCCCACCCTAAAACTTTAGTTGTTCCAGGTTTTTTCAAATCTTTATAATGTGCGAAATGGAATTCTATTTTTTGTTTCCATCTGTTTGGTAAATCTTCTAAAGAATTTATCGCATCTCCGGTATTTCGATCATCATCAGGAACACAAACTATTTTATAATCCATTTCTCCATCATCTTCAAAATTAAATATACCTATAATTTTAGCTTTTACTAAAGTGGCAGTAGGAATAGGTTCATGACAAATTATTAAAGCGTCTAGCTCATCTCCATCTAAATCTTTACTGCCTGGAAGAAACCCATAATTAACAGGTTTAGGAAAAACATTTGGTTCTACTCGATCCAATTCAAAAAGTCCGAGTGTACGATTGTATTCTACTTTTAAAGATGAGCCTTCAGGGATATCAACGATAACATTAATTAATCCCTCATCTACTTTATCTTGTTTAATTATTTTATTAAAATCAAACATAAATTTTTATTAGTATAGCACAAAATTGGTATTAAATATCTAGCGTTGCATTAACTGCATTGCTTTGAATAAAATTCTTTCTGGGTGGGACTTCGTCTCCCATTAACATAGTAAAAACTGCATCTGCTTCTTCTGCATCTTCAATATTTACTTTTTTCAAAATTCTATTTTTAGGATTCATAGTAGTTTCCCAAAGTTGTTCTGGATTCATTTCTCCTAAACCTTTATAACGCTGAATAGTTACAATTTTATTTGGTGTGATTTTCATCTCTGTGATAATCTGATCACGTTCTTCGTCAGAATATGCATATCTAGAATCTTTTCCAGAGACTACTTTAAAAAGTGGAGGTTGCGCAATGTAAAGAAATCCATTTTTTAAGATATCAGGGAGGTGGCGATAAAAGAAAGTTAAAATTAAAGTTTCGATATGTTCTCCATCTACATCAGCATCAGTCATGATAATAATTCTGTGATAACGGAGTTTTTCAAATTTTAATGTATCCCCTATTCCAGCACCTAGAGCGATGATGAGATTTTTAATTTCTTCGTGCTCGATCATTTTATCAAGTCTAGCTCGCTCTGTATTTAAAATTTTACCTTTAAGTGGCAAGATTGCCTGGAACTTTCTATCTCTACCCTGCTTCGCTGATCCACCTGCAGAGTCTCCTTCAACTAAATATAATTCAGAAATTGAGGGATCTTTTTCCTGACAATCAGCGAGTTTACCCGGCAAAGTGGATCCTTCTAAAGCACCTTTTCTAAGAATTGCTTCCTTCGCTGCTCTAGCTGCGAGTCTCGCTTTAGCTGCTAAATAAACTTTTTCTAAAATTTTTCGGCCGACTTGAGGATTTTCTTCAAAAAATGTAGATAAACCCTCTTTTACTATTTGATTTACTATAGGTTGGATTTCACTATTGCCTAATTTACCTTTAGTTTGGCCTTCAAACTGAATCATGTCTTGAGGCATTTTTACAGAAACTACCGCTGTTAATCCTTCTCTAGTATCATCCCCTACTATCGCATCTTCATCTTTAAAGCTACCTATTTTCTTCCCATAATCATTAACAGCACGAGTAAGGGCCATTCTAAAACCTGTTAAATGAGTTCCACCATTAATAGTATTAATAACGTTTACATAGCTTTCGACATTTTCTGTATATCCTCCGTTGTATTGCAAAGCTACTTCTACTTGAACATCTTTATCTTGCTTAGCTATAAAAATAGTTTCATGAAGTGGTTCTTTATTCTCATTAATTTTTTCTACTAATGCTTTAATTCCACCTTCAAAATAATAATTAATTTCTTTTTGCTTACCTTCTCGAAGATCAGCTAAATGAAAGAAAAGTCCGGGAACTAAATATGCTCTTTCACGGATAGCTTTTTTAACTATCTCAAAATCGAACTCTCCTGTTTGGAAAATAGTCGTATCTGGTTTAAATGAAACTGTGGTTCCTCCTTTAGGGAAATTGAAATATGGAAATTCACGGCGAGACTTAGTCTCAATTTCCATTTTAGTTTTTGGAATTCCAATTTTATATTCTTGAGTATAAATTTTTCCGCCGCGTCTTACTTCAACCCAAAGATCAGTTGAAAGTGCATTAACTACAGCTGCTCCTACTCCATGTAAACCTCCTGAAATTTTATATGCTCCACCGCCAAACTTTCCTCCAGCATGGAGTTTGGTCATAACTATTTCTAAAGCTGATTTTTTATACTGTGGCATTTCATCTGTAGGAATTCCACGTCCGTCATCTACGACTGTGGCATATCCATCTTCAGTCAAAAAAATCCAAACATTTTTAGCAAAACCAGCTAACGCTTCATCGACTGCGTTATCGATAATCTCTCGAAGTGCTTCATGAAGTCCAATAACATCAGTAGATCCGATGTACATTCCTGGACGCTTGCGAACTGGTTCAAGTCCTTCTAAAACTTGAATTTGTTGACCTGTATAATCTGAGGCATTTGGCATGTAAACTATACTAACATATTATTATGCATTTGATCAATGGTCCTATATAAAAATTAACGTCTTTGTGATTTTGGTACAGGTTTATTATAATCACTCCCCCATGTTTGTGGTCTTTCTCCAACCACTTGCCACCCATTAGAAGCCACTATATTATTGCTTGCTGGTTTAGGGGGTAATACTTGCCATCCATTTTCAGAGACTCTTGGTATTTGTGGTCCTAAACTTGGTTCTTGTGTTTGTTGAGCTTTTGAATCTGGTGATGCTGCCATTATTTATTCACCTCCTTTTTAATTATACTAATGAATATTATATTGATTTCAGATTAAGTTTTAAATTTTGAACGAAAAATTATTCTTCTGAATCATCATAATTAGGTAGGTTTTCAAACGCTAGTGTATCTCTAATATTTTTACCCGTTAAATAATAAGCGATAAAATCATCTTGAGGGGTTTTTCTAGTAAGATGCAGACGTACTAATGATAATTCTGAACTTAGTTTAGAGGGAGCATACTTCATATAACCATTTAAAGGTGATAATAGGATATGTTCTTCCCATTCTTCCAATGTTGCGTTAGAATCTGCTTGAAGTGCTTGGATTAAAAATGGTGCTTCTGACTCATCTAATTTAATTTGAAAATCCGCTAAATTACCTTTAGTCTTAGTTTCTATAAGACTGGTGGCTATTCTGGGAATTTTAATTTGCAAACTTTTCTTTAAAGTTGTAGGTAGATTGCTAGTTAAGAGTGTAGAAAGTGTAGTCTGTGTCCAATCTTTTACAGTTTCTTCAAAATTAGATATTTGATTATTTTCTGTTAAACCTCCTCCAGTATCAACAGTTGCAAACATTGGCTGTAAACGTCGTTCCATAATTTATCTGTATTAAATACTAATATTTTCTTTTTTACAACTGGTAAATTACATTCTTAAATACTCTTTCCACTTTTGGAAAAGTTTATTAGTAGCGATAATATCCCAACTATTATAGCGGGCGATTTCTAAATATTTACCATTTTTAAAAAGTTCTGCTACATTATCCCCTTCTACTCCATTTGCTTTAGGACTATCTATTTTAAAAGCTCTACAAAACATATGTAGATTAGCACCTTTGATTTGAGCCGCTCCATAAAAAGTTAATTCGTCTAAAAGATCTATATGCTTAGCATCAAATCTTTGAGAATTTAAATAACGATTAGACATGAGATGTTTGGTTGGTTTAATCTGATTTATAGCAGACCGCAGTAACATAAATGGAATATCAAATTTCTTCCCATTAAAAGTAACGAATTCATTATATTTAGGAGCTAATTTCCAAAACTGTTCTAAAATTTCGCGTTCGTTTTTTACCTTAAATTCAATATTGCCTTCCTTGAAGTCAGTGATCTTTTGTTTAGGCGCCTGGAAATAAACGCAGCCAGCATCTCTTTCACTATCATAAACACCTATAGCCACGATTTCTCCGGTTAAAGGTGAAAAACCCAAGTTATTTTTAAGATCGATTATAGCCAGATCATATTCTTCTTGGGTTTTAGAAGTTTTCTTAATCCAGCGAGCTAGGATTTCTTTAGAGGTATCATCCATTCCATCATAATCTTCACCAATAGTTTCAATATCAAAAACAAGAGCCATATAAAATTATTTATAAATAAGGGAAATTTATTTCTATATTAACATATTATAACAATTGCTTGTTATTTATAGTTTATCCTATTGATAATAAGAGGTTTTCCATAATAAATCTAGGCTGGACATTGGTCTTAATAAGTTGATAATGTGCTTCATTTAGTTTCTTTAAGCTTAGATAATAATTTTGAATTTTTATTTGATTTTCTTCTTCTTTAATCTTCTCACTAATTATTTTTGCTGAATCCTCGATCCATTTTAATAATTCTTTTTTATCTTTGGATTTTTCCTGCGCAAAATAGAATTTTTCTGAAATATTAGCTTGTATTAAATTTTGGAATTCTAAAAAAATATTTTCATCAATCTTTTGTTTTGTTTCTTCCAATTTAACTACTTTGCAACGGGAAAGAACTGTGGGTAATAAATTATCAGTTTGAGCCAATAAAAAAATCTGCGTATCTAAGGGGGGTTCTTCTAGAATTTTAAGCATAGCATTTTGAGCGTCAATACTAGCAGAATCAAAATCATGAATTATTAATACTTTTTTATCTCCAGAAAAAGCTTTTAAAAAAATAGTTTTCTTAATATTTCTAACATCTTCTATAGAAAATGATTTTTCAGGTATTACTCTTTGAATACTTATATCTTTAACTGCTTCTTTGTTTTTAAATTGATCTAAATATTCTATTTGTTTATTTTGATTTTTAGAGACTAAAAGTATTGGTAACATAATGATAACAGCACCTTTTGAATTTTAACTTGAATTTCTCTTGTATTATACAAGTTCTTTCGATATTATAAAATTAATGCCCGATTCAAATATTAATGAACCAGTTTTAAATGCAAGTCCCTCTCAACAGCCGCAAGTTGGCTTTAATCAATCTAGTAGTCCTGTAAAAAGTTTATCTGAAGTACTACTCGCAAATAAAGTTATTACCCAGGATCAATATAACCAAATTAAAGTTCAAATGGCTCAGAATGGCCAGACAGAAATGGATGCTATAAAATCCTTAGGTTTTGTATCAGATGAAAATTTATCAAAAGCAAAATCTATTATTTTAGGTGTACCCTACTTTTCATTAGCTCAAGCAGCTTTTTCTC
The DNA here is from genome assembly GCA_003173895.1 of Candidatus Levyibacteriota bacterium. Classification (GTDB taxonomy): domain Bacteria; phylum Patescibacteriota; class Microgenomatia; order Levybacterales; family UBA12049; genus PJMG01. The sequence continues at coordinate 91,908 of PJMG01000001.1, read as the reverse complement.
CTCAGGCTGTAAATTTTATTCCCAGAAGCGTAGCTGAAAGATTTAGTTTAATACCATTAAATTATGATGATAAAAATAAAATTCTATCCATCGCCATGGCAAATCCTGAAGACCTAGAAGCTCTTCAATTCGTTCGCCAGAAAACAGGACTTACTATAAAAGAATTTGCAGCTTCTAAAGATGAAATAGATAAATCTATAGGCACTGAATATAGACAAGAATTAGTAGGTGAAGTAGGAAAAGCTGTAAAAGAAACAGAACAATTAAGACAAGATATAAAAGTTATTGACAGTAAAAAAATAGGTGAAATTATAAAAGAAGCTCCTATCGCTAAAATCGTTTCTACTATACTCGAATACGCAGTTCGCAATCGTGCTTCAGATATTCACATAGAACCTATGAAAGATCGAGTCAGGATTAGATATAGAATTGATGGAATTTTATATGAAAGATTATCGCTCCCTAAAGAAGTTCAAGATTCAGTTGTTTCCAGAATTAAGGTTCTATCAGAGATGAAAATAGATGAACATAGAATTCCGCAGGATGGTAGATTTGATTTTATTTCCGACGGAAAAGAAGTGGATCTGAGAATTTCTGTTTTACCTACTGTAGATGGGGAAAAAATCGTTATGAGACTTTTACAAAAAGGTGGAGGCATTCCTACTCTTCAAGAATTAGGACTAGGTGGAATAGCACTTAAGAATTTAGAAGCAAATATAGCGCGTCCACATGGAATTATTATAGTTTGTGGACCTACTGGTTCTGGTAAAACTACTACTCTATATTCCGTACTTTCTAAATTAAACACTACTAAAGTTAACATTTTATCTTTGGAAGATCCTGTCGAATATGAAATACCGGGTGTAAACCAAGTTCAGATAAACCCAGCAGTAGGTTTAACTTTTGCTTCAGGACTAAGATCATTTTTAAGACAAGATCCAAATATTATATTAGTTGGAGAAATCCGTGATAAAGAGACTACCGATCTAGCTATTCAGGCAGCGTTAACAGGACATTTAGTTTTCTCTACCTTACATACATCATCAGCTGCTGGTGCTCTACCTCGTTTACTAGATCTAGGTGCAGAAAATTTTCTTTTATCTTCTACCATGAATGCTTTAGTAGGACAAAGAATAGTGAGAAAAATTTGTGAAGACTGTAAAGCACCTTATGATCCGCCAGCTGAAGTTTTAAGTGAAATGAAAACTGTTTTAGGTAATCTATATCCTAAAGATGAAGCATCCATAAAATTTTATAAAGGTAAAGGGTGTGCTAAGTGTGGAGATAGCGGTTATTTAGGAAGAATAGGTATTTTCGAAGTTCTTCCTGTTACAGATAAAATTGCTCAACTTATACTTTCTCATCCAGATAGTGAAACTATAGAAAAAGAAGCTGTAGTTGAAGGGATGATTACTATGAAACAAGATGGTTATTTAAAAGTTCTAAGTGGCGCAACTACAATTGAAGAGGTATTGAGAGTCGCACAGGAATAATATGGATATTAGAGATTTACTAGACTTAACCGTTAAAAATAATGCTTCAGATTTGCATTTAATGCCTGAAAATTTTCCAATTCTTAGAATTGATGGTGAATTAGTGGAAGTATCTTCTCTACCTTCTTTAACAAAAGAGTTGGTAGAAGAAATGATTTTTTCTATTCTCTCCAAAGAACAAAAAGATATTTTTTTAGCTAATAAAGAATACGATTTTTCTATTCCTTACGGCGGTGGGGTTTATGGTGATTTAGGTAGATTTCGTATTAATGCATATTTCCAAAGAGGTGTTATGGCCGCTGCTTTCAGATTTTTACCTAAAGATATAAAAAGTATTGAAGAGTTAAATTTACCTAAAATTTGTCACTCATTTCCTAATCTGCGACAAGGATTGATTTTAGTAACAGGTCCTACCGGACAGGGTAAATCCACTACTCTAGCTTCGATGGTAAATGAGATCAATATGAATCGTCCCTCTCATATCATAACTATAGAGGATCCAATTGAGTATGTATATCCAAAAGGAAAAAGTATTATTTCTCAGCGAGAAATGCAAACAGATACTAATTCATGGAATTTAGCTCTAAGATCAGTTTTACGTGAAGATCCGGATGTAGTTTTAATTGGTGAAATGAGAGATGCTGATACCATGAGTGCTGCTATGACTATAGCTGAAACAGGACATTTGGTTTTCTCCACATTACATACCAACTCTGCTTCACAAAGCATAGATCGTATTATAGATACTTTTCAAGAGCAGCAACAAAATCAAATTAGAATTCAATTATCATTTGTTCTGAAAGGTATAGTTTCCCAAAGACTTATTACTCAAATTACTGGAGGGAGGGTTCCAGCAGTCGAAGTATTAATTGGTAATAATGCTATATCTAGTAACATAAGAGATGGTAAGACTCATTTAATTGATTCTATAATCCAAACATCTTCTGATATAGGCATGATTTCTTTGGATACCTCTTTGGCACAACTCGTCATGAAAGGAAATATCAGTTTAGAAACAGCAAAACAATATTCTCTCCATGTAGATGAGCTTTTAAGACTTTTAAGCTAGTTTATGAAATTTAATTATAAAGCCATTAAACCGGATCAAACAATTACTAAAGGAATTTTAGAAGCATCTAATATAGGTGAAGCCAAAGAATATTTAAAAAATGGTGGACTTCTTACTATAAGTATTGAAGCAGAAAATCAAAATATTCCCTTTGCTGATTTTTTTAGTAAATTCACTCAGGGTAAGTTCGATACAGTACTTTTTACTAGACAATTATCATCTATGCTAGCCTCTGGTCTAACTTTGGTACAATCTTTATCAATTCTTAAAGAGCAAAGTCAAACTGAAACTATGAAAGAAGTAGTAACTTCTTTGCTGGCAGATGTAGAAGAAGGAAAAACATTTTCTGAAAGTTTAGCTAAATTCCCTAGACATTTTAGTGCTATTTATGTTTCATTGATAAAGTCTGCAGAAGTTTCAGGACTTATGGATAAAATTTTAGATAGACTAGCCAATAATCTAGAAAAAGATGCTGCTCTTAAAAAAACTATTTTCTCAGCTCTTCTCTATCCTGCAGTTATAATTACTCTTATGGTTTTAGTTATGGCAGTAGTGATGATTTTTGTCATACCACAGCTTACAGCCTTATATTCTAATCTAAATATTAGTTTGCCTTTAACGACCCAAGTAGTAGTAGCCGTTTCTACATTCTCTATAAATTATTGGCCTATAGTTTTAGGTGGAATTATTCTACTAATAATAGCTTACAATAGATGGGTAGCTACAGAAACTGGTAAGCTAATAAGAGACGAAGTTGTCCTAAAAATACCTATATTTGGAGAAATTATAAGGTTGTCTATACTGGCAGAATTTACTAGGACTTTAGGGCTTATGTCGGGTTCTGGGACCTTAGTTGTACAATCTCTAGTAGAGAGTGCTGATGTAGCAGGTAATTTAGTTTATAAAAATGCCATATTAGATACATCTAAAAAAGTAGAAAAGGGTCTATCTATGGGTGATGTTTTATCATCATATAATATTTTCCCTCCTATCCTAACTCAGATGGTAAAAATAGGAGAAAAAACTGGGAAATTAGATGAATCTCTTCTTAAAGTATCTCAATATTTTGAAAATGATGTAGAAAGTAAAGTGAAAAATTTAACTACTGCTATGGAACCGCTTATTATGATTGTTTTAGGTATAGGTGTAGCATTTTTAATTTTATCTATTATCACACCAATTTATAATTTAACATCGTCAATACAATAGCTTTATTTTTGATAAAAAATTAAAATGCTCCTTGACATGATTAAATTAAATATGCATACAATAATTTATAGATGAAAAATTTTATTTCTACATTTTTATCTAAAAAAACTATCGCTAAATCAAATAAAGGTTTTACTCTTATTGAACTTCTCGTGGTTATCGGAATACTAGGAATACTTGCTGCTGCACTTATAGCTACTATTGATCCTTTCGAACAATTGAAAAAAGCTCAAGATGCTAACGTCCAAAACGTAGCTGTCGAATTTAATGACGCTATGATTAGATATTATACTTCTCATAATGCTTTACCATGGGCTGTAGATAGTGCATGTGCTTCAGCAGTAGGTTCTACTGCAGGGCCTTCATCTAATGTTACTTTAGGTAATCCATCAGTTATAAGTAGCTGTTTAACTGATTTGGTTACAGAAGGAGAAATAAAAGCAGCCTTTACTACAGCTACTAATGTATTAACATCTATAATTTTTCAAGGCACAGCTAATTCTGTTACTGCTTGTTTCCATCCACAGTCAAAAGCGATACTACGTGATTTGAACACTAAATATGATCCAAACACACTTACTATAACAAGTGGATGTGTTTCTCAAACTTCTAGTGGAGTTACTACATGTGTGTGGTGTACAGAATAAAACTGAAAGTAATAATTAAGAATTCATAAAGTCCATAATATTTTTCTATTCTTTTGCTTAACTTAATCCTTGATTCATAGATTTTAATTCTTTATCATTTATTAATGGTATTTATTAAAAAATATTTTCTTCCTCTTTTAATTTTTATTTTTTATTTAAGTTTATATATTCATAATCTTTCTCGAAGTGTTTATGCTGGGGACAGCGGAGATTTTATAACAACATCAATCCTGGGTGGAGTAGCTCATCCTCCTGGCTATCCGCTTTTTACTTTTTTAGGATTTTTATTAACTAAATTACATTTTTGGCCTAGTCCAGCTTTTGCTGTTGGTTTAATCTCTGCTTTTTCAGGTGCATTTACACTCTCTGTATTTTTTCTTTTATGTAAAAAATTAAGTAAAAATTTAATAATCAGCTTTATAATCACTTTTATTTTAGGTTTTACATATCTATTTTGGTTTTATTCAGAAATTGCAGAAGTTTTCATTTTAAATGCACTTTTTGCTATTTCACTAATTTATTTAGCCATCATCATAAATGAAAAACCTACTGTTAAAAAATTTAGTTTATTCCTATTTATTTTGGGTTTATCATTAACTAATCACCAGACAATAATTTTACTCTTACCCACACTCTTAATAATCTTATTAAGCCCAAAAATATTAGATCTATTTTTTGATCATAAAAATTCTAACAAATTAAGTAATAAGATTTTTAAGTTAAAAATTAACAATATCTTATACTTTATTAGTTTTTTTCTACTTGGTTTATTAATTTATATTTATGTTCCAATCGCTTCTCATTTTAATCCGATTATAAATTGGGATAACGTTAAAGATATAAAATCATTTTTACATTTATTATTAAGGCAAGATTATGGAACATTTAATGCAGGTAGTTTTAATGCTCCTAATATTTATGAAAGAATTGTAATATTAAAAACATATTTACTTTATATTTTTACACAGCTTACGCCTCCAGTTATTTTTATTTCTATATTAGGTTTTTTTAATTTATTTTTTAAAAGTAAAAAATTATTTTTCGCTTTTATTATTGGATTTTTAATTTCAGGGCCGATTTTCATTACTTATGCTGGATTTCCACTTTTAGGTAGTTTCTATTTAGGAATTTATGAGAGATTTTTTATTTTATCTGCTATTTTAATTTTATTATTTAGCGTTTATGGTTTAATGCTAATTTCTAAAATTCTCAGTATTATTTTATATAAAAATTTAAGTATTAATGTTTGCCTTTGTGCATTTTTAATAATTCCCACTATGCTGGCCATCTATAACTATCCAAAAACTAATTTATCCAATATAAAAGTGGGAAATAATTTAGGCTATAACTTTTTATCATATCTTCCAAAAAATTCCATTGTAATTCTAACAGGAGACACAGAGCTGTTTAATACTTGGTATATTCATTTTGGCTTAAATTTTAGGCCGGATATTAAAGTAGTAAATCTTAATGGAATCTATCAAGATAGATTTTTAGCTCCTAAATTAGAAGCTTATCGAAAACAAAATCCTAAGAAAAACCAAACAGAAATTTTTAATGATATTATAGTTTCTCTTAATAAAAAATATCCTGTTTTTTCTTATTCAATTATTAAAATGAATAACAAAAATATTTCTTGGATTCCATATGGACTTTTATATGAGATGACAGATAAACAAATTGATAAAAGTGAATTTCAAAAGAATGTGACTTATGCTTGGTCACAAATATATCCTTCCCTAAATAGCCTTTCTGATTCTAAAGTAATTGGTAATTATGCTTTGTCCGATTTACCTATAATATATGCTGAAAGTATGTTAGCCACAGGGAACTATTTTTATGAACATTATAAAGATGAGGTATCCAGCGAAAGATGGTATAAATTAGCGCTTATAACAGATCCTACTTATGCTAAAACTTACCAAGTAATTGGTGTTTATGATTTAGGCGTGAAAAAAGATTGTCAGTCAGCTTCCAAATTTTTACAAAAATCTATAAATTTAGACCCATTTGATACTACTTCATATTTTATTTTGTATGATGATCAACTAGCTTGTTTAAAAGATAAAAATGCTGCTGAACTTACTGCTATAAAATTTTCAGAAGTTTTTAAGAGTAACTTTTCTACAGCCTTTAGAAAAATAATTAAAAAATATGAATGACATAATTTATCTATATGTTTTTTTAATTGGAATTTGCATAGGCTCATTTTTAAATGTTGTTATCGATAGATTACCATTTGGGAAAAAACTTTTTATAGATCGATCCAAATGTGATTTTTGTCATAAGATTTTACAACCTGTAGATTTAATACCTGTTTTTTCTTGGATTTTTTTAAAAGGTCGTTGCCGCTATTGTAAAAAATTCTTCGGATATAAATATTTAATTATAGAAATTTTGACTGGGCTATTATTCATACTAGCTACTTGGAATGTATTAAGTAATTATAGATTGGAAATTAATAATTACCGATTGTGGGTACATTTAATTTTTAATTTACTTATTAATTCTATATTAATTATTATTTTTTTTACAGATTTTTTTTATGGGATCATACCTGATGAAATTTTAGTTTTTGGTTTTATAGCTTCTTTATTTTTTGAAATAGTTCTTAAATTTAATTTAATAAATTCTTTTTTAGGAGGTTTTTTATCTTTTATATTTTTCTTTTTAATTTTTATTTTAACTAAAAGACGTGGAATGGGTTTTGGGGATGTTAAATTTTCAGTTTTTATTGGATTTTTGCTTGGTATCCTTAATGGATTTTTAGCTTTTTATTTGGCTTTCTTGACAGGTGCCATTGTTGCTCTCATACTAATTGTATGCAAGAAAAAATCTCTAAAAAAAGACGCTATAGCATTCGGTCCTTTTTTAGCTTTTTCAACACTAATTTTTTATCTTTGGGGAGCACAACTTCAAATAATTTTCTTCAAAATCTTAAGTCTCTAAAACATAAATCAGGATTTACCTTAATAGAACTGATAATAGTTATTGCTATGTTAGCAATTTTGTTTTCAGTTTTAGTAGGTTTGCTAAATCCTTTTACTCAAGTACAAAAATCACAAGATGCGCAGACTAAACAAAATTTAGAACAGTTAAAAAGCGCTTTAGATACATATTATAATGATAATTTATGTTATCCAAATACTCTTCCCTTTGGAGAAAGTTTACAAAGTGGTAACAATGTATATATCGAAAATATTCCTCAGGGAATTAATTGCGATCCATCCACAGGAAAGAATTGTATTCGTTATGAAACTGATGGTTCGCCCTGTCCCAAGTGGTACATTTTATTTGCTCAAATTAATTCTAGTAGTATTCCATCACCTACTTCTAATCAAAACCAATCTGCCGATTTTTCACAAAGTTTAGCTTGTCCACTTATAGCGAAAAATAATTGTTTACCTAATAATTATTATTCAGGTGCATATAATGTATATAATTCTTGTGCTACTGGGGGTACTGTAGATTGTTCATATGTTAGTTCCAATCCTATGCCTGACTATGTTTCTGCTCCCCCTATTACGCCAGAATCTAATTGTGAAAAAGATTTTGCCTGTACTGGGGGTCCCCCTGCCAGATGTAACGTAGTCTCACCAGCTGGAACAGGTACTTATTGCTCTGCTGATTGCGATGGTCAATGCTAAAAAAGAATTATGAATCAAGAAGTGAGAATTAAGGAAAAATTTGCTAATTGGCTAAAAAAGTTTGATCATTCGCAAGCTGGTTTTACGTTAATTGAATTAATTATAGTAATAGGAATAATTGCCATTTTAGCCTCAATGGTTTTATTTATAGTGAATCCTGTAGCTCAATTTCAAAAAGCAAATGATGCCAGACGTAAATCGGACTTATCTCAAATCCAAAAAGCGCTAGAACAATATTATGAGGATAATAATGGAGTTTATCCTGAGGTTCAAAACTATGAGATAGTAAATTTTCAAAATGATCAACCCATTGCGTGGGGTTCATCTTGGACTCCGTATATGGATTTATTACCTAAGGATCCATCTTCTGATAAAAACTATGTTTACTTTGTAAGTACTGATAGACAATCATATTGGTTATATGCTTCACTAGATGTAGATACTGATCCACAAATCTGTACTAGTGGAGGTAGTGGTATTTGTAAAAGTCTTAATGATAATGGTATTAGTTCGGACGCATGTGGTGGGACTTGTAACTTTGGTATTTCAAGTCCAAATGTAAGTCCATAAATTTTATATGAGTAAAAATATTTATAAAAATTTATTAACTAATAATCTTATTTATAGAGGATTTTATAATCTAAAGAAAAAAGAGCAAAAAAACAACTTATCAGGGAGTCGATATAATCATCACAAATCAACTTTTAAAAAAAATGGGTTTACTTTAATAGAACTTCTTATAGTAATTGCAATAATTGGAGTTCTATCTACACTCTTAATGGTAAATTTTATTGGTATTAGGCAACGCGCTCGAGATGCAAATAGGAAATCTGATATGAGTCAGATCCAAGCTGCTTTGGAACAATATCGTGCAGATCAAGGATCTTATCCTGCAGGATTACCAAATTGTGGTAATCCACTAACTAATGATGACGGATCAATTACTTATATGCAAAAAGTACCATGCGATCCTTTAGGTAACTTATATTATAATAGCGGAGATTATTATTATTATTTTGATAATAGTAAGGATTCCTATACTATTACAGCCTGTCTTGAAAACACTAGTGATTCTCAAGGAACATCTACAACTCCGGGTGGAAGTGGTTGTGATACTAGTTTCTACTATACAGTTACAAACCCTTAATAGAATTATGAATTATGAATCAAGAATTAAAAAAATCATTAAAAATTGGAAATTGGAGGTTAAGAATTCTTATTCCTACAAAGATAAATTTGGTTTTACTCTGATTGAACTACTAGTTGTTTTCTCCATTATATCTATACTTTCTACTATTGGGATTGCGTCTTTCACAAGTTATAGTAGACAACAAATTTTGACCAATGCAGTAGCAAATACTAAAGATTTTTTTTATACAGCTAGAAATGATGCTTTAAACGGGCAAAAAAAAGATTGTCCTAATAATGATTCTTTAGTTGGCTATCAGGTAGTATTCTGTTGCAGTGGTTCATCTTGCTCTACATGTATTAGTAATAATGATTATGAAATGGATATTCTATGTAGTGATGATGGTGGAAAAACAGTAACGACCCTTCTAGAAAATTCTAAAAAATATCCTACAGGAGTCAGTCTTTATTCCTCCACTGCCACTAAGTATACATTTTATCCTTTATCCGGTGGAGTAAGTCCTGTAGGATCTGTTACTTTTTCTGCATTTGGGCAAACAAAAACTATTTCTATTTCTCAAAATGGAATAATCCAATAATATTTATGAATAATAAAGGCCAAACTCTTATAGAAGTTTTAGTAGCTCTTACTATAGGTGTATTAATCCTTACTTCCATTGTAACTGCTGTTATTTCTGCTTTAAGTAATGCTCAATATACAAAAAATCAAACAGATGCCAACACTTATGTTCAAGAAGCCATGGATTTTATTAAATCTCTTAGAAATACAGATTATGCTACTTTTAAAAATTTATCTGGTAATTATTGTTTTGCTTCCAGTTGTACATCACTAAATTCTACCATAGGTGATCCATGCGGGCCTAAATCTGTAAGCTGTGGTCAAAATATAGGTGTTTTTGTTCGAGAAATTCAAGTAATACAGAACTCTATTAGCTGTGGCCAAGGTGGTAATGAAAATGAAACAGATGTAAAAGCCACTGTTTCGTGGTCGGATAGCAAGTGTACTAGTTCATCTAATTTATATTGCCATCAAGTTTCTGCTGAAAGTTGTTTTTCTAATTTTGGTATTCAACCAACACCATAAATAGAATTATGAATTATAAATTGAAAATTAAAAATCAACGAGGTTTTACTTTAATTGAAATTTTAGCAGTTCTAGCTATTTTTGGTGTGGTAGGAGCAATTGCTACCAGTATTCTAGTAGTTTCTCTTAGAACTTCCAGTAAAGCTACAATTTTAACATCAGTAAGACAGAATGGAGAATTCGCTCTTAATCAAATTTCACAAGCTATAAGAGATGCTAGATCTATAGAAAACCCGTTTCCCTGTACTGTAGTTTCTCCTACTCCACCTATTGTTTCCTCATCTATTTCATTTGTGGCAGCGGATGGTTCCAATATTGTTTTTTCTTGTAATAACTCTACCGATAATCCACCGTCTACTATAGCTTCTAACGGTGCATCTTTATTAGATAATAGTGTAAAAATGGTAGATGATTCATGTTCTTTTACTTGTTATCAGCAAAATATTAATGATTATCCATTAATTAATATTAGTTTTTCCCTAATACAAAATAATTCTAGTAGTCTTACTGAAAAAACAGCATCAGCATCTGCAATTCCTTTTACTACTAATATTCTGATGAGAAATTTAGAACAATAGAAATTTTTAATTGACACAGGAGTAATCTTATTGCTACTCTAGATTTATGAAGACTTCTGAAAAAGGCCAAACACTTTTGGTAGTAGTTTTAATAATGATCATTGCACTAACAGTAGGATTATCTGTTGCAGCTAGAAGTATAACTAATATAAAATTTGCTACTGATTCATCTGATTCGCTTAAAGCTTTTCAAGGGGCAGAGGCAGGTTTAGAAGAAGCATTAGGTTCATCTTCGGATGTTACTATAACTTCTCAACAATATAATTCAGGAGTTATTATAGATAAAGTAACTACAACCGAAGTTAGCGGTCCGGCTCAGGGTGGTAATAATTTTTATTTTATTGAGAATAATGGTTTACCTATAAGTCAAGATGATGGAACAGATATTTGGTTATCTACTTATTCTACTGATTTAGCTCAAAAATATTTAAATCCTTGGAGTGGAAATTTAACTATTTATTGGGGTAAAAGTTCAGATGCTTGTAATGATGCAGCTTTAGAAATTTTAGTTATTTCTGGTACTAAAAATGCCCCTATTTTTAATAGATACGCAGTAGATCCATGTTCTACTAGAGCAGCTAATAATAAATTTACTGTAGCTAATACTAATAGTGGAAATATTTTAGGACAAAGATTTTATTATGCTGCTGCTTTACCAACTATATCATCAGGTTTAGTCGCTAGAATAGTCCCTTTTTATTCCTCTACTCCCATTGCTATTGCTGCAGATAATTCTGCTACCTTTCCTTCTCAGGGAAGAATTATTACCTCTTCTGCTACTTCTGGTTCATCCACGCGAAAAATTGTATTTTTTCAAGGGTATGATTCTATTCCGTCTGAGTTTTTCTATTCACTTTTTACAATCCAATAATGATAAATGTATTTGGTCTTGATATAGGTACTAGTTTCATAAAAACTGTTTGGTTACAAAAAACTGATAAACAGTATTTTCTTAATTCTGTTTTTTCAGCTCCTACGCCTGCGCGTGGTATGTTATCCGAGTCTCCACTTGATCAGCAAGAAATGGCTAAAGCAATTTCACAAATAGTAAAAAACGCTAACATTAAAACTAAAAAAGTAAATATAGCTTTACCCGAAAATCAGGTTTTTACCAGAATAATAGAAATGCCAAACTTATCTGAAAAAGAACTCTCTTCAGCTATATATTATGAAGCGGAACAATATATTCCTATTCCTATGAGTGATGTGACATTAGATTATAAAGTAATTAATCGTCCCACACCTCAAGATATAAAACAAACTATGACAGTTCTTTTAGTAGGTGCACCTAATAGTTTAGTCAATAAGTATGAAAATATAATTTCTCTGGCTGGATTAGAAATTGCATCAGTAGAAACAGAAATACTATCTATATTTAGAGCTATTGTAACTACTGAGAATTTCCCTTCTAGCATAATTTTAAATATAGGAGCTACTAGTAGTAATATAGCTATCGCTAAAAATTCATTTTTAATTTTCGTATATACAGTTCCTGTAGGTGGTGTAGCTTTAACTCGAGCTATAGCATCTGATTTTGGATTTTCAGCTAGCCAAGCGGAAGAATATAAAAAAACTTATGGAATAGAAAAAGATAATTTTTCAGGGAAAATCGGACATGCAGCTATTCCCATCCTCTCCACTCTAAGCGGGGAAATTAAAAAGGCAGTAGCTTTTTATAAAGAAAAATATCCTAATGATGACCCAATTAGCCAATTAATACTTAGTGGAGGAAGTGCTAATCTTCCTGGTTTAGATGCCTATTTTACGGCTGATACTGGAATAGAAACAGTTATAGGAAATCCTTGGAAAATCTTAAAAGATCAAAAATTACCAGCTGAAATTACTAATGATGCACCTTCTTTCACTATAGCTGTAGGTTTAGCTATGAGAACTTATGAATGATGAAATAAATTTATTACGAATAAATAAAAAATCTAATAATGGCATCCTAATTTTTAAAATAGTTTCTTATACTTTTTTTGGTTTAAGTTTACTTTTAGGTTTAATATTTTTCTATTTAAGTAAAATTTCTGATCCCAGCTACGTTACAGTTCAAGAATCATATGTGGAAAATAAAATAAAAGCCCAAAACGATAAAATTTCTAAACTGCTTTTTATAAAAGATAGATTAACTAAAATAAATAATATCTTAAAAAGTAGAGATAATTTCGAGGGTTATTTATCAACCATTTTAAATGGGATTCCCTCAGACGTATCCACAGATAGTGTTTCAGTTGATAAAAAAAATATCTCAGCTTCTTTTTCTTCTCAGAACCTAAAAGATATTAATAATGTTTCAGATTTTTTAATAGGACTTTATAACAAAAAAGAAATATTTAGTAATATAGTTATAAGTTCTGTCCTTTTAGATTCAGGCACTGGTAAATATTCATTATCAATATCAGGACAAATTTTTTAATATGGATTTAAATATTAATTTTTCTAACTCAACTACATTTAGAATACTTTATTTAAAATATAAAGAGTACATTTTACCATCTATTTTCGGGTTGTTGGGGATTTTAATATTTTTCTACTTTACTCTTTCTAATATACAGAATTATCAAAATGAAAAAAGTGACTTGCAAAATGCTGAAAATACTTTATCTATTCTAAATAAAAATTTGAATATAGCAACTAGTCTGAGTACTAATAATCTAGATAACTATACTAATACTGTTACAAGTGCTCTTCCTCAAACAAAAGATTTTGAAGGAATATTAAATTCTATAGCAGATGCAGAAAATAAATCAGGAGTTTCTTTGGGTGATTATAATTTTCAAATAGGAGACTTAAAAACTAACTTGGTAAATCAAAATAGTATTGGAATTAACCTAACTATTTTAGGCGGTGCTACACAAGTAGAAGAATTTCTAGGGGCAATTAAAAATGAATTACCTTTAAATAATATTACGCAAATAACCATTCAAGGTGTAAATACATCTTTAATAACTGTTTCTTTTTATTATGATCCCACTACTACAGTAGCTTTTAATCCTGTACTTCCTCTTTCCACTTTATCAACAGACGATTTAAAAACTATTAGAGATTTATCCGTGTTTAATTCTAATTTTTATAATATTTCCAGTCAAAGCGGGATTTTATCTCACTAAATCAGGCCGTTGTTTCTTAGTTATTTCTATAGCTTTTTCTTTTTTCCATTTCTCTATTTCTTTATGATTACCATTTAAAAGAATTTCTGGAACTTTCATGCCATTAAATTCACGAGGGAGTGTATACTGGGGATATTCTAAAAGTTGATTATGGTCTTGATCAGAAATTGAGAATGATTCATTATTGGTTGCTCCATCTTTTAAAACGCCTAATACTAAACGCGCTACGCTATCTGTAATTAGCATAGCTGCGATTTCTCCACCAGTTAAAATAAAATCTCCAATTGAGATGGTTTCATCTACTAATTCTAAAATTCTCTCATCAAACCCTTCATAATGTCCACAAATGATATTTAATATTTCAAAATCTGAAAACTCTTTTGCAAGCTTTTGACTAAAAGTTTTGCCTCTCGCATCTAATAAAATGGTTTTTGTTTTTCCGCCAGCTGGCGAATTAGCTTCTTTTATTGACTCTAAAGCTTTTGCTATAACATCTACTCTTAAAATCATCCCTACTCCCCCACCAAAAACCTTATCATCCACCACTTTATGTTTTCCTAAACCAAAATCACGAATATTTATAAAATTAACTTGAATTTTTTTATCAAAAATAGCTCTTTTAATTATTGAGTGTTGAAATGGGCCAGAAAACATTTCTGGGAAAAGAGTTAAAATGTTTATTTTCATCCAGGTGATAATTATATTTGTGGATTTGTTTCTGCAATAGAGATTTGAATCTTCTTATTTTCCTTAATAGCTTTAATTTTTATTACATTTCTGATACTTCTAATAATCTTTCCATTTTTACCAATTATTTTCCCGATTTCACTTGGATTTGCATGAATTACTAAAGTAACGAATCCATTGTCATCATTTTCATCAACAGATAAAGAATCTGTATCTTCAACTATAGATTTTAATATGTATAAAAGAGCGTCTTTCATCCTTCTATTAATTTTCTAACTGTTGCACTGGGTTTAGCACCCATAGACATCCAGTATTTAATACGATCCATTTTTAAATTTTTATTCACACGTCCACCGGTCAATTTTTCAAAAAAGCCTAAAAATTCTAGAGCTTTTCCATCTCTTTTATCACGTTTTTCTTTAACGATAACTCTAAATTTAGCCTCGCCTTTTTTACCAAGTTTAGTAAGTCTAATTGTTAATGCCATATTTGTATTTTATCATTTTAAGAAGTTCTTCTCAAGAGCGACTTTAGCGGCTTCGATCTCAGCTTCTTGTTTAGATTTACCCTTCCCAATACCCTCGATTTTATCATTTATAGCCACTTGAACTGTAAAAATTTTACTATGTGCAGGGCCAGATTCATCAATAACTTTATAAACAGGAGTACCAAATTTAGCTGCTTGTGATTTCTCTTGAAGTAAACTCTTTGGATCTTTTAATGATTTTCCACTAATCAAAAGTTTTAATTCTGAATCTAAATTGGATAGAATAAATTCTTTGACTATCTCTAGACCCTGATCTAAAAATAATGCTCCGATAAATGCCTCAAAACTATCAGCCAGTAAACTTTGATTTTCTCGTCCATTACTCTCCTCTTCTCCTTTAGAAAGTTTTAATAATTTACCAAAGCCTAAATTATTAGCTAATTTGGCTAGAATTTTAGTATTAACTAAATTAGATCTAACATTAGTTAATGTACCTTCTTCAAATTGTGGGAAATGATCATAAAGATAACAAGAAACCACAAAAGATAAAATACTATCACCTAAAAACTCTAGTCTTTCATTAGATTCTTCTAAATGTCTAAATTCATTTAAGTAAGATCGATGAATAAAAGCCTGTTCAAATAATTTTTGGTTTTTAAATTTTGGTAACATTATTTTCCTTTCGATTTTATTATATCAAGATTTTTCCCAAGTGCTCCATTTATAAAAGACGGGCTAGTTTCTCCCCCATATTCTTTAGCTAATTCTATTGCTTCATCTATTATAGCCTTTGGTGGTTCACTTTTTTCAAAAAAAAGTTCATAAAAAGCAAGTCTTAAAATAGCTAAATCCACTTTGTTAATTTTATCAATCGGAAAAGCTGGTGCAGATTTAACTATAAGCTCATCCAATTCTTTTTTTTTACTATAAATTTCTTTTGCTTTACTACTTACTTCTTGAGGTAAAAAATCCATTTTAAAAATCTCTTCCAAAAGATTTTGTCTTTTTTGATGTCTAGGATCTAGAGGTGCTTTCATTTATTTTTTAGGGGTTTTTAGAACTTGTTTCCCTTTATAATAACCACAATATTTACAAATACTATGTGCTTTTATACTTTTTCCGCAATTAGCACAAATAACACCTTTTGGTGTATTCAATTTTATAGCGGCTCGTCTTTGGCCTTTTCTCTCAGTTGAATGTCGTCTTTTTGGTTCGTGTGGCATATAGGTATTTTAGCAAAAATAACATAGAGTTGGCAATATTGATTTATTTTTACAAATTACTTACTAAATCTTCAACTATTTTTCATTTTCGGATGTATAATTATAATTGGCCGTTGTAATCAGGGGACAGCGGCCATTTTTTTATTTAATCGGGCATTATATCATGGGAGTTTTCTTCTAATTTTTTTAAAAGTTCAGGATATTTTTTAATTTCCGGCCAAATTTTATTTGCTGCATTTTTAGCTTTAGAAATTAATTCAAAATCAGAAAATGAAGCTATTTTTAATAATTTACTTCCAGATTGAAGAGTTCCGTAAATATCTCCTCCACCCCGTAAATGTAAATCTAATTCAGCCAATTCTATCCCACTACTTATATTTTCCATTTTTTTGAGTCGTTCTCTAGTTTGAATATTATTGGATTCACTAAATAATAAACAATAAGATTGCTTTTCTCCTCGTCCTACTCTACCTCTAAGTTGGTGAAGTTGTGCTAATCCAAATCTCTCTGCAGCTTCGATTAATATGATTGTAGCATTTGGAATATCAATCCCTACTTCCACGACAGGAGTGGCTACTAAAATATCATATTTTTTATCTTTAAAATCCGATAGAATTTTGTCTTTCTCTTTAGCTTTTATTTTTCCATGTAACATAGCAAGTTTTAAGTTGGGGAAAATTTCTTTCTGTAGTCTCTCAAATTCTTTTTTGGCTGCTTTAACCGTAGTCATACTTTCTGATTCTTCGATAAATGGACAAACAATAAAAGCTTGATCACCCTTTTTAATTTGCTTTTCTATCCATTTATATGCTCCTTCTCTTTTATTATTAGGGACAAGCCAAGTTTTAATTACTTTTCTTCCTTTTGGCATGTCAGATAGATATGAGACATCGAGATCTCCATATGCAGTTAAGACTACAGTTCTGGGGATAGGTGTAGCTGACATGGCTAAAAAATGAATATTATCACCTTTTTTTCTCAGAATAGTTCTTTGTTCGACTCCAAATCTATGTTGTTCGTCCACTATAGCTAGGCCTAAGTTTGGAATATTAAGCTTATCTGAAAGGAGTGCATGAGTACCAATAATTATATTAATTGTGTTATTTTGATTAAACGTTTTCTGGCTGCCTGTTTGTATTCCAATTTTTAGACCAAGTGGTATTAGTAGATTAGATATTGTTTTAAAATGTTGAGTCGCTAAAATTTCAGTTGGTGCCATGAAAGCTGATTTATATCCATTTAAATGAGCTAAATACATTAAAATAGCTGCTACGATAGTTTTACCACTTCCTACATCTCCTAAAAGGAGTCTATTCATAGATTTCAAATTTTTAAAATCTGAAAACATATCATTAATGGCTGTTTTTTGAGAATTTGTTAATTCAAAAGGCAAATTTTTTATAAAATCTTCAATTTTATCTTTATATTTTTCATAATTTATTTTTAAGTTGGTTTTATTTTTATTCCATAACTGTTTTCTTTGTTTAGAAAGTAGATCTAAAATGAAAATTTCATCAAATGCTAATCTTTCTTTAGCTTTATTAAAATCTGATAGAGTTTTTGGAAAATGTAACTGTTCAAACGCACTTGTTAATGGCATTAAATTTTGCTCATTTAAAATTAAAATAGGTAAATAATCATTTAAATTTTCTAAATTTTCATGAATTAGTTTATATGTTTGTCGTCGAATCCATTTAGACGTTAAACCCTGAGTCAAAGGATATACAGGTACTAATCTTCCTGTATGAATTAAGTTGGTTTGCTCATTAAATAAAATTTCATATTCAGGTGAAACAATCTTAAAATTTCCAGTTTTTTCTATTCTACCTGCTACTGAGATTTTATCTCCTTTTTTAATTACATTTAAAATAAATGGTTGATTAAACCAGACTAACTCTAATTTTCCGGTTTCGTCTGTAATAACTACTTGTTGTATCTTTTTATATGATTTAGTATAAACATTTTTAACTGTTTCAATAGTTCCGATTAGTGTTGTTATTTCCCCAATTTGCAAATCTTTTATTTTTTTTATATTTGTAAAATCATCGAAATGAGAAGGGATATGATATAGAAAATCCGAAAAATTTATTATTTCTAATTTTTCTAGGAGTGGTGCATATCTTTTATAAACTCCACCTTGAGTTTTAATTTTTGCATTAAGATCCATGATTATTTATCGGCTTAAAATCAAATATGGAAATACTGAAGCTGCTATAAGACATAAACTGGCTATTACCATTACTACTTTCCAGATCCACGAATTATTTCTTAAAAATTCCATATATTAGTTATCAATTTAAAATTCACAGTTCAAAATTGACTAATTTTATTTATAACTGATTATAGTGAACTGTTAACTATGAACTATCTTTAAGTATTTTCTCTTTCCAACTTTTAAAATTGCTTCGTCATTTATCTCCAGATCTTTATTAATTTCAGTTATTTTTTCTCCATCTAATTCTACTCCACCCTGTTCTATTAAACGCTTAGCTTCTGATCTACTTTCAGCCATTTGAGTTGATAATAATAAATCTGTGATTGTAATAAGTTTATTTGTTTTATCTAATTTAAAAATAGGTATTTCGTCTGGAATCTCTTTTTTCTGAACTGTTTTCTCAAAAAGTCCTTTTGCTGCTAATGCAGTTTTCTCTCCATAAAATTCACTAACTATTTCTAATGCTAAATCTTTTTTAATATCTCTAGGATTTTCATTCGCTGTTAATCTTTTTTGAAATTCATTAACTTCTTCAATAGATAATCTAGTTCCAAGTAAAGCATATTGTATAATTAGATCATCATTTATAGCCATAACTTTACCAAACATAGTGTTTGCGTCGTCATCTATCCAAATAGCATTTCCTCCGGTTTTACTCATTTTCTTGCCATCAGTCCCAATTAAAAATTCGTTAGCTAGTACAAATGATTCTTTATTTCTTAGATCTTTTTGTAGAACTCTACCTGCTTGCATATTAAAAGTTTGGTCAGTACCACCTAGCTGGATATCTGTATTCATAAAATAACTATCATATCCTTGCATAACTGGATAAAGAGCTTCATGAAGTCCTACATGAGTTTTATTTTTTAAACGTTTTGCAATAAGTTCACGACTAGCAAAATCTCCAAAGGAAAAATGCTGACATAATTTTATAATATCTTCAAAATTTAATTTTTTAAGCCACTCACTATTATGTACTACCTTTACATTTTTTAAATTAAAATCCAAAATTTTACTAGCCTGCTTTTTATAAGTTTGAAAATTTTCTTCAATTTGCTCAGTAGTTAAAACAGGACGCTCTGAATCTTTATCTGATGTGTCTCCAATAAGTGCTGTAAAATCACCTATCAAAAAACTAATATTATGACCTAATTCTGCAAATGCTTGTAATTTTCGAAGTGGAACTGCATGTCCTAAATGAATTTTAATAGCGGTAGGATCAATACCTAAATAAATATTTAATTTTTTACCTGATTTTAAGAGTTCTCGCAGTTTATTTTTATCTGGAATAATATTAGCTACCCCGCGTGTTAATATCTCTTCAATTTTATCCATATCTTGCCTAATATTAGCAAATATTGCTACTTAAGTCATTATGTCATTCTGATTACTCATTTAAGATGACAAGACAAGGAATTCGTGTATAATATCTATATGCAGGATTTTAGATCCCGAAGAAAGCATATTTCGTCACAATCGAAAATTGCTCTTTACTCCAAAATAGCTACATTTTTATTTTTTGGTTTAATAGCAACAGTTATAATTACCATCTTCTTATTTTTCTGGTACTCACGTGATTTACCTACACCAGGTAAATTAATTGAAGCGCAAAGTTCTCAGTCTACCAGAATTTATGATCGAAATAATACACTTCTCTATTCTGTTTATCAGGATCAAAATAGAGTTTATGTAAAATTACCAAGTATTCCGAAATACCTCCAAGAAGCTACCATTGCTATTGAAGATAAAAATTTTTATAACAACCAAGGATTTTCCATAACTGGATATTTACGTGCAATAAGAAATATTTTAGTTTATCACCAGTTGAGCGGTGGATCTACACTTACTCAGCAGTTAGTGAAAAATACTTTACTAACCAATGCTCAAAATTTACAGCGCAAAATAAAAGAATTAATTTTATCAATTCAAGTAAATAAAACTTATTCTAAAGATCAAATCTTAGAGATGTACTTAAATGATGTCGGTTATGGAGGTCCCAACCAAGGTGTAGAGGCAGCATCTCAGACATATTTTGGTGAAGATGTGCAGCATTTAGATTTAGCACAGAGTGCTTTTCTAGCAGGTCTTCCTCAAGATCCAAATGCTTATTCACCTTTTAGTGGATATAAATATTATTTAGATAGAACTCAAAACGTTTTAAATGCGATGGTTGATAGTGGATATATTACTCAAAAACAAGCAGAGAGCGCTTATAACGAAATAAAAAATACTAATTTCCAAAATAATAATATTTCTATAAAAGCTCCTCATTTCGTAATTTATGTTAAACAACTTCTAACTCAGGAATTTGGTGCTAGCGAAGTAGAAAATGGTGGCCTTCAAGTCACTACTACACTGGATTATAACATTGAAAAATATGCTGAAGATCAATTAAAAACCCAAATAGATGGTCTTAAAGTATATAACGTAGGCAATGGTGCAGTAATAGTTCGAGATCCTAAAACTGGAGAGATTTTAGCTATGGCTGGAAGTAAAGATTATTTTGGTGATCCTTCTCCTAAAGGTTGTAATCCCGGTGTAAACTGTGTGTTTGATCCTAACGTTAATGCAGCCGTGGTAAATAGACAACCCGGTTCTTCTACTAAACCTATTCTTTATTCACTAGCTTTTGAGAAAGGTTATACACCTTCTACGATGATAATGGATACTAAGACAGATTTTCCTACAGGTGATCCAACCGATCCTACTTATACTCCAGTAAATTATAGTGGTAAATTTTTAGGACCTGTCCAAATAAGATTTGCACTAGCTAATTCATTAAATATTCCTGCTGTTAAAATGGAGGCGTTAGTAGGTGTTAAAAACTTTATGCAACTGGGTTATAATATGGGACTTTCTAACTGGAATCCAACTCCTCAAAATCTAAGTAGTGTAGGTTTATCTTTAGTTTTAGGAGGGCGTGAGGTAAGTTTACTAGATGAAACTACAGCATATAGTGTATTGGCTAATAGTGGTATAAGACAGGATCCTATCTTTATTTTAAAAGTTACAGATTCTAAAGGTAATGTTTTATATCAATATCATCCCACTACCGGTCCACGTGTTTTACCCGCGGATATAACGTTTTTAACATCACACATTTTACTGGATAATAATGCGAGAAGTTTAGATTTCGGTCTAAATTCTTATCTATTTTTACCATCTCATCCATCCGTAAGTGTAAAAACGGGAACGACTGATGAAAAACGAGATAACTGGACTATTGGTTACTCACCAGATTATGTAGTAGGTGTTTGGGTAGGAAATAATAATAATGAACCAATGAATCAAGCTATATCATCAGGTGAAACGGGAGCATCACCTATTTGGAATTCTGTGATGAGTTATGTCCTAAAAGGAAAACCTGATAAATCACCTACTAAGCCTGATGATGTAAATGCTCTTCAAATAGATTCACTCTTTGGTGGACTTCCCTATTCAGGACAGCCAACTCGCTCAGAATATTTTATAAAAGGTACAGAACCTACTACTGTTTCACCAATTTATAAACAATTCCAAGGAAAGACTTATTATGTAATTCGCGAAAATGATCCTGTTTCTACAGATGGGCAGAATAGATGGCAAATTGGGATTGATAATTGGGTTCACGATAATCATTCAGCAGCAGATTATCAATGGTATCCTACGGATGATTTGTTAAAGTCATTAAATATATCTCCTACCCCGTCTCCAACACCGGGACATTAATCTGATATTATAAATAGGAAGTGAAATTTATATTTAAAATATTTTTATTTTTCTTAGCTGTAGTAATAGGATTTTTATCAACAATTTTTATTTATTTTAAAATTAATAAAGTAAACGTAAATAAAATTGTTTCTCCACTTATAACTTCTGAACTTTCACTTTTTAATGCTCCAAGTGACAGTTTAACTGGGAAAATTACTGGTTTATCAGGAACTATACTTTGGACAGCTCGTGATAATAATCAGCAGTTAATCACTAAACCTCAAAATATTCAACAGGGAGAAGAAGTAGAAACGGGTACTAATAGTAGTTTAAAAATGGCTTTTAATAACATTGTTTTTATTTCTATAAGTGCTAATAGTAAGTTATCTATTATTCAAACACTTCCTGCTAATTTAGTTTTTAATCAATTATTTGGTAAATTAGAATATGAAAAATTAAATAGTAGTATTCCTGTTTCAGTTAGAGCGCTGGATTTATTAATAAATATTAATGATGGTGAAAGTGAAATCAGTGTAGATAAAAATGACTCTACCATTAAAATAAGTATAAAAACCGGCGATGTAACCATTGCTTTTACTGATACTAATAATAAAACTATTATTCAAAATATTAAAAGTGGTGAAGATTTAATTTTTAATAATAATTCTAAAACTTTCACGACTAATCCTTAATTATTTTTATAATTTATAATCGGGTTTAAAATATTACTTCCTTCATAACCTAACGCCCAAAGTGCTAATCCACCCAGATTATTATCATTCGCAAAATTTACTTTAGCTTTTGTGGAAGTTATATCTGGGAAATATATTAAATGAGTTGTATTAGTATCATTGCTAAAAAAAGTTACATAAGATTCTTGAGCTTGAGAATCAAACGCTAACTTACAATTAGTACAATTATTTAATAAATTCTCTACTCTATCATTACTAGCAATCACTCCACTTCCTGGAATTACCGCACTTCTGGGAACATCTCCTAAAATCTCCCATTCATAGCCATAAAGTGGTATTCCTAAAATTAATTTTGACGGTGAAATAATTAATAGTGTTTTATCAATTGCTTCTGATACATCATACTCTGAGGTTATTCCTCCTCCATTTAAAGGTGCTACGGGGCCTGTAACAAATGAATCTGGTGCATGATAATCATAAGCCATAATAACTATATGGTCTATGTAAGGATTTATTGCTTTAATATCTATTAATCTTTTTTGAACTGCATCAATTGGACTAATCTCAAGTGTAAGAGTTTTATCTTTTGGTAAAAGTACGCGAACATCCTTTATAAAATTACTAAATTCCGATCTCTGTTGATCTGATGCATCTTGAGTGTATTCTATATCTAAATTTAGATCAGAAAATCCATACTTGTTTAATAATGGTTTTACATCACTAATCAAATTTATACTACTTTTTTCAGGATTAGAAATAAATTTATTTATGGCATTAACATCACCACTATCGACTACTAATGAAAGTTTTTCGTTATTCTGTTTTGCAAAATTTAAGAATGGATCTACTTTTCCACTTTCTAGTGCATACCATCCTGCTTCTTCTTGAGTAGGAGTAGATAATTTTTGAATACTTCCATCACTACTTATTCGGATGGCAAAATATGAAAGTGTAGTAACGTATTTAGAATAATCAGTTTGTGCTTTATCTAAAAGCCAATATGGAAGAAATCCAATTATTTGTTTGGATGAAGTATTATTGATGATTTGATTAAACGAGAAATTATTTAATTTAATAGGAGTGTTATAAAAATAAAAAATATAAATTAATGATGCTATACTTCCTAAGAAGAGTCCAAAAATTATTAAAATTATAGCTTTAAACATAGTAATATTGTAGCATTAATAATAAATTTAATTTTAGAATTTGACATAGAATTATTTTTATTTTGTTCTAAAATTTTGAAGAAAATCCCTGCTCTTTTATTCACTATTTTTTTATTAAAAGTTCTTTAACTGCTCGTCCAAATATATGTTATTTTATTTACTTTGTGGAATAAGAATATATTAATTATAAGCCTAGAGCTCGGCGAATTGAAGCAGCTTGACTGGCACCATACCATTTTTCAACTAAAGCAGAATTTCTAGAAGAAGAGATAAAATCTTTTAAATACATATAAGCCATTTGTTTTATGTCTGGTAGATTAGTAGTTCTTAATAATTGATATAATGATAATATAGTTGCTTTTTGTACCTCAGAATATTTATCATCCTTGATTGGTCTAGAAAAAAGGACATTCCAGATCTTCTTTACATCTTCGCCACTAGTAAGTCTAGGAAAACGATTATTAATTGCACTTGCTGCTTCTCCAGACATTGTGAATTTATAAGTCATTCTACGGTCTGCAGGAATTACAGTAAAAGAAAATTCATCTGTATTGCCTTCAGTATTTTCTCTAGAAGATAAAGCATTATATGCTTTTACAGCTTCTGTCCATTCCTCAACTGAGAATACTGGAGATCTCTGAATAGCATTAACTAGCTGTTTTTCCCTATTAATCAATAATCTTTCATACCATCTTAATCTATTGTATGTTAATGGAGCTAAAAGATTAATGATTGCAGGTCGTAAATCCTCAAGTTCATCTATGCCTACTCCTGGAAATACAAAAAATGTCCTTGGAGGAGTAGTCATAAATTTAATCTGTCTTTTAACACTTTTTATACGTGCTAACGCTTCATTATGAGATTCTACTATTGCTTCTCCTGATGTGGACGTTGTTGACCCATTATTTTTTTTTCCTCCTCTTAATATAGCTGCTACTCTCTCGTCATCATTAGAACTAATAGGCGTTATCCTTCTTCTTCCTTGTCTCACAACCTCGTGATCAGGGTGAACATTAACTTCTCTCATAAGTGAAAGAACTTTTCCGTAAGGATCCAATCTTGCTACTTCTTCAGGATATAATTCTTGATGATCATGAGTTTGTTTATCTGCTGATGAAAATCCCCAGGCACTTAGGTCACTCTTAAGTATCTCTGTAGGATAACCCTCAATATTAAATTCTGATACATTAAAGCCCCTGAAAAATCCTCTTAAAACCATAATTTGTAATAGATAGTATCTATCAGAAGGTGGCAAATTTTTATTATTAATAAACTCTCTTAAAAATTGACGGCTTATATAAGTTTTAAAACTTTCAGAAGATGATGCACCTTCCCAACCACTTAACATAGAAATAATTTTTCCTGCATCTACAACCGTTTTTTCTAAAGTTTGAGTTTTATTAATTATTCCACCACTACCTTCAATATTTGCTTGTCCCGTATATGCTTGTTGTATAAAAGCTACTGTATCACAAAGCTCTCTAAGAGTATTTTGAGCGTCATTTTTAGATAAGGGTAAACCACCTGTACTATCTAACATAGACGCTACTACTAAGTCATATAATTCATCTGCAGGTAAATAATCTACATCTATATGAGAAAAATTTTTATCAATTTCTGTCCATGTTTCTTCGCGTCTGTACTGAGTTGTTGGAGGATTTTGTGTCCCTCCAAAATAATAACCTTCAGCTACTGTCTCTTGTACTACTCCTGATCCATCAGGTTTCTTAACATTAATTTTACTACCTGTTCTTAAGTTAAAAAGAGATTTAAGTCCCATATTAGTTCTATTTGGAGTTACGTTCATATCGTCATAAATGAATGGTTCTCCACGAATAATTGCTTTGACTAAATCAGCAGGTTGATAAACAGTTGATCCATCTTGCATAGTCCAATCTCCCACAAATTCACCTGGTAATAAATGAGGATCACCTTGGAGAACATATGGTTCTTTTCCAGATACAACTCTTGCTGCATGTTTCATTAATTCAGTTTTTCCAGTACCGGTATGCCCTACTGCCATAACTCTACTTCCATGTAGCCATTCATCAATTATTTTATATTGAAGGTCTAAACGAGTAGGTAATTCCACAAAATGATCTCCTGTCAAGAGTTGCTGTTGGTACTCCATCAATTTTTGCAGCCTATATTCAAAAAATACGCTAGGTTCTTTTAATAAAGCTTGTCTTCTTTGTAATTCTTCTAATAATTGTTGTTTAAGTTCACTTATGGCAGTTTGTCTTGCTTCTACAGGTATCTGTTTATTATTTACTAAACCCCGTTCTAGAATTCTTAGATCATATATACTTTTATCACTAGTTAAAGCTTGTTGAGCACGTTGACTAATTATATCTCTGCGTTGAATTTCGTTGTCTAAAGCTTCATTAAGTCTTTTATCTTGCTGTACTACATTTATTTGAGAATCTAATTCAGTTAATCTAGCAGCTAATCCTCTTCTAGTTCTTTGATCTAATTCAGAATATATTCCAGTTTGAATACTAGTTCCCAGTCCTGCTTGTACGCTTTCAAGTCTAGTCCTTTCTGTTATTGCATCTGCTGCAGCTATAACTCTGGGATCTAAATTAGCAGGTCTGTTAGGTATTGGTGTTAATTCTATATTTGCCATTAATTTGTTTCCTCACTTTCTTTTACAACTAAATCTTCAAGAATAATTTCAGCTAAGTATTTAGGTAAATCTGAAATATCTTTACAAACTCTTCCTTCAGGACTATAGGAATCTATAATTGATATTGCACTTTCAGTCATACCTAGTCCTATAACTTTTACTCCCATATCTCTTAATCTTTCTATCTGTTCTTTTAATAGCTTGCTGCTATTGCTTTGTCCGTCTGATAACACTACCACAATTTCTTTCCTATGTCTAGTAGCAATTTCATTTTTATAATTTGAGCCTTTTTTATCAATCTCATTTGCAATTTGTTCCAAGGCATCATAATCGTTAGTATCTAAAAAAGTTCGGGATAATCCTTGAAATATTTCGATTCTTTTTTGAGGAGAAAGTATATCTTCAATTTTTTTATATATTCTTACGCCTGAGCTAAAACCTCTTAAATCAGATTTGATGTCAATAGCGCTTGAATGTATATTTCTCATAGATTTTAATTGTTCTTCAATCTCAGCTAGCACCTCAATGAACAATACTGCCGAACGTAATTGAGCTCGAGTTCTTTCTCCTTGCATACTTGAGCTTTGATCAGCCACTAAATGCCAAGTGGAAGGAATAGGTCGTACTTCTTCATGAATTATTTCTCCTGATAAATTTGTTCGACCCGGAGGTGGTTCACTAATACCTCTTTTACTATAAACATATGCACTATGAATTCCCTCAGACGTTAAACGTCCTCTTCTCTGACGTATAGCAATATCCTCCTCTATATTAATGGTTCTATCAACGATAGATAAAAATATAGTTTTTAATTTATCTAGGTAAGGTTGAATTTGTTTGTATACACTATCATAATTATCTAATACACTCATTTCTCCTTCAGTTAGATTATTTTGGCGCATAAATGCAGCACGCATTTTTTGTTCCATATCTCCGTGCAATTCATCTTCATCTATATCTGCATCCGCTTCTTTTTCCTCTTCATCCTCATTTTCAGCCTCTTTATCCTCTCCTGTTTTGTCATCAGATTTATCCTTACCACCTTTTTTTTCTTTTTTTGGCTCATTGGGATTATCCCATGGATCAGGATGAATACTGTCATCATATTGTTTATAAACTTCTGAAAATGAATCATCATTATTTCCTTTTGACCAATTTTTATTAGGATTAGCCAGATCTTGTTGATAAAGTTTTTCTATTTCAGGTTCGATAAGATCTCTACTTACTTGTAATCTCCATAAAGCGCGTTCATTTGCGCTATATAAATCATCTGGAGCTGTTACATAGGCTAATGGATTTTCCATGTTAGTTAGGGTTCCGTCATTATCTGGAGCTTCAAATTCTGTATTAGATAGCCTATCTAAAACTTCTTGAACTTCAGGAGAAATTTTAATATCAGTTGCATTTGGTAACATGGTTTTTACCAAAACCGCATAAGAAAATTGTACATGTCTAGGAAGTTGGGTAAAATCTCTATTTGGGAAAAGTTTTTTTCTATATAAACGTTCAGTAGCAGGACGTAAAGAAGGAGCAAGATATTTAAGAATAGATAGATTACCTGCAATATCTTCTCTAGAATTTCGCCAAATTCTAAGCCATTCTTTATTTGCTAGTTCTATTTGTTGATTCTCGGCTGCTATTTCTCCTTCAGGCGTAGCCACTAACTTATCGTGTTCAACCAGATGATCTCTCAATTCATGAGCTAAAGCGAATAGCATTTGTCTTTCAGAATAACCACGCTCAAGATAAAATTCAACATTATAAGTTGCTATTCCAGTAGTGGGATCAATTGCAAATTTATCTCCTGGTACAAATGTGTAATTACTACCTCTAGAGATGTCATTAAGAAATTTTCGCGATCTTTCAATACGATTTTCTGCTCCACCTATAGCACCTTGTATCCTTTCCATGGCTGCTTGAAATTGTTCAGGTAAAGTAGGCATATAATATAATTTAACTTGTCTTATATCATGATGTTTGTAATTTGTCAATTCATATTTAGAAAAATAGGTAAATTAAGGATTATAAAACGGCGTAGCTTTGATCCTATATTGGGATATTGGAATTTCAGGATTTGAATTTATTTGTGCCAATAGTTACTCCACAATTTTTTAAACCATGGGAGAGTGAGGGTTGATAATAGAAAGCCAATGGCTGGGATTACAGCATTAATCCATGGATCAATGCCAACTATAAATTTCAAATAAAGAGAAATGGATAAATATGT
The DNA here is from genome assembly GCA_003173895.1 of Candidatus Levyibacteriota bacterium. Classification (GTDB taxonomy): domain Bacteria; phylum Patescibacteriota; class Microgenomatia; order Levybacterales; family UBA12049; genus PJMG01. The sequence continues at coordinate 62,906 of PJMG01000001.1, read as the reverse complement.
AAAAATAATAAGAAGAATTTTACGAGTCCAACTTCCTTCCCAAGCTTTATCTGTTTCCACTCTTTTATTTCTGTTTTCTATCTTCTCTACTCTTTTTTCTAAATCATCCAGGGTTGCCATGTTATTTATCTCCTATTAACTGCACTAAATTTCCATCTAAATCATAAAAAGTGGCGAAATAGCGATCCATAGTAGGTGCTTTAAAAGGAGTGGCTAAAAATTCTACACCGCGACTTTTTAAAAGTTCGTAACCTTCAGTTACTGAGTCCACATTTATATTAAACATATGACGATGTGGATCTAAATTTTTACCATGAACCTTATCGTGCTGTCCGATCCATAAGTTAACATTGCCGACTTTAAATAAAACTCCAGTATCCTGTGGATGATTTAGTTCATTAGCCACTTCTAAATTTAACTTTTCTTTATACCAGTCAGAAAGTGCTCTGAAATTTTCTGACCAAATTAAAACAGTAGAAATATTTTTAAACATAATTATTTAATTCTCGCATTAAATTTATCTTTTAGTACTTTTATAATTTTTTCTCTAATCTCCCCTACTTCTTCATTGGTTAAATTTTTATTTTCGTCTAAATAAATAATATGAAATGTTTTAGTGTTTCCATAAATATCTAAAAGTGAAACATCAGACACTAAATTACTCTGTTTTTTAATTACTTCTATTACTTCACCGACTTTTACATTTTCATTTAATTCTAGAGATAAATCTTCAGTTATGGGTGGATATTTAGAAATTGGTTTAAAGATTTTTTTAGTATTTCTATTTTTTATAGCATCACTAAAATTCATGTCAAAAATTATAGTTTTACCACTTAAGGAAATATCATATTTAGCATCAGCTAATCCTAATTCACTAATTAGTCTTTCTATAACTCCTTTTACCCGTGCGAAATTTAAAGAATTTGTAATTCCACTTAAATAATATGGTTCTTTGGCTGTTTCTAAAGTTTTACCATGATAAATTTTACCTAACTCAAATAAATTTACCTCTTTAAAATTAGATATATTTAATTTATATGCTTTTTTAAGATTTATTAATAAACTCGGTCTTAGATATTCAAATTCTAAACTCACAGGATTAGTAACTTTGATTAAATCTACTATTTCTATATCATTCTCTTCTAAATCCTTTTTACTAACTAGAGAGTAAGTATAAATTTCAGAAAATCCTGCGCCTGTTAAAATATTTTTAGCTTTATCGTAAAGTAAATAATCTTTATAATGTGGAATTTCATCAGTTGGAATTTGTCCAGTTGGAAGAGTTTTTGGAAAATTATTATAACCATAAATTCTAGCGACTTCTTCTATTAAATCCTCTTCTATTTTTAAATCATTTCGGTAAGTAGGAATTAAACACTGAATAATATTGCCTTTTAATTTTTTAGGATTTAGCGATAATTTATCTAAAATATTTATTACATCTTTTTCTGATATTTTAATTCCTAACACAAATTCTAATCTTTCTAAACTTAAATCTAATTTCCATGGATTAAATTCTTCTTCTTTAAGATCTATTAAATTACTAGCTATATTGCCTCCTGCTAATTCTAAAATTAAATCAGTAACTCGCCTTAGAGCATCAATTGTTCCACCACGATTAACATTTCTTTCAAATATAGCACTAGCATCAGATCTAAGAGCTAATTTTTGTGATGCCTTTCTAATTAGTACCGGGTCATCAACTTCTACAACTATAAATACTGCTTTTGTATCATCATAAGTTCCACTATTCGCGCCGCCTTTAATTCCTACTAAATCAAATATTTTATTCTTATCTTCATAAACTATTGCTCCTTTTGGTAATTTATATTTAATATTATCTACAGATTCAAATTCTTCGCCACCCGCTGATTGTTTTACCCACATCTCAGAACCTTCAATTCTATGATAATCAAACGAATGAATAGGATTTCCCAACTCCCACATCACAAAATTAGTTATATCCACAATATTATTAATTGACCTTTGTCCTAATTGTTCTAATTTCTCAACCAGCCATTTTGGCGATAGACCGACTTTAACATTATTGATGATTATTCCTGAAATTCTTGGTGTTATTTTATAATTTGGATGAATTTTAAGAGGTAAAATATCACCTTTTGGTTTTAAATTAGTTTTTAACTTTGGATAATTTATTTTTTTATTCTCGATTGCTGCTACTTCACGTGCTACACCCATAATTGATAACCAATCAGGACGATTAGGAGTAATTTCTAACTCTAGAATGACATCATCTGAAGTTTTTATAATTTTTTCGCATGAAAGTCCCACTTCAGTTAATCGATCACCTAAAGTTCTAGGGTCCAGCGTTACATTAACATATTCTTTTAGCCAAGATAAAGGTACTAACATATAAATTAAAATTGATTGATAATTCTTAAATCAGGGTTACTTAATAATCTTAAATCACTCATTTGATATTTAAGAGTTACAAGTCTGGAAAAACCTATACAAAAAGCGAATCCATTATAAACTTTAGGATCAAATCCTACATTTCTTAAAACATTTGGATGAATCATTCCGGCAGGCATTATTTCACTCCATCCGCTATTTTTGCAAAAACTACATCCTATTCCTCCACAGACAGTGCATTTAATATATGTATCTACACCTGGTTCCACAAACGGGAAGTTAGTAGTAGCAAATTTTAATTCTATATTTTTACCTAGTAGTGCTTTTAAAACATAATCTAAAGTTCCAAAAAGATCAGTTAATCTTACATGTTTATCTACTAAAAATCCTTCCAATTGCCAGAATTCAAACCCATGTGATGCGTCAACCTGTTCATATCTATACACTTTTCCAGGGACTATAACACGAACTGGTGGCTCCATTTTTTCCATAACACGAGCTTGCATGCCCGACATTTGTGTTCTTAGAATTATTTCTCCAGGAGTATTTGTCTGTACTTCTTTATCATCCAAATAAAAAGTCATTTGGGTATCGCGGGATGGATGATCTTTAGGAATATTTAATGCTTCAAAATTATAATAATCTGTTTCTATTTCTGGTCCATCTGCAGCTTGATAACCTAACATTTTAAAAACTTCTACGGTATCAGTTATAGCCTGAGTTATAGGGTGTAAATGGCCTATTTTAGGAGGTATACTAGGCGTAGTAAAATCAATGGATAATTTTTCTTTATTTTTATTTTGATTTTTTAACTTTGATTTTTGATTTATTATAGCTTCTTCCAAAATATTTTTTATTTCGTTAGCAGTTTTACCAAATCTAGCACGTTCTTCTGGAGTCAGTTTAGGTAATTGCTTCATTGCAATATTTAATTTTCCAGATCTTCCTAAAAATTGAATTCTTATTTCTTCTAGTTGCTCGGTGGTTTGAGTTGAGAGAATTAAAGAAATTGCATCATTTTTAATTTGTAAAAGTTCTTCAATCATAAATTGATTATATCTTGCGTCATTCTGGCTTGTCCAGAATCTAATTTTCTATTAAAAAATCCGCTATAAGCGGATTATGTAGTTGAAACTTTAAAAGCTTTTTAGGCTTTTACTGCTTCAACCACTTTTTTAAAACTTTCTTTATCATTTAATACTAAATCTGCTAACATTTTACGATTTAAATTTACTTGTGCTGTTTTTAATTGTTTTACAAATTTACTATATGAAACTCCATATTCTTTTACAGCTTCTGAAATTCTGGTAATCCAAAGAGCTCTAAAATCTCTTTTTCTGTTTTTTCGACCAGCAAAAGAATAAGCACCTGCTTGAATAACTGATTGTTTAGCAGTTCTGATAAGTCTATTTCTAGATCCTCGATAACCTTTAGTTAAATCAAAAATCTTATTATGTTTTCTTTTAGAAACTAGTCCTCTTTTAACTCTCATATATTTATAAATATCCTAATAATCTCTTTATTTTCCTAGCAAAAGCAACATTTAAAACTCCTGGTACTGCTTGTCTTCTTTTTCTAGATTTACTTTTACCGCTTTTTAAATGACTATTATACTGATGAGCGAAAATAACTTTTCCAGTTCTAGTCACTCTAAAACGTCTTTGTACGGATCTTTTAATTTTCTGTTTTGGCATTTTTAGTTTTCCTTTCTGGCGATATAATCGAAAAAATCTGTTTACCTTCTAATTTTGGTTCTCTATCTACTTTAGAAATATCTTCTAAATTTTTAAATATTCTCTGTAAAAGTTCAAAGCCAAAATTAGTCCTAATTATCTGTCTTCCTCTAAATTTTACCACAAATCTTACTTTATTCCCATCCTCTAAAAATCCTCTCGCACGGCTAATCATGGTCTGCAAATCATTTTCACCCATGAATGGGCCGAGTCTAATCTCTTTAGTATCTGTCGTTTTAGCTTTTTTCTTCTCCTCCTGTTTACGCTTCGCTTCCTGATATAAAAATTTATTAAAATCAATAATCTTAGCTACAGGTGGCTTCGCATTTTCCGCTATTTCTACTAAATCTAATCCCTCTTCTCTGGCTTTACTTAATGCTTCCTGTTTACTTAAAATTCCGATTTGCTTTCCTTCGCTATCTATTACACGAAGCTCGTTAGCAAAAATCCTCTCGTTAATTCTATAAAACTTAGTATTGGGTTTATTAAATCTTTTTATCAATTTTGTCTTTTAAGAAATTAATTAAGTCGTTTAATTTCATCTTTCCTAAATCTTCACCCTCTCGGGATCTTATAGCAACAGATGAATTTTCGACTTCCTGATCTCCTATTATACCCATAAAGGGCACTTTTTGTAAAGTAAAATTTCGTATTTTAGCTTGCAAACGCTCGCTAGTTATATCAATTTCCGTACGAATATTAGCAGTGGATAGTTCATTGGTAAGTTTTTTAGCAAAATCTATATGTCTATCAGCAATTGGTAAAATTACTACTTGAACTGGCGAAAGCCAAAGTGGGAGTTTACCAATATAATTCTCAATTAGTATGCCTAAAAAACGTTCTAATGAGCCATAAATGGCTTTATGTAAAACTACTGGTTGTGTTTCTTTACCGTTTGAATCAGTATATTTTAATTTAAAATTCTTTGGTTGCTGAAAATCTAGTTGAATCGTTCCTGTCTGCCATTCACGCCCTAGCGAATCTTTCATTAAAATATCTACTTTTGGACCATAAAATGCTCCTTCTCCTTCTACTTTAAAATATTCTTTACCTGATTCTTTTAAAACTCCTTCAAGGCTTTTTTCTGCAATATCCCAGTCAGAAGCTTCACCCATAAAATTCTCTGGTCTAGTACCAAATCTGAGTTTGTAAGAAAGATTGAAACTAGAATAAAAAATCTCGATCATTTCCATAATTTTTTTAAATTCTTCTTCTACTTGTGAAACAGCTAAGAAAGTATGAGAGTCATCTTGATGAAATTCTCTGGCTCTAAATAAGCCGTTTAAAGTTCCAGATAATTCAAATCTATGAAGCGCTGTAGTTTCAGAAAGCCTCATAGGTAAGTCTCTATAACTTCGAGTTTTAGAATCAAAAATATTCATAGCATTGGGACAATTCATAGGTTTTATACCAAAAACTTCAGTTCCTTCGTAGGGATCTTTAGAATCGCTTCTCAGATAACTCATCGGTGAAATAAACATATCATCTCGATAATGAAACCAATGTCCTGAAGTTTCAAATAATTCTTTTTTATTTATAATAGGAGTCATAACTTCTTGATACCCAAATTTTTTATGAACTTCTCGTGAGAAGTTGAGTAGTTCGTTGTAGATTATCAATCCTTTTGGTAACCAATATGGCATCCCTGCAGCACTATCTACAAATATAAATAGATCCAGCTCTCGACCGATCTTTTTGTGATCTCTTTTTTCTGCTTCTTCCAGCATTTTTAAATAATTATCTAATTCTTCTTGAGTAAAAAATGCAGCTCCATAAATACGAGTTAACATTTTATTTTTTTCATTTCCTCGCCAATATGCTCCTGCTATTTTTAAGAGCTTAAAATGTTTTAAATCTTCAGATGGATCCATATCATGTCCTCCACGACAAAGATCTATATAATCACCAGATTTATAAATAGTTAATGTTTTTCCTTGGTCTGCAAATTCATTTATTAATTCATGTTTATATTCATTATTAGGGAACGCTTTAATGGCTTCTTCTTTAGAAACTTCCATTCTTTCAAATTTTTTCCACCCTTTAACTATTTCTCTCATTTTTTCTTCAATCTTTGGTAAGTCTGCTTCTGAAATTTTTACATCACCTAAATCCATATCCTCATAAAATCCATTTTCTATAGCAGGACCAATAGTTTGTTTAGAGCCAGGCCATAATTCAATAATGGCCGCTGCAAGTAAATGCGCTGCAGAATGTCTAAGATGTTCTAATTTTTCTTTGTTCTCATTCATAGCAATATGATAGCAAACGCTACTAGTTTTTAAAACAATTACTTTAATAATTTAGGTTTAAATAAAAAACCAAAATGTCTAGGTTCAAATAATTCTAGAGCTTTCTTACTTCTCCACATTTCACTTGCTTTAGCTACTATAACAGCTACTTCTTCATCTTCTTTTAATTGACTGTTATGAATACCTAAAAATGTTTTAGTATCAATAGTCAAAATTCTATCAGGGCTTGTAGCAAATACTCTATTATTTTTCCAACAAATTATATTCTCATTTTTAGCATAAACTTTTACCACATTTCCTTTTCTATCTTTTATAAAATAATCCCCATTTAGAAAACCTTCTTTTAAATTACTTTTTAAAGTAGATTTAAAAACTTTTCCTTTAATTAATAACTGCCCGTTAATTTCTCTAATTATTTTTTCTAACAAATCTTGATTATTATAATTCTCTTGAATTAATTGACCCAATTTAAGTGATCTACTAAAAATACCATGTGTTAATATTTTCTTTGCTAGTTTAACTTGAATTAAATGATCTAATACTGCTACCATACCAATTTTTGAATTACCTGCGATAGATCTCACAAAATTTTCTATATTATATGGATTTTTAGTTTGTTGCAAAATAGCAACATCTCCGTCTAAAGTTACAACTACCACAGGAGTAATGGGTTTATCATAAATTACAAAATTATCCATTTGTATTTCTGGTACAGCCCTACCGCCATTACTATCTGCGTCTAATATAGGTAAATTTAAAGCTACTGCCGATTGAGAAGCAATAATATCAATATTCGTTTCTCCAGCAAAAATAGCTTTGGGTTTAATACCAGTAAAATTTTGTAAGACTTGAAGGCCTTGTCTTAATGCTGGTGATAAGTCAATGTCTGTATTTCCAGCAGAGCCTACGGCATATGCAGTACAAATATAATCATTATCTTTTAATTCATCTATAGAAATTAATTTAATGGAATTTACTTTTTTAAAAAGATTATTAAACATTCTTTTTTGCCCACTGTAAGCAAATCCACCTCCTGTAGAATATATAGAAGAGCCCCGAATCATGGATATTGCATTTTGATAATTTAAATTCTTTTTCATACAGATCCTCCTCTCCTATATATATTAACAATTTGTCTAAATAATGAAAATTTATCATCAGTAGTTTCTGTTATATGATACATAGTTCTATTAGCATTATCTCCTACAGGAAGAATTAATTCATGAGGATAAATGGCCACAACATTAAAAATTCTTGAGCGTATTTTCTGAAGTTCTATAGCTACCTTTTTAGCATTAGCAAATATTTTATTTTCAGTTGGATTTTCTATAACTAGAGCGAATGTAGGTTTTCCACCGTGTTGTTCTCCTGCTTCAAGTTCAGCATATACATAAGATAAATCAATAATATCTTGCCAATTGTTAATTTTACTTACAGCAAAGAGATCTCTCCATAATTCATTATTTTCTGATAATAATTCAACAGCTTCAGAAAAGGTTGGTAATTCATTATTTAATACTTTAATACGTATATAGTTTTTAACAGGTAAAAGAGGTGAAGATTCATAAATTTCTACATTTGTACCTCTTTGAATTCTATTTTTAATTAATTTAATTTGCCTATCATGTCTATAATCCACATTATTAAACCATTCTCTTAATTGATGAGAAGAGAGATGTCCTTGTTCAAATGCTTCCAGACCAAAAAGATAATATTCTGCTTCTGGAATATTAAGCGCGACGTGTTTAATATGTTGGTTATTTTGTACTAAATCATGAATTAAAGTACTTAATCTAGAAATAGCTTCTGCTTCATACAAGGATAAATTATTATCAACATTTATATGAGAAATAGTTTGATTAATTATTTCTCCGCGCCTAGTAAGGGCAAAGTTTTCTCCTTCATGAGAAATAGCTTGTACTGCATCGGCACTAAATAAACATGGACCACTTACGATAGTTACTTCAGGCTTCTGTTCTTGTAGAGATTCACTAAAGTTTCTTCCATCTAATGGTGTTCTAGCCATAATAAAATGTTTTTTTCCGTTTAAAATTACTTCAGCAAAGGCATTGCCATTATCATGACTAATTATTCTTCTTGTTTCAGGAATGTCGATAGATAATTGTAATCCCTCTACGATCTCTCCTAATTTTCTAGCTATTACACGAGAATTTCTATTAGCTTGCTCTAAAGGTTGTATTTTAGCCTGTGCTCTACCATAAGAAAAAGAGCTTTCTGCTAATTCATGTAATGGTTGTAATGATGGTTGTATTTTTAATTCCATAAAGGCACAAAAAAAACCTCCTTTCGGAGGTTATACTTTTCCACAAAAAGAAAACCTCCTAATCAGAAGTTGACTTTGTAGTTGGACAATTCATTGCGATATTTTTAATCATAAAAATATATTAACATGAATAATTTATCGACGCAAGCAGTATTTTACTGTTTATGTGGGAAAAATTTTAATACTTGTGAAGTATATGGATGAAGAAATGGAATAAAACCCAATTGTCCTAAAATAAATCCGAGTATAGTGATTATTATTGACGCACCAATACTAGCTCCTATTCCCCATGCAATTCCACCAATAAAATTATTTATAAATAAAGCTTTTTTAGAACGGTCTACAGCTAAATATTTATCAGCCGATTTATTAACTTCTTGATTCGTGGGTACTTCTTTAATATATTTAGTTTTTATAAATTGTCTTTTACTCATAGGTTTTTTAAATAACAAATAATTTTAAGAATAAGATAAGAAAACTAGAGGCCTAATTGATCGCTGATTTCCTGCATAGAAGTTAATGCTATGGTTACGAATTCTATAAGAGGAATTCCTAATTTTTCCTCACACATATAAATTTTAGATCTATCTGCTCCTGCTGCAAATTTTACTTCTTTTAATTTCTTTATAATAAAGTCGTTAGTTAATTCGGAAAGTTTTCTGTTTGGTGTTACTAGTGCACAGGCTACTATAAGTCCAGTTAATTGATCACAGCAAGTGATAGCCCAATCCATTTTAGTTTCTGGCATGACATTAGTATCATCGTAATTATGTGACTGAATAGCATGTTTTATATCATCAGGGATATCTTTTTCTAACTCAAAAAGTAAAAGTCCATGTTTTTCTGGGTGACCTTTTGACTTTTCATAATCTGCATCGTGCAGAAGTCCTGTTATTCCCCAAACTTCTTGATCTTCACCAAAATATCTTGCTAAACCTCGCATAGTAGCTTCAGCAGCTAAGCAGTGTTTAATAAGCTTATCGTTTTTAAGATGTTTATTTAAGATTTCCCAAGCTTGATCTCGCGTCATAATAGTATTGTAGCAAATTATTTAGTGGACGGTACTGGACTCGAACCAGTGACCTTTACAATGTCAATGTAACGCTCTAACCAACTGAGCTAACCGTCCGTTGTTTGATTATACCAAAGGATATTTTTAAGTTAAAGTGAAAGGAGGAAGTTTTTTAATATATGATAGTAGTCATTTAAATTTTTAAGGTCTACCCACTCATCATCACTATGATGTCCTGCTCCCTTGGGACCAAATTGGGTACCATGTGCTCCTTGTTCCATAAAAAAACGTACATCAGATAGACCGTGTTTAGTAATCATTTCTGGTCTTTTTCCAGTCACTTTTTCAACTGTAGAGACTAATTTCTGTAAATATGGACTATCTTTAGGAGTTAATTCTGCGGGTTCATCTAATAAAACTTCATATTTAAAATTTTTAGGAATTAAACTGATAAATTTATTAAAAACTTTTTCTCTATCTTCAGGAATACAACGAATATCAAACGTAGTACTACAGTCAGCAGGTATTTTATTAATTGCTATATTATTAGTTTCTATTTTAGAGAGTGTTACTGTATTGGTCCATTTATCTTCTTTTAAAGTGGGAAATTCTTCTTTTACTCTTTTAGCAAAATCTACCATCTTATCAATTGCATTGTCTCCCAACCAGGGATAACCTGCATGTTCTGTTTTACCCGGTGCACTAACTTTTATCCAGAAGAGTGTTTTAGCTTCTGTTACCATCGAGAAGTTAGATGAATCACCGGCTATAACAAAATCAGTTTTAACTCCCTGTTTCACTTGATATAAAGCACCATCATATCCACCAATTTCCTCATCAGTTACTAATTGAAGGCCAAAGGGATAATTCACTTTTTTAGCTACTTCTTTAAATACTAATATACTGGCAGCTGCACCAGCTTTCATATCATATGCTCCACGACCATAAAGCCGGCCATTTTTCTCAACCGCATTAAATTGATCTTTTTTAGCAGGAACGACATCTAAATGAGCACTAATTAAAACTTTAAATTTTTCAGGTAAAGTTTCAGTATTATAAACTAGTAAACTAGGAATATTATTACTTTCAAATTCTTTTACTTTAAAGTCTGAAAGTTCTTGTTTAGCTACTGTTAAAACTAAGTCTAAACTTTTTCTATCTCCTTTTACAGAAGGAATAGAAATAAGTAAACTGCTTAGAGATTTAATTTGGTCAATCATAAATAATTTAAATATTTTTAATAAAATCTTTTAAGATATCATAGAACACAGATAAACTATCAATTTTTACATATTCACTAGTACTATGACTATTATTGCCAGAAGGACCAAATTCTACACCAGGTATTCCATTTTCAGCAGCAAATCTAGCATCTGAAACTCCATGAGCACTTAAAAAATAATTATTCCATGGATTGATATTTTTTTTAACAGCATTTGCTAATATTTTAATATAGTTATTATCTCTAGAAGTATTTAACATTTCATTTTTTACTACTACTTCCAAGCTAATTCCAGGATGATTTTTTTGAATACTATAAATTTTTTCTAAAACTTGATCTGCTGATTTGAATTCTTCTGTAAAGCGTATGTCTATACTACCTTCTGCATATTCTGATACAGAATTAATAGCTTCTCCACCATATATAGTACTTAATAAACAGGTAGAATACCAATTATTTTTATTATCTTTTTTAGGAAATAAAATTCTAATATCATGATAGAAATTTATTAAATTATCTATAGCGCTTTCTCCTAACCAAGGTAGAGATGCATGTTTTCCTTTTCCCTTAGATTTTACTTTTAAAGAGAGAACTCCTTTACTCTTATTATAAATAGGAAAATTTTCTTTTACTCCCTCGCCTGTTAAAAAAAATTTAGATTTATAGCCTAACTGTTGAATTAAATATTTAGTTCCATTAGCTCCACCCAACTCTTCATCTGCAGTTATAAAAAGTGCAATATTTTTATCTATCTGAATATTTCCTTTTCCTATTTCTCTCATCAAAACTATTAAGGCTGCCAATCCTCCTTTCATATCCATGGATCCGCGACCAAATAATTTTCCGTTCCCTACTCTAGGAATAAAATCTTCTGGATTTGTAGCAGGGATTACATCTATGTGTCCATGCAAAATAAGATCAAAATTATTTGTTACTGGTTTATTAGAAATAACTAAATTATAGATTCCATTTTTATGGTATTTTTTAAAAAATAAATGTGAATCCTTTAAATAATGTTCTATAAAAGCTAAAGCGTCAGCATTTACTCCTGAATTTTTAGACACAGTATGTAAACTTATTAGATTTTTAGTTAATTCTAAAATATCTTCGTCCATAGTCATGGTCAGTTAATTGTTTAATGAAAAATTATTTATTGATTTTAAAAATTCTTTTAAAATTTTATGATACTCTTCCAGATTTTTAAAATCTATCCATTCGTTACCATCAGGTAATCTCCCACCTTTAGGCCCGAATTCTAAGCTATCCATATCTTTATTAGTATAAAGTCTAGCATCAGATCCACCATTGTGAGCAGAGATAGTTAAAGGTTTTTTTATCACTTTCTCGCTTGCGTTTTGAAGTTTCTGAATATACTCATTCTTAGGATCTAGATATGCATAAGATTCATTTAATACGAATTTATAAGAAAAATCTTTAGGTATAAGATCTAGAATCTTTTTCCTTAAGATATTTTTTTCTTCAGGAATATATCTTATATCCAACCAAACTGTAGAATCAGATGGTATTTCATTAAATGTATTATTAGATGTTTCTATTTTAGCTAAATTAATAGTAGTAACCCATGAATCTTTTTCAGGTATTGGAAATGCTTGCTTTAATTTATTTAGAAAATGATTTATTTTCCACAAAGCATTATCTCCTTCCCATGGATAAGCTCCATGAGAAGTAGCACCTTTACAACTTATCTTCATCCAAGCAAAGCCTTTAGATTTATTAACTACTTCTAAATTAGAAGCATCTCCACATAAAACGAAATCGCTTTTTACGCCTTTTTCTATTTGATATTTAGTTCCATTATGGCCACCTAGTTCTTCATCAGTTACTAATTGAAGTCCTAGCGGATAATTAACCTTCTTAGCCATTTCTTTAAAAACTAAAATCATTACAGCTGCGGCTGCTTTCATATCATATACTCCACGACCATAAAGTTTTCCACTTTTCTCTTTTGCATGGAAAAATTCATCAGGAGCTGGTGTGACATCCAAATGAGCATTTAAAATTACCTTAAATTTGGCAGGTAAAGTGTGTTGATTATAGACTAAAAGGCTGGGGAAATTATTACTGGTAAATTTTTCTATTTTAAATTCAGAGAGTTCTGTTTCAGCCACTTCTAAGGCTAAATTTAAATTCTCAAATTCTGTTTTTACAGAATGAATAGAGAGTAAAATATTGGTTAATAATTTTATTTGATCTAACATAAGTTCATTTTACAAAAAAACCGCCTTTTTTGGCGGTTGAAACTTTTTTATATAAAAAGTCCTCCGCCTTAGCGGTTAATAATAAGGACAAAAACTTGTGCGTATTTCGAACTCATAATGAGATTATAGTGTATTTAAAATATGATGTCAAATACTGGACAATAATATTGATAAAAGAATTTATCTTCTTTTTATTTTTAAAAGATTAATACAAAAAATTAGTGTTTTTTCCATTTCAGATAGAATTAGATACTCAGAAGTTGTATGAGTATTATATGCACCAAAACCTATAGGAAATAGATTAAAACCCTTATTATTAAAAATATTAGCATCTGTACCTCCACCTGAAGGTAAAAATTTAGGTTTTAATCCTATTGGTTCATATGCTAATTGAATTTTTTTTAAAAATTTGTTTTTTAGACTAAAAGCGTAAGGATCGAATATAATTTGTCCATTTAATTTTACTTTGATATTTTTATTTTCACTTAAAAATTTTTCTATAATAAACTTTAATTTTTTTATTTGCTTTAATAATTTAGTTTTATTTCTACCCCTAATTTCTCCTTTAAAAATTACTTTATTAGAAATTATATTAGTACCGTCTCCACCCTGTATAATACCGATATTTTGAGTAGTTTCGGAATCTATTCGTCCAAAGGGAATTTTATTTATTAATTTTGCCGCACCTAAAATAGCAGATACGCCTTTTTCTGGTTCCATTCCAGCATGAGCTGCTTTACCTAAAACTGAACATTCAAAAAAATAATAACCTGGAGCATAAATTGTAATATTGTCAGGTCCAAAATCTCCATCAAACACCAAACCATATTTCCCTTTAACTAAACTAAAGTCTAAATTCCTAGCGCCAATAAGACCAGATTCTTCTTCTTTAGTGAGGATAATTTGTAAAGGAGGACAATTTATTTTTTTTTCTTTTCTTAAATTAAGAATCTCTAAAATTATCGCTAATCCTGCTTTTGCGTCTGCTCCTAATATGGTTTTACCATCTGAAAAGAGTCTATCTCCTTTTTGAATGGTTCTTATATTTTCACCTGGGTGAACTGTGTCTAAATGGCAATTTAATATTATTGTTTCTCCTTTACCTTCAAAAAAAGATAAAAGATTCCCATAAGAGTCAAAAGTTACTTTACCACCTAAATTTTCTAAATTACTTTTTAAAAAATTACTAATATCTTTTTCATTCCCTGAAGTACTGTTTGTTTTAACAAGAGCTATAAAATTTTCTATAAGTCTTTGCCTATTTATTTTAATCATTTTATTTAACTATGCAGTAAAATTTGTGCATCTTCAAAAAGTTTTTTCGTTGTTTTTTTATCTGGTCCAATAACAGCCAACGCTAATTGTTGGTCTCCTCGTCTATCAGTAGGTTGTGGAGGTACCATAACAATAATTCCCATTTGTTGATGATCTAATCCTAACAGAGGAATTCTACCATTACGTAATCTTTGAACTATTTCTGTAGTTGAAGCTGCGTTTGTATGTATATGATCATTAGATTTAATATAAGGAGCATTTAAAACATCAATTCCTTCAAGTGTCCTTAAATTCCATCTCTGTAATCTTCCTGCATGTTGAAGAGCGAATCTAAATGCGTCCCATCTAGTATTTGATTCACTTGCTCCTATTACTTCTCCTAATGCATCATTGTATCCTATAATGTAATCCACGTCGGAAGGACCTACATACCCTAACTTTTGTAGATGCTTAAACCATTTTTTTGCTCCCTTAATCATAGTAGATCCATAAATCTTTGAATATTGATCATTGGCTGGCCATTCAAATCCTTGATAGTCATGAGAAGTAGGATCTAAAGTTTGGTCAAAAATACCATAAATTATCGGTTCGCCTTCCTTAGGAATAAATCCACTAACAGTAGGACTAGAAAGTAATTCAACATATGGAGCTAGAAGAATTGTATCCGATCCAGCGTCTTTCATTTCTTTCATCCATTTTTTCAATTCTTCTAAAACTTTCTCTTTACCTAATCCTAATTTTGATTGCCAAGTATTTCCTCTAATATCAATATTACCAATGCCACCACCAGAACTGTTAGCTTGTATAAATACACTCTTATGTTTTTTCATCATATCTATAATTTTTTTTCGCAACCCAGAAAAGTCTTCTGTAGTGAACGTTGCTTGATCAGGGATTAATGGTATACCTAATTGATTTGCAGTTTCTCTAAAATATTTTTTATTATTTGCTAAATCGGTAACTCCATTTAAAATAGTTTCAGAAGGAGTATATGCCATGGGTATATTTTGTTCTTGACTATATAGAGCAATAGTTTTTGACTGAATATAGGGATCAAGTAAATATCCTTCAAAAGATCCAGTAGGTAAAGCATCTAATAAATCTTTTGTAAATAAAGGAGGTTCTATTTGAGTTTTTACTATATCTGGATATTCCCCAGTAACAGCTGATAAATATTGAATAAAATCATCAGGGACATTTGAAGAATTAATTACAGTATCTCCAGTAAGAGCCATATGATTTGCTCTGGCTAATAAATTCATAATTAATTCTGCCGTTCTACCAGTAGCTCCGCTCATCTGAGCAGGGTCTAATACATCTGGAGTATTTTGAAATACTATATGATTTTGTATTTCATTTTTATTCATAAATATAATTTTCTCCTTTCATCTCTTTATTCCAAAATTTTAAGTCATCTAATAAGTCTTTTTCTAAAAGCATTTCTTGATTATTCTTTATTACAATACGAATTCCTTCTTTTTGTAATCCTTTTGGCTTATAGGTGTGTTGAATCCATCCATTTTCCGCAAGTTTTTTTGATATCTCCTTAACATTTTCTGGGTGTAAAAATAACTGTGGCATGTAGTTAGATCCTGAAAAATAATCTACCTTTAAATTGTCTAATTCTCTCTGTAATACTTTTTTTGTTTTTAAATAATTCTCAGCTAAATTTTTATATCCTTCTTTTCCTAAACTTAATATATTTATACCTAGACTTAAAACTCCAAGAGAGTTAGATGAAATTAAAAGATTTTCTACTATACTTTTACCTGAACTTAAGTATTCTATTTCACCACCATGATTATCGATTAAATGTTTTTCTCTTAATAAGAGTATCCCACTACCCGGTAGGGCTAGTCCAAATTTATGTCCGGATATATTCATAGAAAATAAACTTTTTAAACTAGAGAATGAATAATCATTATTCTTTTCTAAAAATGGGAGAATAAAGCCTCCTATAGCCGCATCAATATGTAAAGGAATATTATATTCGATAGCTAATTTATCTAATAATAAAATATTATCAACGACTCCTAATTCCGTAGTACCCAACGTACCCACTAATAAAATAGTATTTTTATCTATTCTTTTTTCTACATCTTTAATATTTATTTCATACTTATCATTTAATCCTGCATATTTTACATGTATTTTTAAGAAGCGTGCACAATTCTGAATACTATAATGAGTATTCTCTCCTACAATAATATTTGGTTTATTAATACCTTTTTCTACTTTTGCTTTTTCTCTAGCATAAAATAAGGCTAATAATATAGATTCAGTTGATCCAGAGGTAGTAAGAATTTTCCCTTCTTTTATCTCAAATAAAGAATGGAAAAAATTACTTAAAACATCTTCTTTTAAATAATGTAAAGATTCGTAAGCATTTTTATCTACAAAATTTTTATTTAAATAATAGTCTATATATTCTTGTAACATAGGAGATCTAAAAATAGAGGTAAATGTACCAATATTTTTACGTTCTGAATAATCTTTTTTTAAATTTAATTTAAGTAAATTATCTTTCATATCCACAAAAAAACCGCCTATTTGGCGGTTGAAAACTTTTCTATACGAAAAAGTCCCTCCGCCTTAGCGGTTAATAAAAAGGACAATATACATTTGTGTAGATTTCATATTTATGAATATTATGTTATCAAACAGCTTGTTTATCTGTCAACTACTAAATTTACAAGTGGAATTACATTTAATATAATACGCTTATGTCAAATCCAGAAAGCTTGAATATAGAAACAGCAATTACAAATTTAAAAAATTTAGTTGAATCTAATAGAGATATATCTGTATTAAGGAAAGATACAGGAATAATTACCATTAACCAAAATTTAGAAAATGGAACTATCCAACATTTATATTTATCCGTAATTCCAGCGAACCAGTTGGATGAAGTTTCATCTAAAAAAGTATTAATAAGTACAAATAATTCTTCTCAACCTAATAACTATTCTTATATATATGTATCAAAAAATAATGGAGAAATTAATGCTGAAGTTTCTTCTGAAGATAAGATAATTAATCCTAGAGATATTTTAGCAACTGCTATTAAAGGATTGAAACTTTTTGGTGCGTTTAAATTAGTGGAATTGCTCTTAGAAACAAAATTCCCTGAGGATTCTGAAGTACGTGCTGTACTAAGCTCGTATAATCCTTATATTTATGATGAAATTGGTGATGAGGAATTAAATGATAAACAAACAGCGGAAGCGCTTGGCCAACTTCAAGAATTTGAAATACACCAAGAATTAGAAATAATGGGACTTACATCTTTTAAGACTGATCCTACCCTATCTCAATATCCATATTTTATAATGTGGATATTAGGTACTGATCCAAATATTATTACTATAAAATAATAAATACGTTATACTAAACTAGATATGCAAATGCTTGATGAATATAAAAAATTAGTAAAGGAATTAATTTCTTTTAAAACTGTTTCTGCTGATACTTCCTTAAAAGGAGAAGCTACAAAAACGGTTGAATTTTTTTCTAAATATTTAGAATCAGTAGGTTTTAAAACGCAGACTTTTGAAGCTGAAGGAAATCCTGTTTTCTTTGCTGAATATGTGGTTAACCCTAATGCTGAAACTTGTCTTATCTATGGCCATTATGACGTACAACCTGCATCTAAAGAGGATGGTTGGGACACTGAACCATTTGAAGTAGTAGAAAAAGAGGGGAAATTATTTGGTCGTGGGATTATGGATGATAAAGGACAACTTTTTGTTCATATGATTACCATTGTTAACTTAATAAAAGAGAAAAAATTAAAATATAATATTAAATTTATTTCAGAAGGAAATGAAGAAACAGGATCAGAATTTATTGAAGGTTTTATAAAAGAGCATAAAAATCTTTTAAAATGCGATTTTATCATGATTTCAGATGGTGAAATGTCAGCAGGACAACCTACGATAGAGTTAGGAACGCGTGGAGTCATAAATTGTACTCTCACCTTTTTCTCTTCTAATAATGATTTACATTCCGGACTTTATGGAGGGGCGGCGCCCAGTTCTGTAAAAGAAGCTATAACATTTATTAATAAAATTTTTGATGATGAAAGAAAAGTAATGATAGAAGGATTTTATGAAGATGTTTTACCTTTAGATAAATCAGTAATGATTCCATTTGACTTAGAAACTTATAAAAAAAATACTGGAACTAAGACTGTTTTAACAGAAGAAGGTTTAGACTTATATCAGCAAACAGGACAAAAACCTAGTATAGAAATTACAGGTTTTAATTCAGGTTATACAGGAGTGGGATATCGAAACAGTATTCCATCTAAAACTACAGTTAAATTTAATATAAGGTTGGTAAATAACCAAGTGCCTGAAAAAATTCTTTCACAACTTAAAAAATTTATTAAAGAAAATATTCCAGACTATATTGAGTATGAGTTTGAATCAGAAGCAGCTACTTATCCAGTCAGAATTAATGTAGATAATAAATATGTTTTAAAAGCTAAAAAAATACTTTCAGAAATATTTAACCAAGAAGTTTTGCATAGATATGTAGGTGGAACAGAGCCTGTCATAGTTTTCTTTGATCAAACCTTAAATAAACCTCAGGTATTAGTTCCTTTTGCTAACGAAGATGGCATGATGCATGGGATGAATGAAAACTTCGCTCTAAAAAATATTGAAAAACAAATGGAATTCGACGAAAACTTCTTCGGGAACTAATTAAATTGATGGCCTTTAATACGCGCTTCTATTTGATTAATTTTTGCTTGCATATTAAATGTGTTTAATATTAGAGGCTTTAAACTTTCACCTAATAAAATGACTGCAGATTTATCATCTAATCTTTTTATTCCTATTTGACGTCTGGTTTTATTAAAAATATTTCTTGCTCCATTAAGATTAGAGTTAACGTTTAATACTTCTGCGCCCATTTGATATCCACTATCTAAGGTAAAATGTAACGAAGGCCATAGCATATCCCCCGTAGGGTCGTCTGTAACAAAAAATTTTCTACCATCGATATTAAAAATGAAACCTGACACATCAGGACGTCTTAAACCAATTTCTGGTTCTACTCCCCACAAAGCTTCTCTTATATTACTATGTTTTTGTCCTTTACTTCCTTCTATAATATATGATCCACCAGGACCAGATACTAATATTGCATAGTGTATACCACGCTCTTCTAATATTTCAGCAGCTCTAATTGGATCTTCTCCATTTAAAGCCAATGTACCAATTCTTCCCACAGTAGTGATTTCCATTCCAAAACGATCTTGTAAATCTCTAATTTTATTTCTTTCGTTTGAAAAAGAATTAAAATGTGAGGGAACAATTATTCCATCTATACCTAGCGTTTGTCTATATCCTTCCTCTGCTTGTGCCAATTTTTCTCTTAATGTGTATATTTCTTGGCTCATGTGAGGATTGCCTACCTCACGTCTTCGTCGCCAATAATTATCATAGCTTATTTTTAAATTAGCTTTAGCTTCTTGGATTTGTTTAAGTTGTTCGTTTTCGCTTATCATAAATATTAAAAAACCTCCCATTTTGGGAGGTTGAATTTTTTATTTAATTTCTTTTTAGACTTGTATCCTCCCACACAAATGCATCCCTCTAGCTGAGAGATTAATAGTTGTATAGTGAAGGCACTGCCAATTCATAATGTTTATTAGTTTAGCATTATAATAGTAAATAAGTCAATAAAATTGTGAAACTAATTTCCAGAGCTATTAAGAGCACGCTCTCCGGATTGTCTATATTTTTCTCCCATTTTCTTAATATTCATCTGATGTTTAGATTGTTGTTTAGCAGGAGCACCGATTTTACCTTTCATATTTTTCTTACCTTGTACTGCATTTACCCAACTTTCTCCATCTTCTAGTTTAGTTTTTAACTCTTGGAGCCAGGATAATAATCGTTGTAAATGTCTTTTATGAGATATACCTACATCTTGCATAGAACCTTCAGTAGCTTGAATAGCTTGTCTGTCCATTTGGGCTGCCGCACCTGCTTGTCTTACGTCTACTACTAATTCCTGTACTTGACGAGTAGTTTCTTGACGTTCTTTTTGAATGGCTCTTTCAGTACCATGTAAGATTTCATCCTTATATTTAATATGAGGATCTATATTATGTTTTTTTTGCTCTTCTTCATTTTTTTGTTCTTGCTGCTGTTGTAATGCTTTTAAATCTAGTTCTTGTCCTGGTTCTAGTCCTCCACTACTCCCACCAGTTTTACCAAAGAAAAGATTATCTGCACCCAATAGTTGTTCCCAGGCTTTTTTAATACTATCTTTAGCGCCCACTTGTTTATTTAAGTCTTTTTTTAATTCGTCTACAGGTTCTGATAAGGTTTCATAATTATGAATTATTTTAGGTGGTTTTTTATGAACAGGTTTAGAAGGGCCTAAAACTTGGTTCTTTAAAGAACTAGTAGACGCATTAGTGGGTTTACCAAAAAGCTGAATTTTTAGAGGATCGTTATTATTTTTATCGTCATTCACAAGAATATACTATCAAAGGTTTTTCAAAAAGTCTAAAGTTTTTTGCTGTCTTAGAACACTAGCTAGTAGATACATATTTTTTTGAAGCTGTTCTTTTTCCGCAGGACTTTGGGCTTTAGTTAAAGCTTCATTTAATTCTTCTGGAGCAACTTCAATTTTTTCTGTATCAGCTATTTTAGCCAATGCAAACTCTATAGTTAAATCAGCTTTAGCTTTTTCTTCATAATCTTTTTTTAACTCCTCAATAGTTTTTTTACTTGATCCTAAATATTGGTCTAAAGTTAACCCTAGTCTTTTAATTTCATTTAAAAGCTGTGATAAAAGTCTTTCAGTTTCAGCATCTAATATAATTTGAGGCATAAGTACTTTTACTGATTTTACGAGTATTGCTAAAATTTCATCTAAACTAGGTTTTGGTTGTTCTTTTCCTGGAACTATAATTTTGCTTTTAGCAGTTAGTTTTTTTATATCATCTTTATAGTTCCCTAAATTCACGTCAGGTCCTTCACAAGTAGTCGCTTCAAATGTCCAATTATTCCCCATTTCTGGATCATCTAATTTTTCTATATGAATTCTAGGAGAGATAACAGGTTTTAATTTATTTTCATCAATAGCTTTTAAATAAAATTCCGGTAATAGTTTTTTCAAAGCTTCTTCTTTTAATTTCTCTTTATCTAATTTAGGTTCCACCATGGCTCTAGGTGCAGTTCCGGGCCTAAATCCAGGTAAAGTAGCATTTTTTACTGCATTTCCTATTTCTTCCTCATAGACTTTTTTAATATTGGCACTTGGAATGGCTATAGTTAAAACTATATTTCCATTCTCTTCACGCTTCATACCAGGTTGAGTAGCAGTTTTAGTTGACTGCTCTTCTGTCTTCTTAACTTCGGTTTTTTTAGTTTGTGTTTTCTTATTTGCCATAAGTTTAATTAGTGGGTCGGAAGGGACTTGAACCCCCAACCCTTGCGGGATATGGTCCTAAACCATACGCGTATACCAATTCCGCCACCGACCCGTGAGACTTAGTATACCAAATCTTACATGGAAATTGGAAGTGAATAAATTTTATAACTTTCAGCGTAGTCTTCGATTTGTTGCATGAAACCTTTAGTATGATCAGCCCAATAAGGAGATGACGCATACATTCTGCCAATGTCATCTACATATCTACATCCACCTTTATCAATATAATCTGTTCGGATAGATTTAGAAATAGTGTCAATTGCCTCTTCATATGAATTAAAACAGCGAGTTTGATCCCCATAAATTCCAAATCCCCAAGCGTTATAACAGTTAGCGGGTTCTGCTGTAGCCCAAGTAGATTCAGTTCCTGATATAGCAGCTAGTAAATCCCAAGGTATAGCATATTGATCAGCTTTATTTACCATATAAAAGGCATAAGGTGCTAAAGGAGAATTATTTTTCTCTAAAAAACTCTTAAGAGCCATAGCACGATAATCACTAGTATCACTAGAAGTTAAGACAGCTCTAAAATTAGAATTTTGAGTGTCTGCTGAGATAGGTTGTGGAAATTTAAAAAGAAGAAGAGAAAATATTGTGAGGACAAAAAATATAATTTTTGTCTTCATAAATTGTTTGATTTACCTTGCACTATTACATAAATATTAGTGCATAAAAAAAATCCTAACGTATGCATTGGATAGGCATACCTTAGGATCTAATAAATATATTACCAAATAATTATAGGATTGTCAAGGGGCAATACGAAATTAAAGCGAATGAATATTTTGGTCTAAAAATGAGGCTAAAATGAGGATCTCTAGCAAATGCTATCTTAATATAAGACTAAATTTAGTCTATTTTGTAACTGCCCTACTTTCAAAAGATTGTAATATGTATTTGATTTTCAAATCCAGTAAATCTGCCTGTTGTCTATCAGCTTGATATCTATCATATTCAGATGGATAATTGTTTAATAACCTTATTCTTCTACTAATTTCTTCATTTCTATTATCATCTTGTTTTAATACATCTTCACCTACATAAGATGAATTAGAATATTTCCTAATAAAATCTGTATTTAATCGTTCTAAGTTTAATCTCTCTTGCCATAACGGACCAATTTCAGCAGCTAGACCAGATGTCATTACAGATTTATAATAATCTTGAACAGATAAAGTTTCTAAAGTAGGTGCTTCTTCTTTTAATTTATTTTGCACATTTCTAATTATATCCACATTGTAGTTACTATCTACATTTAAAGGTAATAATATAAGTCCTAATGAAGATTTAAATGTATTAAAATAATCGGTATTGGAAATAATTGAATTTATTTGATTTCCAAAAATTTTTACAAAGAGATCCACTTTATACTTCAAATCATTTAATAGAATATTACTCTCTTGATCTAAGAGAGATTTATCTAAATCAAATTCTCGGATGTTTTGACCACCTACGAACCATCTTTTAGTAACTCCTATGAGATTAGAAATTATTTCATTTGTCATATCTAAGACAGCATTTTACTAAAGATATTAATATAGGTCAAGCAAGCGATTGGATTAGAGTAAGAGTCTAAATAGTTGAAGTTAAATGTTTTTAACTAAAGATAAAAGTTCTTTAAATTCTTCTTTACAGAACACAAAATATAATAAGAAATAAAAAATGCTATCAAAAGCTATTTTATACCAAAAAGTGATATTTACCAGATAAAAGATCATGCCATAATTAAAAATTAAAGACAATATAAAGATAAATATTTTGGGCATAATTAGCCTTAAGCTTCCTATATTTGTATCGAGAAAATTAAGAACTATAAGGTACATTAAGTAAGTTAAAAATGTAGAAATAGCTGCTGCAATGGCTATAGAATTATAAGAAAAGTGTTTGATTAAGATTAATGATAATATTACTTGGATAATAAAACCTATTAAATTAATACTAAAATATACTTTAGATTTACCCATAGCTAAAACTATCTGTACCAATGGACTTCTTAGAGAATAAAAAAGCATAGAAATAGAAAAGAAATAAATAGAAATGATAGAAAGTACCCATTTACTAGTGAAGACAAAATTGATTAAATCAAATCCACTGGTAAAAATAATCATAAGAACAAAAAAACAAATAGATGCTATAAAACTAGTGGAGATTTGAGCTGCTCTTATAAGAGATTTTCTCTGTTTTTGAATTCGAGAAAATGAAGCAAAGGATACTCTTCCTAAATTATCTGCTAGTGCTTCAGGCGCATAGCCAATAGTAGCTGCAAAATCAATAATACCCACAAAATATGTATTAAGAAATTTACCTATAATAATGGGATTTAGTGAATTTAAAAGTAGAGTTAAAAATCCCTGAAATTGCACAAAAAGCCCAAAATTTAAAAGTGATCTAATTTTTCTAGCATCAAAAGATAAAGTTGGTAAATAAGGTTCTAAAATGAAAAGTAAAATATCTTGAAAAACTTCTTTCACTAAAATTGCTATTATAAAACTTAATACACCCATTCTCTGAAAAGCTAAAATTACTGCTATAATTTCATAAATCACTACTCCACTTAATTCTACAAATGAAACTTTCTTATAACTTAATTTTCGCTCCAAAATAGCAGTAACAGTATTACTATAGGGAGTAATAATCATACCTAAGGAGAAGAGTTTTAACCAAGAAATGTTGGTAGTAGATAAATTTGGATAAAATAATTTTAAGTTAGAGCCAAATATAAAAATTAAAATTACAAATAAAAATGAAAAAAATTCTTGAATAAAAAAAGAAGTATTAATTTCTTTTTTAGTAATCTCTTTTTCCCGTTGAATAATAGAATAATTAAAACCTAACGTAGTAAAAAGTTGGAAAAAATTTATTACAAAAGAAAAAATAGCAAAAATTCCAAAGTCCGTTGGTAAAAGAAGTCTTGCTAAGAAAATCTGACCTAAAAAAGCAAAAATTTTCATGCCAGCTTCTCTTAAAAGTAAATAGGAAAAAGATTTAATGACTTTTGATTTGAGATTTGGTTGAGAAACTTTATTCACCCAATGATTATATAATATCTTTAGATTTGATTTATGAAGTAATTTATATGATTAGCCCATCCTTCTGGGCTAGCTGGGTTATAAACTTTACCAATAGATTCAGGTGTAGTTAGCCCTTTACTATAATAATTTTGGGACATTTGTCTACCAATAGAATTAATAGCATCCGCATAAGAAGAAAAAATAGTCATTTTATGAGTATAAATTCCCCATCCCCAACAATTATATGAATCTTTAGGTGCGGTAGCACAAAGTCCTGATTCTTGAGCAGCTATAGCAGGTAGAAGTCTATAGTCTAAACCATATTGATCAGCTACGCTTACAAATTGCTGTGCATAATTGGCTAAAGGTGAATTGTATACACTAAAAAAATGATAAAGCCGCTCTATTCTACTATCACTAGTATTAATTTGAGTATCTATTAAATTTGGATCCGTAGGAATAGCTGAAAAAGCTATGGTTTTAGATGGATAAAGATTAGTTATGTTAAATGCGTTTTGACTTTGGAAACTTCGATAAGAAAAAAACACTATACTTATTAAAAGTACTAGCGGTGTAATAGCAAAAAATGTGAAAAAACTGAGCAGTTTCCGCATCCAATTTATAGTGTCACTTTTTAAAAAACTTGTCAAATTTTGATAGGAATTTTGAATAAAGAAGTAGGAATTATGCTTATTTGAGTGTATAATTTAAAAGCATGTCGAGGTGGTGGAATTGGTAGACACGTAGTGTTCAGAACGCTATGCTTTAAAAAGCGTGAGGGTTCAAGTCCCTCCCCCGACACTAAGTTATTTGAAATTTACTTCAACAGCTGAATAGTAAGATTTGTTATAATTGTACACACGCGGATGTGGTGAAATGGTATACACGCAGCCTTGAGGTGGCTGTGCTCGCAAGAGTGTGGAGGTTCAACTCCTCTCATCCGCACAAATGAAATTTCCTTATAATTTCTCAATCTTAATTGAATCCAGATCCATCCATTGAGAGCTTGTATCAACTTTTCCAAATTTATAGATTCCCATTGGTGTAGCTATAGCATAAAGATTATCAATCCAAGCTACGAAGCCTAAAGGTCGTGAGGGTGCATATTTGCTTCTCAAAACTAATTTTCCATCTACCCAAAATTTAGCATAATTTTTATACCATTCTAATTTATATTCATGCCATTTAGTTATATCTTCATTGATAAGTACTTCATCTGAGCCGGCTAAATGTTGCATTAAATGCTCACCAGGTTTAGAGTAACCAGTTAATCTATTTAACCCAATAGCCGCAGCCATAGGTAAAACATTAGCAAAACTTTCTATCCTGGCAGTATGTACTACTTGAGCTTTCCATCCCCATCCTGGAATTCCGGGAAGGAGTTTCATATTAGAAGGAGGAGCTGAATAGAAAAACCAAATAGCTTCAGGTAAAGTATGAACGCGTCCATCCACTGAAAATGTATTATTCCAAAAACCAAAACCAGCAGTACCTTTTAGAAATCCATTTTTAGTTTGAAGATTAGATGCTGGTAGTGAAAAACGTGCTTTTACTGTCATTCTAAGAGGTAATTTCCAACGAAAATCTTTTCTCGCATAAACAGTACAATCATCAATCTGAGACAAAGTATAGTAATTGCTACGTGAAGATTCATAGGACATTCGAAGGATAGAATTTTTAACTGATAATCTACCACCGCCCATTAAAAGTTGTATCCAATAGGGGTTTATTTCTTTTTTAAAATCATCAAACATAGTTAACAAATAATACCACAACTCGTATATTTGTTAATGCTTTAAGAATTATTTCTTTATAAAAAACCCTGCTATAAAGCTTATTACTGCTAAAACTAATAAAATATGAATAAAAGCTCCAGCTATATGAAAAATAAAACCTAATAACCAAAATATTACTAGTATTAAAGCAATTGTTACTAATATTCCCATACTTCACCTACTTTCATTCTTCATTTATACCCTCTTCTACTTCTTCTGGAGAAACGGGTTTGATAAGTTGTAAAAGTTCTACTATAAGATAAGCAACAACTAAATAAACAGCCATAGCTATCAAAGTAGACCATTCAAAAATATAACCATTAGTAATATAAGGAGTTCTTAATATGCCTTCGAAAGGTAAAACTAAAGGATAGGAAAGACTATAAATGAAATTAGTAAAATAACTATAGGGATTAGCTGCTAATAATTTTAATGCAAAGCGAAAAGCTAGTAATAATTCAATGGTTCCCAATATATACCACACTACTTGATAAAATCGAAAAATAGTTTTTTTAGTTTTAAGTGATGTAGTAGAATCAATAGTAGGTGTATTGTCTTCCACTACTACCGCTTTTCTAATCATAGATATATTAAATGCTTCCTTTGCAAAGCTGCAATATGAAAAATGTAAGAAGAAAGAAATAAATTTCTTTTTCCTAAAGTAGTTTTTTAATTATTGACGTAGTTAAATTTAGTTTGTATACTTAATTTATAAAGCGTTGATTGGGTTTCCCACCCATGAGCTGACTGCGATGAGCAGCTACACAGGCGAAAGTGTAAAAGACAGCACTCTTTGTTTAAAGATAAAAGAAGAGGATGAATGAGTAAAAGCAAGGTGGTACCGTCCGGAGCAATGTCGAAGGGCCCTTGTAAGAATATCAATATTTTTATTGGTGTTTTTACAAGGGTTTTTTGTTTAAAAATATATGAAAATAATATCAATTGAATCATTAAATAAAATTTTAGAAAAACATGGTTTTGAAAACTATCTGAAAGATTTAATGGAAGCATTAAAGAGAGATTATAGTAGGTGGGATAAATTTACTAAAATGCCCCGCCCTGCTATGCATGTTCCTGGTGGAGTTTTAGAGCTCATGCCTATTTGTGATAATGAACTTTATTACACATTTAAATATGTAAATTGTCATCCTAAAAATCCAGAAAGTGGGAAAATGACCATAGTGGCCACAGGTCAGTTGTCACGAATTGATACAGGCTATCCACTCATGTTCAGTGAGATGACTTTACTTACTGCTCTTCGAACTGCTGCTAATTCTGCTTTAGCTACAAATTTAATGGCGCGAAAAAATGCTAAAGTTTTAGCCGTTATTGGTACAGGTGCTCAAAGTGAATTTCAAGTTAAAGGTATGCAATTAATTAGAGATATTAAAGAAGTAAGATACTTTGATATTGATGCTAAAGCAATGGATAAATTTGAAAAAAATATGAAAGATAGTGGACTTAAGCTTGTTCGTGGCAAAAATGTACAGGAAACAATAGAAAATGCAGATATTATTACAGTTTGTACTGCTTGTAAAGCCAATGTAGATGTAATTAAAAATGATTGGGTTAAAAATGGTATGCATCTTAATGCACTTGGAGGAGATACAGTGGGAAAAACAGAGCTTGAGTTAAGTATTCTAAATAGGAGCAGAATTGTCGTCGAATATTTTGAACAATCTTTTATAGAAGGAGAAATTCAACGTTTAAAACTGAAAGATGCTAAAAAAATGGTAAGTGCTGAAATGTTTGAAATAATAAATGGTAATCAAAAAGGACGCGAAAATGATAAAGAGATAACATTATTTGATTCTGTAGGAATTGGTTTAGAAGACTACTCTGCCCTAAGGCTCACTTATGAATTGTCAAAGAGATATGGAATTGGTGAAGAACTTAATTTACTTCCTGATATGAAAGATCCTAAAGATTTGATATCTTTAATAAAATAAATTTTATATACTAAAATTATGAGTTTTGATAAAAAAGAAATTACTAAAAAATCTGAAAACATTTCTGAGTGGTATAACGATGTGGTTTTAAAAGCTCAACTAGCTGATTATGGTCCTGTTAAGGGAACTATGATTATTCGTCCTTATGGTTATTCAATTTGGGAAAATGTCCAGAATATTTTGGATAGGATGTTTAAAAGTTATGGAGTAAAGAATGCTTACTTCCCTCTTTTTATCCCAATGGGATTTTTAAATCGCGAGAAAAGTCATGTAGAAGGATTTTCACCAGAATTAGCAGTAGTGACTATTGGTGGGGGTGAGAAACTTCAAGAGCCAGTTGTAGTTCGTCCTACTTCAGAAACTATTATGTACGATACTTATTCTAAGTGGATTCAGTCCTGGCGAGATTTACCTCTACTTATTAATCAATGGAATAATGTAGTTAGATGGGAAAAAAGAACATATTTATTTCTTAGAACTACAGAATTTCTATGGCAAGAGGGACATACAGCTCATGCTACCGAAAAGGAAGCAATAGAAATGCAAACTAAAGCACTTGAGTGGTATCAAACAACTTATGAGAATTATTATGCAATGCCTGTTATAACAGGTCGAAAAAGTGAAAAAGAAAAATTTGCTGGTGCTAAAACTACTTTTACAGTGGAAGCACTTATGCCAGATGGTAAAGCTCTTCAAGCGTGTACATCTCATAATTTAGGACAAAATTTTTCTAAAGCTTTTAATATTTCATTTCAAAATAAAGAAGGGAATAATGATTTTGTTTGGCAAACTTCTTGGGGTTTTTCTACTCGAAGTTTAGGTGGCCTTTTCTTAACTCATGGAGATGATCAAGGGCTCATTCTTCCTCCTAAAATAGCACCAACTAAAATAGTAATAATTCCAATCTTAGGCAAAGAAGACGAAAAAATACTGGATTATGCCAAAAAAATTAAAGAGATTTTAGAAAGTAGTAGTTCAGAATTTCCAGGTGGTATAGAAATTTGGGATGAGAGTTGGAAAACATTTGGTTTTAAAAATAACGAAGCAGAATTAAAAGGCATACCAGTTAGAATTGTCGTTGGCTTAAAAGAGTTAGAAAATAGATCATTAACAGTAAAAACTAGAATTAGTATTGAAGATAAAAATAGTTTTGAAATTATTTTAGATAAAGCGGGAGTGGAGGTAGATCATTTACTTTCAAAAGTTCAAAATCAACTTTTTAAAAATGCTAAGAAATTTTTAGATGAAAATACCCATACAATTGATTCCTATGATGAATTCAAAAAAATTATGGCGACTAAACGTGGTTTTATAAAAGCATTATGGTGTGAAGATGCTAACTGTGAAGCTAAAATTAAAGAAGAAACAAAAGCTACTACTCGCTGTTTATCTTTTGATACAAAAGAAGAAAACGGTAAATGCATTTATTGTGGTAAAGATGCAAAATACAGATGGTATTTTGCGCAAGCATATTAATTTAATTCTTGTGGTTCTGTCGCGACTTTCCCTTACACAACCGTCAACACTTATATAAATTGCTATGGATAATATGATTGATTTTTCTGGTTTTGAAAAAATAGATATTAAGGTTGGAAAAATAATTAAAGTGGAAGATTTTCCAGAAGCTAGAAAACCTGCATACAAACTAGAAATAGATTTTGGAGAAGAAATAGGAATTAAAAAATCATCGGCACAAATTGTAGCTAATTATAAAAAAGAAGACTTAATTTATACGCAAGTTTTAGGAGTAGTAAATTTTCCGCCTAAGCAAATTGGTCCATTTATTTCTGAAGTACTAACCTTAGGTGTTAAAGATAAAAATGGTAATGTAGTTTTAGTCACTCCTAATAAAGAAGCTAAAATTGGAGAAAAACTGTTCTAATAAAGTTCGGTTAAAACTGTAGAGCAAACACATTTTTACCTATGTTATACTTTATTGGTTTATGTCTCAACCCGATAATAATCCAAGAAGTTCTGAATTAGAAAATAAAGGAATTCAGGTTATTCAAGTAGGTCAAGCAGAAAGAAGAGAGATTCGAAGGCCTATGAAACATATTGGTATTGCTGGGGTAACTATTCCCGGAGCGCTTTTATGTATAGAGACTATTATGAATGAAAGCTATAAGTATTTTGGTGAAACCACTCTAATCCATCCACAAATTACCTACTCTAACTTACCTTTAAATGAGATTAATCCTGCTATCCATTCCAAAGATTGGGATGTTGTGGCAGAGAAACTCCTAGAATCTTTAGAATTATTAGATAGATCTGGAGTGGATTTCGCACTTATACCATCAAATTCTCCTCATTATGCAATAAAAAAAGTCCAAGAACTTTCTCCAATTCCTGTAATGAATATCGTTGATATTACAGTTGAAGAGTGTAAAAGAAGAGGGTTCAATATGGTAGGTGTTTTAGGAGTAGATGTTACTATGAGTGATGGGTTATACGAAGATGCGTTAAAAAAAGTTGGTATAAAATCGCTAACATTATCTCCTACTAGACAAAAACAATTGAACGATTTAATTTTTAAAGATATTATTGAAGGTAGCCCTACGTCCGAAACTACAAGTAAAATGCTACATTTTATTCAAGAACTAAAAGATATGGGTTGTGATGCATTTATTGCAGGATGTACAGAAATACCTGTTGTCATTACCAGCGAAGAACAATCTCCCTTACCCTTTATTGATACAACTCGTTTATTGGCAAAAAAAGCTTTTGAATTAGCTGCAGATATTGAAGATAAGTAATAAATCTACTTTATATACGAAGCAACCAATTTGTGTTACTATATTTATTAATATGGCTATTGAGAATAAAGTGGAACGACAAGTTGATACTCTTGGATTAACCCACCGTTTATTTAGGCAATCTTTTAGATTTGCTCAAGGCGATCACATTAAATTACAACCTGAGATTCTTAAATGGATTATTGCAAGTGGTTATTTGGATAAAGAAAATATAACTCCTTATTCTCCAGAAGACATATTAAATATTACTGCGCCTCATCAGCATAATCCCTCTTTCGGAACATCAGATGATCCAATGAGAGGAAAAATGATTATTAACGCATGGAATGTCCTAGCTACAGAATCTGCAAATCATAGGACTAACTTACAAATGTATCCTAAACCTCATGATATTTTACCTTCTATTCTAGAAGGAATGATAAAAAGAGATCTTTATTATCAAAAGAATCCAAGAATAAGACCAAATGAAGGAAATATAGATACTTCTCTCCCAGAAGCTGACTCTAGTCGCGATCCATATGCTAGCTTTCTTACACGTTATGCTTTACAAGGAGATAGCACTCGTCATCCAGAATATGACACACTATTTTCACAATTAGGGACTTTATTACGTACAGATTTACAGGCGCTGAATCAAGGGATTTTAAATAATTCTCGTTTAATCGCCCTGGCTGAGTTTAGAAAACTGTGGAGTGAAAATCATCCAAATGAACAGCCATTTTAAGTCACTAAACTTTATTATCTTAATTGATAATTTTCATTAATTGGTTATATAAATTATCTTCAATTTCAATCTCTCCTAAGGAAATTCTTTTTTGTGCTAAATTGTTACCTCTTTCTCCAGGAACATAAATTTCTTTAGTTTCTGGTAATTTTTTACTACCTTTTATCTTTTTCACCATCAAAGAAATATTTTGTTTAAATTCTTCCTTATCTACTAATAAATCCGGATCAAGTGCAAAAATTAAATTTCCCCAATTATTTTCTTTACCTATTCCAGTAAAAGTAGCACCAACTAATGGCCCAGTTAATATTTCTATAATCATAGCTAAGCCTGCACTTTTATAACTTCTATCGAATGTCATAATTGCTCCTTCTAATGCTTTTGTAGGATCAGTAGTTATATTTCCCTCTGAATCATAAGCAATATTAGTAGGAATAGATTTTCCAGCAACTTTTGCTTCCACAATTCCAAAATAAGCCATTGCGGCTGTTGCCATATCCAATACAATAGGGTTTTTATCTGATGGTATACCTATTGCTAAAGGATTTGTCCCGAATATTGGTTCATAAGATCCATAAGTAGCCACAGTTTCAGATGATCCAGCAAACACGAAACCGATCAATCCTTTTTTAGCTATTTCATTAGCATAATAACCAATTGCTCCAGTAGACGAACTAGTATTATTAGTTCCAGCAATTCCAAAACCATGTTCTAAGGCTTTTTTTATAACCCCATCCATAGCATTTTTCATAACTATCATGGCTGGAGATTGATTACCATTAAGGATAATAGAAAGTTTTGTTTCTTTTAATACCTCTAAAGGTTTAGAGTCTAAATTTTTAAGGAAAGTTTGACCCACCAATTTTATTAAACCTTGATTATTACCTCGTAGTTGAGCATACATAAGTATTTCTAAAATTATTTCTATTTCTTGAGTAGAATAATTATATTTATGGAGTATTTTATGAGCTAGATTCTGAAGCTCTATTATTTTAACTTTCATTTTTTTTATTTTAGAATAAATATCTGGATAATTTTATTTACTAAATATTCTTAATCTTTTAACAGCATCTCCTCTTTTGGGATTAAATTCATCTCTTCCATAATTTTTACCCTTCTTTGTTAACTCTTCCCATTGTTGTTTTTCAAGGCTTTTATCTGGATCTATTATTTTAATTCGCCCAAAATGAGCTCCTTTAATTTTAGTATACTCACTGCTCATAGCATAGGTAATATATTTTTTATTTACATCAACAATAATTGCAATATGTTTCCCCTTCCAATCAGAATGAGTAAGTCTGATTATATCGGCTAATTCTATATCTTTTACTTTATTTATTTTTATTGTATTTAAATCATTTGTTAAGGTATTCGCACTGCTTCTTCTCACACGATTTTTTACAAGTAAAAATCTTTCAAAATATCCTAATACTCCTTTATAGCGAAGAATTATATTATCTAAACTTTTATTTTCTTTTTTAATTAAATATGTATTTAAAATGTTATAAACAAAACCAGAACAATCTATACCTATTCCATGCGATTCCATAAATTTATAAATATCTTTTGACGTAGCTTTATCCAAATTGAAGTTTTCTTTTTTTGCTGCATTAATTAATGCTTTTCTGATTTGATTAGGAGTTCCTTTACCTGAATAATTTTCAAATTTGCCTGTAGTAGCTGCTTGTATATTACTTCCAATGCCATATTTTTTAATTGCATAAGAGGATATGGCATATGGAACATTAATTTTTTTAAATCCAATCCTAAAATTTATATACTCATTTGCTAGCTCATAGAGAGAATTACTCATAAGCTTATTTAATTTTGTTTTCTTTCATGTAATTAGTATACCAACTATAGTTATGTCCTAATAATTTAGCAATAAGTTCAATTCCTAATTCAGCAGTTTTTCCTTCGATATCTTGTAAAGGATTATACTCTACGATATCCAATCCAATAATATTACAATGATTTCCAATATACTGAGCAATAGTAGTTATTTCTCTATAACTTAATCCTGCTTTATTAGGCATGCCAGCACCTGGGGCATAAATGCTGTCAATCACATCTAGATCTAAACTTATCCATAAATTTTTAACGGAGGATTGAAGTTTATCAATTAATTTAAATAAAGGAGCTAGTCCATGAGATAGAATATCAAATATACTATAACATTGTAATTCTTCTTTTTTTATAAATGTAATTTCACCTTCATCTAGATCATTACTTCCTATATGAAGTAAATTTTCTTTTTTAATTTTAGTTGAAGTATCATAAACATTTGTAAGTCTCTTATCTCCAAAACCCATTAATGATGCTAAATGCATACCATGAATATTTCCAGTAGAAGTTGTTTTATCAGTATTCATATCTCCATGAGCATCAAGATATATTAATCCTAAATCACCATTTAATGCTGCCGAAGCGCCCGAGACTAAACCTAAGCTTATTGAGTGATCTCCTCCCAGAGCAATAACTCTCCCATTTTTTTTAATGATATTAAAAATTTTATTCGCAGATTTTTCTGATACACGAACTATTTCTTGAAGATACTTCAATTTAGGTTCACCTATTCTTAAAGAAGTACGGGGATTACAAAGAATATTACCTAGATCATTTATAAATATACCACTTTCTTCTAGTTTCTCTTTAATATGTTGATAACGAAATGCATTAGGGCCAATATCTACACCCAAATTTTCTGCCCCCAAATCTAAAGGAATTCCAATTAAAGATACCTTATTCATAATTTAATACTAATTCCTCAAAATGAAGATTATATATGTTTTTTAAGAGCACTTGCTACAGCTTCGTATTCTGACCAAGGAATCTCATGTTTTCCATCTATATTCATAGATCTCTCATGCCCTTTACCAAACATACTAACGGTATCTCCTTTTCTAGCCAGTTTATTAATTGCAAAATCAATAGCTTCTTTTCGATCATTTATTACAAAAATATTTTTATCTAATTTACCGCCTGCCTTTTTAACACCTGCTAAGATTTCTTTATTAATTTCCTCTTGAAGTCCTCTAGGATCCACAGCACTAATAATGACATAATTAGCTAACTTTGTAGCAACCTCTCCAATAATAGGTCTTTTCTTTTCATCTCTATACCCTTCTCCACCCACAATTGCAATAAGTTTTTTCTTACTTTGTTTTTTGAGTGCTGTTAGCGCTTGTTTAATACCATTAGCAGTATGGGCATAGTCGACAATAATATTAATTCCAAGCTTATTGGGTATTTTATTCATTCTACCTAGAGGAGTTTTAAAAGTTTCAATGCCTTTTGCTATCTCTTTATTTGTTAGTCCTAAACTTTTACAAGCACTAATAGCAGCTAAAACATTATATCTATTAAAATCTCCAATAAGAGGTGATTTATAAGAGAAAATTTTTTCATTTACATCAACATTTTTACCCATGCCATAAGTAACTACATTTTTATTTTTTAGATACCTTAATATTTTTGAATAAGAACTATCATCCTTATTTATTACTGCTATTTTAGCTCTGTTAAGAAGCTTAGTTTTAGTTCTAACGTATTCATTATAAGTTTTATGATAATCCAAATGTTCTGGAGTTATATTAGTTACAACGCCAATAGTAAAAGGTATTCCAAATACTCTATGTTGGTCAATACCATGAGAACTTACTTCTAAAACAATATAATTCTCTTTAAAGTTAGTTTTTGCTGCTTGATTTAAAAATTTCTGTAAAGGCCAGGAAGCGGGATTAGTAACATGAAATGCTAAATTTGATTGTTTTCCGTGTATATTGGCCCCTGTAGTTGAGACAATTGATACATTTTTCCCTGCATTTCTTAAAATATGATAAATAAGATTTACTGTAGTGGTTTTCCCATCAGTTCCCGTGACACCGATAACAATTAATTTCCTACCAGGTTTTCCATAATAAATATTAGCAGTAATTCCTTGAAAAAGATGATATGTATTTTTTGCTTGCTGCCACATAAATTAGATTATACATAAAAATACTAAGTTGTCAAAAATTTTCTTGTACTTTTTTAATTGATTGGTTACAATACTAATTCAATTAATATGAATGAAAATTTAACTTTAAATATCTACAATGATTTAGCTAAAAGAGTTCGTGCAGGTTTAACACAACCTACATCCTTGAATGAACTCCACCCAATACTTAATGAACTTATAGGTGCAGCAGATCCAGAAATTTATCGAGATTCAGTTCATCTCACTTCTTCTCAAGCTTCTGCTTTGTTAAGAGGAGATGAGGAAGCTTATAAAGCTTTTTCAAGCGAAAGAGATGAAATTCCTGATGTATCTAATCTTAGTTTTGCTGAAAAGCTGAAAAAACTTCCGCCATATAATCATCTTTCAGAATCTATATCTACATTAGGAGAACAAGAAGTAATATCAATGATATCTCGTATGATAGATGGTACTTCTCGGTTATTTCCTGAGCATGTATATATTCCATTTTTTCAAAAGGAGAGTATAGATAGTCAGATAGATATATTTCCTTTAATCGAAGATTTAAAAATGAATTTACGTACAACTTTAGGTCAAAGAAGACGTGGAATAGAAAGTAATGATAGACTAAAAATTTTTAACACAAATGAAAGACCACAAGTAGAAGTAATAGATTCTATCACATATGGTAATCTGTTGCCCACTTCAATAGCGGCAAGTAATAATTCAGCTGAATTTGACTCAGATGAAGTAAATTTAATGCAAGTTACCAGTTTTGGACGTGGTGATAAAGTAGTACTTCTCGCTACTTATGGAGACTATGCATTAGCCACTAGTGGAGATGGATATGGATGGATTAATATTGATCAAGTTGCTAGTATCGATGAACAAAAAATAATTCAAAATGCAAAGGTAGTTTACTATAAGGGTGGTGAACCTATTTTCTATACTGATATTAATAGAGAAAAAAGGACATTACTTCCTGGTGATACTGTCTATGAAGATTCAGGACAATATTACATACTCCAAAGAAATGAAAAGACTAAAGATGTTAGTCTTTATCCTATTGATAACTTATCATCAGAAAAAATAACTGAAAAATTAGAAACACCACAAGAGTTATTAGATTTTTTATATGGGTTAGATGTCCCCTATATAAGAGGTATTTTTGATTGTAGTGAGATATATAGAAGGGCATTTAAATTATTAGGTTATCAAGTAGGAAAATATTCAGGAAGAATTATGAGAACAGTAGAACAAGCTTTAGGTTTTTCTGAAAATGAGAGAATTATTGAAGATTTCTCTTACCTTTCTGATGGAATTTATTTATCAAATATTTTAGATGGTACACATAGTAAACATGTATCTCTCTTAGTTATAACAAATGGACAAATTGAAGTTTACAGCTATACACATGATCAAGAAGATCCTGCATATGAATATCCCCATATTTTAGGAAGACATATTGTAGAAACTGATTTATATAAACAAAAAATTGGTTCATATAAAGTTACAGCATTACCACTTACAGCATAAATTGATTAATAAATAATAATTTGAACTATGTCAGAACAAAAATTAACTCCTCTTGTACAAGGGGATCTACAATCTCAGGCAAATAGAACACTTATAGAGAGTCAAATGCATAATCTTCAGGATGGTAGAGGGTGTGGTTGTCCAGAATGTTTACGTAGGGTTAGTAATATAAGAAGGTGGTTACGTTCGGGATGGATTTCTGATGAAGATAATATTTTAGGAAAAGAACGTACAGGTCATGACAAATCTTACTTTGATAGATTTTATCCTGGGGAAAATACTGGATTGTAAATCAAATAATTGTTGTCGTGACTCTTGACAAAATAAATTTCTCTATTATATATTTAAAGTAAATTGGTATCTTCGCTAATTTTAATATTATGAGCATTAATAGAGAAAGTTTATTAAAACTAAAACAACCAAATATTCCTGCATCAGAATCTAATCCAGTTACACTGTTAAATAATAATCATATAGAAAATACAGATAATGTTATTGAACAAATTAGACCTTTAGGGTTAGTTAGTGAGTATGTAGTAAATGAATTAGGTAAACATAATAAAATGGTTAGGGATGGTGAGATGTCAGCCAGTCAGTTGTTTGATAAGGCAGAAGAAATGCTGAAACAAATACCAGAGGGAGTATTCCAGAATCTTTTAAGAGATGATCGAGTAACAGAAAGAAGAGCTGCAATTTTAGATTTAGTTTGGATGATTAGATCATTAGATATTGCACATGATAGTGCATTTAATACAAATTCTGAATATATTTCTAGAAGAGATGCTTCTCTACTTCTTAAAAGAACAAAGTTACTAGCAGATAAAGAAAATAGACATCCTAATCTTTCTTGGTCAGATATATCTTTATATCATCCTGTAGATGAACCGAGAACTTTTCTAGAACCTAGTGCAGCTCGTGATCAAGAAATTCTTCTTTATAGAACCCAAAGTGGTATTGATAAGACTTTTAAAGAAATTGTTGAAGGTGACTACGCTATTTTATCACTTGATAGACTTAGTGAGGTGGTACAAGATTTAGATGCAGTAGTAGAAGCAGTAGTTTATTTAAATAGAGTACGTACTCCAGGACAATTTTATCAACTAGATCCTTATCTAGGAGGTAACGGACAGTATATAGGACATGGAACAGGTGCATTTTCAGCTTGGTCATATTTAGCAGGATATTTCCTAGGAGGAAATGAAGCATTTAAAGATAGACTCTTAAGAGATGAAAATCAAAAAGCCTATGATAGAGATGCCGATTCCCTAATAGAACAAGTAAGAGAGGGAAAGTTTAAAACTCTTCCTGAATTAATTGCTGAATCTACATTAGATCATCATCAACGAGAACTAGCTATCGAATTAGCAAAACAAGCAAGTGATAAATTTGCTCTTTTCTTACGCGCTCATAGAGGTGCTATAAAGAAACACGCAGAAGGTTCATTTGGTTTCCCTGCTCCTGCTGCTTTGGAAAAAACTAACCAGACAGCAATAGATGAAGCAATTGCTGGTATGAATGATGGTAAAAAAGTAGAATATAGTAATCAATAATTGAAGCCTATAATCTTATTATCCCCTCTAAATTAGCTAATATATAGTAAAATATACTATACTCTCTCGTATGAAACATATTGGTATTGCAGCAGTAACTGCAGAAGGAGCAGCTCTCTGTTATAAAGAGATAGTTTCTCAAGCAGGAAAAATATTAGGAGAAAACATTCATCCTGAAATTTCTTTACATACTTTTTCTCACGATAAAATTACTCAAAAGGAAAAGATAAAAGATTATAAGGGTGTCGCAATAGTTTTAAATAATTCAATTAAAAAACTAGCTTTAATTGGTGCAGATTTTATTATCATTCCCTCAAATGCAGCTCATTATGCTATCAAACAAACGCAAATGATGTCTCCTTTACCAATTTTAAGTATTGTAAATGTAACAGTTAATGAATGCCAAAAGATGGGTTTTAAAAAAGTAGGTGTATTAGGTATAGAAGAAACAATGAGTGGGAATTTATATATAAATCCTCTAAAAAAAGTTTCCATTAATCCAGTAGTACCTACAAAAAAAGAACAAGCAATTGTTAATACAGTTTTATGGGAGAATGTTATCCCTGGTAATCCTACAATTGAAACTACAAAAAAAGTACTAGGAGTTATACAAAAATTGAAAGAGAGAGGATGTGATAGTGTAATACTGGGATGCACAGAGTTACCAATAATTATTACAAAAGAGAATTCTCCATTACCTTTTATTGATACTACTCGTCTTCTTGCCAGAAAAGCATTGGAGTACGCAATAAAAGAATAATTATTCAGACGTAGATTGAGTAAAAATAGCTATTACAAAGGGAATTGTTCCATGTCCATCTTTTCCCTCTTCAATTTCTTTTACTTCTGAAAAGTTAAGTAGTTGTGCTATATTTTTACCAAATGGTGTATTTAAAGCAGCATTTTTTGGAGGTAAACCTTGATTTTTTAATTTCATATATTCATTATAATCTATACCTGTTTGAACCCAAAAATCATACAATCCACTTATTCGTTCTCTTTTCAAAATAATATCTGCCGCAAACTTAACGAAATCTTCTTCAGAAGGAAAGCCCCTACGTTCTCGTTCGGAAGGAATATTGTTATGTAGTTCAAAAGTTAAGAAATGTTCCCCATAAATATCTTCAATGCTTGCTTGACAGGAGAAATTATTATCTTCTGTACGTAATCTTACTCTATCATTTATATCAGAAATGTATGCTATGGTATTTCCTAATTTTATAGGAATTTCCTGTCCGTAAATCATTTCTGGAGTAAAAATATTTTCTCCTACTATTAAATTTTGTGTTAAATATTCTGACATAATTATATTATAAGATTTTTATAAAATCGTTTCAATAAAATTTGCTACAATCTACTATAAAATGTCAAATAAAAATATCATTTTTACAGCTATTGGGGATTTATGTATAGATCATTATATAAATGAAGAGAAATATTTTTTAGGGGGTTGCGCTTTTAATACTGCTTACTACTCTACTTTATTAGACGCTAAATCAAATATTATTTCATCTATTGGAAAAGATAAATTTGGTGCAACATTTTTATTAAATTGTAAAAAATTGAATATAAATATTGAATTTATAAAAGTTGAAAATACTAAAAAAACTAGTACTATAAATGTTTTATTAAGTGATAATAATCCAGAATACTTTAATTTAAATGTAGAAATAATTGAAAAAAGAAAACTTCGTTTATCAGAAAAAGAATTTTTAAAAACGTCAGAAATTGCTCATTCTATTTTATTTAAATCTACAGAAAAAATATTTAGCGATTTTTGCAGTTTAAAATTACCTCAAACTCTAAAATCAGGAGATTTTTCAGGAATTTATGAATATAGTTTAGCATTGGATGCCATCGAAAAATATGGTCTAGGATTAGATATTATCATTAAAAGTTTGGAAATTAATAACAAAAAAGAAATAAAATTTTTAAGAAATTTTGCAAATAAAAATAATAAATTAGTTTTAATTTTACTTGGTAAAAATGGAAGTTTAGTTTTTTATAAAAATAAAATCTATCAGCAGAAAATTATAAAGTCACAAGTTATAGATACATCAGGTGCTGGAGATGCATATATTTCTGCATTTTTGAACAAATATAAAATGAGTAATAATATTGAACAAGCTATGTTAAAAGGAACTCAAATGGCTGCGAAAATAGTCTCTGAATTAGGTGCTTCCCCCATGGAAATTAATATATCCTAAGTCTTTAGCTTTTCTGTGGATAGACGAAATTATCGGTTCTTCGTGTCTAAAAATTCTCCTAATCATGTACTGTGGTGAAAATTGAAAATACTGAGAATATAGACATAATGCTTTAGCCGTTTGAGACTCATAAAGTTTAGAGGTACTTTTTAATTGAAAATATTCTGGTTTTGGCCACCATTCTTCATTAGGTGAGCGAAATCTTTCGAGTTTATCGGCATCCATTAATACAGATAAAAGAGGAATCTTATTTTTTCCATACTGATCATATCTATTTTTTACATCCTCAGGTATTTTAGAATAATTTACTTCATGATATGTAACTAAAGTTTCTATGGTTTCAAATTCTTCTTCACTAAAATTATACCCTTCATTAATTAAAAAGTTTCTATTATCATTTATCCATTTAGCGGCTCTAGCTCCATGCCCCTCATCTACTGTATCGTAAATACGTGATCTATCATGTAAACTGGCAGCAGCTAGAACTAGCTTAGTTTCTTCTTCATTTAATCCTTCAGAAAACGCCAGTGGTAAAACATTTAACTCTACTCTAATGGCATGCGCTATACCATGAATTCCATCTGCATGATTTTCTTTCTCAAAATATTCTTTCTTTGGGAAATATTGTTTTAATTTCTCCCATTTATAAGGAATATAGTTTTCAAATCCTTCTATTTCATTGATTTTTTTAGCATTGATTATATCTTCTAAATATTTTTCTCTAAAATGTTCAGCAGTTGGAGGATCAATAATTTGCAGCTCAGGCATGTCTGGATATTTTAAATAAAGAGGGATTTTATCATGGATTTTTGTTTCATGTGGTGGGTTTATTTCAACTACTTTTAACATGAAGTATTTTTAGCATAAGTTTTTCTTCTAGTCCAGCGGCGTAAATTATTAAGGTTCTGTTAATGAATTATTTAGTTCTAAAGAAATATTCTGCGTAGTTATCGATTTCCTTCTAGAAGTTTTACCCCCTTTACGTCCTGCTTTTCTTGCTTCGTCAGTAGTAAATGTATGTGCAACACCTAATTCATGTGCTCTTCGTCCTCCCATACTTGCAATTAAACGCTGTTTTTCAGGCGGCATTCCTGCAAAACCTCTCCCATTTCCTTCACCCATACGATTTATTTTGAATTAAATAGTAAAAAAGACATTCAAAATTTGGTAAGAAATTAGTAAGTGGAGTTTAAGTACAAATTTTTAGATTAAGTAATCTGTTTTTTGAGTTCTTCTCTAAAGTCTTTAGCTTTTTCTTCAAAATTTTTCCAAATACTATAACTAGGTGATGCATTTGAAAGTAGAACAATTTTACCTGGTTTAGTATTTTCATAAGCAAATTTTACTGCCGTTTGCATAGATTTAGTTGATAAGATATTTGGTCTATAAGAGTAAGATTGCTTCGTATTTTCACTCCTCGCAAAGACGTTAATTGCTTCTAAAATTTTTTCTCCACTTTCTGGAAAAAAAACTAAATTTGGGATTTTATATTCTATAATTGTTTTAGCCAAATTTTTAAAATCATATCCTCGATCCTGTCCGCCTAAAAAAATAGTTTCAATATTTTTTAATGCTTTAATAGCAGCGATGGTTGATTGAGGTGTAGTAGAGATGGCGTCATCGTAAAAAATTATTCCTCTATACTCCCCTACTTTTTCTAGTCGATGTGGTAAAGGTCTAAAATCTGCTATAGTTTTTTTAATTATTTCGTCGTTAACATTTAAGATTTTAGCTACTGTAATAGCTAATTTTATATTATCTAAATTATGTTCACCTGATAAATTTGTTTTCTTTATTTCATAATTTTTATCTAGTGGTACAGATTTAGCTTTTGTTTGTTTGGCTAAATTTTGTAGTTCTTTAAACTTGGGATTATAAATAAAATAATCTTTTTCATCTTGAAATTTGGTAATATTTGCTTTAGCGTTGAAATAATTTTCTAGATTTTCATGAAAATCCATATGCTCTGGAAAAAAAGAAGTAAAAACTGAAATATGCGGACTTTTTTTAATATCATCTAGTTGAAAACTGGAAAGTTCACAGACATAAATTTGATCTTTTTTTTCTAGTTCTAATTCTGATAAAAGTGGATTACCTAAAGAGGTTAATTTATGTGTAATGTTACCGAGTAAATGCACGCGATTACCAAATGCGTTTTTTAAAATTTCATAAATTAATTTAGTAGTAG
Organism: Candidatus Levyibacteriota bacterium; assembly: GCA_003173895.1. Classification (GTDB taxonomy): domain Bacteria; phylum Patescibacteriota; class Microgenomatia; order Levybacterales; family UBA12049; genus PJMG01. The sequence continues at coordinate 19,433 of PJMG01000001.1, read as the reverse complement.
TACTTTTTCCTTTAGTTCCAGTTACTCCAATAATAATTCCTTTGGCATTTTCCAAAAAAATATTAGTAGCTGTAGTATAAGGGATTTTCACTTTTGATTTATGGATACCCGGAGATTTAATGACTATATCAAAATTATTTTGTTTTTCTAAATAAGTAGGATCTAATTTTTGGTCTGCCACTTCTATAACGGAATTTTCTCCTAAGTGTTTTTTTAGAAATTTTTCTGTTTCTTTTCCTTCTACTCCATAGCCTAAGATTAAAATTTTTTTATTTTTTAAATCATTTATTTTCATAAATTTCTTCTGGTATTAAATTTTCTACTTTTTTATTAATAACATTTTTTTCTAATTCTCCCTCATTTACGGTTGGTAAAATTTCACCTATAAAATAGGTCATTAAAATAGAATTATTAAATTCTTTTTTTTCATAAATTTTATTTAAAGCTAATTTGACTTCATCTGGTGTTCCTACACATTCGAAAGGTTTTATATCAATTCCTAAAAGTTCACAGAAGATCTGTAATAATTCATATTTATTTAATAAATCCTCACCTAAAATTTCTAAAACTTTTATTCTAGGTAAAAAAGCGGAGAGCATGATAAAAGTGAAAAGACATTTAGGACAATTTCCACACCAGAGTTGATTAGGTTTTAAATATTGAGTAGTAGGTTTGATTAAAAAATTGCGATTACAGCTAGAAAAATATGGGAGGTATTTAGAATATTGTGTTAATTTTTCTGATATTTCATACTCGCTAAAATTTCTAAGTAGTGAAAAATAATTTATGTTTGGTAATAGTTTTTTAACATAGTCATGAAACATTTTTTCAAATTCAAAAGATTTACTCCATTGGTGATTAATTTTTTCACCAATATACTCTACATTTGGATAATTACTGCTTTCTTCATTAGACGTAATTAAAAAGTTAAAGCCATAAAGATAAGAAACTAAAAGTGAAATAAAAGCTAAGATAGCATTAAATGGAATATGCCCGTTATAAAATAATTGCTTAGAGTTTAAAGCCAAGAGCATAGGATCGATTTGACGTTTTACAATTAAAAAGTTTGTATTAGTTAATTTTTGTATATTAGAAACAAATGAAACTGGATTTACAGAGAAACAAGTGAAGTCATTTTTTTTATCTTTTAATATTTCCGCTGAAACTATACTATCCTTACCACCCGAGAAAAATAAGAGACTTTTCGAAGTCTGAGTTATAGGTTGTAGTTTAGAGGTTACGGTTGAAGTTTGAGCTTCATAGGGAAAGTTAATTAAATTTTTAAAGTCAATTTTATTTACATAAAAAAATTCACCCATACCTTTAGTCCAAACAGTATTCCAGAAATCAGCCTCTTCTTTAGTTAATTTAATATCTCCTAAATCTAAATCTGAAGTAGCAGTTAATTTCCAATAACTTATACCTAAAATTAAATGGAGATTTTTTAAAAGTTGGTCCAGAATTTGGTCATCTTTATTTAAAATTTCAAAATTCTCTGGTAAAGTTAATTTTTCTGTAAAATCGTAAGTTTGATTTTTAGTTTGGAGTTTATAAGTGAAACTTAATTCTTTAGTTTTTAAATTAAAATTTCTTTTAGAAAAAATAAATTTATTCATAAAATCACTTAGGTTTGCGTGCAAACCGAAAATCTTATACAATTATAGCATCTTTTGGACGATTAGCTCAGTTGGTAGAGCGCTTCATTTACACTGAAGATGTCGGGGGTTCAAGTCCCTCATCGTCCACAGATATATTTTTGAACAGCAAATTATTACATCTTATTTGACAAATTACAACACGGCCTGTATATTATAGGACACTATGTCCACAACAGAGTCTTATACAACTGAAAGTACTATGCCATTCTATGCAAGACAGGCAGAGAGTGGAAGAAGATTACATCGACAAACCCGACATGACCAACGTGATAGAACAAATAGTTACCAAGAAAAGTTTTCTACATTATCTATTTTTGATTTTAATCAAGACACATTATTACAATCGCAACTAAAACTAGTAGAAATTGTAACAAGAAATTTTTTAACTGAAAAGTTAAATAGATTAGGTTTACTAACAACAGGGATAGATAAACTAAAGCCTATTTATGTAAATACTACTGAATTTGATGAGACAGGGACAAAAACTAGTGGGTATGTGCTTTGGAACGGTTTAATAGTAGTCGAAGTTGATGCAGATGATCCTTTAGAAACTGCAATGACAGCATCGCATGAATTATCCCATGCCTCTAGAGGTTTAATACATGATTACCACAGGGGACAGAGTGGTAGAGATCATATTAGGGGACTTTATCGCTATTACTACAAAACTATGACTAGAGAGGGAAATCTACTTGAAAATGGAATGTCCGTATGGGATACAGCAGATATGTATAATAGGTTTAAATCTAAAAAAATTTTTGGAGAAAGTACATCTCTTCGTCATGAGTCTTTAGAGCATATAAGTTCTTCCGAGTTTCTAGATACAGACTACGGCAGAGAACTGCATAATATTATTTCTAAAGCGAGGCAAATAGGAATCCCAGATGCGTTATTAGAACCTTATGTATATTCATCAAGCAATCTATTTAACATAACCATTATGTGGAGGATCGCTAGACTTATTGGTAGGTATTCCAATACTTCAGTGCAATCAGACGATGTACAAACAATTGTTCAAAATGGAAGGGATATACTTGAAATAAGCAGATTTACTGGTACAAGACAAGCACACGAATATATTGAAAATATTTTTAGAGAAGATGCACCGACTATCCTTTCTGCAGGTGATCATCCTGATAACTTTAAAGAAATTATTGTTGCTGTTGAAAAAGCAGAAAGAAGAATAGGTATTATTCACTAATATATTTAAAAAACAACTGCAGAAAATTTTTAATAGGCTCTAATACCTACCTGTGATACGATTCCAAATCTATTTCCTGTCTATTTTGTAATATCGGAGACCACTTCCAAATGTAATCTTCAAGTTGGTTCCAACTTTTTTCAGATATATCCACAGATTACGATTAGGTCGCTTTAATGAGCTAATTTTTATTAGAGAGTTATTTCAAGTATATCTTCAAATTGATCTTGACCGTTATCTTGATCATCAATTAAACGAGTAATTCGAGTTTTCATACCAGGGTTTTCTCTGTGAAGTTTTTCTAATTCTGCAAAAGCTTTGATTGTTGCTTCGTCATACACGGCTTGTTGTTCTGGTCCTTGCAATACTTGAAACATTCTGACTGGAGTATAGCGAATAATACCTCCCCCTTTTTTAGTAACCCGAACTAGTTCACGAAGTTGTTCTGCCATAAAATTTGTATCTACAGTTTCATCTAAGAACTGATTTGGGAAAACCCAACTGACAACCGAAACATCGAATGTATTATCTGCAAATGGCATATGTTCTACTTTTCCTTGAACATCTACTACATAATCTTCCCCTCTTCCATACGTTTCTCCATCATCGAAATTCGTAACATCTGCCTCAACTCCCATTGATTTTAATGCACGCTTAAATCTTCCCAAACCAGATCCTGCATCAAGCACTTTTTTACCTCTATAATCTTCTGGTGTCATGTTTAGGCTATATGTGTACTTGACAGCCTGACCACTGTCCCGCCAACCCAACTTGGGATATTGGTGTTCATAATCTGAAATAAGTCTATGTGTAAAAGCGTATTGGTGTGGTATTTGGACTGGATTACGGGATATAAAAGGATACAAAACTTCAAGTGTTTGGACAGATACTCTTTCTGGCATAATTCACATATTATACTTAATGATTATAGGATAATCAAGAAATTCTTTAACTCTAATTTTCTAATACTAATCGAAAGCTAAATCGTGGTTAGTTTTAAGGATTGTGGATCTCTGTATCCATAGTGTGGTAAATAAGGTAAATAATTATTTACAGTTAAAACTTCTGCTGAGAGATTCTTCTGCTCCATAAAATGATTATATCAAAAAATTCTACACAATAGCTTTTGTTGATATATTAACAATCTATTGCATTTTTCCCTAAACTTACTATAATGCATGAATGTTAAATGAAGAAATAAATAGAATAATAAATAACCCAGAACCAGAACCTAATTTTTCCACTATCACTCTGTCTCAACTAAATGATGTTATAAGATTTGTAGGTAGTCCAGCGATGAAGTTTAATTTAATGGCTCTTAAAGCTAATATTCCTAATTTTCAATTAGCTGATGGAGAAACTATGCATGATAAAATTACTATTGATGTTGAAGCGCTCCATAGATTATGTCTACTTAGTGGTCTAAAAGAAGTAACTTTAGAAAATAGAGAAGCAAAAGAGGATATTAAATTTAATATGGGTAGTATAGGAGGGAGAGGAACAGGTGGAGTTGCAACAGGAGCATCTGTAGCTAAAGAAGAACTCCGTCCTGAATTATTACCGCCTGATGCACAACGACTGCTTTATGATTTATTAACAGGAGAATATTCTGCCCTTCAAACTTCCACATGGGGTCTTGCTTTAATACCTATCGATTTTCAGGAGATGCAAAAAAAGGTACAAGCTAAATATAATAATTTAAGATCAGTTGAAGGATGGAAAAATGAAATAAATAGTGCATTAGTTGAAGGAATAGCTCAGGCATCCATTCAACATCTATTACATCCAACTGCTGAAAATGTGAAAGCCTTTGTTTTAATAGAAGCATTAGCACAATCTTTAGTAGTGTTAAGTAATGTTGCTAACATTTTACAACATCATCCAGTGACGCCAGAAAGCGTGCTACTTCCAGAGTTTCTAATGCATTTAACATCGTCTATTTTTACATTTTTAGGTAGTAGAAGAAACAGACCCACTCGCTTTTCTGAATTTGGAACGCTAGGACCAGAAGTAATTAGAAGTGGGGTTATGAAATTCCTTGCCATATCTGCTAACTATTCACAAATTCCTGAAAAGTTTAAAATTCTTAAATAAACTAGTTTAATATATCTGCTGAAACTATTTTATTTAGTAAAAAGACGCTCTTGAAGTACTTTATAATTAACTATAATTGTATCCAAAAAATCTCTAACTTCCATTGACAATAGTAATTTTAATCCTATATGTTTAGAACAAGCATTAAATGTCAAAGATTAAGAAAAAATTAGCTAAAACTAAAAAAGTTAAAAGAATAAGGCATGAAAAAACATTTACAGAGGCTAAACTTCTGCTTGATTTCACTATATAAATTATACTATAACTAAAAAGTAAATATTTTATGCCAGAACAATTACCAGAAATAATCTTAACAGAAGAAGCAGTTAAAGCGTTGACTCAAAAAGGAAGAACAGCTAGAGGAGAATATGCTAGACGGGGATCTGTGATTGTTTTAAATGCTAAGCTGACAGAAGATCAAATTTCATCTGCTAAAAAACATATGACTGATGATTCTAAATTAGGGAAAAAAAGTACTTGGGATGAAGGTAAATATCAAATAGGTGTAGTTGATAAAAGATTAATAGTTAATTTTACTAGTCGTAGAGGTATAGATGAAAATGATCAAAGTGCTAAGGTAGATACTTTGATAGCGGCGATAGATCAATTTCAAGAAAGTCTTAATAAGCAGAAAGCACAAATATCAGTTAGAGATACTGGATTTGCGTTAAATGATAAAGGATATTATCCTATTAGAAGAGATCACTAAGAGGAATGATCTATTTTTTAATTGCTACTAAAGTCATAAATAATGGTATTTCTGCTCTAGCGTGATTTTCCATTTTAGAAACTTTTCCTTCCTCACTTTTTTTATCAGAAACCCATTCTTGTAAATCTTCTACTAAAAATCCATATTGTTTTAACAATTTAAAGTAATATGAAATGGGATGATGAAAGGACCAAGTGATTTCACTAGATTTTTCGCCAGGATGCATTTGAATAGGAATTTTTAAATCAGACATATAATTATTAACATATCTATATTGAATTTTGTTTTCTGCTATTCCCCACCCTGATTGTCTAGGAATTCTAAAAGCCGGATGATTTAAAACTAAGATAAATTTACCATCTTCTTTTAAGACATTTGCTACATTTTTTATTACACTATCTAAATTTTCCATATTTTGCAAAGATAAAATAGCCACTGCGTGAGTAAACTCCGAATTAAAACCATTTAATGGTTTAGTAGCGTCCAATTTCAGGAACTTATGATTAGGATTTTTATTAGATTTTTGTGCTACTTCTATTAAGCTTTTCGCTAAATCAATACCTACATATGAAATTTGAGGATTAATCTTTTTAGCTAAAATTCCCTGTCCGCAGCCAATATCTAAAATTTTACTATTTAAATTTAAGTTTAAAAGTTTTAAAACGTTTGGGAGAATAATATGTTCATGATAATAATGTCCTTGATCTCCTACTAAACGGTTATACCATTTACTAGAAGATTGCCATGAAGTATTCATACCTTAATTTTAACATATTGATTTTTTATAGTTCACGGATCATTTCAGTAAAGTCATCCATATAAAGATACATCCATTCTTCTTCATCTTTAAATGTACTTTTTACTAACTGAATTGCTTTTGGTTTATTGCCTTGCTTAATAAGTATATATATTTTTTTGGCTAAATCAGTAGCTGTTTTTTCCGATAAACTATTGCAGGATATAAATATATCTCTCAAATCAATAATTTCTTCGCGTATTTGCCCAATGATATTTTCCCATACTTTTTGTTTAATTATGTAATCTTGTAAAGAAGATTCAGTATTTGAAATAGGTTTAATATCTAGATCTTCTAATAATTGAGAATCAATTATATCTTCAACTGTTTCCTCATCGATTCTCACAATTAAATTAGAAATATTTTTATTATATGTTCTTACATCTTCTTCATATTCTTCTCTTTGTTCTAGTAATTTACCTATTTCAGCACTGCTTAACTTCTTGGCTATCTGCTCTACTCTTCCTAAAAGTTCTTCAATGGACCAAGGAAATTGATTTGGATATTCTATAAAATTACCTGTTGTTTCTTTAAAAATATTTTTAATCAATTCATATTTTTCTTTAAGCGGTTGAGCTGATAAAGTCTTTTCACGAAACTCATCTCCATGAAGAACATATGCTGCAAAATGTTCGCAGAAATCTTCAATTTCATTTTGGGAAAAACTATATGTTGTTAAAAAATGCTTGTCAATATTTCTTGTATTTTTATTTTCACTCCAGCTAATATTTTTCCAAGAAGCTTTTTCTATATTAGACATTTGTTCCCATACTGTATGAGCAACTTCGTGTACAATACTAAATGATCTGCTTGCAATTAACTCAGGAGAATAGGAAGAATATGGTGTTAATGGACTTTGCAAAAGAGTAATTTTACCTGTATGAAGATTAATCCTGGCTGCTTCGTGTACATTATTAATAATTTCATCAATGGGTTTAAATTCTGTTAGTTTTTGAATTGATTTTATGGCTTTTAAAAATTCTATAGGTAATAATTTTAAAGTTTGCTCTACTTGCATTAATTCTTTTACGCCAAAAGGATAATTTGGAATCATGAATATATTATTAGATTTGCTATAAGAAAGATTATCTAAGTGAGTTTTTTTTGAATAATACATTCTGGAACTTAGTTCAAAATCTATATTCCATTTTAATTTTGCATCAAGTTTTATACCTTCAAGTATTGAAGGTTCCTGACCAGTTTGTAGAGCTTCATCCATAATCATACCCTGCGCTGCATTAGCTAGTTGATTAAATATATTACCAATGGTGATATTTTCTGGCTTAGAATTACTTTGTTCGTTATATATACCTTGTAATGCTCTTCGAATATAGAAAGGATGATAAGCTGTGTTTTCAATTATTTGTCCTTGATTATTAATAAAACTTATACCCGTTCCATAAGGGATAAATATACCAGAAAATGGTTCATCTTGTAATAAAGAAGCTGGAATATGATCTAATATACCTATTAAATGTAATAATTTATCAGGTAAAAGAAGGGTATTAGAATAAGGATCAACAATAATATTTTTACTAAATTTCTTATATAATTCGTCTCTCTTTTTAGAATACTGAATCTTTTCTTCATATCTCATACTATTTAAAATATTTGTATTACTTTTATCTTCAGGCAGATCTTTTAATAGTTGGGATAATGCAAAACGATTAAGCTTTGCTATTCCATCAACTATAGAAGTGTCAGAATAATTCCATACTTGTTCATGGAGTCTTTGACAAGTAATCATCAAGGGAATTAATTTATTTATTAATTTTTTTACCTCAGGCGTAAAATCAGTTATAATAATTGAACCATCCGTATCTGTTATTCCTAAATTACCTAATACATCATCTTGATATATTAAATTAGGATCAATTGTTTCATCACCAATTAATAATCCACTTGGAGTAGCTCCTAAAATAGCTGGTATTAAATAATTAGTTTTATTTTTATCATGTGGTGAATTGGAATTTAGAGGTAGTTCATTGAAAAATATATCAGGTACTTCAGTGATTAAAGAGAACATTAAAATTGTTTCCTTAGTCATATCTGGGTATATTTTATTTATCTCATTTACATTCTCAAACTTTTTCCCTAAATGTTTCTCTGCTTTTATATTAAATATTTCTAATCCTCTTTCAAATGATAACTGGCTTTTTAATTCAAATAATAATTTTTCTCTTTCTGCAGCTAACCCTACACTTTCTCTATAACTCTCTAGAGGATCAAGTATTCCTGACTGTAGATTATCAATAACTTGTGTTAATTGAAGCCGCTCATTTATAATTCTTTCTCTTTCTGCTTTTGTAGTTGGATACATGTGTGCTTGGATTTCATCAAATACTTGTGAATAAGTAAGATCTCCTCTATTTTGTGTAAGATTTTGTAATTCTGCTGCCGCTGTAGAAGCAGTAGCAATAGGTAATTTATTCTCTTGTGCTAAAAGATTGATAAATATATCTTTAGGCACTAATGATCTTTTAGCCTTCTTTCTACCATCTGGATTTTCTTCCTTGGACATAAGAACAAATTATACTAGATAGACTAAGAAGTTACTATCAGCTGCTTTTAAGGTTAATTTTGGTATAATTTGGCTATGAAAATATTGATAGTTGAAGACGAGCAAAAAATAGCTAATTCTTTAAAAAAAGGGTTACAGCAGGAGCTTTTTATAGTGGATGTAGCTTATGATGGAACTACAGGTTTTGATCTAGCTACCAGCGAAGAATATGATCTGATCATTTTAGATCGACTTTTACCTGGAATTGATGGATTAGAAATTTGTAAAAAATTAAGAGGTGAAAATATTACTACTCCTATTTTACTTCTAACTGCTAAAGGTCAAGTTTCAGATCGAGTTGAAGGGTTAAATGCTGGTGCGGATGATTATTTAATAAAACCTTTCGCTTTTGAAGAATTACTAGCTCGTATTAGAGCTTTACTTAGACGTCCCCAAAATACTACTGAATCTAATGTTTTAAAAGTTGGGGATCTAAGTTTAGATAGCAGTAGATTTGAGGTTACAAGAGATCAGGTTTTAATTCAACTTTCTCAGAAAGAATTTATTTTGCTTAAATATTTAATGCGCCATCCAAATAAAATTATAACTAAAGATGAAATTATGAGTAATGTATGGGATTATGATTCAAATATTTTACCTAACACAGTGGAAGTTTATATAAAACATTTACGCGAAAAAATAGATAAACCTTTTAAAACTAAAAAATCTTTACTTAAAACCGTAAGAGGTTTTGGATACAAAATAGGATAAATATGTTTCTAAGAGCTCGTTTTAAACTAACTGCTTGGTATTTACTCATAATAATGCTTATCAGCTTTTTATTTAGTTTAGCCATTTATGAAGGATTAAGAGTAGAAGTAGAGCGAAGTTTAAGACTACAAGAATTTAGAATGTATCAAGAAGCTCTTCCTCCTGGTTTTTTAATAAATCCTGATAAAATTACTGTAGATCCAGATCTTTTAATGGAAGAGGAAAATAGAATAAAAGCCATATTAGTTCTGGTGAATTTAGGTATTTTAATTATTTCAGGAGGTGCAGCTTACTTTCTAGCAGGTAGAACCTTAAAACCAATTGCTAAAATGATAGATGACCAAAATAGATTTATTACAGATGCTTCTCACGAACTGCGAACTCCACTGACAGCTTTAAGATCTGAAATAGAAGTAAATCTGAGGGATAAAGATTTGACTTTAAAAGATGCCAAAAAATTATTAAAAAGTAATTTAGAAGAAGTAGATAATTTACAAAATCTTTCCAATAATCTATTAACGTTGGCTCAGTTTGAGAAATCCCAAAAACAAACTACCTTTTACTTTGAAGAAATCAGTTTAACTAAAATATTAAATGCATCTATTAATAAACTACTTCCACTAGCTAAAAATAAAAATATTACTATTGAAAAAAATATTGAGAATTATTCTATAAGTGGACATGAATCTGATTTAATAGAACTTTTTGTAATACTTTTAGATAATTCTATAAAATATAGTTTTCCAAAAACAAATATAAAAATTGGAATTAAAAAGACTGACGATCATGTTTTGATAACTATTAAGGATGAAGGAGTTGGTATTTCTGAAAAAGATTTACCTCATATTTTTGAGAGATTTTACAGGAGTGATATTTCACGCAGTAAGCAAAAAGTGGACGGATATGGATTAGGCCTTTCCATCGCTAAAAAGATTGTTGATGCTCATAATGGTGTTATTAGTGTAAAAAGTCAACTTGAGAAAGGGACTGAAGTTACAGTCCAATTGCCGCTAATTCGTTAACTAAATTAGATTCAGACTCTTTTCAGTAATACTATAGATAATACGTTTAAACTTATGCAAAAATTTAGAGATTTTTTCTTTAAGCATAAAATAAGATCTGGAATAATTCTTGTAGTTATTTTAATTTTGATATTTATTGCAACAAAAATTTTTGGATCAAATAAATCCCAACCTCAATATCAAACTGCTACTGTACAGAAAGGTACTCTAATCTCATCAGTCGATGAATCAGGGTCCGTATCTGTAGCTAATAGAATAGCAGTAACTACTTCCGCTAGTGGAATAGTTTCAAATATTTTAGTTAAAAGTGGTCAACAAGTAACTGCTGGACAAACTATCGCCACTATTTCTTTAGATAATGCTGGTCAACAGCGTCAGGCTTCTGCTTATGCTGCTTATTTATCCGCCCAAAATAATCTAAATTCTGCTAAAGCACAAATGAATTCACTTCAAGCTACTCTTTTTCAAGCGAATCAAGCTTTCGTTACAGATGCAGGTCAGCCAAATCCAGATACTTCAGATCCCAAATATATAGAAGAAAATGCTACTTGGCTTCAAGCTCAAGCCAATTATACTAATCAACAAGGAGTTATTAACTCAGCTCAAGCTAATTTAAATAATTCTTACCTTACCTACCAAAATACTTCATCTACCATAGTAGCTCCAACTAGTGGTACCATTTCTGATTTAACTATCGCTCAAGGCATGCAAATTGGGAGTAATTTAACTAGTGGTTCGTCCAGTGGGAATAGTCCAACAGCGAATCAAGTGGCGAGTATTATTACTAGTGGAAGTCCAATTATAGCAGTAAATTTAACAGAAACAGATGTAGCTAGTGTTCAAGCAGGCGATAAAGCGACAGTTACCTTAGATGCTTTTCCAAACCAAACTTTTACTGGAAAAATAATAGGGATTGATACCACGGGCGCTGTTTCCTCAGGTGTTACTACATATCCAGCGACTATCGTTCTAGATTTACCCAATAATAAAATACTTCCTAATATGAGTGCTAGTGCAAATATCATAACCGGAATTAAAAATAATGTTTTAATGGTTCCAACTGCTGCAATTCAAACTACTAACGGTCAATCATCAGTCCGTGTCTTAAACAATGGGCAAATCACTAATGTTTCTATAACTATAGGTGCTACTTCTAGTACGGATACGGAAGTAACTTCTGGTAATTTAAAACCAGACGATACAGTAGTTATCGGTTTCATATCTACTTCAACAGGTTCTAGTAGTGGTACTTCTCCATTCAGCAGAAGTATTTTTGGAGGCTTCGGCGGTGGTGCAGGAGGAGCCGTAAGAGTGGGTGGAGGTGGAGCCGGTGGCGCTCGTGGCGGAGGCGGTGGTGGTTAATAATGTTAATCCAAGTTTCTCATTTAACTAAAATCTACCAGATGGGAGATTCTCAGACAGTAGCTTTATCAGATGTTTCATTTGACATAGCCAAGGGTGAGTTTGTAGCGATCATGGGTCCTTCGGGAAGTGGTAAATCTACTTTAATGCATATGTTGGGAGCATTAGATACTCCCACTTCAGGTAAATATGTTTTAGATGGACAAGATGTTAGTAAATTAACTGATGATGAGTTAGCAGAAATAAGAAATAAAAAAATTGGTTTTGTTTTCCAAGCGTTTAATTTACTTCCTCGTCGTTCTGCACTTAAAAATGTGATGTTACCTATGATCTATGCCAATATCCCTAAAAACCAAAGAGAAAATTTAGCTAAAAAATATCTCGAAATGGTGGGTTTAGGAAATCGTTTAAACCATACCACTAACCAATTATCTGGTGGGCAACAGCAGCGTGTCGCCATAGCGCGTGCTTTAGCTATTAATCCGACTATTATTCTTGCTGATGAACCGACAGGAAATTTAGCATCTGCACAAGGTGAGGAAATAATGGATATTTTTAAAGATTTAAATGAGGAAGGACATACTATAATCATGATTACTCACGAACCAGACATAGCAGAACATGCAAAACGTATTATTATGGTAAAAGACGGAAAACTAATTAGTGATAAGAAAAATAAACAGAAAGAAAGGTCCAAAAGCAAAAATTAAATTTTTATGGATTTTTTAGAACTTTTATCATCAGCAATTGAAGCATTAACTCTTAATAAACTAAGAACCGGATTAGCAACTCTGGGAATTGTTATTGGTATTGGTTCAGTGATTGCTTTAGTCTCACTGGGTCAAGCTAGTCAGCAGTCAGTACAGTCTCAAATTCAATCCCTGGGTTCAAATCTTTTAACAGTTTTGCCAGGTTCTCAAAATACAGGAGCTGTTAGAGGTGCAGAAGGAAGTACTACTACTCTAACCTATGATGATGCAAAATCTATATCTACTTCTCCACAAATCACCGATGTTCAAACAGTTTCTCCTGAACTTTCCAGACGTGCTCAAGTAACAGCAGGTGGAAATAATACGAATACGTCAGTGATAGGGGTAACAGATGCTTATGCTGGTGTTCATAATCTTCAAATGAGTGAAGGTACATTTATTTCTGCAGTGGAAAATCAAACATTAGCTAAAGTAGCGGTTATGGGTCCACAAGCAGCTGCCGATCTTTTTCCTGATGGTTCTGATCCAGTGGGTCAAACTATTCGTATTAATAAATTAGCATTTAATGTAATTGGAGTAACAGTTTCCAAAGGCGGATCTGGATTTAATAATACAGATGATACTATTTATATACCTCTTCTTACAGCGCAGCAGCAAGTTTTTGGTGTGGATTATCTAAGCGATATTTCTCTTTCTGCTAAATCAGCGGATGTTATGACTGATGCTGAAAACCAAGTTGGATACTTATTACTCTCTAGACATAAACTTTCTGACCCGACAAAAGCAGATTTTAGTATTCTTTCTCAATCCGATATTTTAGGTGCAGCTGATCAAGTTACAGGAACTTTTACTACTCTACTTTCTGGTATTGCTGCTATTTCACTATTAGTAGGAGGAATAGGAATTATGAATATTATGTTAGTTACAGTAACTGAAAGAATTCGCGAAATAGGACTTAGAAAAGCACTAGGTGCTAAAAAATCTACTATCATTTATCAATTTTTAGTAGAAGCTGTAATTTTAACTATCGCTGGAGGAATAATCGGGATGATTTTAGGAATAGCAGTATCATTTTTGATTTCTGTATTAATACATTTACCATTTATTTTATCTGGTTTTGCGATAATTTTAGCTCTTTGTGTTTCAGGAGGTATTGGCATACTTTTCGGCTGGTATCCTGCTCAAAAAGCAGCGAGTCTTTCCCCTATTGAAGCATTAAGATATGAATAGAATTCAGAGTTTAGAATTTATAATTCAGAATTTGGAATAAGGTAGTTTATTAATAATTTTCTTATTTATGTTCTGAATTTTAGATTCTTAATTCTAAATTATTTTTGAGAGGGGGTGAAAAAATGAATACTAAAAGTATAATTATCACAATTGTTTTAGTGGTTGTTTTCGCAGCAGCTGGATTTTTCGCTGGTATGAAATATCAACAATCTCAAAGATTTAGAGGTGGTGTAGTAACAATGGGGTCAGGTGGTATGGGTGGAAGATTCGGTGAAGGACGTTTTGGTGGACAAAATAATAATATGCAAGCTGTCAGAGGAGAAATTGTTAGTAGTGATAACAATAGTATTACTATTAAACTTTCTGATGGTTCCAGTAAAATCGTAGTTTTACCTAGTAATGCTACTATTTATAAAACAGATAAAGGATCCACTAGTGATTTAACTAATGGAACTAACGTTATGATTTTTGGTACGACTAATTCGGATGGATCAGTAACTGCACAAATGGTTCAGTTAAATCCAATGAATCGACCAATGATGGTAGGAGCGACTAATGCTCCTACTGCTACCCCTAGTAGTGCAAGTCAATATTAAAAATTAATCTTGATTTGTAAAAGTTTAAATAGTGGGGTTGGCATTTATGCCAACCCCACCTTTATTAACTTACACATTTATTATTATTTTCTATTGTAATTTTAAAATATGTGGCATATATTCATCTTATGCAAGAAAATGAAGCCAATATTTCAACGACATTACCTTCAGATATAAGCGCATTGCAATCTACTGCAGAACAAATTTTAGAACAACAAAATCTACAATATGGACCGCAATTTGGTGAACGTAGTATTACAATAGATAAAGAGAATATACATGATTTTTCAAAACTAGAAGATACATCTTTAGCATTTATAACTGTATTAAAAAAAGTTAAAGATAGTGACACTACTTTGGATGATCAATTTTTAGCAAATCATATAATAGCTGGTCTGTATGTTAAATCATCAGAAACAAATGATTGGTACAGTATTCATATACTAGGTGGTGCCAATGGAAGTGAGGAAGTAACAAATCAATTGTATCATCAAATATTACAAGCAAAAAATATTGGTTTAAACCCTCAAATACGGGATATTACAGAAGATATTGGATTAGATCCTAGATTAACTAGGACTTACTGGGCAGTAAAAACTGAAGCACCTGCCCCTACACAACCACCTACTCATCAGAGAGGAAGAAGGAAAGCAACTACTAATTAAACCATTTCATACAATTCTATCTTTTGCTATAATTAATTTTATATTTAGCCGAGGTAGCCAAGGTGGTCACGGCGGGTGTCTGAAGAACATCAGATAACAGTTCGACTCTGTTCCTCGGCACTGCATATCTCTACATATAATCGCAATTAACTAAGATACTATAAATTCATTTTAAAAATTATTTATTCTCTAGGTAAAATATAGGTAGGTTGTTTAATAAGATTATTAACATGGTTAATCATATCTCTATTTTCTGCTTTTCCTAAAAAAATAAGTGTCCTTTTTTGATACTGTAAAGCTTCTCTCTCCGCCTTAAGTCCAGCGTAAGCATCTGGTTCTAAAGGATTCTTATGATATATATATAATTTATATGCACTATATGCTAAAACGCTTGCGTACCAATCAGGATCTTCTCCTTCCCAGGTAGGACTATTTACGAAAATACCACCCGTTCTGCTAAAACCTATACTTTCTCCTTCTTTTTGATGAATTTCATGTAAATTATCAATGACTAACGCATAAACTGTAGGGGCTTCATTATGAAGGAGTGTTAAAGCACGAGCTGTTGTGCGAGTAAATTCTTCATCACCTTTAACATATATACTTTCTGGAATAGATTCAATACCTTGGCGCCTGGTTTGTTTCACTTCTCTATGTAAACTATGAATAACATCGGCAATTAATAAAGGTACAGCTTCTCTTTCGCTAAATCTTAACATAATTTTAAGATTATATCATATTAAGAACTTGAGGCAGGACATTTAGTTTGATATACTTTAGCTACTTGCGGGCGTAGTTCATCGGCTAGAATGCTTCCTTGCCAAGGAAGATGTGGTGGGTTCGACTCCCATCGCCCGCTCTTAATTGCATAGTCCAATGTAATTTTTTATCACATTAAACTCCCAAACTCAGTATGTATTCTTCGTGACCGCGCCGAATTTATTATCTGCCAGGTGGCAATTGTCCTTGTGTTGGAGGAGCTTGTATACCAGATTGTTGCTCAACTTGAATTGTGAAATGAGAAGCGTTATCTTTTCTTCTCTCTGTCACTAACACTGGTAGGATTCCATCCCGAGAGGTTTTATTATAAATGGTGTCTCCATCAACAGGGGAAATTTGGTTACCTCTTCTTAAAAGAGCAAATCCTCCAAAATTATTATCTGCCCATGAGGTTGTTCCTACAGGAATACTTCTCCCGCTTTCTTCGCTTTTATTTCCAGTAGAAGCTAGTACAAGATATCCTATTCGTGGTTCTCTTCTTATTCCATCAGGAATTTCTCCCTCATTTAATGTAGTAATTTCGGCTACGTATACATTGCCTTCTGCTGTTGGATCACCCCATGAAGTGTCGAAGGTACTATCACTAGATCTTCCTTTTGGAGGAGCTGAAATAAGCACAACATCTCCAGGTACGATTTTTTGCTGTTCTACGGTTCCATATCCATTTTGCATTTCTGGTGTTCCTTTTTTAATCATGTTTATAAATATAAAACAATTGTCTGTATTTTTTCAATAAGCAAACTTTATATTCAGATTACTAGCTCCAAAATCTCCTCTACTTTACTTTCCTAAAACATTTGCATTAAGCTGATAATATGATCACTGATTTTTCCTCCAGATTATTTCAAAATAGACTCTTTAAAGATGAGAAATTTGCCACCTTTGCTTTTATAATAATTGGACTGTTGATGCTGGCTATTTTAATAAATGTAATTTACCTTAATTCTATTTTACTTAAAAAAACTAACCACTCTAGTACTACTATAAATAAATCTACATCTACAAATGTATCACTTAGTCCCACTTTATTACCTACTATAAGTACACCTACTATTTTACCTTCTCCCACAGTTGCAAATCTAAATTCCGCTAAGGATTATTACATTGCATTAGGTACGGGTAGTACTCAAGCTACTACTTGGACAGATATACCTGGGGTAGCTGCACAATTAAATTTTGGTGATTATGGGAATATTAAAGAAATTCACTTTGAAGCTTCTTTATTAACTCCTTCAGCTAATCAATCGGTTTCTGTCCAACTTTTTAATGTTACAGATGGACATTCAGTGTGGTATTCCAATATGACTATGGCCAGTGGTCAAACTTCCCAATACTTAACTTCTAATCCTTTATCCTATGATACTGGTTCTAAGCTCTATCAGGTTCAAATGGAGACGCAATTAGGTGCTCCAGCTACCCTGGTTCAGGCACGAATTCATATAATTTTAAAGTAACCATGACTTGACAAACTATCCTATAATTTGTTAGAATAAGCTTCTATTGGTCAATATCTACGACCTGAAATAATATGTTTTCCAAAATTTTTAGTACTATTTTTGCTATTTTCGTGGTTACCGTACATAGTAATGCTCATGCAGCTACTGCTCCTAAGGCAGATGTATTAGCAGAAAAGCAGTATTCTTTAGCTGACAGATATAATAATACTTTCGTAAATGATGTTTTCGCTGATAACATCCTATTAACTTTGGCATATATGTCAGGAAATGCTAAAGATGGACAAACAGTGGATTGGAATAAAGTGGATGGTCAATTTGTTTATACTCTTACTTTAAAACCTGGACAAACTTTCGCATTCCATGATCAGGTTTTACCTCAGTATCAAGGTAAAATAGCTGAAACTACTAATGCGCATTTTGATTCTAGTGAGGGCTTTAAATCTGATGGATGGTTAGTAGCAGATGGTGTATGTCATTTAGCATCTTTTATGAATGTGGTGGCGAGATCTGCTGGTCTTAAAGTAGACTCTCCTACTCCACATAATTTCGCGAAGATTAATGATGTTCCTGCTAAATACGGTGTAGCTATTTATTATATGCCTGGAGAGTTAAATACCAGTGCTCTTCAAAATCTATATGTTACGAATAATTTTGATAAATCTATAGCTTTTGTTTTTAAACATGATGGAAATAACTTAGATTTATCAGTAGAAAAACTTGATTAGAGCTTACTTTACATTTGCTTCGAATTTCTTTATAATCTTTCTTCACACGCATAAACTATGGCTGTAGAAAATATTACATATTATCCACCATTAATTCCTCCAAAATCAGACTATCTGACTAATTATATGAGTAGACATTGGGATAATTTTCTAACGGCTTTCTATTTTTCAGCAAGGAGTAATAAGTTTGATGAAGGATTATTTAAAGAAGCTATAGATCATTTAGCAGTTATATTACCACATGATACTTCTACAATGGCCTTTATATTAACCCAAGATGATAATTTACAAGTAATAGTTAATCATGAGAATCATAATGCACAAGCTGGTTTAAAAGAAATATCCGATTACATCGTGGGAAATGTAAATAATCCAAAAAAAATCTTTCTATTACAAGTTCATTCTGTAAATGGTGTTATTAATTTTTCTGATGAGGAACTCACAGCATTATCAGAAATAGGAGGAAATTTAGGGCGAGCATTTTCGAGTTTAAAAGCTTTAGGTGCTGGAATATGTATTCCTACAATTGAAAAAAGTTCTAAGGTAATTCAAGCTTTACCCCATGAATTTAGTGAAGAATTAACAGAATGGATTTTTCCCAAGAACGACAGACGCCTAAGTTAAGAAATCATTTAGTATTCTCTTTACATTTTCAAATTTCTATATTACGCTGATAAGGTGAAGAAAAAGTCAGTTAAGAAAACCAAACGTTTAAAAATTACTTCTAAAAAATCTACTAAATCTAAAAGTATTTTATATTTCATCTCGCGTTATTTTATAAGCGTATTTAGCGTTTTTGTAATAGTTTTCATAGCTAATTTGTTTATAAATTCTAACTCAGCTGGTTTCTGCGCTAATTCTATCAGTTGTATAAAGAATTTATCAGTAAATGTGGAAAATGGCCAAATGGGAACTTTCGATGGTCATAAAATTATGCCACCAAAGATTAGTTTAAATCTAGATAATTTTACTCCTTCAGTTCTGGGTGCTTCTACTCCAAGTGCGCAAAAACATATATTTGTAGATCTAAGTAAACAAACTCTTTATGCATACGATGGAAATAAACTTTTTTTCAAAACTTTAATTTCTTCCGGTAAATGGCATCCTACACCTGATGGGACATTTAAAATCTGGATAAAGCTTCGTGCTACTCGTAT
>PJMG01000022.1 GCA_003173895.1 Candidatus Levyibacteriota bacterium | reverse complement strand
ACCCAACATAGATAAATTTTTGAATAACTCTAAAGAGAAAATTCCAATTCACCAAAAATTGAAAAGACAAACAGTTCTTTTATTCTTAACCAACACTTAGGAACTTTTAATACTATTTAAAAACATCTATCTGCTCGCTTTAATTATCTTTATAAATTCTTAAGGTGTGTTATACTCTTCTTACTTTATGATAGGTTCTCTTTTTGGTATTGTTGAATACATAAGTGGTAATGAGATTATTTTAAATGTTCGCGATGTAGGTTATAAAATCTATTTAGCTCAGACCTGGAAATTAAAATTAAATTCTAGTCTAAAATTTTTTATTCACACTCATGTAAAAGAAGATGCTTTTGAACTATATGGTTTTGAAACTGTAGATGATTTAAAACTTTTTGAGAAATTAATTAATATTTCAGGCATTGGTCCTAAAACTGCGATGGGAATTTTTACTAAAGGAACTCGTGATCAAATTCTTCAGGCCATAGAAAAAGAACAATTAACATTTTTTACCGGAATTCCTAGATTAGGTACTAAAAATGCTCAAAAAATAATTATTGAGTTAAAAGGAAAGTTAACAGATTTATCTTTTGATAAAAATAGTTCTGATTTAGCCAAAGCGCTTTTAGATTTAGGCTTTAAGGATAAAGAAATTAGAGCAGTTGTAGAAAACATCGATAATTCTAAAACTTTGGAAGAGCAACTAAAAATCGCTTTAAAATTTTTGGCTAAGAAATAATTATGGATGACATTTTTTCTAAAGAAAAGGATGAAAAAGAAGAAAAGATTTTTGGAAGTTTAAGAGCCTCTTCTTGGGATGAATTTATAGGACAGGTTGATGTTAAAAGAACTATCCAGATAGCTATTTCTGCTGCTAAAAAAAGAAATGAAGTTCTAGAGCATGTGATTTTATATGGTCCTCCAGGTTTAGGTAAGACTACTTTAGCTCATATTATCGCTCGTGAAATGGGGACTAATATTCGAATAACTTCTGGGCCAGCTATTCAGAGAGCAGGGGATTTAGCCGCTATTTTAACTTCTTTAGAAGCAGGCGATGTATTATTCATAGATGAAATTCACCGATTAAATCGGACTATAGAAGAAACTCTTTATCCGGCCATGGAAGATTTCGCACTCGATATAATTTTAGGCAAAGGTCCTGGTGCTAAAAATTTAAGGTTGGATATTTCTAAATTTACTTTAGTAGGTGCTACTACTAAAATTGGGAGTCTTAGTGCTCCTCTTCGTGATCGTTTCGGGGTGGTACAAAGACTTAATTTTTATAACATTTCTGAGCTTTCTCAAATTATAAAAAAAGCAGCCAGTAAACTAGGTTTAAAAATTGATAGTGAAAGTATCAAAGAGATCGCTAAACGTTCACGCGGTACGCCCAGAATTGCTCTTCGTTTATTAAAAAGGGTAAGAGATTATGCTTTAGTGGAAGCTAGTGGAGATGTGAATTTTAGTTTAGCTAATTTAGCCTTAGAACAATTAAATATAGATCTTTTAGGATTAGATAATTTAGATAAAAAGTTTTTAGAAGCGATTATAAGTTTTCATAACGGTGGACCTGTTGGTATAGAAACCCTGGCTGCTTCTATCTCTGAAGACATAGAGACCATAGAAGAAGTAGTAGAACCATACTTACTGCAAATTGGTTTCCTACAAAAAACTCCCAGAGGTAGAGTAGTAACTGAAAAAGTTTATGAACATTTAAAAATTAAGAAAAACGAAAAGCAGAAAAAGTTAATATGAATTCTACCTCAATAAAACTACTTCAAGATTTTTATTCTAAATATCCTTTACAAACAATCTTTATTAAAGGTAAAAAATGGGAGTACGTGATAGTGGGAAAGGGAGAAAGGACTTTCGTTATTTTACCTGGTGGAGGTGAAACAGCGCAAAGAATAATGCTTCTTCTTAATCCACAAACATTAGCTACAAATTTTAAAATTATTGCAATAACATTTTATAATGCTGATAGTATCCAGGAATGTTGTGAGGCAATTGATGTGATTTTAGAAAAAGAAAATGTCAGGAAAATAATTCTATTTGGACATTCAATCGGTGGTGAACTTGCTCAATCATATTTTAGAAGAACTAAAAGTAAAAACAATATCGAAAAAATTATTATTCTGCATGCTTGTACTCCTAATTCTGAAGTATATAAAAAAGATTTAGTGAGGCCTTTTAAAATTTTACATTTTTTTCTTCCCCTTCTTCCCACGTGGTTAATAACAAAAATGGCCAAAATGCTCGCAAATAGAATTCAAGGTATTTCAAGTAAAAATATTATTGAGCCTATGAGTGAAAAAACTAGGTTGTTACAAAAAATATTGGCTAGAGAGTTTTTTGATAAATATCTGACTAAAAGACAGTGGCAAACTTGGTACTTATTACATATGGAATTTGCTTATAAAGAAAAATTTTCTCCTACAGATTTAAAAAATTGGCAGGGGAAAATATTAATTATGCAAACGGATAACGATCCCTGGATGCGAGATGGAGAAGGGTTTAGGAAATTATATCCAAAAGCAAAAATTGTTACATTTCATGGTACAGGGCATCTAACTTTTTACTATCAATATAATAAAGTTATAGAAACAATTAAAAAATTCTTATGAAATTACCACCAAATATAAAACCTTATCCTTTCTTTTGGAAGAAAATTAAGTTTCTTAATAGAATTGGAGGAGATGCTATATATCCATTTATTTTTTTAAGGAATGATATCTTTAATGATCTTAAGTCATCTAGTCCTAATCCTCTAAGTATAGCTTTATTAGAGCATGAGTTATTACATTTAAAAAGACAAAAAGAACAAGGGCCTTTAGTATTTAGTCTTAAATATATTTTTTCATCTAGATATAGAATTAAAGAAGAATTATTAGCTTATAAAAGACAAGCTGAGATACTTAAAAAATACAATAAAGAATTTGATAAAAAAGTTATTGCCAAAAATCTATCAAGCTGGATGTATCTATGGGCAATTTCATATAATGAAGCATTAAAATTATTAAGTTAATTAATCCCGCTTTTTGGTCTGTATTGAAGTGCTTCAGCGAGGTGGTGAGTTTTAATATTTTCTGATATTTCTAAATCAGCTATGGTTCTGGCTAATTTTATAATTCTATAATAACTTCTGGCAGATAATCTCATTTTCTCTACAGCTACTTTCAGTAAACTCTGACTTTCTGCATCTAATTTACAAAAATTCTTTAGCTCAGCTCCTTTTAATTCTGAATTAGATGAAATATTTAAATGTTTATAACGTTCTATTTGGATATCGCGAGCATTTTGTACTCTTTCTCTAATTTTGGCTGATTCCTCAAAAGTTTGATCACCAGTTAATTTTTCTGTTTTAACAGCAGGAATGTCTAAATGAATATCTATTCTATCTAAAATGGGTCCTGAAATTTTTTTCTGATATTTAAAAACAGACGTTATAGCACAAGTACATTTGTGAGTTGGGTCGCCAAAATACCCACAGGGACATGGATTAAGTGCTGCGATTAACATAAAATGAGCCGGAAAAGTGACTCTGCCAGCTGCTCTAGCTATAGATACAAAGCCATCTTCTAAAGGTTGCCTTAAAGCCTCCATAGTAATTTTTTGAAATTCAGGAATTTCATCTAAAAATAATACACCGCGATGTGCTAAAGTTACTTCACCTGGTTTAGGTACAGTTCCTCCGCCGATAAGTCCCACATGAGAAGTCGTATGATGAGGTGCGCGAAAAGGTCTTTTTGAAACCAATCCTGAATTTTTTAAGAGTCCAGAGATACTATAAATTTTAGTGACTTCTACCATTTCTTCAAAAGTCATTTTAGGTAAAATAGAAGGTAGAGTTCTTGAAAGTAATGTCTTTCCAGCGCCAGGCGGCCCTTTAAAAATTACATTAT
This sequence comes from Candidatus Levyibacteriota bacterium, assembly GCA_003173895.1. Lineage (GTDB taxonomy): Bacteria > Patescibacteriota > Microgenomatia > Levybacterales > UBA12049 > PJMG01. The sequence goes on along the minus strand of PJMG01000022.1, from coordinate 148,689 downwards.
GAGATCCGGCGGCTGCTATTTCTAATGCCCGACGAGCTTGTTCCTGGCCTTTTATATCTTTAAAATCATAAATGAAATCTTCTTGATCTGACACTTCATCATTAAAAGTTTGAGGTTCTATTTTTACTTGGTCTATTAAATGAAGAAAAATCTGAGTCAAGTCTTCTGAAGGGAAAATATTAATTCCTTTAATACTCGCTGCTTCTTTAGCATTTATTTTAGGTAGGAAAAATCCTTCAAACTTTTTTTCACGTGCTAAAATAGCCTGAGATAATATAGAATTAGTAAATCTTAATTTCCCATCCAAAGATAATTCCCCTGAGAATAAAAATTTAGAGACATCTGCTTTTAACTGTTCTGATGCTATTAATATACCAATAGCGATAGCTAGATCATAGCTCGGACCTTCTTTAGGTAAATCAGCTGGAGCTAGATTAACAGTGATCCTTTTGGCTGGAAAACTAGCACCGCTATTTCGTATAGCAGCTCTGACTCTTTCTTTAGATTCTTCGACAGCCCGGTCTGCTAGACCCACTATATTAAATGCAGGTAAACCACCAGAAGATACATCTACTTCTACTTCTATGGGAAGAGCGTCTAAACCAACAACTGCAGAGGACCAGATCTTGGCAAGCATAAATTAAGAGTAACAGAAATGAGAAAAAATAAAAATAATTGTTTCGTTTTCTTTTTAATAAACGTTGTATTAAAATACAAAATATGAGTGATTTTAAAGATAAAGTTTATAAAGTACTTCGAACAGTTCCTAAAGGTAAAGTAGTTACCTACGGTCAATTGGCTGCTATGGCAGGTTCTCCTAAAGCATCTCGTGCTATTGGTTTATTTATGAAAACTAATCCTGATGCTCCTCGGACTCCGTGTCATCGAGTAGTAGGGTCTGATGGTAAATTAATCGGCTATTCAGGTAAGAATGGAGTTCCAGGTAAAATGCAAATGTTAAAAGAAGAAGGCGTGAAATTTAAAGGCGATAAAGTAGATTTAGAAAAATCTCAATGGAGACAAAATTAAAAATTCTTGGCGGAGAGAGGGGGATTCGAACCCCCGATCACCTTTCGATGATACGAGCTTTCCAAGCCCGCGCAATCGACCACTATGCGACCTCTCCATATTTAGACTTAAGAAATAAATTCTCTTAAGTCTAAATTCTTTGTAAAGCTTTTCCCCACACTTGCTTATCAGATTTATAGGTTAATTTTTCTTCTACTTTATCCATTGGTACCCATTCTACATTTTCCATCTCAAAATCATGCTTAGTTATATCTCCTCCTACATATTTCATTAGGAAATAATAAACTGTTTTTTTAATTTTTACGCCTTCAAAAATATACCAATATTGAACTGGATCCAAAGCTTCTAAAATTTCACCATCAGCTCCTGTTTCTTCTTTAACTTCACGAATAGCTGTTTCTTCTTTAGTCTGGTGTTTAAATTCTTCTTTATCTCCTATCAATCCCTTTGGAAAAACCCAACCATGATGTTGAGAATGTTGGGAAACTAAAATGAAAATTTGATTATTTTCCTTTTTAAAAACTATTCCTCCTGCTGAAAATTCGAACTTTACTTTGCTTTGTAATGAATTTGTCATAGAATTATAAAAACGCTGTCAAGCTGCTTTGTTCCTGTAAAGTTATTATGTTCTCATGATGATAACATATCAAACAACAAATTGCAGACGAAACGATTACTATTATACAATAAGACGAGCTATGGATTTAAATAGTGAAGTAGAAAGAATAAAAAAAGAATTAGTTGATTTAATAGTAGTAAAATTAAAAGAAAATCAAATGGATGTTCCTACTGCTAGGAAATTAGCTTCTGATTTTCTAAAAGTTTTACCAGCTAAAGATCAAAAAGATTTGCTGGAAAAACTAAAAACTCTGGGAGATCAATATATGAGTGTTCGTGAATTATATTTAGCAGAATTAGAAGAAATAAGAGAAATGGAAAGAGGAGATGTCTTAAATCAAATGAGAAATGCTATAGCTAAAGGTGATATGGATCATGCTATCATGGTGGCAGAGCATATGAGAGAAAGGAGTATGAGTTAAAATGACATTAGTTAAAAATCCGGATCAACCACAAAAAGTTGAAGTAAAACAAATTGAAACTACGCAAGTGGAAAATAAGAAATTGATTGAAAAAAGAACTAAAGAAGCAACGACCCAAGAAATAGAAGATAGAAATAAAAGGCAAAAAGAAGTTACAAAAAATAAAAGTGAAGAGAGAGCTGAAGCTTCGGCTCAAATTAGTCAAGTTCCGACTGATACAGCTTTAGCTGGTTTGGCAGGAGAAGGTACTGGAGAGCAAAAAATAATTCCTCCACTTCCTGATTTAATAGCATCAAATTATAAAGCAGAAGAAGTGCAAAAAGTAGTAGATCAACTAGTAACTCCAGATCTAGTTAATGATGCTATAGAAAAATATGGAATTAGCCTAGAAGTTCTAGAAGCAAGGACTAAAAGAATTTCCGGGCGTTTAGGTGAAAATCCTACTATTAGTGGAGAAGCGGGACCAATAAAAATTACTAAAGAGCAAATTAAAGTGCAAGCAGTAGCTGAAATTTTAGAAGAGAGAGGAATAAATGATATTGAAGCTAAAGTAGAAGTGGCTAAAGCAGATCTTAAAATAGAAAATTCTCAAATTTCAGACGAAGATTTGGATCTTAAAGCTAAAGAGCAAATCATGCGGGAATTAGTAGAAATTATGCCTTCCAAAGTAGAAAATATGGCAGATGATGAACTTCTTTCTAAAGAGGAAAAAACTCTTACTCCTGAAGAAAAAGCAAAGTTAGCAGCAGAAAGAAAGGCAATTGCTAAAGAATTTCGGGAACATCCTAAAGAAGCTTTTACATTGGCTAAAGAAGCAGTGGTTGTTATAAAAGCTAGACAAGAAGCAGTACAAGCAGCTGTTAGGATGGAAAGTTCCAGGCCAGGTGCTTTAAGTGAAAAAACAACAGAAGTGGATAGTAATATAAAATCCGCTACTGAAGAAGTTATTAATAATCAAATAGAAATGAATGAGCTTAAGAAAAAGTTAGATACTGCTAAAGAATTAACAGGAGTGGATGTGTCTGATGAAAAGCGTCGCGAATTAGAAGCTATGCAGATAAGATTTGATTCTTTATCAAATAGAAATATGCAACTCCAAGATAATTTAGACGATTTAGGGTTTGAAAAAGGAGTATTAGAAGATGCTAATACTCATGAAGCAAAAAGCGAAAACACATCCTCAAATGGAAAAGAAATTTCTTATGAAGATGCTATAATTGATTACAATGATAAGCGTAAACAAACTCGAGAAGAATTATTAAGATTTAAAGCTCAAAATCCAGATTTCTTACCAAATTTAACTAATAAATTATTAGATACCATTTCTAATCCAGATAAAACTAAAGAGTTATTAGCATTATTAAAAAGTGAAAAAATAAAAAAGATGGTAAGATTATTAGGGATAATCGGATTAATTTTAGCTGCTATGGTTGGTGAACCAGCTATGGAAGCTTTAGGATTAAAATAATTTTATGAGATCCAAAAAATTAACACTGGAAATTTTAAAGCAAATGTTAACGCTGGCTACCAGTGGATTTGGATTAGTGGCTGCTTTAGCTTGGAATGGTTTTATTCAGGAATTAGTTAATAACTATATTAAAAAATACCTACCTGCTAGCAGTGGAATAATTTCACTTTTAATTTATGCCATAATAGTAACTGTGGTAGCTGTTTTGGTAACCATGCAATTAACTAAAGTGGTAGAAAGATTAGAGAATAAATAATTTTTTAAACTAAAGTGTGTTTCTCGCAATTTTTAGAGCTTGTTACTATATTTACAGTTTGATCAACTTTAATCCGTAAAATCCTGAACAAACATTTCTCCATAAACTCCAGCATTTAAAACAACTATTCCTACCTTTTTAAAATTAGTAGAGAGTATATTTGCTCTATGTCCAGGTGAGGCGAGTAAACCATTCATAGCTGCACTAACATTGGGTGCGAAAGCTAAATTTTCACCAGCAAAACTATATTCAATTTCATTATCTGAAAATCGTTGATTGAAAGTTCTACCGTTTAGATCATTATGAGAAAAATAACCATTTTTTAACATATCTTCTCCATGCAATAGTGCTACCTGTTTTAAACTGTTGTCGGAGATTAGCGGAGAAAGACCATTTTGTATCCTTTGATCATTTAACATCTGAAGCATAGATTTTTCATCCTCTAGGTTCTCGGTAAAATTAGAATAAGTAAAACCTAAATTTTGAACTGTAGTCTGGTTAGGTTCTACAGATAAATATAATAAAGAAGAGTCATTAGTATTAGAAGCTAAATAATTATCTAATCGTTGAAGTGTAGGAATTAAATTCATGCCGAAAAATGAATTAGAAATACTATTTTTAATAGGTTGAGAGATAGGTAATATTATAAAAGCAGTAAGCAATATAGAAATTAAAATTAAAGCAGAAAGTATACCTGTTAAACTGCCTAAAATTTGGTTTAGTTTATATAGAGAATAATTATTACTTAAAGCCACTTCTACTTTCGATCGACGATAAATATTGACTACTATAGTTCTTATTATTAACTCTAAAATTACTACTAAAATAATAAAACTTATGATATTAGAAAATTGCATTGAAATATGTAATTTTAATATTAAACTGGCTAAAAAAGGATAAAGCTTAAAGGATAAAATAATTGAAAGAAAAAAAGTAAAAAGATCTATAAATCCTGCTAAAAATCCAACAGAATAACCTTCTATTATATATGCTAAAATGGCTATGGCCACAAAAAAATCTATTAAATTAAAATTGTTAAAAAAAGTTTTTATAATATCTAAAATAGAAGACATATATTGAATTATATACTTTTAATTTTTAATCTAAAACTGTTATTATTAAGTTGATAAATTATTTGATTTAATAAGTTAAATCTAAAATGAAGAAATTCAAAAAAAAAATCATCAAATTTCTGAAAAAATATTGGAAAATACTTACTCCAATCCTTATCATACTTATTCTATTTTATATTTTTATACTTCGTGATTTACCTTCTCCTACTAACTTAGAGGGTGCCACTAATGCTCAAGCATCAGAAATTTTAGATAGAAATGGTAAATTACTCTATACTATTTATTCTAATAAAAACCAGATTTATGTACCTCTTTCTTCTTTGCCTAAATACACTTATCAAGCATCGATCGCTGTAGAAGATAAAGATTTTTATAATCATGGACCAATTGATCTTAAAGCTATTGCTCGTGCGTTTGTTTCCACGGTTTTCCATCGACAAATTCAAGGAGGATCTACTATAACTCAACAGTTAGTTAAAAATACACTTCTAAATGACCAGCAAACCATTACGCGTAAAATTAGAGAAGCACTTTTATCTTTTGCCACAGAACTTTTATATCCTAAAAATAAAATTCTTGAGCTTTATATCAATGAAATTCCATATGGAGGTACGGCTTATGGGATTGAAGCTGCATCAGAATTGTATTTTGGTATTCACGCTAAGGATCTAGATTTAGCTCAAGCCGCATTACTCGCCGGACTTCCTCAATCGCCGACAACCTATTCTCCTTTTGGTTCGCATCCTGAACTGGCTAAACAAAGGCAGCTTTTAGTTTTACAAGATATGCAGGAACAGGGATATATTACTAAAGCGCAGGAGCAGAAAGCAGCAAATGAAAAATTAGATTATCAAAATTTTACTCAGGGACAAGGGATTAAGGCTCCTCATTTTTCTTTATATATTAAAGATTTGTTAATTCAAAAATATGGAGAAAAAATGGTAGATACTGGAGGCCTTAAAGTTACAACATCATTGGATTTGAATATTCAAGACGAAGCGCAAAAAGATGTTGCTAAAGAAGTCGCGGGTTTAGGTCCATATCATGTAACTAATGGTGCAGCAATGGTTACTGATCCGGCTACAGGTGAGATCTTAGCCATGGTGGGTTCTCGGGATTATTTTGATACTACAGATACAGATGGAAATGTTAATGTTACTATACAACTTCGTCAACCCGGCTCGTCTATAAAACCTATTAACTATGCAGTAGGACTTTCTAAAGGATATACAGCCGCAACTCCTTTCGTTGATGAACCAGTTTGTTTTCCAGGCGCTGTAGGTACACAATATTGTCCTCAAAATTATGATGGTAAATTCCATGGTTTACAGCAAATGCGTTATGCATTGGGTAATTCTTTAAATATTCCAGCAGTTGAGATGCTTAAAGCCAATACAGTTCCAGCAATGATAGCTACAGCTACGGCAATGGGAATTTCTACATATTCTGGAGACGTAAGTCGTTTTGGTTTATCTCTTACTCTAGGCGCTGGTGATGTGACTATGTTAGATATGGCTACTGCATATGGAGTTTTTGCTAATGAAGGATATAGAATTGATCTTCATCCTATTCTAAAAGTAGTAGATAGTAAAGGAAATACTTTAGAAAGTTATACTCCACCTCCAGGTCCAATCTTTGGTCAGAAAGTTTTATCACCATCAGTTGCTTTTATAATCTCAAGCATATTGTCTGATAACGGAGCTAGACTTATAGATTTCGGACCTAGTTCACAATTAGTAATTCCTAAAAAAACAGTAGCTGTAAAAACAGGAACTACCAATGACTTTCGTGATAACTGGACGATTGGTTATACACCTTCTTATTTAGTAGCTACTTGGGTAGGGAATAATGATAATTCTCCTATGAGTTCTATTGCTTCTGGTATTATAGGTGCTGCGCCAATTTGGAATGATATTATGAGTTATCTTTTAAAAGATAAACCAGATGAACCATTTAATAGGCCACCAGATATTATTCAAAAAAATGTATGTTCTACTACAGGTAATCTTCCTCCTCCAGGAGCACCTCAACCTTGGTGTCCGACTCGTTTTGAATATTTTATAAAAGGAACAGATCCTAAAAATTTTGATATCATGCAAAATGTAGCAATTGATAAAGGGACACAGGATTTAGCTAAACCTGGACAAACAGATAATATAGATCATAAAGATGAGATAGTTTCTACTGATCCTGCTGGAAATCAATATTGTTTAACATGTCCTCATCCATCACCTACACCCACTCCTACACCAGGGCACTAACAGAATTATAAATTCTACATTTTAGGTATACTGGTTATTTTAAAAGCCTTTTTTCTCTTGTATAATCCTATTCTAGAGATTATGAGGCGGGAAAAGAATAAAACGATTTTTGAAACCCATAAGAATTTTCTTAAAAAAGTTTTTCATAAAAAGAAAAAGGAGAATTATACGGGATTTTATCTAGGTGAGAAAATAAAATATTTTATTTTTGGTTTTTTATTTTCCTTAATTTTTGTTTTTATTCCACTAGCCACATTTTTAGCCTTTAATTTAATGCCAAATCCTCAGAATTTAGCTCAAAATCTAGCTCCTCAAACTACTAAAATATATGATCGACATGGAGTTTTACTTACTCAAATTTACGCAGATCAAAATAGGACTAAGGTTCCTCTATCTAAAATCCCAAAAAATCTAATAAATGCAACAGTAGCTATAGAAGATAAAAGTTTTTATGATAATCCAGGTTTTGATATTTTTGCTATAGTTCGTGCTTTTATCTCAGATATTACAGGTAAACAATTTCAAGGTGCATCAACCATTACTCAGCAATTGATTAAATCAGAACTTTTAACACCACAAATTAGTCTATCCAGAAAAATAGAAGAGGTAATCTTATCTTTTTGGGCACAGAAAATTTATTCTAAAGATCAAATTTTAGAAATGTATTTTAATCAGGTGCCATATGGTGGAAGTGCTTGGGGAGTAGAAGCTGCTTCCCAAAGCTATTTTAATAAAGATGTTGGGGATTTAGATTTAGCTCAAAGCGCTTTTTTAGCAGGACTTCCACAGGCTCCTAGTATCTATTCTCCTCTCTCTGGATCTACTCTTTGGCAAAATAGACAGCATGAGGTTTTAGCTAAAATGTTAAGTTTGGGATATATAAATAAAAAAGAATATAATGCTGCAATTGCCGAAAAATTAACTTTTAATCAAACTCAGACTTTTTCTCAGGCTCCTCATTTTACAGATTATGTTAAAAATTTATTGGAAGAAAAATATGGTCCTGAAATAGTAGAAAAAGGAGGGCTTAAAGTTATAACCTCACTCGATTTAAATACTCAAAATATGGCTCAAAATATAGTGACCAATGAAGTCTCAAAAGATAGTAGCTTAAATCTAACCAATGCAGCTGCACTTATAACCAATCCTAAAAATGGTGATATTTTAGCAATGGTGGGAAGTATTGATTATAATCAACCTGTTTGGGGAGAAGTAAATTTAACTACAGCTTTAAGACAACCTGGGTCATCCATAAAAGTAGTAACTTATTCTGAAGCATTAAATAAAGGATTTACTGAAAGTTCACTTATTAATGACGCACCAGTTTGTTTTCCAGATGGAGATCATAAATATTGTCCGGTAAATTATGATGGTAAATTCCATGGTATTGTGCCGCTTTTTATAGCTTTTGCTAATTCCTTTAATATTCCTGCTGTTAAAACTTTAAATGCAATTGGAATAAATAATTTCGTAAATCAAGCTAAACTTCTAGGAATTAGTCATATAAATAGTAATGGTTATATTGGTTTATCAGCTACTTTGGGCGGGATTGATGTAACTATGCTGGATATGGCTACAGCTTATGATACAGTGGCTAATTCGGGAAATAGAGTTAATTTAAATCCTATTTTAAAAGTTACAGATGCTAATGGAAATGTTTTAGAACAAAAAAACATAAATAACGATCAAGTTTTAGATCCTGGTATTGCTTACATAATTTCTAATATTTTATCTGATAATTCTGCTCGTTCATGGGAGTTTGGAACTAATTCACCACTCTTTATTCCAGATAAAACAGTAGCAGTTAAAACTGGTACTACTGATGATAAAAGAGATAACTGGACTATAGGTTATACTCCAAATATTACAGTGACTGTCTGGGTAGGTAATGATGATAATAGTCCTATGAATCCAGCTTTAGCTTCAGGAATAACAGGCGCAGCACCAATCTGGCATGATATTATGACTAATTTACTTACAGGAAAAACTGATGAAAAATTTAGTATACCCTCAGATATTTATTCAGAAAATTGTCAGGGTAGAACAGAATATTTCTTAAAAAATACTAAGCCGTCTCAACTGGATTGTAATTGGAAGTTTAGTTCATCTTCTGTTTCTGTTACTCCTGTTCCGTCTGTTAATCCAAATCCTCTTCCGCCTGTAATAATTCCTCCAGCTGTTGGAAATTTTCACTGGGATTTTTTGCCTTAAAAATATAATTTGTAGTTACAAAACGGCTGGCTCCAAATAAAAGTGCTTTTGGTAAAGTTTCATTATTAATCCCACCATCTATTTCAATTGGAATTAAATCATCTTTTTCTCTAATTTTCTGAATTTTGACTAAAGCTTCGTCTGAAAAAGTTTGTCCTGAAAATCCTGCCTTGACAGTCATTATAAAAGCAAAATCCAAATCCTGAATATAACCTAATATTTTGTCTACTGGTGTGGGTAAATCTACGGCTAAGCCTACCTCTCCTAGTGTTTGTGCTTTTGCTACAAATTCATCCAAATCCCTCATTTTTTCTACATGTCCAATAAATCTCTTAAATCCTGCCTCAGCAAAAGATTCTAAATATTGTAGTGGATTGTTCACCATTAAGTGTACTTCCATGAAAAAGTCTTTGGAATATTTTTTGAAAGCTTTAGCATCCATAAAAGTTTTATTTGGTGCAAAAATTCCGTCAACGATATCAATATGAATAGTTTTGGTAAATTTAGAGCAGATTTCAATTTTCTTTTCAATCTCCGAGAAGTTCTTATTTTCTGTTCCGGGGCTGGGAATTATTTCTAATTTTAATTGCGGTGGATTAATCATAATTATTTAAAATTATTTTCTTCAATTTTTTTAATCTGCTCAATCCTTCTTTCATGTCTTTCTGCATTTGAGAAAGGAGTGTTTAACCAAATTTCCACAGCGTTTATAGCTTGGTCATCAGTTAAAAATCTAGCTCCTAGAGATAGAATATTAGAATTATCATGGTCTCGAGTAAGTTTTAAAAGTGCATAAGGATCAGAGCTTTTATCATTTTCCACATTGATTGGTTGGACAGGTAAAACTGGACCATAGAAAAGTGCACATCTGACATTTTTAAATTTATTAGCTGTCACTGCTTCATTTTCTCCATTTCCTCCTAAAATGATAGCTCTATTCTCTGGATTTTCTGATACTTTTTTAGCTGCCAAGGGAATAAAATCTGTATAATCATCATCTTTATTAAAACTAAATGCTCCGCAGTCTTCGATCTCATATTTTTTTTCTAAAAGATATGTTTTAATTTTTTCTTTTAATTCAAATCCTGCATGATCTGTCGCTAAATATATTTTCATAAATTTTTTGTCATCGTGAATTTGTCTGAATCTTCTTATTTATGTCGGGGTCCTGCCGGTTGTTTCCCTCCCAACTTACTCGACTCATGTTCATTCGCTGCGTGAGCTGGGATCCCTTCCACACCCATCACCCCTTGTCTGATTCCTAATTTTGTGTCTCTATTTCTGCTAATTTTAACAGTCCTGTTTGTGCACCCACATGGCTCATCACAGATTTACTATTTAATGCTCCCCAATGCATAGCTGTTTTAATATCTTTACCTTTTAAATAAGCACTTAAAAAGCCTGACGTAAAAGCATCGCCTGCTCCAGTTTTATTTACGATTTCTCCTTCAAGTGCAACTTGTGAATAAAAATTGCCTTTTTCGTCTAAAAAATATGAGCCATTTTTCCCGTCTGTAATACAAACATTTTTAGGTCCTGATTTTTGAACATTTTTTAAAAGGTCGTTAATATTGGAATTAATTACTTTTCCCAGTGTAATTTTTTCTGCTTCTTCTTTGTTTACGAAAATAATATCTGTTCGATTTAATACATTTTGAAAAGTTTTTACACCGTCGTCTAACTGTTGAGACCCTGGATTAAAAAATAATTTGGCGTTATTTTTAATTTTTAAGTCTAAAATTTTTTCATAAATAGGCTGCCAGGTTTGTCCCATAGAAGTTAAAAAAATATTTTGAGGGACAACAGTAGCTAAATCAATATTGTGTTCTCTTTTAACGTGGTGAATAAAAATAATTCTTTCCGCTCCATAAAAAAGATTTAATGAAAAAGTAGCTGTTGAATTAGGATTTTGTAGGAGGTGAGAAATATTTACATTTTCTTTTTTTAAATACTTAATTAAAATTTCAGCAAATTCATCGCTTCCAGTTTCAACTATGATAGTACTTTCAATACCTAATCTTTTAGTACCCACAGAAACGTTGTTCGCGTTTCCCCCTGGAACATATTTAATCTTATCTGCTAAGATTTTTGATCCGGAGAGGAAAGAAATCATATTTGAAGTTTTATCAAAGTGAGCAAATTCAGTATCATGTTCAATATTTAAAAACAAATCTAAAATTACATCTCCTACACATAAGAGGTTAATAGTTGATAGTTCCTGATTCATAGACTTGATATGTTTCCACTTTATCGCAAGTAAAACTTCTTGACAAGGGTAGAAATAGTGCTATCATGCATTTACCTAGAAAAAATTTTAAACATTTTCCAAATTCAAGTTTATTGATGGGAAAGTGTTTTTTTGTTTTTAAAGGAGGTGAGATCATATGCATGAACTACTAAATGCTCATTTAGTTAAGAATGAGGTAGTAAGGCAGACTATTAATTATACTCTCCGTAGAGGTAGAGAGATTAGTCCAATTAATACAAATTCTATTGATGCTCAACTTCAATTAGCATATAGCACAAATCCTAAAAATGAGGGCTGGGCTGGTTTAAATAGACAAGACTAGAATTAATCTATTTTATTGGTTTTAAACTTTACTGTATCTGCTAAAATGGAATTATTCCCATGAAAAGAATTTTAGCACTGGTTTTTCTCATAATAGGATTAATCATAGCTGATTTTACTATAAAGCCTATTAATGCTCAAAATGATCCTTGTAGTTGTAGTGGGCAGGGAGATTATTGTATTGATCAAGATAGTCAATGTATACAAAAATTAAATCAAGAATTAACTGATTCACAAAATGCTACCAAACCTTTTGAAGATCAACTTACTAATATCCAAAAGCAAATTTCCAATATAAAACAAAATATATCCAATATTGAAGCAGATGTAGCGCAAAAAAAACAAAATATTGCAGAGGGATATGCTAATTTAGCATCTAAGCAAAAATTATTATATGAAAAGGTAAAAGATTATTATATTAATAGTTATCAGGATAATCCGATTGTAATTTTTTTGTCTTCTAGAGATGCTTCCACTATTACTCAAGAATTAGCATATAAAAAATCCGTAGAAGATGAAGATAGAAATATTATTACTAATCTAGTTATATCTATTACAAAACTTCAACAGCAAAAAACAGATTTAGAAGCAGAGGAGACAAAATTGGCATCTCTTCAGGATAGTTTAAATACTCAATCTGCTCAAATTCAAAAATTAGTTGATAGTGCTCATGCATATCAAGCTAATTTGACTTCTCAGATTGCTCAAATAACAGCTGCACAGCAACAACTTATAGCTCAAAAATTAAGCAGTCTTAATATTCCACTTTTTGCGTATAGTACTCAGGGTGGGTGTTCTAGCGATATTAACCCCTATAAAGATCCGGGGTTTTCTGGTACTAAATTTGGATTTTTCACGTATGGAGTTCCAAACAGAGTAGGTCTTAATCAATATGGCGCATTAGGACGAGCAGAAGCTGGAGAAAATGCAGATCAGATTCTACATGCATATTACAATTTTGATGCTTATCAGAATTATTCAGGTATAACAATTAATGTAAATGATAGTAATGGTTATAATTCAGGAAATATAATTTGGAGTGGGAGTTTGGAAGATTACATGCAAAGGATATATGAAGTTCCTGACAGTTGGTCCATAGAAGCTTTAAAAGCTCAAGTGATAGCTGCTAGATCATATGTTTTATCTGAAACCAATAATGGTGCAAAATCTATCTGTGCTACTCAAAGTTGCCAAGTTTTTCAAACAAATCCTAAAGGAGGAAATTGGGCCAATGCTGTAAGTCAAACATCTGGTCAAGCTATGGTGCAGGGTGGACAACCAATAACTGCTTGGTTTTCATCCACTCATGGTGGATATGTTTATTCATCAGGAGGAGATGTGGGAGGAGCTTCATGGACTAAAAATGCTCAAGATGTTCCCCCTGGTACAAATATTAATTCATTTGCTGACCTTAATAATAATGCTTATGATGGACCTAATCATGGTAACTCTCCTTGGTTTTACTGTGATTGGGGAGGTCGTTCTCAATATAATAATACTGCTTGGATGACAAGTCAGGATGTAGCAGATATAGCTAATGTTATAATGCTAGCTCAAAAAGATAGTTCTACACAAAGTCATTTAAACCAAACTGATAAATCAATTCCTGATACTTGGGATACTAATCGTGTTCAACAAGAATTAAAAAATAGAGGAGTAACTCCATTTACTAGTATTTCATCAGTAAGTGTATCTGCAGATTTTAGCAGGGGAGTAACAACAAATGTGACTGTGAGTGGAGATGCAGGTTCTCAAACATTTGATGGGAATACTTTCAAAACTTATTTTAATCTTCGTGCACCAAGTAATATTCAAATAGTCGGACCACTTTTTAATATAGAACAAAGATGAAATTAATAATTTGAAATTTTGAATTTTTAATTTAAAATTAATAATGTATGCCAGATATTTTTGTAGCACCAAATGAAAATTTAAAGACTAAAACAGAAGATTTACATAAAAGAGTACCTGAAGATAATACTTCTTTAGAAAATTTAAATTTAGAAAAAGAAGAGGACAAAGCCATAGAGTTAGAGCCTGTAGAAGTCCAAAATGAGATGATTAGGCAACCTAGCAAGGAAGAAAAACTAAATATTCATACATCACTTGATAGCACCAATTCTTATAGCAATTCTTCAGTTCCTCTTTTTACTTCTTATTGGCGTAATCCTAAAGGGGTTTATTTTGAAACCCAAGAACCAAATGAAGATATAATTATATTTTTAAGAAAACATTTTCTAACTAATTTTAATTGGTTAGCAAGTGTTATCATTCTTTTAATAATTCCCATTGTAGTTTTTTCTCTTATCACCTATTTTAGATATAGTATGAATTTTCTGCCTACTGGTTTTATTGAAGTGTTCACTGCTACCTATTATTTGTTTATCATAAGTTATGGTTTTAATAGGTTTTTAGATTGGTATTATAATATAGCATTGATTACTAAAGAAAGAATTTTTGACGTAGAATTATCTAATTTAGTTTCTAAAACTGTAGTAGCTACTAAATTATCTCTAGTTCAAGATGTTAAAAATAAACAGACTGGTACGATGAGATCATTATTTAATTATGGAGATGTACTCATTCAGACCGCTGGAGCTCAAGATAATTTCCTGATGCATGCTGTCCCTAAACCAGAATCGGTAGTAGATATAGTGGAAAATCTAATCGGAAAAAGGAATAGAGAGGAGGAGAATGTTTAATTTTTTGGGGAATTTAAATATTATAAATTTATCTAGATCTTTAACTTTTTTTAGTTTTCTAAAATTAGCTTTAATACTATTTTTAATAGGCTTTATTATTTTTCAAATTATAATATCTAAACAAATAAGTTCTATGGAAAAAATTGTTATACAACCTATGTCTTCAGCGATATTAAATTTGATCTCGTTATCATTTATTATACTAGCAGTATTGATTTTAATTTTTACTTTTACTTTACATGTTAAATAAAATATGAAAAAACCACTTACAGTTTTAAAAATAGTTTCTTCTGCTAAAGAGAATTTTTGGTCCCAAGTATATAATGCTGGAAATTTAATTGCGGTTTTCTCCTTATCTCGTGAAAGCGAGACTGAGGATAGTCTAGTTCATGTTGGTAAAAAATTAATTAGTTCACTTGAGGCAGAATATTTCACTTTAGAAAATAAGAATCTCCAAACTTTAAAATCAGCTGTTTTGGAAACCGCTAAAAAAGCTCCAGAAGGAATAAATGTAGCTATTTCTATGGCTGTAATTATGGAAAATTTAGTTTATTTAATAATTTATGGTAAAGGGAGTATTTCGATAAAAAGAAATGATAAATTCGGTATTCTATTAGAAAATAAAGGTGATAGTGAAATAGAAAGTGCCTCTGGTTTTATTCAAAATAAAGATATTATAGTTATCCAAACAGAAGAGTTAAAAAATCTAGTCCCTGCAGAAAAATGGACGGAATTAAATGAGATTAGTTTTTCAGATTTTTTCGAAGATTTGTCTGTAAATATAGAGAAAGAAAAAGATCCTCTGGCCTCATTGGCAGCCATTTTTTACAACGAGGAAAAAGAGCCAGAATTTAGAAATGAAGGACTAAAAGAATCATCCTTAGCTAAAACTACGGAAAAACAAGAAAAGTTAAGAGAAGAGAAAAAAACAGAACCTGAGAAAAAAGATGAAGAAGAAAAACTTCAAGTTACTCCAGATAATTTTGAATCTGTTTCAGAAGAAGATATTAAACCAGAGAAATCTGAAGAAGAAATAAGAGAAAAAAGTTTTTTTGATGATGAAAAAATAGAAATTCCAAAAGCTAAAGTTCCGCATAGGAAAAGAGTTTTAGCCAGTATTTTAGTTTTAATATTAGCCGTATTTGGTATTTGCTTATATTTCTTTATGCAAAAACAAAAAGCTGATAATTTAAATAATCTTTTTAATACTTACTATAATCAAGCAAATCAGAAATATAACGAAGGACAGGGTCTTATGAGTTTAAATACTAATTTAGCTAAAGATGATTTTCAAACTGCAGCTAATGATTTAGGTAAGATAAAAAATTCATTCTCATCCGATTCAGATCAGGGACAAAAAATAGCTGAACTTAGTAAAAATGTAAATGATGCTTTAACTAATGTTTCAGGAGAGAATTTTACAAATTCTGAAAAAGTTGATTTTTCTGCAGATTCATATTTACAAACTATTTCTCAGAATTCAGCATTAGCATTTACTCAGGATGACACAAATATTTATGGTTTAACTGGAAGTTCTGTATATCAAATCACTAAATCTGGTAATACTAAAACAACAATTATAAAAAATGCATCTTTCTCTAATGCTAAGAGTTTAGGAGTATATCTAGGTAATATTTATGTTTTGGATGATAGTGGAATTTATAAGTTTGCCTCAGGTAGTTATGTTAAATCTAATTATACTAAAAGTTCTTTAGATTTTAGTAAAGGAGTTTCTATAGCTATAGATGGCTCTATTTATGTCCTAACTTCAGATGGACAAATAACAGTATTTTATAAAGGTGTTCCACAAACATTTAATATTAAAGGTTTAGATACTCCTCTTAAAAATCCTAGTTTAATTATAACTTCAGCGGATGACCAAAACTTATATCTTCTAGACAATGGGAATCAAAGAATAGTAGTTTTAGATAAAAACGGTAATTATAAAAATGCTTATGTTTCGCCACTTTTAGCTAAAGCTTCGGAAATGGATGTTCAAGAATCCTCTAAGGTAATTTACTTCATTTCAGGCGGGAATTTATACAAAATTAATTTATAATATTAATCTATTAGTTAATTTAAATATTTCGCTCGTCTATAAATTTTTATCTTGGTTTCACGCTCGCTAATCTTATTTAATTCAATATCTTTCTTGTCATCCTGAACTTGTTTCAGGATCTTCTCTTTTACGCTGTTAGCTCGAATGAAACAGAAAAAATTTACATGCTCGCGCCTTTGAATAAATATAATCTATTTAGGAGTAATATTTTGCATTTTCCTCTTTAAGCCTTACAATATACCCATGGGTATCGTTAATAAAAAAGCATTTTCTAACTATGAAATACGCGAAAAAATGGAAGCTGGAGTCACACTTTTTGGCAGTGAAGTTAAAGCTGTTAAAGAAGGTCATGCTGATTTAACAGGCGCATTTGTGCGTATTATAGGTAGTGAAGCATATTTAGTAAATGCTAAAATTTTTCCATATAAGTATGCCAGGCCTGAGTCTTTTGATGAAACTAGGACTCGTAAACTTCTTCTTCATAAAAACCAGATAATTGCTCTTAAAAGTAAAATGGAAGGACAAAATTTAGCTTTAGTGCCAATTGCTTTATATATTAAAAATAATTACATAAAGTTAGAGATTGCTTTAGGAAAGGGTAGAAAACAATACGAGAAAAAAGAATTACTTAAGAAAAAAGATTTAGAACGTGAGATGCAGAGAAAAATATAAATTCTTTCTTTGCTTGCAAGAATTTTTTGAATGAATTAATATTAATGCATGATTAATATAGCCATTAATGGTTATGGTCGAATAGGGAGAGTAGCTCACAGAATAATTCTTAAAAGTTTCTTGGATAAAATAAATGTAGTTGCTATAAATACAGGTTCTTCTACAGATCTTAAAGGTTGGATGTATCTTCTAAAATATGATACTTCATACGGAAATTTAGCAAATAAAATTTCTATAAAAGAAAAAGATCCTTCAGATACCAACCCAGATTTTTTAGGGGCGCTTTTAATTGATGATAAGGAAATAAAAGTTTATTCTCAAAAAGATGCTACACTTCTTCCTTGGGGGGCGTTAAACATAGATGTAGTTCTGGAATGTACAGGACATTTCTTAGCTGAAGTTAAAGCTGAAGATCATATAAAAGCGGGTGCTAAGCGAGTTATTATGTCAGCGCCGGCTAAAGATGAAACTCCTACCTACGTAATTGGAGTTAATAGCGATAAATATAATAATGAAGAAATAGTAAGTAATGCTTCTTGTACTACTAATTGTATTTCACCAGTAGCTAAAATCATGGTAGATAATTTTGGAGTAGAAAAAGCTATGATGACTACTATTCATGCTTTTACTTCTGATCAAAAACTTCAGGATGATGGTCATAAGGATTACAGACGTGCACGCGCAGCAGCTGATAATATAGTTCCTACTACTACTGGAGCGACTATAGCGGCTACTAAAGCAGTTCCAGAATTAGAAGGACTTTTTACAGGACTTTCTATTCGTGTGCCAGTTATAACTGGATCTCTCTCTGATTTTACATTCCTATTGAAACGTAATACTTCTATTGAAGAAGTGAATAAAGTTTTAACTGATGCAGCTAACTCGGAAGCTTTTAAAAATTTAGTTGAGGTTACTACAGAACCTATTGTATCCTCAGATATTAAAGGTAATTCTCATTCTTCTATAGTTGATTTATCTTTAACTCAAGTAGTCGGGGGAAATTTGGTAAAAATAATTGCTTGGTATGATAATGAGTGGGGGTATGCTACTCGACTAGTAGAAGAAGCTGTATTAGTAGCTCCAAAATAATAAATTTTATGCAAAATATTGATCCTTCTATTCGTATTATTACTATTTCTGGAAGAATTGCATCTGGTTCTACCACTTTAGCTAAAAAACTAGCTCATCATTTACATTGGCGACATATAGAAGGGGGAGAAATTTTCTGGGAGGCGCTACGTAATAAAATGGGTCTAGCTGAAAAAGATACTAATTTAAGACCCGATAATGAAGATGAATTATTTGACGCACAACTTAAAAAAATTTTAAATGAAGATAAAGATATTGTTTTAGAAACTAAATTAGCAGGTTTTAATGCTCAAGGAATTGATGGTATTTTTAAAGTTTTGGTTTTATGTGAAGAAAATGGAGCAGATCAAACCCAAATCAGAATTGACCGTTTAGTAAATAGAGAACATATTTCTGTCTCTGAGGCTAAAGAAGAAGTTTTACATCGGGAAAAGAGTGATATAGAAAAATGGAGACGACTTTATGCTCCGGAGAATGATGAAAATTGGACTTATTGGGAAGAAAAATATTATGATTTGGTCATTAACACTTTTATTTTAGATCCAGATGCTGCTCTTCAAAAAGTCCTTCAAAGTTTAAATTCTAAATAATTTATGAGAGTATTTTTTACCCTGGTTATTTTTATTTTTGTATTTTTAATCTTTAATTTTTCCGCATTTGCTCAAGCTCCTAGTTCTGCTACTAAATTCCCTCCTGTTAATTATACTTTACCTTATCCTGGAATCTTACCCAATAATCCTTTATATAAAATTAAAGTAGCTCGCGATATGTTAGTAGGTTTTTTTATTTCTGATCCTCTTAAAAAAGCAGAGTATGATTTAAGTTTAACTGATAAACGAACTGAAGCAGCTCAAATGCTTTATGATTCTGGTAATCAGGCTTTAGCATTAGATACTATTTCAAAAGCACAAAATTATTTTAATCAAGCAATTGAACAAATAAATTTAGCAAAAAAGCAAGGAGAGTTTATCGTAGGTGATGTAAATAATATGAGCAATAGTAATAAGCTTAGAGAGTATATGCTTTCAAATATGGTGACCTATGCGAATTCTACTTTACAGGCACGATTTAATAGTGAATTAAAAAGGTCAGTAGGATTTGAGGCCCAATTAAATAAACTACTAAAATAGTCTATTATCTTATGTTGAACAACAAAATTATTCAGTAAAATTTGATTTTTTTGCTCAAAATAATTTTGAAGCTAAAAACAAGTGCTGTTATATTTTGATATATAAATTCCTAGTTGACGCACTATTACTGGTGGTTCTATTATGATGTTGACACTACATATAGAGGCAGGATAAAATAAACTTATGAAGTGTCCATATTGTAAAAGTACTCAATCAGAAGTAATTGAAACGCGAGATAACGAGGACTTAGGTACTATAAGAAGACGAAGATCTTGCTTATCATGCGGTAAAAGATTTACGACCTACGAAAGAGTAGAAAATGTAAATCTATTTGTTATAAAAAGAGACGGAAGGCGGGAACAGTTTGATCGTGAGAAACTAAAAAAAGGTATCTTAACTTCTTGCGATAAAACTAAAGTTAGTCTGGAACAAATAGAAAAAATAGTAACTGATGTAGAAAAAGATGTTTTAAGCCGAGATAATAGTGAAGTTAAGAGTAAAGAAATAGGAGATATGGTAGCGAAACGGCTTAAAAAGTTAGATCAAGTGGCATATATTAGGTTTTCAAGTGTTTTTAAACGATTTGTAGATATAGAAGATTTTGAAAAGGAAGTTAGGAAGTTAACAAAATAAATTTATGGCTGATAATAAAAAACAAACAAAACAAAAAAATTTTATAGGGACTTTAAGAGAGAAAGTGTTTTTAGATCGTTATGCTCTTAAAAATCCAGATGGATCACTAGCAGAATCAACACCTGAGGAGACATGGGCACGTGTTGCTTGGGGTATCGCTCAAAATGAAAAACCAGCTTTAAGAAAAATTTGGGAGAAAAAATTTTACGATGTTTTAGAAGATTTCAAATTTGTTCCAGGTGGAAGAATTTTATCCGGAGCAGGTACAAATTATCAAGTTACATACTTTAACTGTTTTGTTATTCCTTCTCCTCATGATTCACGAGATGGAATATTAGATAGTTTAAAACAATTAGTAGAGATTCAATCTCGTTCAGGTGGAGTTGGTCTTAATTTATCCTCTCTTCGTCCGAGAGGGGCACGTGTTAAAAAAGTTAATGGGACTTCATCTGGTCCTGTAACTTGGGCTGGAATGTTTTCATTTGCGACTCATGATGTAGTTCAGCAAGGTGGAACTAGACGTGGTGCTACTATGCTTATGCTCTGGGATTGGCATCCTGATGTAGAAGAATTTATTACTGTAAAGCAAGATTTAACTAAAATTAATGGAGCTAATTTATCTGTTTGTATCTCAGATGCATTTATGCAGGCTGTTAAAAATGATAAGGATTGGGATTTAGTCTTTCCAGATGTAGAAGATCCTGAATATGATGAAAAATGGGATGGAGAAATAGATCATTGGAAAGCACTCGGTAAAAAAGTTAAAGTGTATAAAACTCTAAAAGCTAGATATCTATGGGATCTTATTTGTACAGCAGCTTGGAGATCTGCGGAACCAGGACTTCATTTCTTAGATCGTTCTAATAAACAGTCAAACACTTATTATTTTGAGCGATTAGTAGCTACCAATCCTTGTGGTGAACAACCTTTAGGTCCATGGGCTGTTTGTAATCTAGGTGCTATGAATTTATCTGCCTATGTGAAAGGTGATGATTTATCTCATGATAAAGCAGGAGAATTTGATTTTGAGTCATTTGGAAAAGATGTCCAAGTTGCCATGAGATTTTTAGATGATGTGATTGATAAAACCTATTACTTTTTCCCAGAAAACGAAAAATGCGCTAAAGATATTAGAAGAACAGGTTTAGGAATAATGGGATTAGGAGA
The DNA here is from genome assembly GCA_003173895.1 of Candidatus Levyibacteriota bacterium. Classification (GTDB taxonomy): domain Bacteria; phylum Patescibacteriota; class Microgenomatia; order Levybacterales; family UBA12049; genus PJMG01. Next base: position 127,330 of record PJMG01000022.1, on the reverse strand, counting down.
TGCACTTATAAAAATGAAACTTGGTTATGGAAGAGAAGAATCACTCCCAGTTATTGAGAAAATATTTAAAACGCTACGCGATAATGCATATATTGCATCCTCAGATATCGCTCGCGAAAAAGGTTCATTCCCTAAATTTATTAAATCTAAATATTTAAAAGGTTACCATATTCAAAATTTGCCAAAAGAAATAAGAGACAGAATAGCTAAAAATGGCATTAGAAATGCTGTACTTTTAACTATTGCTCCTACTGGTACTACTTCTACTGTTTCTGGAACTTCCTCTGGAGTGGAGCCAGTTTATGAGTTCTCATTCATACGTAAATGGAGAGGTGGAGAAGATTTGGTTTATCATGAATTATTTGGCCAATGGAGAAAAGCTCATCCTGATGAAGAACGCCCTTCATATTTTGTTTCAGCTAATGATTTGACTCCTATGGAGCATGTTAAAGTTCAGGCAATTGCTCAAAAATATATCGATTCATCTATCTCTAAAACAGTTAATGCTCCCAATACACATACTGTAGATGATGTAAAAACACTTTATATGGCAGCATACGACTACAATCTAAAAGGCGTTACATATATGAGAGATGGTTCTAGGCAGGGTGTTTTAGAACGAATTGATGAGAAGAAAAAAGACGAAGTTAAACCAGAAACGGTTCAACAAGCGCTTCCTATTATGCCTGTAATTACTAGACCTTCGAGAATAGAAGGAGCCACTTATGAAGTTAAAACGCCAGTAGGTGATACGTTTATAACGATTAATCACACAGAAAATAAAGAACCTTTTGAGGTATTTATCACTATTGGTAAATCTGGATCTGATGTAGGTGCTATGGCAGAAGGTTTAGGCCGTCTTATCTCTCTAAATCTTAGACTTAACGGAAGTTTAACTCCACGTGATCGAGTAAAACAAATAGTCGCCCAATTGACTGGAATTGGGGGAGCCAGAAGTGTAGGTTTTGGTGTAAATCGTGTTCGTTCACTTCCTGATGCTATAGCTAAAGTTTTATCACAACATTTCAATTTCATGGTTAATGGAAAAGTAGAAGATAAAAAAATTATTGATGAAGTAATAAACCATGGAGAAGTACCATCTGCTGCTAAAATGGAAAATACTGTAGAAGTTTCAAACACTCAACAGCCACTAGCTCTAGTTGATGAAGCACCAAAAACTCATTTGTATGATATTTGTCCTGAATGTGGAGTAACCAGTTTCGCATACGAAGAAGGTTGTAAAAAATGTTATAGTTGTGGCTATTCAGAATGTTAAATTGCCTCAAAAATTAAATTCATATAAAATCCAATTGGTTATATGGAAACAAGCTTAATTAGAGAACTTATCAATCTTGCTACTGAAGAAATGTTTTTAAATAATAATGAGTTTAAAGAGTTTTCTGATTTATTAAAAACAAAAAAATTAGTTAAATCAGAAAGTCCAGAAAATCATTGCTGTGTATTTTTTATACCATTTAATCCAGAAAAAAAAGAAATTCTTATTGTTAACCATAAAAAAGCCAAACAGTGGATAGTTAATGGTGGACACATTGAAAGCGGTGAAACTTTAGAAGATGCAGTTAAAAGGGAAGCAAACGAAGAATTAGGATTAAAAATTAATAAATTAGATAAACCCTTCTTACTTTCTGTAATGCAGATTAAAAATGATGGACAAATTTGCAAAGCGCATTTTGATACTTGGTATTTAATAAAAACTCAGGAAAATCTTAATGTAGATTATAGAGAATTTAATGATGTAAAATGGGTAAGCTTAAATAATGCTAAAAAATTAATAACACATAAAACTTATTTAAAAGCATTAACACTAATTGAGAAATTAATATGAAAATTTATACTAAAACAGGTGATCGCGGTACTACTTCTTTAATGGGTGGTGTGAGAGTTTATAAAGATGATATACGAGTAGAAACATATGGAAGTTTAGATGAGTTAAATTCTGTAATTGGAATTATAATTGCATTAATTTACAGTTCAGAGTTAATATTTCACAATTTGGATATTGAAAACTTATTAAAAACTATTCAAAAGGATTTATTTTTAATTGAGTCTAATATCTCTAGTCCGAATGCTAAATATTCTAAAGAAGAAAGTTCATATTTAGATAAAACTGTTTTGGAGTTTGAAAAATTAATTGATAAGTTAACAGAAAAAATGCCTCCTCTTAAAAATTTTATTCTCCCAGGAGGAGATTTAATATCTGCTAATTTACATTTAGCTAGAACTATTAGTCGTAGGGCTGAGCGAATAATGGTTAAATTATCCAAAGATGAATTTGTACAAAAAGAAAATTTAATTTATTTAAACAGACTTTCGGATTTGTTTTTCACGCTAGCTCGCTATGTAAACTTTGGTAAAAAAATTAAGGAAAATATTTGGAAGAAATAAAATTAAATTTTTTATAATTAAGCTTGTAGCATATACTTTTAAATAGGCGTTCGCTAATAGTAAGTTTATTTTATTTTAATATTTGTAAAATAGCGAATTTCAATGCTATTTAAAAGCATTGCTACTCACTTTAATAAGAAGTACTTAATTTAATTGAATATATACGCTTCAAATGGTATCATAACATTATGCAAGACGATCAAAATACTCAAAATAGTAATCTCCAAAATCAATCAACTCCCGTAAGTGTTCCTACTGTAGGAAAAGAAGGTGCTGCCGTTAAGTTAGATCCAATAGAAAATTCAGGTGTATCTATAGAAACTGCTCCAATACAAGAAACTACACCTAAAAATGAAAGTCAAATTGAAAAAATAGAAAAAAATACTACTTCTAATTTAGCTCAAAATCAAAATCCTGTTCCAGTAAATACTCCAGTGTCAACTAATAATACAAATTTGGCTAATAATTCAAAGCTAAATTTACCTATTTCTTTAAGCGATGCTATAAAACTAACTCATGGATTTTCTCTTTTTAACGACTCTTCAGATCCTTTGCTATGGCTTTCATTTTTAGTTATAAAAAATTATGATCAAATAAACAAAAAGTAATTTATGGAACTTTTATCTTCTCAGAATTTTTTACTGCTTTTCATTCTTATAGTTTTAGTTCTGGCTGTTTTAGCAGCTATAGTAGCTGGAGTAGGTTTTGGTGGATATTTACTTTTTCTTTTATATAAATATCGAAATAGAGAAAAAGCATCTTTGGATTCAGTACTACTTCAAGTAGCTGTACCTCGCGAAAATGAAATTAAGATTGATGCTGCAGAGCAATTGTTTTCAGGACTTTCCACTCTAAGTAAAGGTGGAAGATTTACTCCTGCTTCTCATGTTTCATTTGAAATTGTAGGGCAGCCAGCTGATATCAGATTTTATATTCATACTCCTAATAAATTTAGAGATCAATTAGAAAAGCTTATTAATGGTGCTTATCCCGATGCAGAAATTTCAGAAGTTACAGAATCAGATCCTAAACAAAAAAATATTATTGGTAATGATTACAACATTTTTTCTAAAAACGGAAAAGTAGCTTTTGCATCTTTAAAATTAGAAGAATCAGCATATAAGCCCATTAAAATTTTTAAAGAATTACCAACCGATGGTCTATCTCTTCTAACTTCTGTTTTAGCCAAAATGAGTGAAGGTGAAGGTGCAGCTATCCAAATTATGGTAAGTCCAGCAGCGGCGAAATGGAAAAAATTAGGACGTAAATTTATAGCTGAAACTAAGAAAAAAGAATCTAATCCGGAAACTGCTAAATATTCTAGCGATCCTAAAGAATTGGAAGGAATTGAAAATAAAATCAGTAAACCCGGTTTTAACGTAGTAGTAAGATTAGTAGTTTCTTCCCATGATAAAGAAAAAGCTGAAGCACATTTGGGTAATATAGAGGGAGCCTTTGCACAATTTTCAGGTGGAAATAGTTTTGAAAAATGTAAACCTTGGTTTAAAAATTTATCTGTTAAAGATTTTGTTTATAGATTTTGGCCCCTGCGCGATCAAACCTCCATTATGACTAGTGAAGAATTAGCCACTATTTTTCACTTCCCAAATAAAGGAATTACCACTCCTCATATTTATTGGTTAACTTCTAAACGTGCTCCAGCACCTACACAAATTGCTTCAGAAGGACTCTATATCGGACGAAGTCTCTTTCGCGGCATTGCTAAATCAGTTTATATGGGGCTTGAAGATCGCAGGCGTCATATGTATATCATTGGAAAGACCGGAACTGGAAAATCTGAATTCCTTAAAGATATGATTATTCAGGATATTGAAAATGGTCAGGGTGTTTGTGTCATTGATCCTCATGGAGATTTAATAGAATCCGTACTTCCTCGTATTCCAGCCAAACGAGCAGAAGATGTGGTTTTATTTGATCCTTCGGATACAGCTCGTCCTATGGGACTTAACATTATGGAAGCCTATTCTGAAGAACAGAAACATTATGTGGTTTCATCTACGATTGGTCTTTTCTATAAGCTTTTTGATCCTAATCAAACAGGTATTGTAGGACCCCGTCTTGAACATGGAATCAGAAACGCTATGTTAACTTGTATGTATGAACCTGGTAGTACTTTCGTGGAAGTCCAACGCGTTTTGACAGATTCTTCATTTGTTCAAGAACTTTTACCTAAAGTTACCGATCCTATAGTTAGGCGTTATTGGACCGATCAAATAGCTCAAACTAACGATTTTCATAAGTCAGAAGTATTAGATTATACAGTTTCTAAATTCGGTCGTTTCATTACAAATAAACTAATGAGAAATATCATAGGTCAATCAAAAAGTTCTTTTGATCTACGTGACATAATGGATAACCAAAAAATTCTCTTAATAAATTTATCTAAAGGAATAATTGGTGAGGAAAATTCTAATTTCTTAGGACTTATTTTAATTCCTAAAATAGTGGTAGCTGCTATGAGTAGACAAAATATGCCTATGGATCAAAGAAAAGATTTCTTCTTATATGTTGATGAGTTCCAAAACTTCGCTTCTCAAGATTTTGCCACTATTCTATCTGAGGCTCGTAAATACCGTTTGAACTTAATTGTAGCTAATCAATTTATAGGTCAAATGCAAGAAGAAGTTAAAAATGCTGTTTTTGGTAACGTAGGAACTTTGGTCTCTTTTAGAGTAGGAGTTCAAGATGCCAATTATCTCCAGCACGAATTTCAACCTGTTTTTAATGAAGCAGATTTAATTAATGTAGATAAATATAATGCTTATGTTAAAACTATTGTAGGTGGTGAACCAGTTACACCATTTTCAGTAGATATGGTAAAAAATATGGCTGAAGAAAAAGCAAAAGAGAGTATGAAAGTAGCACAAATTATAAAAGAATTATCACGTTTAAAATATGCTAAAAGTAAAGAACAAGTAGAAGCAGAAATAGCAGTCCGCGCAAAGCTCTAATTTTGATATAATATCAAGCACGCGCCCATAGCTCAGTGGTAGAGCAGGTGTCTTATACACACCGTGTCGTTGGTTCGAGTCCAGCTGGGCGCACACGTCTCAAAAATTAATTTTCTATCGGAATGCCAAAAGCTCTCCTTAAAGTAGGTATAGAACGACTATTAACTAACATAAAACGATTATCCTGTGGATCTTCTTTTGCTAGAAATATAACTTTTTCTCCTGTTCCTTCGGAGATATAACAACCTTCTTCTCCAGTCGTTCTTCTATGATCTTCAGCTAAATTAGCTAAAGATTTAACTACTGGTCTAATTTTATGTAAAGATATATCCAGCAAATCAGATAATTGTTGTTGTGTAAGCCAACTCTCTGTTTCAGGAGTCATTAAAAAAGTGTACTAGAAGAGACACTTAAAAACAAGTTATTCGTTATAAAATTAGGAGCAATTTGAAGAAATTATAATTCTGTTAAGTGGTTAGTACTATTTTTCTTTTGACCATCTTTAATATATTTTAAATATCTTTCAGTAGTGGATAGTCTTTTATGACCGACTATTTTAGATAGTACAATTAAAGAAACACCATGTTTTAAATGGTGAGCTATAAAAGTATTCCTAAGATCATTAATAGTTACATTTTTAATTTCTGCCATTTTAAAGAATCTTTCTACAGAAGTTCTAATATTTCTGATTAAAAATGGTTTGCCTGTTTTAGTAATAAATACATGATCATCATTTACTTCCTTTCTAATTTTTAAATAACCTTCTAGGGCTTCTTTAGCAGATTTATTTAAAGGTACAGTTCTTTCTTCATGCTTTTCAAATGCTCTGATTTTAAGCTCATGTTTGGAGACATCAGAAAGTCTAAGTTCAGCTAGTTCTGCAATCCTAAGTCCAGTTTGAAGTAGAACTTCGATAATAGCATAGATTCTAGGATCTTTTCTGGCAGCATCACGAAGGGCTCGATATTCAGTAGGAGTTAAAACTCTAGGTTCATCTAGAGCATATCTAGGAGGTTCTACTAAAATAGATGGATCATCCGTATAATATTCGTTAATTTTTAAAAAGTTATAAAAGGTTCTAGTAGAATTAAGTTTACGAGATACAGACTTAACACTATATCCCTTGCCCTTCATTTTAGCTACAAAAGCTTCAATATCTTCCTTTTTCACATCATGTAAATGCTCTTTTTTGAGCATTTCTAAGAAAGATATCAACTGATCTAAATCCTTCCCATATGCTAAAATAGTAGAGTTAGATTTATTTTTATCTTTTAAATAGTTTTTAAATTTCTCGTGTGCTTCACGAAGTTTAAGACTAGCCATAAATTTTAACTATTAGAGAACCTATAATATCAGATTTTTGGCTTTAGGTCAATGAAAAAAATAATTTTTATAGTAATTACAATAGTTTGCCTGATTTCTATTTATTCGTCAATAAGCTCTATTTATAGCCTTTGGCAAAAGCGTGATATCTTAAAAACAGAGAAAGCCAGACTCTTAAAAGAGCAAATGGAGAATAAAAATATTAAAAATCAGCTTCAAAATGCTTCTTCACCTTTTTATATAGAAGAGACAGCTCGTAATAAGCTTTTTATGAGTAAAAAGGGTGAAAATGTGGCTTTAATGGAGATAGGTAAAAGTCAAACCAAAGCGGAAAAAATTAACTCTTTACCTAATTGGCAAAAATGGTGGGAACTATTCTTTTAGATTCTAATTTATTATTATACCAATTTTTTTAAAAAAATTACAGAATTGACATTAAGCAAGCAATATCTTTATACTCAGTGTTATGTTTGTAACAGTAATTAATGATTGCAATGATCAAAGTGCAATGGGTAGGCAGGCTACCAGATTAGCCATTCTTTTTCCACAAACATCTATAGTTACAGTAGGTATTGGTTGGAGCGAGGTAGAAGGAGCTGGTAATTTAATTGATATTTTAGATGCTTCAAACGGTGAAGACGGTATTATCTTAGCTAATGTAGCGCCTCGTCACGGTAGAGGTAAAAAATGGCCTAATGGAACGCCTTTTGGCTATTTTTACCATGGAAAAACCCTGATTGTTTCTACTATTGCAGAACAAATGCTCTCTTTAGTTAAGAAATTTGGAATAGCAGAATCTTTAAAGCTTACAGATGTAGCAGCAGTTATTGATTACATGATTGAGAAGGGAAAACTAGATAAAGAACCCAGAGATAGAATAGTCCATAGTCAATTTAGAAGCTACGATTACATGCCAAGACTCGCGAAATGGGCTTATGATAAGGAAGATTTTCCTACAGAGGAATATTCATTTTCTAAAGTGGATGATTTAGCTCCTAGTGTATGGTGGGTGGATAATTTTGGAAACTGTAAAACTACTATTCTACCTGAGGAAGTAGGACATAAGCACGGTAAAGTTTTAAAAACTAAAGTAGGCGAAATTGAATGTTTTGATAGACTTAAAGACGTTCCAAATGATAAACCTGGTTTAATAGTAGGGAGTTCTGGTTTAAAAGATAAAAGATTTTTAGAAATAGTAGTTCAAGGAAAATCTGCTGCAACTCACTTCAATCTCAACCCTGGAGATATAATTCTCTAAGATTCAGAAAAAAGTTTTATTGTCTCAAATAATAGGCCTTTGCAAAGTAATTTCTGTTCTTCAGATAAATTTAAAAGCAGACAAGGGAAATTAAAACCTAAAGTTACTTCATTAAACATACGTTCTTCAATTTGTCTGCCAAAAAGATGCCATTCGATATTAGGAATTGATTGATGAGAAAGTATAATTTTAATTAAAAAATCTCTTATTTCAAATGATGAAATTATTTCTTTGTAGTAATAAGGAACTAATTCATAAGTGTGAGAACATGCTTGTGCCCATTTCTTATCAAAAACCTTTTGGTAAACATAAATAATAATCTCATTTCTATCTAGTAGAATAAATCCTAATTTAGCCTCCATATTCTCATAATAATAGAGTTAATTCTAAGATGTCAAGAGGAATAATTTGATGATTATTTACCTTTGTATTTTAGTAATCTTTTTATCTCAGTTAATTCTTTTTCAATAGTTTTAATTTTCTTTTCCAGAACATCATTAGTAGATTTTTTTTCTTCAGTAAAAAAACTAAGTGGATAGTCAGTTTTTTGAGCAATCTTTTTTAATTGATTTAGAGAAGGTAGACTACGACCTTTTTCATATGATGATATAGTTTTATCAGAAAGACCAAGGCTCTGGCCTAATTCTTTTTGTGATAAATTAGATTCTTCACGTGCTTTTTTTATACGTTTTGAAAGTTCATTAAGAATAGTTGCAGATACTCTTTTACTCATAAACTAGGCTTAGTATACTATATGTATGCTTAAAACTACAAAAAGAATATTAGATTTACCCAAGTCAGATAGACCACAAGAAAAATTACTACAGAAGGGTAGCAGTAATCTAACTAATGCAGAACTTTTAGCAATTATTTTAGGTACTGGTAGAAGGAAGCAAAATGTAATTTCTTTAGCTGAACAAATTTTAAAACAATTTCCAATAGAGAAAATATCTTTAGTTCCCTTGGAGAATTTGATTAAGATTCCTGGTATTGGTCGTGTTAAAGCAGCTAGAGTTTTAGCTGCTATAGAATTAGGACAGCGGATTTTTAGTAAAGAAACAGTAAATAAAACCTATATTCGCTCGACTTTAGATATGCTTTCTCAACTGCGTGAGATAGCGGATAAAAGACAGGAAAATCTAGTAGTGTTATATCTCAATGCACGAGATGAATTAATAAAAAAAGAAACTATAGCGATAGGGAATATAAACGCTATGCATATAGAACTAAAAGAGATTTTAAGTCCTGCACTTACTAATCCAGCTATTTCTATAATTATGGCTCATAATCATCCATCTCAAGATCCAGATCCATCTGATGCTGATATTATTTTTACTAAAAAACTTCAGGAAGCAGGGGAGATCATGGGAATAAAACTTTTAGAGCATTTAATTATCTGTAAATCTTCGTATTTTTCTTTTGCGGAAAATAAAACATTTTCTATATAAAAATATAGATTGTGCTTAAAGATTTGTTTTTCTATTAATCCCGCAGAAGGTATTTTTAAAGAGACATTTACCCGAGCATTAGGGAGTTGTTTGCTTTCACAATTTTTGGTGGCGCTCAGGGAAGTTTGATCTAACTTAAAATAAAACATCAGACTTCGCTCGTGGAATTTTCTCACCAAACTTAATTTAATTTCTAAATTTCTTTAAAGAGAAAATTCCAATTCACCAAAAATTGAAAAGACAAGCATCTCTAAATAATAAAAGAGTAAACTTTTAATGTTATTAAAAAACACACTTCTGCTTGTTTTTATGATTTGTCATCATTTGATTTTGATTTAAATTCTTGTAATAATTTTTCAATTCTATTGCCTGCATATAAGGAATAAAAAAACAAATTTTCTAATTCTTTTTCCAACGCTTCTTTTTTATCAGTTTTTACTTCTGGAAGTACTTGACTAAGCAAAGCTAATAAATGGAAGTAATTTTCTAAATGAATAGCGTAATCATAAAATGAGTTAGATGTAGATGTTTTTGAATACATATTGCTACCTATAGTCCCATTATAGTACAGTCTCATTTTAAATGCTACAAGCAGAAGCTGGTCTCTTAAGTTCCGTTAGCTTAGTCTATAAAAACATGCAAGCACTTTCATCAACTCATATTAAACTGGGTCAGAAGATTAAATCTTTGAGGATAGATTTAAATATGAGCCAAGAAGATTTAGCCTTTAAAGTGGGTGTAGATAGAAGTTATATGGGATTTGTAGAGAGGGGAGAGAAAAATCCTACTCTTATGACACTTCTAAAAGTAGCTCGCGCACTTAAAATACCTCTTAAAGATTTATTTGACTGAAAATTAATTTCAGACACATTTAGATTGTATCCTATAAAATATTGATCAGGCTTAAATTGTTTGATATACTTCTTCTATGTTAGAAGATGCAAGTAGGACAGAAGCTAGAATTAGGAATCAAGATAGAATCAGGGTAGAAGATTATTTAAGTTTAATTGCTGAATTGAGAACTATTTTTGGTGAAGTTCCAGATGATACAGAAGCAGTTTACAAAGATAAAGATGATATTCTTTTTAGTTATACTAAAAATGCTAGGGGTAATAATATTGAAACTTTTAAAATGGGATTAAAATATGGAGATCAAATAGCATGGGTAGCTACACTAAGATTACTTCCAGAAGCACCAACTCTAATGCCTCCATCACCAGTTATAATTTATGAAGGACCAGAAGACCTGGATAATATTTTTGGTCCTAGAGTTTTAGAGAATAGTCAAAGTAATCTCCGCGCAGGCAGTAGTGCGGAAAAAGTAGTAGAAAAATTAAAAAAAGGTTTACCTCTTCAGCTTATAGAAATGATTCCACTTTATAGATAAAATTAATTTATCCTTGAATAATTAATCTTTTTACAAGTATGAGGTTCCAAGATTGACAGTAGGGATGCAATAATATAAGATATTGTTTATGGGTAGACAAACAGAATTAGGTTCTCTTAAGAGTATACTTGCACAGCAAGAATCAGGTTTAGGCCCCATATCTTTTGATAATGATCAAGAGTTAGCTGCCCTATTTAACCCCAGCGCAGAAAGAGCTCTTATGGTGCTAAATAAGGCAACTAGAAATAAGCGTGGATTAGGAGTAAGTAAGGATCATGGTCTTATTAGATACTATGATACTCTAACGGACTTTCCGACTGGAGCAGTAATTAATTTAGAAGATATTTCTGAACTTAACGTTTCTAATCAAGCTCCTGTTAAAATTTCTGAAATAACTATTCCTATTAAACAAATAAATAGAGAAGATGGAATAAAAAGTAAAAAAGGATTAGCATCAAATATATCACTTAGGTTGGAAAATAATAATTGGGAAGTTGGACTAAGATACCTAGATAAAAACACTTATGATTATATAGATATATATGGAACAGTTTCTTCAGTTACTCCTATTAGAATAGGAGATGATAAATCTGAGATACAAATAACATTTATTAACGCAGAAACTCAACAATTAGAAAAACTTCATTTACAACCTAATTTTACTTCTGATAAATATGGATTTGGATTTTCCATGGTAGATTCTAAATCAGAGCAAGTGGAAGCTCCACCATCTGGAGTAAGAGATCTTTCAACTGTAAAAGATTTTTCTCATCCTATGACAGTGTTAACAGGAGAAAGTATTCATAAGTCTGGAACTATGGTAGAAGTATTGGCTCTAGCTAAATATATCGCTAAAGCTAGGGAATCAGAGAATCTAGTAAGATTACAATTTACATCTGCTAGAAATAATATATACGAAATAATTTACGATCCTAAGAATTACACTGTAAAATTTGTAGATTCCCAAAATGGAAGATCTATAAAAACATTAACCGACCCAAATGAACTTACATTTTTTGTTAGAAATAAAAATAAAGACGAATTTGGTCATGGCGGAGAAGTGTTACTAGTAAGAACTAAATCAGCATCTAGAGACGGCTACCAAGATGGACTTATTACTCCTCATAATTTAAGAAATATATTTGATACTAGATGGATTTTAAATAGAAGAGATTTATGGCCTACACCAGAGAAAACACCCTCATTAGCATCTGGGATTAATAATATTGTTTTATTACCTGTAAATTCTGATATAAAAATTCCAATTAATATTAATGATATTAATATCAAAGATTTTGTAGATCAATTAACCACCAATATAGATGTCTTAAGAGCTCCTAAAATAGAATTACCTGAAGATACAGAAGGGATTAAGGTTTTAAAAAATACTGAATTTCATGCTGATAGTTTTAATGGATCTGCATTAAACTCAGACATAATAAAAAGAGAAGGTTTACAACCAGAATATAAGACTGAGATTGGTGGAAAAACTATATGGTTTTCCCAACCATATGATACTAAACATAATGGAAGAATTGCTGTGTTAGCTTATGTGGAAGATACTAACGGTAAGTTTATCGCTAGAACCTATTATAGAAGTAATTCGACAGGTGTTTGGAGATATTTACCTCAATATAGAGAACGTGGAGGTAGAGTAGTATGGTATGGAAAGGGAAGAGATGAAGTAAGCATAACATTACCTATTAAGCTGCAGAAAACATTGGCAGCTATTTCTGAAAAAGGAATGCCAATAAGATCTATTTCCGATGCAGAATTAATTTTCGCGGGTACTGCAAGAAAAATTGTTACAGAAAGACATGAAGATATTTCTTACTTTGAACAAGTTAATGAAAGGGCTAGAGTAATAGGAGGAATTAGTAATCATTTTACTATGCCTGGAACTAAAACAAAGCCAGAAGATTTAATCTTTGCATCTGAAAATGATGAGCCAGATATAAATAAAGCACCTAAAATGACTTGGCAACAAGAGACAGAACTTTATGGAGAAATTACTATTGAAGTATATCCTTCTAAAGATGGTAAGTTAGATTATTTATTCTGTAAAACAGCTAATGGTGAGGTTTGGATAGCTGGTGCTGAAGATGCATCTACGGATAAAATTGGAACTACTGGATTAAAAAAGGACTGGATTGATTTAGGAGATTTAGCTACACCATTATTTGAGTACGATTCACAGGTTGGAGGTTATGGAAATTTTGCTATAAGAAATGGGAACTATGTTAGTATGAATGATTATTTATCTGAGATAGCTATTATTAAAAGATATAAAGAAATACACCTCAGTTAGTCTCTAATATCCACAAGTTCTGTTGTAAAGATTAGAGTAAATTAGAACTCGGTTTAACCAATGTTAAAAACATCTTGTGGAAGGTTATTTATATCTCTCTACAACAGTATTAATAGCATCATCAACAGCATGTAATTTTTCGTAATCAATATTATCATTTTTTTGCAAATGTCCTTTTAACAAAGCCAATCGCTGTTTTATTTCTTCGTTTTGAATGCTATCGGATTCTTCTGCTTGTGCAGAAATAAGCTCTTTAGAGTCAAGTGCTAAGTTTGTTCCTGCATCTGTGAGAAAATTACCAAAGATAGTTCCTAGCTCATCCGCCATTCTATTAATAGAAATAGATTTAATTTCGCTTTCTTGATGTTGTTGCAGGTATAGGGTTTGGAGGGAATTAAGAGTAAGATATGCTTTCTCTACGGTTAACTGTAAAGAGCTTTTCGGCGTCTTATCACCTTTTTCCACACGCGCTGCTTCTGTTATATCAATGCGTTGTTTAAGAAGATTTTTAGTAATTCCAAACTGTAAATATTCCATTTGATTTGAAGAAAATCTAGTTTTTTCTGACAAATGAAACATATCGGATAACAGATCTACAGCCCCCATATGAATTGCTAGAGATTCTGCTTGAACTAGGGGTGTATTTGCAACTCTTTCTGAGACGGAAATTTCTGTCAATCTCTTTCCTCTTCGTGAAACATTACGAACAATAGGAAATTCAACTGCAATTGAAGTGGTTAAACCTGCTAATCCTTCTGCTACTTGCCCGAAATCTTTATGAGCAAGTCCACTTAAAGTCCATAATAAACTCCCGAATGCGGGAGTAAGAGGTAGGGATGGTAATATTTGATTTATTGTTCTTCCTGTAGCTGGTACTTGTTGACCTATTTCTAATTTTTGTTGTGCCATATCCTGAGATTATAATTCGTCCTATAAAAATTAGCAAGTATTTTATATGGAGAATGTGTGGATGTTAATTTAACCTGTTAAATCAGTCTAAAATCAACTGTGTTGCGGGGCTAGGAGTTGAACCCAGCCTATAAGATTATGAGCCTCATGTGCACCGTACACTACCCCGCGCATTAGAAATAAATTATACCAAGATTTTATTGATTTAGGAAGCCGTAAATTGATATACTCTGAATATGATTTTGCCAGGGTAGCTCAGTGGTTAGAGCACAGCATTCATAACGCTGCGGTCATGAGTTCGACTCTCATCCCTGGTACTTAGATAATTTAGAATGCGTAATTTATAATTCAGAATTAATGTTAGATATTTTTAATAAAACTCCTACTTTTGAAATAACTCATAAAGATACTAAAACTAAAGCCAGAACTGGTGTTATTAAAACTACTAGAGGTAGTATAGAGACTCCATATATTTTCCCGGTAGGTACTAAAGCGACAGTTAAAAGTTTAGATCCATATGATTTATTAGAAATTGGTGTTCAGGGGGTTTTAGCTAATACTTATCATTTATTTTTACAGCCGGGTGAAAATTTAATCTCTAAATTTGGTGGAGTTTCAGAATTCATGAATTGGCATGGTCCAGTTATGACAGATAGTGGTGGATTTCAAGTTTTCTCACTCGGTGTTAGTTTAGAACAAGGTGTAGGGAAGCTCTTAAAAGATGAAGTTGGAGTTTCTAAACCTAGGCTAAATAAAATTTCAGAAAAGGGAGTAACTTTTCAGTCACATATAGATGGGGCTAAAAAATTTTTATCTCCTGAAATTTCTATTAAAATCCAAGAAAAATTAGGTGCAGATTTAATCGTAGGATTTGACGATTTAGAAAGTCCTAAATACTCCTATGAAGAAACTAAAAAATCCTTAGATTTAACAGCACGTTGGTTAATTAGATCTGTAAAAGCGCATAAAAAGAAAAGTCAATTGCTTTATGGAGTAACTCATGGGGGAAAATTTAAAGATCTTAGAATAGAATCGGCTAAATTTAATGATAAACATTTTAATGCTATCGCATTAGGAGGAGCACACGAAAGTAAAGAAAATCTATATGATGTAATTTCGTGGACTGTGGAGAATGTTGATGAGGTAAAGCCTAAGCATTTATTAGGTATTGGCGAAGTAGATGATATCTTAAATGCGGTAGAACGAGGAGTAGATACTTTTGATTGTGTTATTCCGACTCGTATGGGTAGGGTAGGAAATATTTTTGTACATCCACCTATAGGTAATGAAAAAAATAAATTTAGAATTGATATTACCAAACGAGAATTTGAAAAAGAAAAAGGATCATTAAATAACAAATGTGACTGTAAAGTGTGTAGAAATTATACGACTGCATATATTCACCATTTGTTTAGAGCTCATGAACTTTTAGGCTATAAATTAGCTAGCTACCATAATGTTTATTTTTTAAATAAATTAATGGAAGAAATAAGAGATGCAATAAATGAAAATAGATTTTTAGAATATAAGAAAAAATGGTTAAGATAGATTTTCTAAATCTTTATAATCGATAATTAAGTTTGCATTATTTTCTGGTTTTTCATCATTAATATATTTTTCTTCAGAAATTTTAAAATTATTCCAAATATTTGTAATATCATTGCCAGTTAATTTCAATTCTCTCTGAATTCCTCTTTTATTTCCAATTTTTATTGGACACTGAATCCAAATTTTATAGTCAAAATATTTTTCTAAATTTAGACTTAGTGTAGTTACTCCTTCAAAAATTATAATTTTATTTGAATCAATTTTTTTAAAATCTTTATATATTTTATTTTTATAATTATAGACTTGAAAAATTGCTTTTTGATTATTCTTTAAAGGAGTAATTATCTGTTTTACTAATTTTTGATAATCCTCCTTGATAAGTGGATAATTAAATTCATCTAAATGGAAAATAATGGAGTTAGATAGTTTGTTTTGTAGTATTTTCGCAAATGTAGTTTTACCAGAACCTCCCCGACCATCAATGGCAATCAAGAGATTTTGGTTTTCTTTTTTTAAGAAAATAATTTTATCTACTAATTTTTGGAGATTAAACATTTTTAACTTCTTTGAATTTAGCGTTGTCGTAGAATTTAGGATCTGATTCTAAAATTAAATCGCGAGATTTACAAAGATCTATATTTATTATTCCTTCCATGTGATCTATTTCGTGTTGAAAAACTCGATTTAAAATTTTACCTTGATCAGTATTATCTTTAGTAATCCACATTTGTTTCTCACCTTTTTCATCATAATATGTGAACTCTATCCAAGCAGGTCTGATTGTGGGTGCTATTATTGGATTTGCACTCATACACATTTCAGGATAAATAAATTGTTTATTAGAAACCTTAGTTACGATTGGATTAACTATAATTTTTAATTCTTCACGTGTGTAAATTACAGAAAATCGTTCTGGTATTCCTAATTGAACTCCAGTAATACCGCGACCAGTTCCAGTTAATTTTCTATATTTTAAAAGACAAGTTTTAATATATTTAAATTTTTTTTGATATTCTTTAGATGTAATTTTATTTACTGAAATTTCTTTAGAGACTTCTCTTAATTTTTCATACTCCCCAATTTGATAAATAAAATCAGCTACCAGAGCATCTTTTTTAAAAACTTCTTTTTTATATTTTCTAAATGGTGATAGGGTTGGTTTCCACATAATTATTAAAGTGATTTTATCAAATTTACTAAATCATTTTTTAACTTTATTAAATTACTAAATCTTATAAATTCATCTACAGTATGTTCATTTTCTACGCCTGTAGAAATAGTAAATACTTTTAATTCTTTTTCTCCACGAAAAACACTCGTATCGCTGGCAATAAACGTAGAGTTTGCTTGAAAATTATTTGCGCGAACTTTTTTGTACTTCTGAGCTAAAGTTTCATTTTCATCTATTGAATATGCATTTGCATGTTTAGTAAAAGTTAATTTATATTTTGCGTGATATTTATCACAAATAGTTTTTATATTATTTTTTAATTTAGAAATTATTTCTTTTAATTTTTCTTCACCTAAAAAGCTTCTAATTTCACCACTTATTTTTCCCACACCTGGAGTAATATTTCTTGCTTTACCAATTTCAGCTAATCCGACATTAATTCTAGTTTGCTTGTCTTCTGATTCTCCAATCATGAAATCAATTTCTTGAGTAATTTTAAAAGTATTAATCGTTTGATTTAATTCTTTTCCTGGATGAACACTTTTTCCTATGATTTCTAAATCAAATGCGGTATATGAAGAAGCTTTATTTATTAATGTTCCGACTTTGCCTGCATTATCATAAGCAATTCCATACTTAATATTATATTTAGATAAATTTATGTTTCTTGCCCCTTTTAAACCAATTTCTTCTTGAACTGTAAAGGTTACTAAAATAGATGGATGAGCAATTTTATTTTCAACAATTTCTTTTAAAGCCTCTAAAATTATTGCTATACCTGCTGCATCATCAGCCCCTAAATTAGTAGTCCCATCACTTTTTATAATATCTCCATTAATAATTGGTTTATTTCCTAATCCCAGTGGAACTCGATCTAAATGCGCAGATAAAAATAATGCTTCACCATTTCCCTCTAAAAATCCTAAAATATTTCCTATTTCATCTTTTTCTGTTTTAAAACCTAACATATTAAGTTTGTTTAAAATATAGTTACCAATTTTTCCTTCTTGTGTAGAAGGAGCACCAATAGCTAAAAGTTCTAAAAAAGTATTTAAAATATTATCTGGCATTTGTTGATTATATCAAAAATAAAATTAGCACTTGACATTATTCTAGTGTACTAGTATAATGATATTTAAATTCATGAACAGCTTGATTAAAAGTTTACTAAAAGCTAAGGATGAAAAAGAAATGAAGAACTTAGCAAAAGGACTTTTTACGCCAAGTGAAATAGCGGAATTTGAGCAAAGAATACAAATAGTAAAAATGCTCAAAAAAGGCACCCCACAGCATGAAATTGCTGAAAAATTAGGAGTTGGAGTGGCCACAGTTTCACGAGGAGCGAAAGAAATAAAATTAGGTAATTTTATAACAATAAATTAATATGACAGAAGAATTTAAAAATAATATCGGAGAGGTGACCCCTCAGGCTTTAACTTCAGAGCCTCAGGGGTATCTTTGGATTTGATGATTCTATCCTAAGAATTGAGCGACAAAACAAACCTTCTAAAATTGCTTCAGATCTTGAGAAAAGATTAAGATTAGTAGGAAATGTACCAGGTAAAACTCATGAATTCTTCATGCAACAACTTGTTTCTTCAATTGAAAGATGTCAGAAAGAACAATCAGAAGGAATTACGCCCACATTTTATGTTGATACTATTGTATGTCCACTATATGATTTGGATTCTAATCGGGAAGGATCAGAATTTGCAGGTATAGTTGGCATTAAATCTGATATTAATAAGTTAGATCAAGTAGAGAGATATAAAAATAAATTTATTAGATATTTAAAGACTCTTCAAGTCGTGAATGAGTACTTATCGACTAGAGGGATAGTTACAAAAGGGAGAATATACTTCGGCGATGCAGGAGTTATCAATGCCCAGATGATTAAATCTCAATTAAATTTAAGTACTGATACACAATTAAGAAATTATCTAAGAAAGCAAAATAATTTATATAGAACTTATTTTTTAGATCATAAACATGAATTTAATTTAAGTAATGTAAAGCTAGAATTTAGTAATATAACAGAACTAAATGACAAATTGTCTTCAACAGAGCTTGATTTATATGAAAGTGCTGAAAAATTAAATATAGTTAACAATTCTGGTATTAATTTGAAAAACTTATCAGATTTAAATATAAATAATGATATTATTCGTTTGATAGATCATCACGCAAACCAAATAAAGACAAAATTTAGACGAGGTTCATCTGCAGAAAGAAAATCGTACTTAGAGCTTATAGGTTTTATGCTTAATTATGGTTTAGCTGGAAAGGGATTAGCCAATTTATCCTCTAAGTCAGATATACTAATATCTTTAGATCCATCAGGTACTCCTGAAAATTATAGACATGGCATGTATTTTAGCTTTTTAGAGGGTAAAGGAAAAAATTTAGCTATGTTTATTCCTAATTAATTATGTATCAAAGTAAATTTCTTAAAATAAAAAATATCGCAGGTACTTTTTATGAAGTACCTAATAGGTTAACAGATAATATCGCTATTTTTGGTATAGGAGTCCCAAGACTTCCTGATAATGGCACATTGGACGAAGCAAAAACTATTTTAAATCATGATACGGACTTATTTGTTCCTGATTACATTGGATATGGTAGAAGCGATGGAGAATTTTCTCCAACAAATGTGATAAATACGTTTTTAACGCTATATGATTGTTTTAAACTAGGTACACAAGCAAAGTGTAGCTATTTAAATTTAAAAAAATATCTAAGATATAAAAATATCTATATTATCGGAAGAAGTTTTGGCGCAAGTTATGCTTTACTTCTTCCTAAATTTAATAATGAAATAAAAAATATTTGTAGTATATTTCCAATTACTAATTGGAGTATTGTGGGAAAAATACCTGAAGAAGAAACTGTTAAAAATTTCTATGATGCTATTAATAAAGATGGATATAAATACCTTTATAGAGGAATCTTAAATAAAGTATGGATTAAACAATTCTCTGGTTTAGATGGATTGTCTCCTATAGAAAATATTAAGTATTTAAAAAACACTAAAATATTTATAGGGCATGGTATAAAAGATAAAAATATAAATTACAACCAATCAAAAGATTACTTTAATAAAATTCAGGAAACTTTTCCAGACAAAAAGAATCAATTTGTATTTAAAACTTATCAAAGTGGACATGATTCTAAAACTTCTATAAAAGCAATAAAGGATTATTTTAAATTTATAGATCTGAAAGGAGGTGAAAAACATGTCACTAGAAAATAATTTATATCTGTCAGGCTTAGATATTTCACCGTTAATTAGTGCAACAGATATTTTAGCAAATAAATTATCTCTAGAAAAAGAACATAAAAATCCAAAAGCAGTGCAATATCTACGATTCTATAATCAGAATGATACATTTGAAGATATATCAATTGAATTATTATTAAGTAATCAAGAATCTTATGCAAAATATGAAAATAAGGATTGTGTTGAAATATTTAAGTTAGATGGTGAAGGAGTTGGATATGGTATTGAGATATTTAATGGAGATTCAGCAATTGATTTTGCTGCTTCTAAAAGTATCATAGTAGCTATGGATGGAGATAATAAAGGTAAAAAATATAGTTGTTTATTTTTATATGAGTATGTCATAGGGCTAAAAGAAATTTAAATTATTATGCAAGAATTTTATCAATTACCAAATGGTCAAGAAGTTTTTGAAGATTTTACTCAAATGCAAGCTAGGGCTATCAGCAGCTATGATTATCCTATTTTAAAGCATTTGGCTGGAGTAAAATTTTTTAGAGCTAAACATGGAAATGGTCCAGCTGGAGGAACAGACAGGAGCTTTTATGAAGTAGCTGATTTATTACCTAGATTAAATGGTCAGAAATTTGAAGTGTGGGTAGAAGAAGAATTAGAAAAAAGAAGAATTGAAGCTAAAGAAACAGGATATTTTAGAAAATTAAGAATCGTGGATGTAGGTTTTGGAGCTGGAGGATTTTTACTTGGATGTAGAGAAAGGTGGAATTCTAAAGAAATAGAACTGATAGGTTACGGAGATAAATATATAGATCCCTCCGTAGATGAAATAAATCTTTTGGAGGAAAGAGAAATAAAGATAATTGATGGGAATATTTGTAATATAAAAGATGAGTTAGGTGAAAATTCCGTAGATGCAGTAGTATCTTCATTTGTACTAATGCATGTAGAATATCCTGTATTTGAGATTATTAAAGATATCTATTCTATTTTACGAAATAAGGGTCATGCATATATTTATACTGGAGGATTATATCTGGTAGACGAAGGAACTGATTCTATAATAAAGACAGAAAATATTTCTGAATTTGAACTTT
Source organism: Candidatus Levyibacteriota bacterium (assembly GCA_003173895.1). Taxonomy (GTDB): domain Bacteria; phylum Patescibacteriota; class Microgenomatia; order Levybacterales; family UBA12049; genus PJMG01. Next base: position 106,268 of record PJMG01000022.1, on the reverse strand, counting down.
ATAGATTAGAAGATTATACGCAAGATAAAATTTCTTCATATATAAATAAACATGGAATTCCTTTTTACTTAAGAGGAGTAAATATTGGATTTGAAAAGACAAATATAGATATTAATAATATTGGTATTGAAAACTTATTTTTATTTCCAGATAGAGATTGTATTAATGGTTCTGTATTAAGATTTAAAGAAGAAATTAAGTAAACAATTTGTAAACATGCTAGAATACACTTATGATAAATATTAATGATTTTTCTAAAATTGAAATAAGAATTGGGACAGTTTTGAGTGCTGAAAAAGTTCCTGATGCAGATAAGTTAATTAAACTTATTTTTGATTTTGGTGAGCTAGAGAATATTGGTGAAATTACTATTTTGCCAGAATTAGCTGAAAAATATCCAAATAAACATGTTAGACAGATTATGTCGGCCATAGCTGGATTTTATCCAGATCCCTTAGTTTTAATAGGTAAACAAATTCCAGTTATTACTAACTTAGAGCCTCGTACATTTAGAGGTTATGAATCTCAGGGAATGATTATGGCGACAGATGATGAAAATGGAATAATTTTACTAGTTCCAGAAAGACAGGTAAAACCTGGAATGAAATTACATTAATATGAAAAAGAGACTAATGACTGGATTTACTCCAACAGGAAAACTACATCTAGGTCATTACGTAGGAAATTTAGAGAATTTATTAAAACTAAAAAGTGAATATGATGAATATTTACTTTTAGCTGATACTCATGCACTTGGAGCCAAAAATTTTAATTATAAAGATGTTAGAGGATATGCTTTAGATAATTTATTAGATCTTTTATCAGTTGGATTATCAGAAAATGAAGTTAGCTATTATGTAGAATCAGATATACCTGAAATTTATGAATTAGCATCTCTCTTTAGTATGTATGTAAGTCATAATAGAGCGCTTAGAAATCCTACTATTAAGGATGAAATAAAAATGAAAGGTTTAGGTGATCAATTTAGTTTAGGATTCATAAATTATCCTATGTATCAAGCAGCGGACATAATGTGTGTTAAAGGTGAATTAGTACCAGTGGGTAAAGATCAAGAAGCCCATCTAGAGCAAGCTCGTGAGATCTCTGAAACATTTAATAAAATGGCAGGGCAGAATATTTTTCCATATATTAAAACATTAATTGGGAGAGTAGGAAAATTAATCGGAACAGATGGTAATCCTAAAATGAGTAAATCTTTAGGAAATACTATTTATTTATCCGCAACTATAGAAGAAGTAAAAGAAAAAGTAATGAGTATGTATACTGATCCAACTCGTTTGCATTCCACAGATCCCGGTCATGTAGAAGGAAATCCAGTTTTCATTTATTTAGATGCTTTTAGTAAAGATCAAGATAAGGAGCAAATTGAAAACTATAAAAATAAATATAGAGAAGGTAAAGTAGGAGATGTAGAAGTTAAAAGATATTTAATTACTATATTAGAAAATTTTCTCTCTCCTATTAGAGAAAAAAGAAAAGAATATAATGATGAGGAAAAACTTTTAAAGATATTAAAAGAGGGAACAGAAAAAGTAAGAGAAGAGTCCATAAAAACATTAAAAGAAGTAAAACAAATTCTAAATTTCCGATATTAAATTTATCCTTCCGCTTGACAAAATACATTAATTTTTCTAATCTAGAGATATGAAAATCAGTAGTGTATTACATTTTATTTTACCTTCTATCACTGCTTCTGCACATTGTGATGTTCCTTGTGGTATTTATGATCCAAAACCTGCACAAATTGCTGCTAAAACAGTTTTAAAAATGGTTTCTTTGATAGAGACTTTACCTACAGATAGTCAGTCTGTTGATGATAAGGCTAAATTTGTACGTTGTGTTTGGACTAAAGAAGAACATGCCAGAAAATGTAAGGAAGAATTATTTACACTGTGGGCTGATTATTTTAAACCAGAACATTTAAAAATGTTTCCTGATTTACATGAGAAGTTTTGGAATGCTGTTAAATTAGTTTCAGAAAATAAGCAACATGTATCTAAAGAATCTGCTGAAAAATTAGTATCTGCTGTGGATGAAATAGCAGAAATGTTTAATAAAGCAGAAGAAGCTAAAAAAGCCGCTAGTAAATAAATTGACTGCATTTAATAAATTACTTCTTAAAATATCTCCATTGTTTATGGTTAAGGTAGAAGGTCAAAGTATGTATCCATTTCTTAAAAGTGGGGATAAAATATTGGCAGTTAAAGATTGGTTAATTGGGCTAAAAATAGGGGATATAGTAGTGGCAAAAGTAAATGATAAAGTTATAATTAAAAGAGTTACAAAAATTATTAATAATAGATATTTTTTAGTAGGTGATAATAAAAATAAAAGTACCGATAGTAGAACATTTGGTTTGGTTAATAAAAAAAATATTCTTGCGAAAATAATTTATAAATTTTAATATGTTTTTTTTAATTAATTTAATTTTACTTTTAGCTCTTTTTTGTATTATTTTAATTATTTCTATGCTTTGGCCACCTGATAGTCCATGGGCACCTTGGTGGACTACTAAACCTCATATAGCTCGAAGAATGTGCCAAATGGCTAAGGTTTCTGACAAAACTTTAATTTATGATTTAGGTTGTGGAACAGGGAATGCTATATGTATAGCAGCTTCAGAATTTAATGCACATTCTCTAGGTATAGAGATTGATCCCATAAGATTTTTTAACGCTTGGTTTAACGTGAATTTTAGATATAGAGTAGGGAATAAAGTAAAATTATTAAGAAAAAATTTCTTTAAAGTAAATTTTTCTGATGCTAATGTTTTCTTCATCTATCTTATTCCAAATGCATTGATCAGGCTGGCGCCTAAATTCTTAAAAGAAGCAAGGTCGGGGAGTCTGCTAATTTCATACACCTACCCTATTCCAATGGAATATTATCCCAAGCGGTTGAAATTAATGGAAATAGATCATAAAAATAGACTTTATTTATACAAATTTTCTTAAATGCAAATTTATTTTTCTACATTTATAACTGGTTTTAATGAAATAATTAAAGATGAAATTAAAAAGAAAATTCCAGATATAAAAATAAATTTACTTGAAGATGGAATCATTCTTTATGAGACTAATAAAAGCGTTGATGCTATAAAACAACTTAAATTTCTAAATAATACTTTTTTACTACTTAAATATTTTCCTAAATTAACTAAAGATCCAATACCTTTTATGATGAAACAGGTAATTAATGATAAAAAATTATTTTTAACTATTCCCTATTTAAATAAAAAAACTAAATTCAGAATTATGGCAACTATAGAAAATCAATTTGTTGCAATGAATCCATTTCTTAGAGAAAAAATAGAAAGAAACATTTTGCAAAATAAAAATTTCTTTCTTGATCGAACTAATCCAGAGATAGAATTCACTTTTATTTCTAGACGTGAAGGATATGGATTTTTAGGATTTCGTATAACTAGACATGCATCTTATGAGAAAATTTTAGATAAAGGTGAGCTTTATCCAGAGCTGGCTAATATTTTGTGTTTAATATCAGAACCGTCTAAAAATGATATTTTTTTAGATCCATTTTGTGGAAGTGGATCAATTCCTATGGCCAGGACTAATTTTGCTTATAAAGAAATTATAGCTTCAGATATAGAAAAGATGTTTGTTAGTAGAACTAGATCTAAAGCTAATAAAACAAAACATAAAATTTTAGTTCAAAAATGGGATGCATTAAATTTAGCAGAAATTAAAAATAATTATATAGATAGAATTGTTACTGATCCCCCATGGGGATTAGAAATCGGTAAAGAATTGAATTTAGAAATATTTTATTCAGATATGTTAAGTGAGTTTATGAGAATTTTAAAGCCTAATGGTTTAATAATTTTGTTATTAGCAAAAAAAGAATTGTTTGAAAATATTTTAAAAAATTTTGATAGTAAATTAAGCTTGTTAAAAAAATATAATACTTTAGTCTCTGGTCAAAAAGCTGCAGTTTATAAAATAAAAAAAATTGGATGAATTATTTTTTTATTTTTAAATAAACTTTTCTTAGTTTATCAGCTATTTTATAAATTTGGTATAAATTTTTATTAATTACTAAATCATAACTGCCTATAAATTCTACTAATTTGGGATTATAACCTAATTTAAACTTATGAAATCCATACCAAGGATCTCCCGGATCAGGATTTTCTCCTAGACTTCCCCACATATCAAAACTTTTTAAATTTAGTTTTTTACCAAATTTTATCGCTTCCCACATCATTAAATTAGAAGCCATTAGATTTTTATATTCACTACTAGATGAACCATATGGATAATAAAGAGTATCTTTAAAAGTAAATAAAATCCAAGCAACTAAGGGGAGTGGTTGATTATCTTTTGCTTGATTAGCTTGTAAAATGGGATCTTTGGAAGGATTATAGTATCCGATAAATAAATGTGCCTGGAGTTCATTTCTATCAAATCTTTCATTTTCTGCACTTAATGTTTGAAACATTAAGTCATGATATTTTTTAGTATGTGCATAAAATTTTTGACGGGTCGTAGTTTTTTGCATTATTTCCCAATAAATATTAAATGAGTTTTGATTTAGTTCTTCTTTTATATAAATACCATGTTTAGCAGCCAATTTTATATTATATCTAGTTTTTTGAGAAAAACTTTTTAAAAATTCTTCTTCAGTTTTATTTAAATCTAAAACTAGAGTATGTTTAGTAAATAAAGGATGAGTAGACTGTGGTAGTGACCAGTGACCAATGATTAATTCTAAATTTTGGTTAATTTGATATTGGTCATTTAACATTTGTAATTTTTCAATATTTGGTTCTAGCTGTATAAAAATACAATTATTTTCTTTTCCAATTTGATCTAAATCATTCAGCATATTTTCGCTTGGAATATTTCCTTTTGGTAAATATCCAATATTAAATTTTGTATGCGGTATTTTATGTAGTGTCAATTGATAGCTCTCTACTAATTTTTTATTTTCTACTCTGCCCCTTCTTATAACTTTTATTCCAGTTTTTTTTCTAAATTCTCCCCATTCCCATGTCTGTAAAGGATGAATGGAAAGTTTATTGAAATCTTGTTTTTGATTTTCTAAAATATCTTGAAAAATATTCATTTTTTTAGTATTCATAATAAATTTCAAATTCTGATTCTTCGCGATCTATTAAATTCTCCGGGATGTCAAATAAAAAACGAGATACTGTGGTAGTATTCCTTTGACCGAAAAATAATCTTCTTTTAGCATAAGTTAAAAATAATTTTTCACGTGCACGTGTTATTCCTACATAAGCTAATCTTCTTTCTTCTTCTAACTCTGAACGATCCATTAATGATCTAGCGTGAGGGAAAATACCTTCTTCCATTCCAATTATAAAAACTACTTTAAATTCTAATCCTTTTGCGGCATGTAGAGTCATTAGAGTTACTACATTTTTTGATTTCTCATTATTTTCTTTCTCTGGCATTTCTTTATCCTGAACTAATGCTATATTTTGTAAAAATTGAGATAGATTAGGGAAAACTGTAGCCACAGATCTAAGTTCTTTTATATTTTCTAAACGCGCTCTTTCTTCTTCTACTTTCTCATCATAGAGTTCTAAATAATTCGTAACTTTTAAAATTTCATCCAGTAAATAAAGTGTAGTATAATTTGCTAATTCTACTCCTTGTCTAATTTTTTCTAACATAGACATTTCAATTTTTCCCATATATTCTAAAAATTTTTTAAAACGACTTTTACCAACTTTTTCAAGTCTTTCTTTAGAAACACTATCACTGGGATTTAAGAAAAGTCTTAAATAAGATAAAACATCTTTAATTTCTTTTCTCTCATAGAATTTAGTACCACCTACTAGGGCGTAAGGAATTGCCAAATGAAGGAAAACTTCTTCAATACTTCTAGATTGCGCATTCATACGATAAAGTACAGCAAAATCAGAATATTCATAGCCATTATTTAAATATTCATTGATTTTTTTTACTATAAATTCTCCTTCTTGCTGTTCATTTCTGGCTTCATAGAAAGTGATTCTTTCACCACCATCATTTTCAGTCCATAAGGAAAGTATAGGATGCGAAGTATTTTTTTTAATTACATGAGTGGCAGTATCTAAAATTTTTTGAGTCGATCTATAATTTTGAGAAAGTTTAAAAATTTTTGTATTTTTAAAATCCTTTTCAAACTTGGAAAGATTTGTATAATCAGCACCGCGCCAGGAATAAATACTTTGGGAAAAGTCTCCAACCACGCAAATGTTTTTATGCTTAGCAGATAAAAGGGTAGTCAATTCATATTGAGCTTTATTAGTATCTTGATATTCGTCAATTAAAATATATTTAAATTTTTCTTGATATTTATTTAAAGTTATCGTGTCTTGTTTAAAAAGTAAAATAGTTTTATTAATCAAATCATCAAAATCTAAAGCATTATTTTCTTTTAACATTCTTTCGTATGAACTATAAACTACGCCAACTACTTCTTGAAAATGGCCTTTAAACATAGCTTGATATTCAGAAGGTGTGATTATTTCATTTTTAGCTCCAGAAATTTGAGCTAAAATAGCCTGAGGTTTATATTCTTTAGGAGAAAATCCCAAAAAGTCTAAAGCTTTTTTAACTATGTCTAATTGATCATTAGTATCATAAATTACAAAATTAGAATTAAAACCAATTTTAATTGCTTCTCGTCTTAAAATTTGGCCACAAAGAGAGTGGAAAGTCGCTATAAGTGGTTTACCATAAATCTTTTGGACTGAAAGTAATTTAATAATTCTTTCTTTCATTTCATTAGCTGCTTTATTAGTAAATGTAACAGCTAAAATTTCTTCAGGGTAAATATTCTTCTGGCAAATTAAATATAAAATTTTATGCATTAATACTCTGGTTTTACCAGAGCCTGCTCCGGCTAAAATAATTTGGGGTCCATCGGAATATTTAACTGCTTCTACTTGATCTTTATTCAAGCCATTGAGTAAATCTAAGTCCATAGGTATAATGATTTTATCACATGAAAGATTTAATAATTGCTGGAAATTGGAAGTCAAATAAAACTACTTCTGAGACTAAAGAATGGTTAGACAAATTTACCAGTTTTGATTTTAATTTTATTAATAAAAAGATTATTATTTTCCCCTCTTTTACCTTGTTTTTTTCAGTTCAGTTTTATCTTTTAACTCTTAAATCGATTATTGAAATTGGCGCTCAAGATATTTCCTCCTTTGGAGAAGGTGCATATACAAGTATGATTAATGGTAAACAAATAAAAGAGTTTTGTAGTATGGTTTTAATTGGGCATAGCGAAGCTAGAGAATATTTAAAAGAAGATCAAGTCAGTTTAGATCAAAAAGTAAAACAAGCTATTGCCTCCAATTTAGAAATCATTTACTGTGTTTCATCAGTAGATCAGGAAATTCCGGAAAATATTCATATAGTAGCTTACGAACCTCTTTTTGCTATTGGAACAGGAAAGCCTGATACTCCTGAGGATGCAAACAGAATTTGTCAAGAATTGAAAAATAAAAATATACATGTAAAATATACATTATACGGGGGAAGTGTAACTCCTGATAATGTTAATGGTTTTACCTCAAAAAATAACATAGATGGAGTTTTAGTAGGTGGAGCTAGTTTAGATCCCCAACTTTTTTATCAAATAATTAAAAATGCTTAGAAAAATAATTTTTTGGCTAGTTGTGTTTGTTATTATTGTTTTTATATGGAGTCGATTTACACATAAATCACCTCTGGCTATTATTCCTCAGCCTTTACCTGTGCTGAAAAATGTAAATGGAGTAACCAATATTTTACTTTTAGGTATTGGAGGAGGTACACATGATGGGCCTAACCTTACAGATACTATAATCTTAGCCAGTCTTAATCCTAAAAAAGATACAGTAACTTTGGTTTCTATTCCTCGTGATTTATGGATTCCAGAACTTCAAGGTAAAGTTAATACAGCATACCAAATAGGTATAGATAATAATCCTTCTAATGATTTAGAAGAACCAACTAAGGTAATAAGTAAAGTTACAGGACAACCGATTCAATATGCTTTTAGAATTGATTTTCAAGGATTTGAAAAAGCTGTAGATTTACTAGGTGGAATTGATGTAAATGCTCCTAATACTTTAGATGATTATTTCTATCCAATTGAGGGAATGGAAGATGCTAATTGTGGGCATTCTACCCAAGAAATTAAACAATTTACATCTACAGATTCAGCAGAATTAGATAATTGGGAATTTTTTAATTGTCGTTATAAACATTTACACGTAGCAAAGGGAGAGCAACATATGGACGGTCAGGAAGCTTTAGAATATGTGCGTTCACGCCACGCTGATGGTGTGGAAGGAACTGATTTTGCACGTTCTCGCCGTCAACAAATAGTTATTTCTGCTATAAAATCTAAAGTTTTTTCAGCAGGTACTCTACTAAATCCTGTTAAAATGGTTCAACTTTTTAATGTTTTTAAAGACAGTATTGATACGAATATTAAAGAATCGGATATTCCTACCTTTGTTTCTACTTTTAGTAAAATGAAAGATGCAAAAATAAGAAATGCAGTTATAGATTATGGCGATTTATCTACAGGAAGAGTAGGTTTATTAGAAAATGGGCCAATCTCTGCAGATTTTGGGTATGCTTATATCTTAATTCCTAGGGTAGGAAATGGAAATTTTAGTGAAATTAATAAATATGTAATATGTGAAATAACTATTGGAAATTGTACAGTTAAACCACTAACTACTCCTACACCAGAAATAAATACAAATGGACAATAGCAAACTCACAAATTTTTTAAATGTACAAATAGAAACAGATAGATTAAAATTATTTCCTATTTCTTTAAACTACACACAAGATATTTTTACTCAATTGACGCCAAAGGTTGTAAAATATATGACCCTTGAGGTTCATCCAAATTTAGAATCTGTTGAAAATTATATTAATGAAAGAGTTAGACGACTTACTTCAAAAGAAGGTTTGGTAATGATAGTAATACACAAAAATACTAATGAATTTTTAGGGATTTGTGCATTACATAATACCAATAGCAGAAAACCTGAAATAGGTTTGTGGATTAAATCATCTGCTAGTGGTCATGGTTTTGGGAGAGAAGCTGTAAAAGGTTTAATTAAATGGGCAACTGAGAATTTAGATTTTGATTATTTAGATTATCCAGTTGATGGAAATAATTCAGCAAGTATAAATTTGATTGAAAAATTAGGTGGAGAGATTTCAAATGAAGTAGAAAAAGTTACAACTTCTGATGGAAGAAAATTAGATATAATTCATTATAGATTTTATATTTAATTTAATTCAAATATTTTCACAGTAGAGCTTTGATAAATTAAGGTTCCAATTTCATTAAATTTTTCTTCATTTAAATTTGGATATTTTTGTTTTTCTAAATTTCCTATATAAACATATTTGACGTTATACTGCTGAAGCAGTTCTTTAGTTAAGTTGATATTGGATGTTTCATAGATAGTTTTAATATCATTAATTCTAGGAACTAATATATCGTAACTTCCTCGCCATAACCACTCATGAACTGTCCAGCCGAGAATGGTAGGTAAGCCAGTATTAGTAGAGATTCTTTCATAATCAGTATATGAGTCTCCTTGGGCTTCTAACATAATGGGTTGCCCTTTAATATTTTGATTTATCCAATTGATTGCTTTATAGTCATCAGGATAAAGTATATCTAAATATTTTTGTCCATTTAATCCTTTAGGAGTTTCTAAATTACCGTAGTATCCATTAATTGCAAAAAAAGAATATAAAAAAACCAGAGTTAATAATGCTATTTCGAATAAAATAAAAATTAAAGAGAAGATTTTTTTAATATTAGAATAGTCTTTAAAACTAGTAATAATTCTAATGATCATATAACCAGAGGATAAAGAAAGGATTATAAATGCTTGATAGACTAATTTAAACATGGTATTAGCTCGGTAATAAGTGGTATAAATATCTTTTAAATAAAAAAATTCAGGGATAATAATTAATAAAAACCCCATCATTGATAAAAAAACAATAAATTCATCGATAGGATTTTGTTTTTTCTTAGTAATAAAAAATATAAAGCTTAAAAAATTAAAAATAAAGAATCCATAAAGAATGAGTAGTTCCCACCAATAAGAATGATCACACTGATTTGGCTCAAAAACTAATGGGCCAATATGACCGATATGTATTAAAAAATTAGGGCTACAAACCAAACCCACTTGATTAGCTATAGCTAAAGGTTGAAAAAATATGGAAAAAGGGAGAGAAAATAATAGAAAAGATAGAAATGTAAGTAAAATTAAAATTATTTTTTTTATCAAAATTTCTTTAGAAAAACAAAATATAAAAAGTGCAAAAACAGATAAATAAATTAAACTATCCCAGGCATTAGTCATATAAAGTATTGCTAATAAAAATCCTACTAATAGTAAAATTCCAGTATCCATTCGCCAACTTTTAGAAGCGATTTTTATTTTGTTATTATCATAATTTTTAAATCTAATAAAAATTGCTAGTAAGATAGCAATTGCTAATAATACATTTGGTATATCTAAAACGTGTCCATGTAAATCTGAAACTACAAAGGAATAAATGGGAAATTCATGAATTGTATGATAAATAAAGCGAGTAGCATTTGGGTACCAATATTGATTAGGAAAAGTTAGTGGTAAAAATTTTAACTGCCAAAATGGTATAGGATTATTCACATCGTATGCTTTAAAGAATGCATAAATTGTATGAAGATTACCACCAAAAGAAATTAGAAGTGCAGATAATATTCCTGTAAAAAGCATAATAAATTTTAATTTTCGACTTAGTAATAACTTTTTTTCTTGTAAAAAATTAAATAAATAAATTAAATTTGCAGAAATAGAAAAAATAGCTGTAAAGCAAAAAGCAAAAATTGTCGCTACCATTAAATTAAAAGTAATTTTGGAATCTATACTTACCATTTTAGTTAAAACAGCTGTAGTTAAATGACCAAAATAATAATAATTGATTGAAAAAGGTGGATACCAAATATCGATTGGAGGTAAATATTTAGTTCTTAGAATAGAATTTATAAAGCCAAAATCCATAAATTTTTCTAGTCCATGAATGTCTGGTTGAAAATTTCTTATAGAAGACCAGAAAAAAAGTGTTATTAGAAATAAAAATTCTTCAAAGATTAAAAATCTAATTGGTAAGTCTCGAATATTAAAATTAGTTTTCTTGGCAAAAACTACAGAAATAAATATCAATATTATTGAAATAAAATAAATGTTTTGACTTTCAAAAGTAAATAGATGTAGTTCTGAAGTAATAAAAATTAAGTAAGTTATAACAGCACTTCCTAATATTTTAGAGAAAATATATCCTCGATCAAAAAAGTTCTTAAAAATAAAAATAGTAAAAGGTAAAAAAATAACACCTATTACTAAATAAATAAACCACCATCTCAAAATATATGATAAATCAATTAAATACATATAAAATAAATTTTATATACTCAGATTATTTAAGATTCCAACTTTGGAATTCATCTATAATTAAGTGAATCACTTAATTTCCCAATTGTTTTTATAGGTGATTGAGCTTTTATATTTTTATTATGAGAAAGCCAGAATAATATTAAATTTGGATTTTCTTTATGCAAATGTTTTAAAAGAGATAAGTCATCATCGAAATAAACTTCTATATTTTCTTCTTTTATAATTCTATCTTTAAAAAAATGTGGTTGTTCATTTTTAATATTGATAAATATTTTTTTAAATAATTTATCAAATTTATATTTTTTCAAAAGTTGAAGAGTCCTTTTTTCTAAAAAATTATATCTACTGGTAATTAAATATAGTTCATAGTCTGAATTCTTACTTAATTCTTTAAGGAAATTAATATTTTCTTTAATTGGTGGTCTAAGAAATGGGAAATGGATTAATTTTCTGATCTGTTGGTCAATTTTCCCTGGAATTCTATATTTTAATTCTCCATTGTCTTTTTCTTTATAAAATTTATCAAAAATAAAAGCTGGAATAAATGGTGGATAATTGATAAAAACTTTATCTAAATCAAAACCAATTCTCATAATTTAAAAGAATTTTTCAAAAATATTTAACACTCCAAAATTCCAGCCTACTCTATGAGTTTTACCTTGTTTATATATAAATTGATTTCTATTTTTTTGATACCAGTCATATGTTTCTACTAGCAATTTTTGATTTGATTTTTTAGGTTTCCAATTTAATATTTTTTTAGCTTTATCTATAGAAACATAGGAATTAACTGGTAATGTTTTATAATGCCATGCGCTAATAGGTGAAAGATTTAATTTATCTAAAATCCAAAGTATAACCTGAGAAGGAATATTTGGAAGAGAAATTATTTTAGTGTTTGATTTTGCAAATTTTATAACACTACCTAAATCTTTTCTCCAAGTCAAAAATTCTTCAGCTCCAGCATTTATAATTATATTAGTTTCATTACTAAGTAAGCATTTTGATATAAGATTGGTTAAATCAGTAACTGCTAAAAGTTGATATTTATTACTTCCATTACCTAGTATGAAAATTGGTTTTTTCTGATAAATTGCTTCAAACCAAATTTGAAATACTCCTAACCTTTCCGTTCCTAGAAAAGTTTTAGGACGAATAATTATATAATTTAAACCCTCATTAGAATATTGTTTACATAATTTTTCTCCTGCTACTTTTGATTCTCCGTAATAACCAATGGGATGAATTGGAGCATCTTCTGTCTCTGGTAAAATTTTGGGTACACCATAAACAGCAGTGGAAGAAATAAAAATAAGTTTTTTAATTTTATTTTTAATAGCTGCTTTAATTATAGTCTCTGTACCACTTATATTTACGCTATAAATAGTTTTTTTATCTCTTTGAATGGGAAGTGCAGCGGCGGCATGAACTACAAAATCAACAGTTTTTAACGAATCTTCAATTAATTTAGAATTTCTAATATCACCTTTAATAAATTTTACTTTTCCAATTAAATCTTTAGCATCTAAGTTAGATAGATCGTATAAATAAACTTCAAATTTATCTTTCAAAAGTTGCCGAGCTAAATGACAACCTAGAAAACCAGTTCCTCCAGTAATTAACACTTTTTTCTTTTTCATAGAATAAATTTTAACAGATTTAAAATATTATGTTTACTCTTTTTTAAATATCATAACTGTTGGATGATCATAAACTGTAAAGGATTCATCTGCTACTTGATCATTAATTTTAAAATTTAAAAGAGGGATAGTAGGATTATTTTGAAAAACGGCGACTAACTTAAATTTTGCAATTGCATTAGTCACATGAATTTGATTAAGCAGTTGTAAAACATTTTTACCCACAAATAAATTTTTATAATAATTGGCAGTTATGGGGTAGCACTTGAATTCTGGAAGATTTTTACAATTAGTTAATTTTTGTAACGGTACATAAAGCCTGTTAGACGCTAAAATTATATAGTCTGTTTTTTTTAAATTTTGATTAATTGCAACCCATTTCTCTAATGTGTCAGGGTCATAAAGAGGTAAAGTAATCATATTATAATTTTCCTGTCCAATTAAAGGTAAACTGTCATCCCAATGTTCGATAGTTATGGTAGATCCTACAGGTATATTTTTATTAATCCAGTTAGTAGCAGATACTCGAGTATTAGGTTGAGTATAAATTTTCATAAAAGTAAAAGTCCACGAAACTATAAGTGTAGCTAAAATTAGACTTAAAATGATCTTTAATTTTTTACTAGTTATCTTTTCCTCAAAAAATGAAATTGTAAAACTCGCTAAAATAGATAAAATTGGATAAAGTGGTAGCATATATCTCATAAATCCAACTGCAAATTTACCTACTACAGCAAAATAAGAAATAGCAAAAATTAACATTATTAATATTTTTTGAGATTTCCTTTGATAATCCTCCTTTAACAGGTGCTTAACTATAAAGAAAATTCCTATAAAAGATAAGATTGATATTACTGATCCTTCTCCCCAAAGAAATATATTTTTAATTTCATAAAAATAAGGAACAATTCCAACATATTGAAGTGTATAGGGGAAAATAAAGGCATTATGAGTCATCTGAGATTGTTGTAAATTCTGTGTCCAAAATTCATTAAAATCGATTAACGCGTAAGGTTCTATTAGTATAAAAGTTATAAAACTAGTAGACAGAATGATAAATAATTCTATTATTAATTTTTTTAGATATTTAGATACATGTGGAAACCAAATGTGAAATTTATGAGGATTTTTAAAAAAAAGTAAAATAAAATCTATTATACTAGTTGCCCCAACTGCTGAAACTAAAGCTATAGCACTAGTTTTGGTTGCCAAAGAAAATCCAATAATAATTCCTGTAACAAGCGCATTATAAACATTTGGATTTTCATAAAAAAGTATAAGCTGGTAAATAGTTAAAGTAATAAAAAAAGTAAGTAATGTGTCTACTGCATAAAAATGGGAAAGTTGTATTGGTAAAACACTAATGGAATAGATAAAACTAGCAATTAATGCTGTTTTACGAGAGCTAATTTTTTTAGTAATTAAATAAATTATAAAGATAGTTGTACTATCAAACAGAGCAGAAATAAATCTTCCCAATAAATTAATATTTCCATATTGAGTGATATTAGAGTTAAAAATAGATAAAGCTTGAGCAACAAATTTTAATAAATAAATGGGAAAACTGCCGTAAGCAAAAAAATGAGGATTTAAACTACTATTTATAGAAAAAAATTCTTTAAAATTTGATACCACTTTAAGTGGTAAAGCATAAAGTACTATAGCTCTTTCATCAGGATGCAAATGAAAACCCTGATCCCAATTTAAATCATAAGTTCTTAGAAAAAATCCTAAAATTAGACAAAGTATTAAAAATAATTTTATTAATTTGGATTTCATAGATTTAAAATATTTTTATATTGGTCTAAAGATAATTGTTTATATTTTTTAAATACAAAAACTTGGGGCCGATCAAATACATTAACAGTTTCTTCATAAGCAAAAACTGGATTATTAATATAAATAATTCTACAAAAATTATCACAATTAGTTTGGTATATTAGAACATAACCTAATTTGTTATTAAACAAATTTACATAGAATTTATTTCCAAGTGGAAAATATTTTGCATTTAAAAATCTAGTTTTCATAATTCTTTGACTTGGTAAGATAATAAAATCGTTAGATTCTAATAATTGAGGTAGATTAGTTTTTAATCCTGAATTATTCTCCAAATCATAGAAATCAAAAAGCGTAATGTTTTTAAAATAGCTGTTAAATGGAATGATTCCCAAATCATAACTTTCTGAAAGAATATGAGTATTTGAACTGGTATTTTTGACTAAAAAATTAAATGCTTGGATTCTAGAGTCTGTAGTTAAATAAACAGTTTTAAAATAGGAAAAAGAAAAAATAAATGAAAATAAAAATATAATTAATATGAAGCTTACATAGCTATATTTTATAGCAAAATTAGTCTTTCTAAATAAATTTCTTAAATCATCTAAAAATATTCCAATGCAAATATACACAAAAGGTAAAACTAAAAATGTATATCTAGTCCATTTAACAAAAAAGATAAATGAGGGGAAAATTGTTAAAAATATAAAAAGTAAAATAATAAAATATTTAAAATCTCTTTTTATAAATACTAAATAGATTAAGTACAAAAAAGAAATAATAAATATTATTTCTACAATAGGATTAAGTAAAAATGGTAAAGTATGTAGAAATTGAAAAATAAAAGGCTTAGTATTTATAAATTCTTGGGTGTAAAAGACATTTATATTACCTAATGCTACTGATGATTCGTAATTTATACTATTTAAGAAATCTACTCTGTCTAAAAAAGTAAAAGGGTTTGTAACTATAAATATTAAAATTGAAATAGTTATAAAACTTAAAGAATAAGAAAAAAATTTCTTTAAATTTTTTCTATTTGTTTCAAAAAGAATTATTAAATAAATTAATAAATAAGGAGTAGCAATTATTTTTATAGAAATAAATAATCCAAAAACAACTGATGCCAAAATAAAATTTTTTAAATCGGATTTTTGATATTGTTTTAAACATAAAAATAAAAACAATAAGTTTAAAAATATAAGCCAAGTTTCGAAAGTTAAAAAATGTGAAAATTGAATAAAGCCTACACTAAATGTAGATAAAATTAAAGCAATTAAAGCAGCATTTTTATTTTTTATTTTTAATGTGATTTGATAAATTAAATATAAAGAAAAACAAGATAATAAAAAACTGAAAAATCTACCAGTTAAGATTGCTTGATTAAAACTTATGGGAGAATGATTGAAAATATTCAATAAAGAATCTAAAAAGAAAATGTTATAAATGGGTAAACTACCATAAGCAAAAAAATTAGGGTTAAAATTTGAAAATGATAATTGTAATACTGAATAAATTATATTTCTCTCATCAGGATGAAAATAAAAAGGAGAGCCCCAATTTAAATTATAAAATCTAAAAAATATACCTATTGAAATAAGTAAAATAAAAAAAATATTTTTTATTATTTTCATATTTTATTAAATTAGTTTAGCTACTTTTTCTCCCAATTCCACAGCATAATTAGTGCCTCTATCCCAAGGATAAACTTGCTGCATGTTTGCTAAATAAACATTTTTCAATGGTGTCTCAAAAGGAGGAATCATTTTGGAATAATTGACTGGAATAATAGGCTGAGCAAAAGGAGTAGTAAATTTTCTCATACCGATAATATTATTTTTATAATTTGAATTTAATTCTATTAAAAGGGGATCGAATGTTTTTAAAAGTTCCTTTTCCGGCATGTAAAAATATGGATGAGTTGGTGGTAAATAATTTCCTAAATAAACAATATGTTCATTATTATAGTATTTACTACTTATCATATTTGTATGTTCAACAATGGCTAGAAGAGGAGAATTTGAATTACAAATATTAAGCCAATAGGTATTATCTGAAAAAAATTGTTTTTTTAATCTTAAAATTAAAACACACGCGCCAAGTCCTTTAAGATTTGTGAGCTTTACTTTATAATTTTCAGGAAGTTGTGGAGCAATTTTACTAAAAATAAATCCAGGGAGTGTTACAATAACTTTATCAAACAAACCAAATTTACCTAAATTCACTTTATTATTTTCTTCCATTACTCTTTCAATAGAAACATTAAAGAAAACTTTTCCTTTCATAGTTTTTATTTTATTCGTTAATGTTTCTGCAAATTTTAAAAATCCACCTTCTGGATAAGAAAGTTGTGTGGTTCGTTTTCTTATTCGTGCCCAAAACCAAGCAAGAGATATTTCATCAGCATAATTACCAAATTTACCCTTTAATAATGGTTCCCAAAGTATTTTATATGCTCTTTTTCCAATAGTATGAGATAAAAATTGCATCGTCGTTCTACTCTCTAGAGGTTTCCAGAAAGGATTATATCGAAGAAATGCCAAAACACTTCCCATCCTGATCCTTTCAGCTAAAGATAATTTAGAAAATTTTAAAAGTGTAATAGGAGAGTCTAGTTGATAGATTTTATTTTTAATTAAAGATGAGGTTTTAGGTCTGGTAGTAATCACATTATAATTTAACTCTTTTGCTAAATTTAATATTGCATAATCATTGGTAAACCAATGGTGATAAAAAGACTCAAGTGTCCAATCCCAGCCGTTTTCTTTATATCCAATAGCTAATCCTCCAGGATGAGAATCTCTTTCAAAAATCGAAACTTCATGACCTTTCTTTAATAGTTCATAGCCTGCAGAAAGCCCTGTAAAACCCGCACCAATTATTCCTATTTTCATAAAGCGGAACCTTTCGATGCTAAGAATAAAGCTATTCCAGCGAGAGTTCCTAAGAGGCCTATTATACCAATAGTTATACTGGAATTATTTCCAGTAGGAGGTAGTTTTGTAGCTACAGTAGGCGTAGGTGAACTAATAGTATTATTAGTTGTTGTAGGAATTAGTGTTAAAGTTGGAGTAGGGACTGATGTTAATGTAGGAGTATTAGTGGGTGCTACAGTTACTGTTGGTATTAGTGTGGGAGTAGGTTTAGAAGTTGGAGTAGCAGATGGAGTAGCAGCTTGAGCTACCTGTGTGCCTGATGAGAAAATAGTAAATGTTTTTTCAATAGTTTGTAATATCCCATTTTGATTAGTCGTAGTTATAGTTAGAGTATGTTGTCCTGGAGAAAGCGGTGTGGTAGGTCTATAAATCCAATTTCCATTTTTATCTGAAGTGACTTGAGTTTTTATAGCTTGATCTGAATGAATAGTAATTTCTACAGTACTATTAGGTAGAGCTTTACCAGCAAAAAGTGGTTGTTGATCAGAAAAACTTTCATTATCAGTAGGACTTTCCACGAGTGGTGTAGCATTAAGGCTAGTATCTAAATTAAACTGTGGAAAACCAATAGGTAGAGCTGCTGTAGATGCTATAGCAGTAGAACTAGCGGTAAAATCATAGTTATTACCTAATGTTAATAGTGGTACAGGAGATGAAGTATCTCCACTCCAAAGTGCAGTAGATGAATAAGTATTATCATTGGCTAAAATATAAAATGCAGTACCACTGGTTATAGCAGCATAATCTGTTAAATCAGATGTACGTAGAGTATTTATGGGTAGAATATAAATTCCTGCTGAGTTAGTTAAAGTGGATAATAATTGGCTAGCTGCAGTTTTAACAAAAACTAAACTTTCAGTTGGAATTTCGCCAGTGGGTAAAATGATTTTTCCACTTACAGGTGGTACATCACTAGGAGTTCTATTTACCTTAGGTCCTGTAGTAACTGTAAAATCCTGATTATTATTTAAAAAGGTAGTTTTACCTGAGAGAATAGAAAAATAATAAGTGGTAGATGCAGATAATTGTCTAACAGTTATGCTGTGTAAATTATAATTTTGGGGATTACCAGATTTTTGGTCTCTATCATCTAAAGCTATTTGTCCTAATTTTTTATCTGTTCCATATGAAATAGTTCCAATTACGCTATCAGCAGTTTTATAAGTTACTGTAAAAGCAAAATCACTAATATTAGTTATTCTTATATCTGTAGGAGTTTCGCTCGGTGCTGCATTTAAAAATGGTAATACACCAATTTGTGCTAAATATGAGGTTAAACCTACAGCAACAGCAATTAAGAAAATTCCTAATAAAGTTGGGATTTTTTTATCCCAAAAATTTTTTAGCGTCATTGTGTTGTTCCTCCTTCTGTTGATACTTCAGTCGGCGGATTCAAACTTTGATTAATTACTATAGTCGGTAGTGGCGTCAAAACAGGTGTGGGTGTGGGTGTAGGTGTAGGTAAAATGCCAGCTTGGCTAGCACTAACATTACCTAAATTAAATTGAGGAGTTACCATATTTCTATCTTTTATTTTATTTATTGTATTCGTATCAAAATTTGGTGCAATAGGTAATGTTTGGCTTACGCTTTCATTTGATAATGTAGATGTTTGTAAATTATGAACCACTGAAAATGCTATCCAAGCAATAACTATAATAGTTCCTCCAATTAGTATCAAGAAAAAATCAGTTCTTTTCATATTTATGATTTAAAAAATGCTTTGCCTTTAATATCTATTCTAGATTGATTTATATCACTAGATTCTTCAACTATAGAAAAATCGGTTATAAGAATAAGCCTATTAAAATTACTTAAATTTTTCAAAAAATCATCAATAGTTGATTTTGATCCTACAGCATCTACAGAAAAAGCAAAAGAATTATAATTAGTAGAATTGCCTATAGAAACTTCTACTGGTAAAATTTGAGCTCTACTTAATTGAACATTACTTTCCTGTGCTACAGCTTGAAGTTGAGCCAAGAATAATGTGGTTTGCGCAGTAGTGGGTATGGCAGTTTCAATTATAGGAATTGAATTCTGTAAAAGGACATATTGTTCTTGAAGACGAGTTAGATTAGTAATTTTTGCAGTTAATTGTGTATCTAAAAATTGATCGTCTTGTATTTGTTTATTAATCTGAGAAATAGTACCAAAAGTCGGACTTATAGCAAAAATACCAAAAAACATTACTGCTAAAAGTGACATACTAATAGTAGCAAAATTTCTGGTTCTTTCCTCTTTAATTCTAGGAAAAATCTGACTAAAATTTATACTTTTTGCTATTTGTAAATTTAAATTATTTTTTAACGTCATAGATTTTTTGCTTGATTAGTTTTTAAATAAATGGTTAAAGATATTTGAATGGTGGAATATCCAGTTCTATTTTCTATATCATCTATACTAACACTACTAACTTCAGAATTATTTTTAACAGCATTCACGAAATCACCCAAAGATGCCACGGAACTTGTAGCTGCTGTAATTTTGATACTATCCAGTGAAAAAGTGAAATTTTGGACATCAAAATCAGTAGGTATAAGACTTTTTACCTCATCATAAATCTGTATATTATTATCTTGAGCAGCTGTTACCTTTTGGGCTAGAGATAGTCGATCTTGAAGATTACGATAAGTAGTCTCATTTTTCTTTAAAAAAGATACTATAGCTTGTTCCTGGACTATTCTGTCATGTAGATTTACTAACTGTCTGTCTAAACCAAATCTATAAATAAAAGCAGAAAGCGCTAAAACTTCAGTTAAAATTACAATAAGACGACCTATGGTTAAAGACCAACTTATAAATTGGTCTACATAGTTTTTTTTTCTTTTCCTAGCGAGGTTAATTGAAACATTTCCCGGCACAATTTTAGTGTATTTTGTTTGAGTAACTTTGTCAAAGAAGATTTATTTTTTAGCGGTTTTTGAAGTTTTCTTTTTAGTTGTTTTTTTAGCGACTACTTTAGTTTCTGTTTTTGGACTTTTTACTGTTAACAGTTTAGAGATTCTAGATTTAATTCTAGATGCTTTGTTTTTATGAATAATATGCTTTTTAGCAGCTTTATCAGCTAATGAAAAAAGATTAGCGATATTTTTATCTGTTAAACTTTTTTTAGTTTTCTTAATAGCATCTTTAAGCATTTTTTCAAAGTTACTATTAGCTTTCTCACGCTTAATGTCTTTTCTTAATTTTTTAATAGCAGATTTAATTACTGGCATATGGATATTTTAGCATGTTATACTTTAAATCACAATGCCAACAGATCTTTTAAAAAAGGGGCTCAATATTTTACTTCGCCGGCAAACCAATATTTTGTCAGCGGCTTTTGTCCTCATGGGAACTGTAATTTTCTCTCAAATTCTAGGACTTTTTAGACAGAGATTATTAGTCGGAATTTATGGAGCATCAAATTCTTTAGGTGTTTATCTAGCATCTAGCAGATTACCTGATCTTTTATTTCAAGTAATTATAGCAGGAGCGATTTCTTCTTCTTTCATCCCTATTTTTGCAGATTTTTTATCTAAAAATGAAGAAAAAGAAGGATTTAAATTCGCTTCTTCATTTATAACAATTGGAATTTTAATTTTCTTAGTCATTTCTATAATTCTTTTTATTTTTTCGCCATTCTTTGTTTATATAGTGGCTCCTGGGTTTTCTAGTACTGATCTTAATTTAATGTCGAATTTAATGCGAATAATAATACTGGGTGAAATAATTTTTATGCTTGCTTCTTTTTTCTCCGCTATACTTCAGTGCTACAATCATTTTTTTATTACAGGTATAGCGGCTTCTTTTTATAATTTAGGCATTATATTAGGAATAATACTTTTTTATAAAAATTTTGGGATTTATGCTCCAGCTATTGGTGTAATAATAGGATCTTTATTATTCGCAATACTTCAAATTCCATTCGTAAAAATAGTAGGTTTCAAGTTAAATGTTAATTTTGATTTTAAAAATTTTGGCTTTAAACAAATATTTAATCTTATGTGGCCCAGAACTACTTATCTAGCTATTTCCCAAATAGGAACAATTATTACATTATTTTTAATTTCTTTTTTACATGATGCTGGACGTTCCTATGCAATTTTTGATTATGCATTAATTTTAGCTTTTGCTCCTGTGGGTTTAATTGGTCAAAGTTTATCCCAAGCCGCATTTCCAATTCTTTCTCGAGAGAGAAATAAATTAGATGAGTTTAAAGCTACCTTTTCTTCTAGCTTTACTCAAATGTTATATTTAGTTTTACCTCTTTCAGTAGTTTTAATTGTTCTAAGAATTCCAGTTGTAAGATTGATTTATGGGGCTTACCGATTTGATTGGGAAGCTACTGTTTTAACGGGTAAAACTTTAGCAATTCTTTCTATTTCACTTTTTGCTCAAAGTTTAATTTATCTTATTTCTAAAGCTTTTTATGCACTTCATGACACTCGGACTCCCTTAATAGCAGGGATGATTGCTACAGTAGTTATGCTAGTAGGTTCATTTATTACTATCTTTTATTTTAAAGGAAATATTCAAACAGTAGCCTGGTTTTATACATTATCCAATTTAATTAATTTTATTATTCTTATAATTTGTTTAAATTATTCTGTTGGCGGATTTAAAAATCTTTTATTCATGAAAAGTTCGTGGAAAATTTTCTTTGCCGCTTTCTGTTTAGGAATAGCACTCTATATTCCTATAAAACTTTTAGATCAGTTAGTTTTTGATACTACTAAAACTATAAATTTACTTATGTTAACAGGAGTTTCAAGTGCTTGTGGTTTTGCTATTTACTTATTTTTAACTTGGTTTTTAAATGTAAAAGAAGCATCGACTTTTATTTTACTCTTCAAAAAAATTGGTAATGCTAAAGATATTCTTCGTAAAACAGATGCAGTCGCGGACCCCGCTAGAGTTAAAGTTTAATTAATTGGCCTTATCAGGCTTTCTTTTGGTATACTCCACTTATGAATAAAACTAATATTAGAAATTTCGCGATTATTGCTCATGTAGATCATGGAAAATCTACTTTATCAGATAGGTTTTTAGAACTAACTGGAACTATTGATAAAACTAAAATTGCTAAACAAGAACAATTTTTAGACCAAAATCCCATTTCTCGTGAACGGGGAATTACTATAAAACTAGCACCAGTTCGTATGGAATACAAACCAGAAATTTCAGAGTCGACTTTTGTATTGAATTTGATTGATACTCCTGGGCATGTAGATTTTTCTTATGAAGTGTCTAGAACCTTGGCGGCTTGTGAGGGAGCGGTTCTATTAATTGATGCGACTCAAGGAGTACAAGCTCAGACTATCGCTCATCTTCGCGAGGCTCAGAAACAAAATTTAGTCATAATTCCTGTAATTAATAAAATTGACTCACCTTTAGCAGAAGTAGAAAAAGTAAAAAGACAAATAGAAAATTTAGGATTTAATAAAGATGAAATTATTTCTATTTCTGCTCGGACTGGCGAAAATGTAAAATATTTACTAGAAAAAGTAATTCAAATTATTCCTTCTCCTTTAGGTGAGCTAACTAATGATCTTCGAGCGCTTATTTTTGATGCAGTTTATGATGAACATCGAGGAGTGGTGGCCTTTGTAAAAATAGTAGATGGCAAAGTTAAGAAAAACGACGAATTAAAATTTGTTCAAACTAATACTAATGCTCACGTAATAGAAGTAGGAATTTTTAAACCTAATTTAATTTCTTCTAACGAATTAGAAAGTGGAGAAATTGGTTACATAGTTACAGGAGTTAAAGATATTAGATTAGTTAGAGTCGGAGAAACTGTTGGGTTGTTCGGTAAAAATATTCAGGCTCTTCCTGGTTATAATCCTGCTAAACCATTAGTTTTTTTCGGCGTCTATCCTAAAACTACTGACGATTTAGTGAATTTAAGAATGGCTATTGAAAAATTATCTCTTACAGATGCTTCTATAAGTTTCTCTGAGGAATATTCTAATTTTTTAGGTAGCGGCTTTAGAGTAGGTTTTTTAGGACTTTTACATGCTGAAATTTTTAAAGAAAGATTAAATCAAGAATTTGGTTTAGATCCTTTATTTACCGTTCCGCATGTAGAGTATGAGAAAAAAATTGATGAATATTTAGAACCATTTATACAACTTAACGTTTATGCACCTAAGGAATATGTTGGATCTGTAATGACAGTTTGCCAGAAAGCTCGTGGCATAATGCTGGATATTTCTTATTCAGATGATAATGTAATTATCAGTTATGATATGCCACTTTCTAAATTTTTAAAAGGCGTTTCTAATGAGTTAAAATCTGTAACTTCTGGTTTTGCTTCTATAGATTATGAATTGATTGATTTTAGAGCAGCGGATTTAGTGGATATTGATGTGATGATAAATGGAGAAGTAATAGATGTTTTATCAGAAAAAACTTATAGAGATGAAGCTGAATATGTAGCACGAGAAAAGGGAGAAAAATTAAAAGAACTCTTACCACGCCAGCAGTTTAGACAAATTATTCAATGTGCTATTGGAGCTAGAATTTTAGCCAGAGAAGAAATCCCACCTTTTAGAAAAGATGTTTTGGCTAAAATGAGTGGTGGAGATAGAACCAGAAAAGATAAATTACTTGAAGCGCAGAAAAAAGGTAAAAAGAAAATGCTAGGTATTTCTAAAGTAGAAATTCCTCAAAATGTACTATTCTCGATGATTAAGAATTAAAATTCTATAAAAATTATCTAACTTTTTCTAATCTCGCAGAATATATTTTTAAATAGGCGTTCGCTAACATTATTTGTAATTTAAAACTTTAATCCTTCTCTCACTCGTGAAAATTTGCCATTAAACTTTTATTAATGTCAAAATATAACATAACAAATTTTCAATGCTATTTAAAAATACATATAGCTCTCTTTGTTTATAGCCCAAATAATATTGCAGCGCCAATTATAGTTATAATGCTTCCGATTCCACCCAATATTAAGAAAGTGCTACCAGGGCCTGTATTCATAGCTGTAAGCGGTGTACCTGAAAGCGTGGGAGTAGGTGAATTAGTTGGTTGATTAGTGCCAATAGTAATGACTTGAGTACATGATGAAGAATCGCTAGTAGCACCAGTATCATCAGTTAAAATAGCAGAAGAAGTAAATATACCTGTATTTGGATAAGTGTGAGATATTTGAGCATTTATACTTCCTGTTCCGATTCCTCCTCCACTAGTTAAATCCTGAGTGCTTCCGTCACCAAAATTAAGTGTAACTTGATTTACGTTAGAAGTAGTATCTGATCCTATTACAGTGAAATTAACTGTGAAAGGTGCAGATGGACTGCTAGTATTGTCTGCGGTTAAGCTATTACAAAGAAGTGAACTATTAGAAGCTACAGTAGTAGGAGTAGTATTTTCTCCTCCTCCATTGGTGCCACCACCACTTGTCTGTTCTGGAGTTGGTGTATCAGTAACTGTAGCAGGTGTAGGGGTATCAGTTGCTTCTGCGGGCGTAGGACTAGCTACATCATTTATAGTAAGTTGAAGGCTTTGAGTATTTACTATAGCATTTTGAGTTGGTTGATCTGTTGGAGCGAGTGAATAAGCTTGGTTACCATTACCAAAACCAACAGTAGTAGAACCAGTGTCAGTTGTAGATGCAACAGCTGTAAAGTTAATAGTGGCTAAAGTATCTGCTGAGGAAATAGCATTAGCCTTATTAGCAGCGATACCATAAGCTACACTAATATAACAAGTATTACCAGAACAGTTAGTATATGTAGGACCTTCAAGTGTTTGTAAATTTAAACTTTGGTTAGGAGTTATTCCAGCGCCAGCAGTAGCAATTTTAGTTTTATCGTAGGAAATATTTAATTTTACAAAAGAAATTTGATTACTTCCTGGATCTATATTTACATTAACTTGAAAATTTTGTCCTACTGTTAGCTGCTGTTGAGTGGTAGATAAAGAAATATTAGTAGAAGGTGCAGCATGTTGAGCAGTTTGAGTTTGTTGTTGTAAGATAAAAATAGTTAATGGAATAGCTAGCAAAACTAAAACTAAAAAACCTATAAGAATGAGTTTGGTTTTCATAAAAATAATGTACTATTCTAATAGTAGAAGAAGATAAGATAGTGTGTCAATGTTAATCATTTCATTTTTTAGGATCTTGACAGGAAAAATGATAATTTGATATATATTAAACAGCAAAAAATGAAAAATTTAAAAATAACTCCTCTTTTTGATAATGTCTTAATAAGACCAGAAGAAGCAGAAACTAAAACAGCAGGAGGAATTATTCTTCCAGATTCTGCCAAAGAAAAACCACAATTAGGAACTATTATGGCACTTGGAACTGGAAAAGTCGGCCCAAAAGGAGATATTCAAGCTATGAATCCAAAGTTAAAAGTTGGAACTAAAGTTATGTATAAAAAGTGGGGAGGAACAGAAGTTAAAGTAGATAGGGAAGAATGGACAATAATATCTCAAGAAGATATACTAGCAATTGTTGAATAAATTTTATGGCAAAACAAATTAAATACGGTGCAGAAGCACGTGAATTATTAAAAAAAGGTGTAGATCAATTAGCTAATGCTGTTGGGACTACTTTAGGACCAAAAGGTAGAAATGTAGCTTTAGATAAAAAATGGGGCGCACCAAACGTTATTCATGATGGTGTAACAGTTGCTAAAGAAATTGAATTATCCAATCCATTTGAAAACATGGGAGCACAAATGGTTAAAGAAGCAGCTTCTAAAACAGCTGATATAGCTGGAGATGGAACCACAACATCTACCATATTAACTCAAGCGATAGTTTCAGAGGGTATTAAAATGATTACTGCAAATGCAAATCCTATGATTATGCGTAAAGGATTGGAAAAAGCAAGCAATTATATTGTAGCTCAATTAAGAGATATGAAAAAAGAACTTAAACAGTCTGATTGGGCCAATGTTGCTACTGTATCAGCAGGAGATGAAGAATTAGGTAAATTAATTGCAGAGGCATTTAAAAGGGTGGGTAAAGATGGAGTAATTACTGTAGAGGAAGGTAAAGGTTTAGCTACAGAAATTCAATATAAAGAAGGTATGGAATTTGATAAAGGTTATGCTTCTCCATATTTTGTGACCAATACAGATCGTATGGAATCTGAAATTGATGATCCATATATTTTAATTACTGATAAAAAAATCTCCAATATCCAGGAATTATTACCTTTCTTAGAAAATTTAATGAAGGTTACTAAAAATTTTGTAATCATAGCTGATGATATTGATGGTGAAGCACTAACCACTTTAGTTTTAAATAAATTAAAAGGTACATTTAATGCTCTCTGTGTTAAAGCTCCAGGGTTTGGAGATAGAAGAAAAGAAATGCTGGAAGATATAGCTACTTTAACTGGTGGGATAGTAATTTCTGAAGATACTGGTCGCAAATTAGATGCTGTAACATTAGAGGATTGCGGTAGAGCTGATAAAGTTTGGTCTGATAAAGAAAATACTAGAATTATTGGTGGTAAAGGTAATGCAGCTAAAATTAAAGCTAGAGTAGTTCACATCAAGGGGTTAATCGAGAAAACAACTTCAGAATTTGATCGTGAAAAACTCCAGGAAAGATTAGCTAAATTAACTGGTGGAGTAGCAGTAATTAATGTGGGTGCAGCAACTGAGATAGAAATGAAAGAAAAGAAAGAGAGAGTGATTGATGCAGTTGCAGCTACTAAGGCAGCTCTAGAAGAAGGAATTGTTCCAGGTGGAGCTGTGGCATTATTAGAAATCAGTAACAAAATGGATGTTAAAGATTTAGAAAATGACAAAGCAAGTAGAGATGAAATTATCGGTTTTGAAATTGTTAAAAATGCACTGCAACAACCCTTTATAAAATTAATAGAAAACGCTGGTTTAGACGCAGGTCAATTAATAGCTAAAGCTAGAGAAGTAAGTGCACATGGTCAAGGTTTTAACGTTCTTAAAATTGAGTCAGTTGAAACTGCAGAACCAGTAGATATGGTAAAAGAGGGAATAATTGATCCTCTAAAAGTTGTTAGATCAGCACTACAAAATGCGATTTCTGTAGCCACTATGATTCTTACGACAGAAGCTTTAGTAACGGATATTAAAGAAAATCCGCCAGCTGGCGGACCTGCTATGCCAGGTCCTGATATGAGTGGCATGGGAATGTATTAACATAATTTAGAAATTAAAATTTAAAAGGTAAAACTAATTTAGTCCGCTTGAAAGCGGATTTTTTATAAATTCACCTTCATTTTAATTTACTTTCTTTGCTAAAATAGATATATGCGAAGATTTCTTTTTTATTTATCTCCTATCATTTTTGCCATTGGAGTATTTTTATTGATAATTGCCTTATTTTATAGTAAAAGTACTGGTAAAGGTGCTCTACAAGTTACTTCTATTCCTAAATCTAAGGTTTATTTAGATGGAAAATATGTAGGTGAAACTCCCTTGTGTGATTGTGATACTAATGCTTTACTTCCAGTTAAGAGCTATGATTTAAAATTAATTCCTGAGAAATCAGGACTAGAGGAATTTGATTATAAAATAGATATAAATCCTTCGGTTTTAACAGTAGTAGATCGTACTTTTGGACCTGTGGGAAAGTCTTCAGGTAGTGTTATTACACTGGATAAATTAGGGGATAATACTAAAGCTCAGATTTTTATAGCATCCTTCCCTTACAGTGCTAAAGTATCTATAGATGGAGAAAATACAGGTACTGCCCCACTTACTCAGACAGTTACAGCTTCTGATCATGATATTACTGTGTCACATGATGGATATAGTAATAAGGATATAAAAATTCATAGTGTAGATGGATATAAATTAGATGCGATAATCTTTCTAGCGACTTCTGATTCAAGTTCTAAAGTATCCTCATCTCCTATTGCTAGTCCATCACCTACTGTAGCACAATCAAGCGTAAAAATTTTAGAAACTCCTACGGGATTTTTACGTGTTCGTGATAATCCTTCTCTAGGAGGTAATGAGGTAGGAGAAGTTAATCCAGGTGAAATTTATCCACTTCTATCTGAACAATCAGGATGGTATGAAATAAAATTGTCTTCAGGATCAGCTAAATCAGGTTGGATTTCATCCACTTATGCTCAAAAACAATAATTTAAGTATTCACAAAATAAATAATAAAGATAACTAAAATAGCCCAAATAAAAACATCTGCTAGAAGCGGAATATCTGATAAAAAAACTTTTTCCGGACTTTCGCCTTCATGTTTTTGATATACATCTTCCAAATAGCGCATAAGAGCATATACTACTGGAGCTATAGTTACCATAAGCCATTTTCTTTGTAAGAATGATGAAAAATCTAGACTTAATAAAGGTAAAACAGTACTATTTGGATTATTAAGAAAAGTAAAAAGAGAGTAAAAAATAAATGTAGCAGAAACGAAAATAGCTACATATAAGTCTAAAAGCTTTTCTGAATAATGAGATAAAGTTTTACGGGTCGCTGGAATATTATTATTTTGGTGTCTAGAGATTAAAGTTAATTCTGCACGTCTTTTTCCTACAGCTAAAAATAACGAAAGAGCAATAGTGGTTAATACTAACCAGACTGAAATATGATAACCCGTAGCTAATTCTCCACTATACACTCTTAAAATATATCCACTAGCAAGTGTTAAGATATCCACTATTTCGATGTGTTTTAGTCTAACGGAGTACAAAAATTGTAAAAGTAAATAAACGATAGCTAGTAAAAAGAAACCTTTACTTAAAAAGAAGCTTCCTATAAGTGAAACAACAAAAATAAAAAAGAAAATATATGAAGCATCACCTTTAGTGATTTTACCGCTAGCTAAAGGTCTAAATTTTTTAAATGGATGAAGCTTATCTTTTTCTATATCAAAAATATCATTAACTACATAAATGCTAGATGATAATAAACAAAATAATATAAAAGCAAAAAAAGATTCTAAAAGTACTTGAGGATTAAATAATTGTCCTGTGAAAATAACAGAAGCAAAAACAGCGAAATTTTTAATCCACTGTTTTGGTCTAAGTAACTTTAAATATAAATATAATTTATCTTTCATTTTTATCAATTAAAAAGTGTAAGAATAATAAAAAACCAAAAAATATAAAAACTAGAAAGATTATAGCAAAAACCTTGAGGTTACCTGTAAGACTGAGCGCAAATATGCCTAAAATCAGAGTCATAAGCCAGTAAAAAATAGCAATTTGACGTTGTGAATAACCTAAGGTTAAAAACATATGATGTAAATGTTTTTTATCTCCCCAGAACATAGATTTGCCTGATAGAACTCGTCTGAAAATAGTAAAAGTTCCATCAATCATAGGTACTGCTAAAACTATAAAACCTGTGGCTATTTTAGCAGAAGATAGCATGGATGCTGCGGCTAAAAGTAGATAAACAGAAGTAGTTCCATATCCTGGGAAAATTTTAGCCGGGTGGAAATTATAGATTAAAAATCCCAGTGATGCTCCTGCTATAGCAAATGATAAATAAGCCGCAGATATAGAATTTCTATCTAAGACTGGAAAACGAAGACTCAAAATTCCTATTATAAACGCAGAAATAGCAATTACTCCTGGCATTTGTCCATCTACACCTTTGCTCCAATTAAGCATGTTCATAACCCAGATAATCCAAAAAAGTGCTATTAAATCACTTAAATGAATTAATATTTTTAGTCCGAATAAATTAAAAGCAAAGTATATAAAATTAAAATGTATTACTCCACCAAATGGGTTAGTAATAAAAGACGGTATAGTAACTCCACATGCCACTAAAATAATTGCACAAATCAAATTGGTAGTTAGTCTGATATAAGGAGAAATATCAAATTTATCATCAATTACACCTACTATTAATGCTAACATGGCTCCAGAAAACATACCAAAATAAGCGGTATTTTTATACATAAAAAGAAGACTAGCTGTAAAAATAGCCAAAAATATAGGAATACCACCAGCTCTAGGTATAGGTTTAGTATGTAAGATAGCCG
The DNA here is from genome assembly GCA_003173895.1 of Candidatus Levyibacteriota bacterium. Classification (GTDB taxonomy): domain Bacteria; phylum Patescibacteriota; class Microgenomatia; order Levybacterales; family UBA12049; genus PJMG01. Next base: position 75,483 of record PJMG01000022.1, on the reverse strand, counting down.
GATGTTTATGAGTTTTAGGATCATCTACTATTTTCAAGAACTTAGCTAAAAAAATAGTTAAAGGAGTTAAAATAACAGATACTATAAAAGAAATAATCAAAGGCGGTAGTATTAAGTCAAAACGCATTTACTTTATTAGAAAAATAATTCTTATAGTAAATATTAAATTAAAAAAACTAATTAGCATACTGGTTAAAAAAGAAAATCTAAAAAGTAAGGAATTCTTACTCTTTAAGAAAAATCCAAGTCGGATGTTTACAATAAAAATTAAAAAAGTAAGGATTATGGGAATAAAAAATTCTAATTTTAAACCAAGTCTAGCATATCCCCAAGGCATCTGATTAAAAACAGGAATAAATTTAGGCAGATTTTCTATAAATAAAATTCCTACTAGTAATGCTAAGATTAATAAAATTATATTTAAAATAAAACAAGTATAAACTAACTTACCTTTTCTAATATTTTCAAAAGATTTTTTCATAAATATAGCTATTCCCAATGATAATTTTTTCTGAATAATTTAAAAGAGATAGGGGAAATTGAGATTTATCTTGGAGAATAACTACAAATTTTGGTTTATTTTTCATAAGTATACTTTGAGTTTCTTTTAAATTTTGAGCAGACATAGTTACATGATATTCTACTGTAAAACGTCCAGGTGGAAGAGTATTAGCCATTTTATAAATCTGAGCACTATTACCCCAAACAAAAATAGATGGATTTTTGCCTGCATTTAAATTTAAGTATTGAGCTATTTGAAAATCACGAAGAGAATTTGGATCAAAAAAAGAAATATATTGATCCATATTTTCCCAACCCGTTTCAAATTTTAAAAAATTAACATAATAGCCTAAAGTGGGTTTATAAACATTACTAAATGAATCAAATGTATTATTTACTATAAATAAAGCTAAAAGAAATGGAACTATAAGAAGCCATTTATTTAATTTAGTTTCTAAAATAAGACAAAGAAAAAGAATACTTGATGCAAGCAAAACTAAAAGATAATGAGTATATGGTCGTTGTGAAAAAAATGCACTGAAAAGTGAAAACGCAAACCATAATATTATGAAAATATCTCTCTGAGAAATACTTTTTCTTTTTATAAAAATAAAAGTACAAAGAACTAAAAGTAAAACTAATTTTATAATTAAAAATCCTTGAGGGATTATGAATTGATTACCATAATTTACATAAGAAATATTACTGAAAAAAGCTGATTTGATAAAATCAGCTAAAGTGCCTCGTAGTAAAAAATAAATAAAAATTAAAACTATGGGGGTAAAAAATCCAACAGAGAAATAAAAAAGTTCTCTAATTTGATTTCTTATTTTCTTAATATTTTCAAAATGAATAAGGAATAAAAATAAGAAAAATGCACCAAAATCAAAGACTGCTACAACTTTAATTAAAAATGAAAATCCTAATAATATTCCTGCTAAAATTAGTAGTTTATAGTAAGTAGTTGATTCTCTGTGGTTATTAGTAGTAATTGAAAAAATAATAAATGCCGATAAAATGATTGGAAATAACATAAAATTTTCCGCATTAGCGATATTCCCTTCTAAAATAGGAGTGGCAAAAAATAAAGTGAATAAACTAAGTCCTACTAAGTAAACAGTTTTTGTTTTAGGCTTGAACAGAAGTTTTATTAAAAAGAAAAATGCAAAAAGAGCCAGCAAGCCAAAAACTAGTGATAAAGCCTTAACTTCTAACTGATTGCCATCAAAAATCCCATAAATCCAATATAAAATAGGTGGTTTATTATCCCAAATAGTTTTATATAACAGTCGTCCGTGTCTTATTCCATAACCTAGTACTTCATATATGCCTTCATCGCCATACCAGTAAGGTTCAAAAATAGAAGGTAAACGTAGTATAAAGAATAAAAAACCAAAAAATATGAGAAACCAAGTCTCTTTTTTATTTTCTAGAAAATTTAAAATTTTCATGTTTATTCTAAACTTTTTCTGTCACTTTATATTCTATACGTTTTCCTAAAATAAGTTGAGTATGAGAAATAATGGCAGGTAAAGCAGATAAGAAAAAGCCCACAATCGGTAAATAAATAAATTCCAGAGGGAATAAAAATTTTCTAACTTTAGAAACTTTTTTATAATCTCCTCTATTTCTAAAATCAATAACTATCATAGATAATGTGCCAAAAAGACAACAAGTTAGAATAATACCTGCTAGTTGGGGGAGTCTATACCCAAGTGTAGTCCTACTGAAAACTGGATTGATAAAAGGAATTATATTTGCAGCTAATGTTATAATGAACCAACTAACAGGCCAAAGTAAATGATCTAAAATTACATGAAAAAGTATCGTAGTTTTTCTAATAAGTGAAACATTTGGAACTGTTAACCACCACTTTATAAATAAAGGATCATCAGAAATTCCCCAACTCCAACGTCGTTCCTGATCATATTTATTTCTTAATGTTTTCCATAAAGAAGTTGATTGTGGTGCATCAAGTGATGTCTTAAGAAAAATTGGCTCTACAAATATATTTCCACCCTTTTTAAAAAATGCTTTAAAGAAAATTCTATAATCTTCAGGAATTACATCTGTATCCCAAAATCCAATATCCACCAAAAGTTTTAATGATAAAGAATAAGTAGAGTTAGAAACTAAACGATCACCCTGAACTAAAAGTGCAGTTCTATAAAGTGAACCAAAAAAGGAAACAATTCTAACCGGGGCTGGAACTTCCCAAATATTGTTATATTGAACGTTAGCTGATTGCCAGAATTTATTATATCTATTTTTATCTAACAAAAAGCTATTAGTTAAGTAAGCGAAATATTGTGAGTCAAAAATACTATCCGCATCGACTGAAGATATAGTAGTAAACATCTCGTCAATTTTTTTCCCCTTTATAAGTTTTTTATAAATAGTTTTAGCAGCAAAAGCTTCATTGGAAGATTTACCTTTTACTTCTCCTTTTATATCTGGGTGAAATGTGGCATAAATTCCAGCAAATTTATTTTTAAATTCATTAATTAAGATATTAGCTTTTTCTTTACCTTTTTCTTCTCTCTCTTCCATACCTAAGACTACAAATATTTTATTGGTGGGTAAAGTTTGTTTAGCGAGTGTTAATATAGTTTCTCTTAGTTTTTCAGCACTTTCTTTATAGTTAGGAATAATCACTATATGTTTAGTTTTTTCATAAGATTTTTGCTCAACTGCGTGAGCTAACCAATTTTCTCTTTCTGAAACTTTTATTTTGTTCGATGCGATATAAGAAGTAATAACCAACCAGAATGATTTATAAAGCCAATAAACATCAAAGAATAGAATAAAGTAAGCTAGGGCTAAGGGAAATAATAAAGATGCCCAAATAGGAGATAGAATGATACTCCAGGAAAGTACGCCAATTAAAATTTCCAAACTTCTTTTAGTTTTTATGGGGTAGCGGGTAAAAACTTTATCTAGAAAACTGGTCATAATTTATTTTATTTTCAGGATTTTATTCTAAATAATTTCTGAGCATTTTGTGTCGTAATTTGATCTATCTTTTCAATTGATAAATTCTTAATCTGGGCTATTTTTTCTCCTACTAGTATAACATTTTTGGGCTCATTACGACTACCTCTAAAAGGAATTGGTGTTAAAAATGGACTATCTGTTTCAGTAACTATTTTATCTAAAGGGGTTTGTTGGCATATCTCAGATAAAGTTACAGTTTCACCAGGAGCTAAGCCTGAATAAGTTAAATTACCATCAAAGCCAATATAAAATCCTAAATCTAAAGCTCCTTTTAAAATTTCTAAATCGCCTGCAAAGCAATGAAACATACCAGTTACATTTTGGAGCAGATTTTTATGATGATTAAGTATTTCTAAAATATCTTTCCCTGCGTGTCTTCCATGAATTTGTAATGGCAATTTAAGCTTATATGCTAGTTCAATTTGAGCTTCAAAGATTTCTTTCTGAAGTTTTGGGTTTACTATCCCATTTGATTGGTATGAGTAATAATCAAGTCCTATTTCGCCAATAGCCACTACCTTAGGATTTTTGGCTAAAATTTCTAATTGTTGGAACCAGTTTTCGGGGTCCTGCCGCGAGTTTCCCTCCCAACTTACTCGACTCATTTCATTCGCTGCGTGAGCTGGGATCCCTTCCTCTCGCGTCACCCCTGCTTTATTCTTGATTCCTAATTCCTGATTCAGGTCTTTCTTATCTGCATGATGGGGATGTATTCCGACTATGGCGTAAAAATTATCATATTTTTCAGCTAACTGAACAGCTTTTTGACTAGAATCTAATTTAGTTCCCACATTTATGATAGTTTTAACTCCAGACTCGAAAGCTCTTTGAGTTACTTCGTCAAAATCTTTATGAAACGCGTGAAAATTTAAATGACAATGAACGTCAATCATAATTTAGAATTAAATTGATTATAAATCTAAGAGTAACTAATAAAAAGTATTTAATTATTTGGAGTAAAATGTCCTAATTCAGCATTACAAATAGCGATTATATCTGTTTCAGAGAAGATACTTTTTAAATAATTACTCGCATCTTGATAAGTTCGATGTTTTACACTATCTTCTTCAAATACTACAATATGTTTTCCCTTACTTTTTTCTCTTATATAATCCAATTCAATCTCATCTAATTGTAATTGTTTATCTTGATGTTTATTACGAGAAAATCTTGCTACATAAAAATCTGAATTAGAATTACCTGATAATTCTAAATATCTAAGAAAAACATCCATACCTGCTATTGTACCTCCATGTGCTAATGCTATAAAAAATATATCTTCACCTAAAAGTTGAAATGCTACATTAAGTGCAGCTTTATATGATAGTTCTGGATCAGTTCCTAACCAAGTAGCCATATCTTGCTTTTGTTGGATAGGAATATTTAATAGATCGCTATCATTGTTATAAATTTTTTTAGTAAAATCTTCTAAATCTTTAGTTGCACTACTATTATCTTGAAAAATAGCAAGGTTAATTTTTATAGCATCTAAAATATATTGATGTATTCCTAAATTTTCAGGATGATTAATTTTAAAATCAATTAATGCTCTTATTACGCGCGCAGGGTGAAAAATTTTATATTTAAGAGAATTTTCTTCATTAGGAAATTTAAGTGAAGCATTTAGCTCATTTAAAACTGTTAATAAAGAACCAGAATAAACTAAATTATCAGCAGAGTTTGTAGACATAAAATTAGATCTATTTATCAAAGTTTCAATAGGAGAATGATACTTAAGATTAGCATGATTTTGTGCAATTGATGTAAAAATTGCTTCTTCTCTTTCAAAAGCTTCTCTACTCATAGAAGTATGATATCAGAGTTTTGGGCATAAAACAATCCTATAATAATAAAGGCATCTTTAGTTATTATTTTGTTAGGTAAATATAAAGCTAATCTGGCTAAGTTTAATTAATATTATACTCGAAAGGAGCACTTATGAGCTCTGAAACTACAAAAAACACTATAGAATTTGAGGCTCAAGTTAATTTTAAACGTCATTCTACTCGGCGTGATTACTTCTTATTCCCTAATACTAAAAAATCAGAAACTAAAAATAACAGTTCTGATCCTCCAAAGACGCTTGAAGAAATAAATGAAGAAGCTGAAAAAGAGAGGGCAGAAAAATTAAGTAAAGTTAAAAAGGATTTAATGATGTTAGATTTTATGACTATGTTTATTCCTGGTGGACCATTAGCTAGCCTTTCAATTTCACTTTTAAAAAAAGTTTTGGAAGAACCATCAGAACTCAAATTAAAAGAAGAAATAGAAGAGGAACTAGCTAATCATATTGCAACGGGATTAATTGAAGGTATAAAAAATAATTAAATTCTTGGAAAAAGTGGTTTTTGAAAAATAATTTTTTCAGCAGTGAATTGTTTTATAATTTTTTCAGCAGTTTCTGGTAAAAATGGTTGTAGATTATATGCTAAATCTAAAATATTAGAAATTATTTCTCCCAAAAATTCCTTAAGTTTTTCTTGATCTTCAATTTTCCAGGGTTGGACTTCATTTATTTCTTGATCTAATTTTCTTAATTCCACAGACCAAATATAATCTAATATTTCATTGAATTTATAATCTTTTAATAAAGTTGGAACATTTTCATGAATTTGTAAATTTTTATTTATTCCATGCAATTCAATCTTTTCAGCAAGTTTTGCTACTCGAGCCACGAGATTCCCTAAACCATTTGCTAAATCGGCGTTATAGCTTTCTTTGAATTTTTCCCATGAAAAATCACTATCTTCAGTTGGATGTATTTTAGCTAAAAGATAATAACGTAAGGCATCTGTTCCATATTTTTCTACCACTTCTATAGGGTTTATAACATTGCCTAAACTTTTACTGATTTTTTGACCGTCTATAGTCATAAATCCATGAATAAAAATTTGTTTGGAGCCAGATATTTTTGCAGACATTAACATAGATTGCCACATAGCGGCTTGTTGACGAACTTGATCTTTACCTGCGAATTGAACTACTGGCCAATATTCTTCAAATTCTTTCATGTCTTCAGGCCAGTCAATGGTGGATATATAATTTATAAGGGCGTCGAACCAAACATACATTACATGTTTAGGATCACCTGGGACATCAATTCCCCATGGCATTTTTTCTTTTAGACGGGAAATACTAAAATCTTCTAAACCATTTTTTACAAAAGATTTAATTTCATTAAAACGACTTTCTGGAATTACAAAATCTGGATTTTTTTCATAAAATTTTAAAAGTGAATCTTGGTATTTAGAAAATTTAAAAAAATAATTTTCTTCTTCTCTGATTTCTAATTCTAAATTAGGGTGTAAAAGACAATGTCCATTCTCTAGTTCAGAATCAGTTTTTTCGAGTTCACAGCCAACACAATATTTTATTTTATAAAGTTTTTTATAAATATCACCGTTTTCTTTACATATTAACCAGAATTTTTGAGCTGCTTTTATATGCTGTTCATCTGTAGTACGAATAAAATTGGTATAACTTAAATTAAGTGCATTTTTTAAATTTTCAAATTTTGCAGCATAAATATCGCAATATTCTTTAGGATCTAAACTTTGCTCCAGAGCTTTCTGATAAATTTTTTGTCCATGTTCATCAGTACCTGTATTAAAAATAACTTGATCGTCCATTAATTTATGAAAGCGAGCTAAAACATCTGCCTGAATAATTTCTAGAGCAAAACCTATATGTGGATCGGCATTTACATAAGGAAGAGTAGTCGTTATATAAAAATGTTTAGTCATAAATTAATTGTAGTTCATTTTAGGCTCAAAGTCATCTCTTTATTCTTTTTCTAAAACTAACATTTCACAGAAGAAGAAAAGTAAAACGATTAAAACACTAAAAAGCCAGTGTCTAAAATTAAAAAAATTAAGTAATAAATAACCTGTTGAAAAAAAACTAAAAATTAAACCTTGAATTTTGCTTCTAAATATAAAAGTGAAAATCGAAAAAATAAGGATAAAAAATAGAACAAAGAAAAAAATAGTAATGGGCATTTGAACTTTTATTAAATTTATTTGAAAATATGGTGAAAAATTTAAAATTAAAATGATAAATCCTATTAAGGATATAATTGATGACACGAAAAATATAAATCTTTGTTTTCTAGACATAAAAATATTGTAACAGAATAATTTTTGGTAAAATACTCATATGGCTAATATTTTATTTTTTGGTGATAGTATTACTTTTGGTGCGTGGGATGAAAAAGGAGGTTGGGTTAATAGAATTCGTGAAGATATAACTAAAAAAATAATTTCTTCTAATTTTAATTATTACCATCAAGTTTATCAGCTGGGAATTCCTGGAGAAAATACCACAAAACTTCTTAAAAGATTAGAAACAGAGATAAAATCCAGAGCAAATTATGAAGAGATAAAAGATATAATTTTAATTTTTGCTATCGGTATTAATGATTCTCAGGTTTACAATGTTGATAAAAGTACCAAAGTGTCTTTGGGAAAATTTAAAGAAAACCTTAAGCGGATTAAAACAATTGCTAAAAGTTATACTGAAAAAATTATTTTTATTGGTTTAACGCCTGTCGATGAAAATTTAGTGAATCCTATCCCATGGAAAACAGAATTTTCGTACAAAAATGATAGTATTAAAAATTTTAATTATGAAATCGATTTATTTTGTAAAAAAAATAATATTTTATTTACAAATATATTTAATAATTGGATAGAATGTGGCTATAGAAGATATTTGATTGATGGTTTACATCCTAATTCTGATGGTCATAAAAAACTATATGAACAAGTGTCAAATTTTTTAAAGGAGAAAAATATAATTTAGAATTATGAGTAAAATGATTTATTTAGTTCGCCATGGAGAATATAATAATCCACATAATATTTTACCTGAACGTCTACCTGTAGAATTGTCTGAAGTTGGTATAAAACAAGCAGAAAAATTACGAGAATATTTTAGAAATAAAAATATTAGTAAAATTTACTCTAGTCCAGTACTCAGGTGTAAACAAACAGCAGAAATAATTGGGGAAAATACTATCAATATTTCTTATGATTTAAGACTTGCTGAGACATTTTCTGCTTATCAAGGGATGTGGTATGAAGATCAACAAAATTGGAAAGATTTCTTTCTACACAGGAGAGAATTAGGAGGAGAGAGTTTTAAAGATATACAAAAACGTATGATATCTTTTTTCAACGAAATAGCGCTAAAAGAGAATAGAGATATAATTATTTGTTCTCATGGAGATCCCTTATGGTGTTTGTACTTAGGAATTTTAAATAAATCATTAACTAATGAAATAGAAGAACCGGGTGAACATGGTAATCCAGAATATCTTAAAAAATGTTCTATAAGACCCTTAAAAATTGAGAGTAATATTATTACTGTTTTACCCATGCTTCATCAAGAAGATTTATAACCTATGGAAAATCCACTTTTTACTATAAAAGGTAAAGTTATAACAGGTGCAAAAAGAGGGAAATTATTAGGCTTTCCTACGGCCAATATAAAATTGAATCAAAATATTCCTGAAGGAATTTATATTTCAACTGTTGAAATTTGTCATTCCGTACTTGATCCGGAATCTTCTCAAGAGATCCTGAAACCAATTCGACAGGCTCATGGTCCTGAGTATATCGAAGGACAAGTTCAGAAGGACAACCAAAAGGCCGTCACTTTTATCGGTGCTTCTAAAACATTTAACGAAACAGAGATAAAAGCAGAAACGTATATTTTAGAGTTTGATCAGAATATTTATGGACAAACTATTGAAGTTAATTTACTTAAAAAAATTCGTGATAATAAAAAGTTTAGTTTAGAGAAAGAATTAATTGATCAAATGAATAAAGATATAAAAGAAGCTAAAAAATATTTTAATCTAATTTAAATTCCTGTCTAGGGCTATCAGGAAAATTGACTTCATCAAATAAAACAAAAAGAGTTGGTTTTATTTGGTAAGGTACATGGTTATCTTTTCCTGAAAGAATATTTTGTACTCTTTCTTCTTTAGTGCTCATTCTAGCAGCATAAATATTCATGGCGTGTTTCATTTCATCTGGCTGAGTTAATTTTTTAGCTGTTCCTTGGAATTGAATTCCTCGTACCTTATCTCCAGGTGTATGAGGTAAAACTATAGTGCCTGCTACTTTTTCATTATTTTCTATTTCTTGAGAATGGCGTCTTTGTGGAGTTGAAATCCAAAATAAATTTAAATTCTCATCAAAAGCAAAATAAACATTACAAACCCATGGTTGATTATCACGACTGGTAGCTACTTGAAGAAGTCTAGCTTTCTCTAAATAATCTTTTATTAATTGTTTTAAATCCATAACAATTGAATTCTATACAGTAAATAAGTCAAAAACAATAAGAAAAATAATTTGACGACTTGTACTATAATATGTGCTATGAGTGAACAAGACCAAAGCGGAAAAGTAAATCCAGATTCTTCAGCTATACCAAGAGGACATTTAAGATCTCCTTTGGGTTTATGTATAGATCTATTTTCAGCCATGCATTATACGGATAATGAATTTATAGAAGAACATAGTGAAGAATTTACTTCAGTTACTATGCTAGTATTAGATGATCTAATTAATGATTTAAATCAAAATCAAAGCACGTTGACTCCCGCAGCTGAGAAAAAGCTAAAACTTTTACAGTTAACAAAAGCCTATTATACTACTTCACTATCTTCAAAAGACTTAGCTAATCAATTTGGGTACGGTTCTCCTAATACAATAAATCCAACAGTTAATAATACTCTTGTAGATTTAGTAAAATCTTTATATTCGGGTTTTAATTATACTGAAACTAGTGATCTATATTTAGATCCACTTAGAGATTTTATTATTAAATATTTCCCTGATTCTGATGAAGAGAAAAGAATTATAACTTATAAAAATAATCTACAAGCATCTCGACGTCAAAATATAGAAGAGCGTAATTTGCTAAAACCATTAGAGAAATATATATCTCAACACACTTTTAATTTTTTATTTCGGAATCATTTAACTATAGAAAGTTTAAGATTAATGTCAGATGAACAAATATTAGCTTTAGATCAAGGGAGTTTCCAGACACTTGCAGATATCCGCGCAGCCCTCCAACAATTAGAAAATAACTAACTGTTAATTATAGGTTATTGACAAGTCTTAGCAGTCATGATATTTTAGTGCTAAATACATAAATTTATATGGATGCTCAAACTTCTATAAACGATTTAACAGAAAGACAAGTTCAAATTCTAAAAAGTTTGATCGAGGAATATATTGAGATAGCTGATGCTGTGGGATCTGAAACTTTAGAAAAAAAACATAATTTAGCTGCTAGTCCAGCCACTATAAGAAATGAAATGGCTGCATTAGAAAAAAAAGGTTATCTTAAAAAACCTCACACCTCAGCGGGTCGTGTTCCTACTCCTAAAGCTATGAAATTTTATGTTAAACAACTCATGCGAGAGAAAGAACTTTCTGTGGCCGATGAAGTAAGACTTAAAGAACAAGTTTGGGATTTTAGAGAGTCTGAAGCAACATGTTTAAGAAAAATAGTAAGAGCGTTAGCTGAAAAAACCAAAACTTTAGCTATAGCTACTACTCACCAGGGAGATATTTTCGCAGCTGGTTATGCAAATATTTTAAAAATGCCAGAATTCTATGAAATAGAAGTAACAGAAAATTTACTTTCTGCTTTAGATAGATTTGAAGGTTTTGATAGTATATTCGATAACATTAATAATGATGAAGATGTGCATATTCTACTCGAAGAAGATTTAGCTCCTGAACTTTCAGGTCCTTATGGATTTGTATTTACTAAATACCAAACACCACTTCATTTAACAGGTGAAATAGGAGTTTTTGGTCCAACTAGACTTAATTATAATTCTATAGTTCCAACAGTTCGCTATTTTGGAGATTTAATAGAAGAGATTGCTAAAGGTTGGTAATTCTTATGGATGATAAAAATTTAAATAATAAAAAAACAGAAAAAATTGGTACAGATGATAAAGATCAGGAACTTATTGATAATGAAAGTGAAAAAGTAAATGAAGAAGAGATTGCGTCAGAGGAAAAAAATGACTTAGGTAAAGAATTAGAAGATTTAAAAAATCTAGCAGATGGATTTGAAGTATCGTATAAAAGGGCTTTAGCAGATTATCAAAATTTACAAAGAAGAACTCAGGAAGAAAGAATTAATTTAATAAAAAGTGCAAACCAAAATTTAATCTTGAAACTTTTACCTGTTTTGGATACACTAATTCTGGCTGTAAAGCATTTTAATGATTCGGGTCTCAACATGACGATAGATCAATTTATAAAAGTATTTGAGGATGAAGGTTTAAAAAAAATAAAAACGGTTGGTGAGAAATTTAATCCAGAAACTATGGAAGCAGTAACTACTAGAGAAGGTGAAGACGGGATTGTATTAGAGGAACTAAGAATAGGTTTTGAAAACATAAGACCAGCACAAGTGACAGTTGGCAAAGCCAAAATGTCAGAAGTCGAAGGATCTATATAAAAATATATGGCAACAACTAATAAAATTATCGGTATTGATTTGGGAACTACAAATTCATGTGTAGCAGTGATGGAAGGTGGAAGTCCTAAAGTTATTCATTCAGCAGAGGGACGTAATGTTATTCCATCAGTAGCAGATCCTAAAACGCATGTAGTAGGAGATATCGCAAAGCGTCAAATGGTTTTGAAACCTAAAGAAACCATTTATTCTATAAAACGACTTATGGGTCGCAAATTTGATGATCCATCTGTACAGCGCGATATGAAGCTACTACCTTATACGATTAAAGCAGGCCGCGACGGAATGGCTGTAGTAGAAGTAGATGGAAAAACTTATACTCCTCAAGAAATCTCAGCTATGATTCTACAAAAAATTAAAACTGATGCAGAAAATTATTTAGGTTCTAAAGTAACTCAAGCTGTCATTACAGTACCTGCATACTTTGATGATTCTCAACGTCAAGCTACTAAACAATCAGGTGAAATAGCTGGATTAGAAGTGCTAAGAATCATAAATGAGCCTACTGCAGCAGCCTTAGCTTATGGTTTAGATAAAAAAAATGCTCACACTATAGCAGTTTATGATTTAGGTGGTGGAACTTTTGATATTTCTATTCTCGAATTAGGAGAAGGAGTTTATGAAGTTAAATCTACCAATGGCGATACTCACTTAGGTGGCGATGATTTTGATCAAAAAATTATTAGCTATATAGCCGATGAATTTAAGAAAGAAAATAATATAGATTTAAGATCTGATCCTCAAGCATTACAACGACTTAAAGAATCAGCTGAAAAAGCTAAGATAGAATTATCATCTTCTCAAGAGGCTCAAATTAACCAACCATTTATAACTCAAGGTCCCAATGGGCCACTACATCTAACTATGACCTTAACACGAGCTAAGTTAGAACAATTAGTAGGTGATCTTATAGAACAAACTTTAGGTCCAGTTAAGAAAGCTATCGAGGATGCAAAGATTAAAGTTTCTGATGTTAATGAGATAGTTATGGTTGGTGGCATGACCAGAATGCCAAAGATTATAGAGACAGTTAAGAATTTCTTTGGTAAGGAACCTAATAAATCTGTAAATCCGGATGAAGTAGTAGCAGTAGGTGCCGCTGTCCAAGGCGGTGTATTAGCTGGAGAAGTTAATGATGTGCTTTTACTTGATGTTACGCCATTAACTTTAGGAATTGAAACGATGGGGTCAGTTTCTACCCCCTTAATTCCTAGAAATACGACTATTCCAACTAGTAAATCTCAAGTTTTCTCCACCGCTGCTGATAATCAAACTCAAGTGGAAATTAATGTTCTTCAAGGAGAACGTCCTATGGCAGCAGATAATAAATCACTTGGTCGATTTATCTTAGATGGTATTCCACCTGCTCCTCGTGGTGTTCCACAAGTTGAAGTAACATTTGATATTGATGCTTCAGGAATTTTAAGTGTAAAAGCTAAAGATAAAGCTTCAGGTAAAGAACAAAGTATTAAAATAACTGGTTCTACTGGTCTTTCTAAAGAAGAGATAGAAAAAATGACTAAAGAGGCAGAAATGAATGCTAAAGAAGATGAAGAGAAAAAAGCTAAAGTAGAAGCTAGAAATCAAGCTGATAATCTAATTTTCACTTCTGAAAAAGCCATTAAAGATGCCGGAGATAAATTAGATCCAAATATTAAGACAGAAGTAGAAGATAAAATTAAAGCTTTAAGAAATATTCTAGACAGTGGTTCTGCAGAAGATTTAAAGGCTAAAACTGAAGATTTATCTAATAGTTTATCTAAAATTGGACAAGCAGCATATGGTAATCAACAGCAACCAGGAGCAGGATCTGCTCAAGAACCAGAAGTAGAAGCTAAAGAAGAAGATGGTTCGACCTCACCACAAGATGGAAAAACTGATTCAAATACAACTGAGGATAAAAAAGATGCTCAAGAAGGTGAAGTGGTTGAATAATATTAAAAAATAAATTGTTTACTAAGTGCGCTTAATTGAGCGCATTTTTAATATAAAACTATGAATAAAGATTATTATGATATTTTAGGAGTTTCGAAAAATGCTTCAGATCAGGAAATAAAAACTGCATATAGAAAATTAGCTTTAAAGTATCACCCAGATCGAAATAAAGAAAAAGGTGCAGATGAAAAATTTAAAGAAGTAACTCAAGCTTATGAAGTTTTATCAGATCCAAGTAAGCGCTCAACTTATGACCAATTTGGGGCTGCAGCTTTTGAGCAAGGCGCAGCAGGTGGTGGGAATCCTTTCCAAGGAGGTAATCCATTTGGCGGATTTGGAGGGCAAAATGGTCCATTTACTTATACCTACACTAATATGGGCGGAAATGGAGATTTTGATTTTGGTGGATTTTCAGATCCATTTGAAATTTTTGAGCAATTTTTTGGTGGATCGGTTTTCGGCGGCGCAGCAAGACAGCGAAAAGATACTTATTCGCTGAGTTTAGATTTTAATGAAGCAGTTCATGGAGTAAGTCGAAAAGTAAAAATTGGGAATCATGAGAAGACTATAAAAATTCCAGCAGGTGTAGATAATGGTTCTCGTATCCGCTTTGATGATTTTGATCTTGTAGTTAGGGTAGCACCTAGTAATAAATTCCAAAGAGAGAATTACGATTTAATTAGTGAAGAAAAAATATCATTCGTACAAGCTATTTTAGGAGCTGAAATTGAAGTAGAAACAATTGACGGAAAAGTAAGAATAAAAATTCCCTCGGGTACCCAGCCTGACACTCTTATTCGCCTGCGCGAAAAAGGTGTTCCACATTTAAGAGGAAATACTAGAGGTGATCAATACATAAGAATAAAAGTGATAATTCCTAAAAACATAAATAACACTCAGAAAGATTTGTTAAAAGAATTTGAAGAAAAAGAAAAAAAAGGCTGGTTCTAATTTAATATTAAATTAATTTTAAAAATTGTAGTATATTGTGTAGAAATTTCCTATACTCTATTTAATGACGCTTTTTTTTAGTGATTATTTATATTTTGTTATTTCATTTTTTAATTTTTGGTATACTAAAGCACCCGTAAGTTTAATTTCGTATTTCGCTTCTTTAAATACTTCTGTGTCTAGAGCTTTATCTCTTCAAATATTAATTAGTAGTTTTTTTAAGCCATGGAAGAATGAATATAGAAAAGATCTAATTACCTTTGCCATAGTAATAGGAATTTTTATAAAAAGTATTTTGATTTTTTTTGATTTAGTAATTTTAATAATTTTATTTGTTTTGGAGATTATGATGATAATTTTATTTTTAATATGGCCGGTTTTAACGATCTATTGGTTATTCAAATAATATGAAACTTTATAAATTTGCATTTTTTTATAGAACATATAGAAAAAAGAGTATTAAAATTTTAAGATTAATATTTTTTATAGTCTGTTTGATTTTTTTAATTTTGGCTTTATTGGTTAATCTCAACTATAAATTACCTCTATTTTTTATATCAATATTTTTAATGACAGAGGCTTATTATAAATTTTTTATAACCAGGATTCTACCTCCTAAACAAATTTCTCAAAAAAATGTAAATGATAATGAATTAGATTTCTTAACTTTAAATGCTCTTTCTTATTATCATTTTGATTCATCTATTAACGATTTAATAAGAGAGTTGTGTAATATTCCATCGTGTGAATTTCTACTGGAGCGTGCAAATATTAAAAAATCGGAAATAGAGATTATAAATATTACTAAAAATGAAATTTTAAATAAAGCATTTCTTATTTCTAAGGAAGTTTTTGGTAAATATGTAACAACTGCTGATTTATTAACTGCTTATTTAATTTCGTTAAATGATAAAAATAGTCTTTTTATAAAAAAACATTTAAAAGAAAGTGATATTTTAAATATTTTATATTGGACTAGATTTAACTTTCCCGAAGAAGAAAAGCCCAAAAATAACAGGATACAATTCTTAGGTGAAGGAATTTTTGATAATGTTACTTTTGGTTGGACTCCTTTTACTAGTAATTTTATTTTAGATTTAACAGCTAAAGTCCTTTTTGAAAAGCCTGTAGTGGTTGGTAGAAGAAATGAATTTAGAGAAGTAATAGATATACTCTCTAAATCAAATAGAAATAATGCACTTTTAATAGGCGAAATTGGTAGTGGAAAAACTACTTTAGTTGAAGCATTTGCATATAATAGCTTTCTTGGTAATTTAACATCATTTCTAAATCATAAAAGAGTTTATCAACTCATGATAGGACCTTTACTAGCAGGAACTCGTGATATAGCAGACTTAGAAGAACGTTTAGAAATAGTTCTTGAAGAAATAGCACATTCTGGAAATATAATTATTTATATACCTGATTTAGAAAATTTATTGGGTTCTTCTACTTATCACACAGACTTATCAGACTCTCTAGTTCCTTATCTTAAAAACTCTCATTTACCTATAATTGCTACAGCTACTAATACTGCATTTAAGACATATATTCAAAATAAGTCAAATTTCTTGAATTTTTTTGAAATCGTAAAACTCGAAGAGCCCAAAATAAATGAAGTAATTCAAATGGTTCTGGAAAAAACAGAGAGAATTGAAATAAAAAATAATGTGATTTTTACTTTTAAAGCTAT
Organism: Candidatus Levyibacteriota bacterium; assembly: GCA_003173895.1. Lineage (GTDB taxonomy): Bacteria > Patescibacteriota > Microgenomatia > Levybacterales > UBA12049 > PJMG01. Next base: position 58,895 of record PJMG01000022.1, on the reverse strand, counting down.
AGTTAGTAGTGTAAGTTTATCTAAACGTTTTTTCCCGGATAAAGTTTTACCAGGGAGTGCTATTTCCTTACTAGAATCAGTAGCATCTACAGCCCGGTTATCTAATAAAAAAATAATTGACGAAGATGATATTGAATCTAAACTCGAAACACAAACACATATTTCTATTTCTACACCTCGTGAGACGGAAAGAAATTTACTACTACATTTGGAAGATTATTTAGGTGCTCGAATAATAGGACAACAGAAAGCTATTAATGCCATATCTCAAGCTTTAAGACGCTTACGAGTAGGAATGGTGAATAATAACAGACCCATTTCATTTCTGTTTTTAGGACCTACAGGTGTAGGTAAAACAGAAACAGCAAAAGTTTTAGGCGACATATATTTTAAAAATCAAAGAAATATGATTAGGTTGGATATGAGTGAATATAAAAATAGTGATGCTATTAATAGATTACTCGGTTCTGCTCCCGGGCAAGGAAATGAAAAAGGTGAATTAACAGAAAAAGTTTTAGATAATCCATTTTCTTTAATACTTTTAGATGAATTTGAAAAAGCTAATCCACAAGTTTTAGATTTGTTTCTACAAATTTTAGAAGATGGAAGACTTACTGACAATAAAGGAAGAACTGTTTCTTTTGTGAATACTATAATTATTGCTACTTCTAATGCAGGAGCTATTTTTATTAATCAGGAGCTTAAAAAAGATATCCCCATTGATGATAGATTTAAAAAATCTCTAATTGAAAAAATTGAACAAGATGGGATTTTTAAAATCGAATTATTAAATAGATTTGATGACATTATTATTTTCTCACCACTTACTCTAAGTGATATTTACAAAATAGCAGAAATTATGTTAAATGATTTTAAACAAAACCTAAAACAAAAAGATATTGATTTAAATTTTAACTCTAGTGTAATAGATTATTTAGCTAAAAAAGGTTTCAATCCTGAGTTTGGTGCTAGGCCACTCAGACGTTTAATAGAAGGTGAATTAGAAGATATAATTGCTAAATCTATGCTAGAAGGAAAAATTGAGCATGGATCTAAAATTAATTTAACTGTTGACAATAATAATCTCCATATTCTAAATTAATTTATAATTTCCTATGAAATATAATCAAGTTTTAATTACTGGTGGAGCAGGATTTATCGGCATAAACGCAGCAGAATATTTTATTAATAAAGGAGCAAAAGTAACAATTCTGGATAACTTCTCTCGCTATGGATCAAAAATAAATGTTTCTAAGTTAAAAGAAAAAATTAAAGACAAATTGAAAATTATTGAAACTGATATACGAGAAAATAGTGGGATTCTAAATAAAACAGTAAAAAATTCACAGTTAATTTTACATTTAGCTGGACAAGTCGCAGTTACAACTTCAGTTATAAATCCAAGAGAAGATTTTGAAATAAATGTAGTAGGAACAATTAATTTGCTTGAAGCAATAAGAAAATCAGGTAATAATCCTATTTTAATTTATAGCTCAACCAATAAAGTCTATGGAAATTTAGAAAATACTAATATAGTTGAGAAAAAAAATAGATATGAGTTTAAAGATTTTCCTTACGGTATATCTGAAAAACAAGATTTAGATTTTCATTCTCCATATGGATGTAGTAAAGGAGCAGCTGATCAGTATATTCATGATTATAGTAGAGTTTATAAGTTAAATACAATTGTTTTTAGGCAATCTTGTATCTATGGCCCTCATCAATTTGGGATTGAAGATCAAGGTTGGGTAGCATGGTTTATAATAGCTCTCTTAAAAAAAGAAAAAATTAAAATTTATGGGAATGGTAAACAGGTAAGAGATATTCTTTATATTGATGATCTACTAAAAGCTTATGAACTTGCTACAGATAATATCAATATTACTAAAGGCAATGTTTATAACATAGGAGGAAGTTATAAAAATAAAATTTCAATTTGGTATGAATTTAAACCCATTCTCGAAAATTTATTTAGTAAAAAAATTAATGCTAAATTTTTACCAGAGCGTATAGGAGATCAGAAAATATTCATAGCAGATGTAAGAAAAAGTAAAAAAGATTTTGGTTGGGAACCTCAAGTCTCATATGTTGAAGGTATTAATAATCTTTATAAATGGATTATTGCTAATAAAGAACTATTTATTAAATGAGAATTGCAGTATTTTATGAATTAGATCCTGGTGGTGCCAGGCGCGGAGCAAATGAATTTGCTCGTGCCATAAAACTTCAAGGTCACACTGTGGATCTTTTTTTTATTGATGAAAAAGATACTTTTCAAGAAAAGAAATATTATAGTCATGTCTTTTTTTATAAATTTATTCCAAAAGTCTGGAATGGAGGTAATTTTAAAGTAAAATTATATAAAGATTTCATAGAAATTTATAAGCTCTATCGGCTACATAAAAAAATTGCTAAAGATATAGAGAAAAATAGTTATGATTTTGCGTTTATTCATGGATCTAAATTTACCCAAGCACCTTTTATTTTAAGTTGTTTATCAATAACTAAAATTTATTATTGTCAGGAGCCGTTAAGAATGATTTATGAGACAATATTTTCCGCACCAAAAAATTTGGATCCCATAAGAAAAACATATGAAAAGCTAACCCGAAATATTAAAAAAATAATTGACATTTTTAATATAAAAAATGCAGATATAATTTTAACCAACTCTACTTTTACAAAAAATAATATTTATAATGCTTATAAATTGAATAGTACAGTTTGTCATATGGGAGTTGATACTTCAAATTTTTACCCAACTTTAAAAAAAGAAATAGATATTTTATTTATTGGTACTAAGGATATATTTGAAGGTTATGAACTTTTTGAAGAAAGTATTAAAAATCTTAAAAAGAAAGTAAAAATATTTTATTTAATGCGAGGAGAAAATTGGGTATCAAATGATAAACAATTACGAGATTACTATTCTAAATCTCGAATAGTGATCTGTTTTGGCTTTAACGAACCTTTTGGTTTAATCCCACTTGAAGCTTTGAGCTGCGGTGCCATTGTAATAGCTTTAGATGAAGGAGGATATAAAGATTCAATAAAAAATAACAAAACAGGATTTCTAGTTCCAAAAGATCCAATTGTAGTGTCGAAGATATTTGAAAAGATTTTGTCTAATAAAAATTTACAAAATAAAATTAGCCAAAATGCAATCTTAGATATGAAAAAAAATTGGACATGGAAAAGAGGCGCAGATCAAATAATAAAAACATTTAAAGAAGCTAAAAAGTAATTCATACTTTATGTGCATTAAAATTAGATAGATTGATTAAAGCTAGGCATCTTTGCTATACTACTATATATGCCAGCAGTACAAAGAAGTGAATTTTACTTAGCTTTAAATCAAGTAGCCACAGAACGTGGTGTCTCAGTAGAAGTAGTTTTAGATAGTGTAAAAAATGCTATTCTAGCTGCTTACAGAAAAGAAAATCCTGAAATAGTTCCTGAAGAATACAGTGTTACCATTAATCCTTCTACAGGTGAAGCTAGAGTTTTACATGGAGAGAAAGATGTTACTCCTCCAGGTTTTGGTAGAATAGCAGCTCAAACTGCTAAACAAGTTATACTCCAAAAAGTTAGAGAAGAAGAAAAAGCAGCCATAATTAGTGATTTTAAGTTAAAAATTGGAACTGTAGTTAATGGTATGATTCTCCGATTTGCAGGGCCCAATATCATAGTAGATATTGGAAAAGCTGAGGCTATCATGCCAAAAGATCAGCAAATTCCTAATGAACATTACCACATGAATCAAAGGTTAGCCATTTATATCGTTGAGATTAGAGAAGGAGCTCGAGGTAGTGAAGTAGTAGTTTCTAGATCTCATACTGGTTTATTAGAAGGACTTTTAAAGCGTGAAGTTCCAGAAGTTAATGCAGGTACAGTGATAGTTAAATCTATAGTACGTGAAGCGGGCGTGAGAAGTAAAATCGCAGTAGCAGCTAAAACTACTGGAGTTGATCCAGTAGGAAGTTGTGTAGGACAAAAGGGAGTTAGAATTCAAGCCGTAATCCAGGAGTTTGGTGGATTGGAAAAAATTGACATCATTCCCTACGAAGAAAATCCAGTTGAGTATATAAAATTAGCTCTAGGTCCAGCTAAAAATCTACAAGTAACTATTGAAGAAGATAAAAAAGAAGCAGAAGTTTTAGCAGATAAATCAGAGTTATCATCTGCTATAGGAAAAGATGGCCAAAATGTAAAATTAGCTTCAGAGTTAACAGGATATAGAATAAATATTTTAGAAAAAGAATCGACAGAAGAACCTGTTGAGGAAAATACAAAAGAAGAGGCAGCAGAAGCAGATAAAGAAAAAAAGGAAGAATCGGAATTACCTGTAGACACTAAAGAAGAAACTCCAGTTGAAAAGTCAGAAGAAAAATAACTTGTCATCCTGAAGTTATTTCAGGATCCTCTTGAAATTTTGAGAAGATGTTGAACTAAATTCAGCATGACATTGTCTTTTATGGATAATATTCAAATTTCACCAGTTGTATCAGTTTTAGGACATGTAGATCATGGTAAAACTACTTTACTTGATGCTATTAGAAAAACTAGTGTAGCCGCTCGTGAATTAGGTGGAATTACTCAGAAAATCGGTGCTTCATCTATAGAGTTAACAGTAGATGGTAAAAAAAGAACTATAACATTTATAGATACCCCAGGTCATGCAGCTTTCTCTAAAATGCGCGGTCGCGGATCTACTGTAGCAGATGTGGGTTTACTTATAGTTTCCAGTGTAGATGGAATAATGCCTCAAACTGTAGAATCTATTAAACTTTTAAAAGCTTCTAAAATTCCTTTTATAGTAGTTTTTACTAAAGCAGACTTACCAAATAATATCTTACCTCAAATAAAACAGAAATTAATGGCAGAAGAGGTAACATTAGAAGAATTTGGGGGAGACGTTCCTTCTGTTGAAGTTTCTGCTAAAACAGGCCAAAATATTGATAAACTTTTAAATCTAATTCTTTTAGTTTTTGATTTAAATTACCCAAGTATTCAGGAAAACTTAGATAAATCCTTTAAAGGGATAATCATTGAAAGTAAATTAGATCCTAAAATGGGTACTCGAGCCACAATGATAGTAAAATTAGGAAAAGTTTCTTTAAAAAATGAAATTTGGGCAGGTGGCACTAAAGGTAAAATTAAAGCACTCATTAATCCTGATGGTGAACAGATTAATGAAATCTATGCAGGTCAAGCAGCTGAAGTATTAGGTTTTGAAAAAGTTCCAGATGTAGGGTCCACGGTAGCTGTTTCAGAAACAGAAGCTCAAGAAGTAGTTCAAACTACAGAAAAAACGTTAGAGACAGGAGAAAAAATGCTGTCAGTTATTTTAGCTGCAGATACTAAAGGTTCTCTAGAAGCTATTTTAGCTGCTTTACCTAAAGAAATAGAAGTAATTTTTTCTAAAACCGGTGAGATTGCAGAGAACGACATCAGCTTTGCTAAATCTACTAAGTCTATTATCATTTCATTTAATCTTAAAATTAGGCCTGATATTTTAAAGTTAGCCAAGACAGAAAAAGTTTTAGTTAAAAACTATTCTATTATTTATGAAATGCTAGATGAATTAAATGCTGTTTTAGAAGGTAAAAAATTGGCTGAGGAAGAGGAAATATTAGGAGTAGCTAGAATTCAAGCTGAATTTAGCTTTGATAAGAAAAAAGTTTGTGGAATTCTAGTAGAAGATGGGAGAATCGCAAAAGGTGATAAGATTAGGCTTATAAGAGGAGAGGAAGTATTAGGCGAGACTAATATTGTTTCTCTTAGATTAGGTAAGGAAGCAGCCACAAAAGTAGAAAAAAATAAAGAAGCGGGTATTATATTGTCTCCTCAGCTTGACTTTCTGCCTGGTGATGTGATACTATCCTATAGTTAGTATGGATAATACTGCTTTTCAAAAATTAAAAGATTTTATCTCCCGATACCAAAGCATAGGCGTAATCGTAGCTCCTAATCCTAGTTTAGATCAAATGGCCGCAGGTTTAGGTTTATTTCTAGTTCTTAAGCAAATGGGTAAAAATGCTAGTATAGTTTCTCCTACAGATGTGAATGTTTCTTTATCTTCATTAGTTGGAATCGATAATGTTTCTAAATCTTTTGGTAATACAGGGGGAGATCTAACAGTATCCTTCCCTTATAACGAAGGTGAAATCGATAAAGTTTCATATAATTTAGAAAATGGGAAATTAAATATTGTCGTTAAAGCAGGAGAAAAGGGAATTTCTTTTAATCAAAAAGACGTAGCATTTGTCAGATCAGGTAGCCTTCCAGAATTAATAATTTGTGTAGGAGTTCCAAGCTTATCTTTAATATCCAATATTTATACTCCAAGTCCTGATAAACAAGTTGCAGTTATAAATATAGATAATACTACTAATAATGAAAAATATGGTGATATGGTAGTAGTCGATACTAGATGGTCATCTGTGAGTGAACAAATATCTGATTTTGTAACTCTCTTAGAACCACAAATAGAATTAGATGCTGATACTTCACAAAATCTTTTAGATGGAATAATTTCAGCTACTAACAACTTTACTGGTGCAAATACTAGTTATTTAGCTTTTGAAGTAGCAGGAATTTTAATGAAAAAAGGCGCTACAAGAGGTAAAGCTTTATCAGTAGTAAATTCAAGTCGTGGGGTAGGAACTAATATGCCACTTGATAACAATTTTTTCCCAAATCCAACTAAAATAAATAGACCACAACCAGTGGTTACTTCACCTGTTCAACCAAGACCAGTAAATCCAACTTTTAATCCTAATGTAGTTCCTGTTAATAATAATCAAAATATAAATTCTGCACCTGTAAATCCAAATCCTGTACCAGTACAACCACAACCTCAAAATATAAATCAAATGAATAATGATAATTCTCTTCCAGAGGCTCCTCCTGACTGGTTAACTCCAAAAGTCTATAAAGGATCAACAGTAATATAATAATTAGTTGATTTTAACTACTTTATATTTTACTATTCCTTTTGGTAAATTAATTTCCACTTCATCGCCTGCCTTTTTATTAAAAATTGCTTTACCAATTGGAGAGTGTGAAGAAATTTTATTTTCACTAGGATTTGCTTCGAGATCTCCAACTATTTGATAAGTTATTTTTTCACCACTTCCTTCTAAAGTAACTAGTGAGCCGATATTTATAGTTTGATTATTTTTATTTTCAATAATAACTGCGGATTTTATTTGATGTTTTAAAACACTAAGTTGATGATCTATTGAAGATAATTTAAATTTGGCTGCTTTATAATATCCATTTTCTGATAAATCTCCCATTTCGCGAGCTTTTTTAAGATCTAAAACTGCTGCTGGTCGTGATTTTTCTAAATCCTCAAAGTCCTTTTTTAATTTTTCAAAACCTGATTTAGTAAATTGAATTGTTGACATTTTTATGAATTATCTCTATATTTGTTATTTATTTTTACCCCAAATCTTATAAAGGAATGAAAAGGTTAATATAAAGGAAATCGTTCCAACAATCCATATCTTAAAAGATTCATAAAAAGAAATATAAAATACATTTGGTGTATCAACTAATTTTTGGTACTGAGGATATTCTTTTATAATAATTTCTCCTAATTGTTGAGGATTTTCATTTTTATACTGTGGATATTTAGCTTGTAAGCGTTTCCCTAATTGAGCGACAGTCATTATAGATGAGGGACGTATATGAGGAGATATTTCATAGAGTAAAAATATAATTATGCAAAAAATAATATATCCAATTAAAAAAGTAGATGTGATTATTTTTTGAGTAGTAGTCATAAACTAGAGTTAACTCTTTGATTAAATGTTATAAGATGATCATATTCATCAATACCTTCAAATATTCTATATTTATCTATTTTTGTTTTATCCACTATTAGTATAGAATACAATTGCTTTTCCTTTTGGCATTTAGCACAGTATTTTATGATAGTATTTTTCATACTAAATAAATTTTATCATGTAAAGAAAACATTACAAATTTTTGTCGGGGATCGGGGAATTGAACCCCAGCCAGACGCACCCCATGCGCCTATTCTACCGTTAAACTAATCCCCGTGAATTAACTGTATTCTAACAGGATCACTGTAATTTTACTATAAAAAATATATAAAGTAATGTTCTAATACAGAAAGATCTAGTTGTTTTTTACGTCTAAGTTGTTACAATAAATTTTACATATGCCAAAAAATTCTACACAAAAACAAACGCCTCCAGTAGACAGTGACGCAGCACAAAAATTAGAAGCAGTAAAAATGGCAATGGAAGCCATCGAGAAACAATATGGTAAAGGTTCCATAATGCGTTTTGGTGAAGCAGCACAGAAATTAGATATTTCAGTTATCTCTACCGGAATTTTACCTCTGGATATCGCTTTAGGAGTGGGTGGAATGCCAAGAGGCAGAATAATAGAAATTTATGGACCTGAAGCATCAGGGAAAACTACGATTTGTTTATCACTTATAGCTCAAGCCCAAAAACATGGTGGGGTGGCCGCATTCGTAGATGCGGAACATGCATTGGATCCCATGTGGGCACAAACCATCGGAATTAAGCTCGATGAGCTTTTAATTTCTCAACCTGATACAGGAGAACAGGCTCTTGAGATAGTCGAGAGCCTGGTAAGAAGTGGAGGAATAGATATCTTAGTCGTTGATTCAGTCGCCGCACTGGTTCCACGAGCAGAAATAGAGGGGGAAATGGGTGACTCAGTAATGGGGCTTCAAGCTAGGCTAATGTCACAAGCTCTTCGTAAATTAACAGCAGTAGTTTCTAAGTCAAAAACTGTTTTAGTTTTTACTAATCAACTTAGACAAAAAATCGGCGTAATGTTTGGTAATCCTGAAACTACTACAGGAGGACTGGCTCTTAAATTTTATGCCAGTATTCGTGCGGATGTAAGAAAAATTGAAACTATTAAAAACGGCGATAAACCCATTGGAAGTCGCCATAGAGTAAAAATCGTAAAAAATAAAGTAGCGGTTCCATTTAGAACTGCAGAATTTGAAGTTTATCTAGATGGAGTATCTCGTGAAGGAGGAATTTTAGATGTAGGAATAGAGTTAGGAATTATCCAAAAGTCAGGAGCATTTTTAAGGTATGAAGGAGAAATGTTAGGTCAAGGACGTGCTGCAGCTATTTCTTCACTTAAGGAAAATAAAGATTTACAAAATAAAATTGTTAAGCAGATAATGGAAAATAGTAAAACTAGAGTACCAATGAATGTAGGAACTGAAGACGAAGAAGAAATAGAAGCAGAAGAAGCACTGGTGTAAAATATATTAATGGATAAAAGATTATATGCTGCTGCGCTTCGATACCTCGGAAAACGACCTCGTTCTGAAAAAGAAGTTAGAGACTTTTTAGAAAAAAGATTTCTTTTGTTAAGTAAGAAAAAAAAACTTGATGATGAATCAAGAAATTTTTTTAAGCCAATTCAAGAAAATGTTTTAAATAAGCTTAAAAGTCAAAAATTTGTGAATGACGTGGAATTTGCTAAAGGGTGGATAGAACAAAGAACTAGAGTAAGGCCTAAAGGTTGGAGAGCGATAGAATTTGAATTAAGGCAAAAGGGAATTAATAAAAATATAATTAAGAATTTAGAATTTAAAATTAAGAATGAAAATGAAGAATATAAGCTAGAAAGAAATGAGAAACAACTTGCCCTTGATTTGGCTCAGAAAAAAATTAGAACTATTAAAGATTTATCTAAAGAGAAAATATATCAACGAATCGGAGGTTTTTTGGCCAGACGGGGTTTTGATATGGATATAATTAGATCAGTAATTGACGAAGTTTTAAAGAAAAATGTATAATTACATTATGTCATTTAGAGTTTATGAGAAATCCCATAAGGATCTTCAAATAACCCACTAAAATAGTGGATGCCTCAGGATGACAACTTAATATATGGTAAAAGATGATTTATTAGATTTAGAAAAAAAACTTCTTAAAAAAGAAGAAAAATTAGAAGAAGAAAAAGAATCTTTAGAAAAAGAAAAGGAAAAATATAGAGAAAAATTAGAAAATGTCTCCAAATTAACTCTAGATCAAGCAAAGCGAGAACTACTTTCAGAAGTGGAAAAAAATCAAGCAGCGACTGTAGCTAAAATAATTCGCGATAGTGAAGAAGAAGCTAAAAGAACATCTGATGTAAAAATTCGTGAAATTTTAGCAGATAGTTTAAAGCATGGAGCAGTAAATTTCGTAGCAGAATATACAGTTTCAGTAATTCATATAGATTCTGAAGAAATTAAAGGAAGAATTATTGGTCAAGGTGGGCGCAACATTCGAGCTTTTGAGACAGCTACAGGTGTAGATGTGATGATGGATGAAGAAGGAATAATTCGACTTTCATCTTTTGATCAAGTGAGACGTGAAATTGCTAGACGTGCACTGGAAAAATTAATTAAAGATACTAGAATTCAACCAGTCAGAATAGAAGAAATAGTAACTCAAACTAAAGCAGAGGTCGAGAAAATCATGATGGATGAAGGACAAAAATTAGCTCACGAAGCTGGAGTTTACAACATTCCTGTAGATCTACTTAAAATTTTAGGCCGCTTCAAATTTAGAACTTCTTATGGACAAAGTTTAATCTTACATTCTCTGGAAGTGACTAAAATCGCAGTAGCTTTGTCTGAGGAAATAGGAGCAGATACTAATGTAATCCGTTTGGGCGCACTTTTTCATGACATAGGAAAAGTGGTAGAAGGTGAAGGAAGTCATGTTAAATTAGGAGTAGAACTCTTAAAAAGATATAACTTTCCAGACGCTGTTATCAACTGTGTAGCTGAGCATCATGAAGATAAGCCATTTTCATCTATAGAATCTATTTTAGTTCACGTAGGTGATGCTGTTTCTGCAGCTAGACCAGGTGCTAGATATACAGATATTGAGGAATACGCTACTAGAATTAAAGAGATGGAGGATATAGCTAAAAAACATGAGGGAGTTTCAGATGCTTATGCGTTTGAAGCGGGGAGAGAAATAAGAGTAGTAGTTATTCCTGAAAAAGTCGGAGATGATGAATGTATTCTTTTAGCTTCTCAGATAAGAGAAGAAATATCTAAATTACCTATTCCCGGTGAACCTCGAGTTACAGTAATTCGTGACTTTAGAGTAAGCGCAGGTGGAGGATTAGAAGAATAAAACTTCAAATTTCTAATTCTAAATCTTACATTCACAAATTATATTCATTGTTATAAACAATAAATACAATGAGCTTTATCTTTTCTGATACATTGATTTACCAATCTGATCGCATATGTTACATTGACGAAGTGTAAAAAAGGCTGTAGATTTAATCTAAATAAAGAATAGGAGGTGAAAAAAATGACAAAAAAAGATCTAATCGAGTTAATCGCTAAAAAAGCTAGTCTTACTAACAAAGCAGCTCGTGAATCAGTAGATGCTTTTATTATGGCAGTAAGAGACAGTCTTAAAAAAGGCGAAAAAGTTGTAATCACTGGATTTGGAACTTTTTCACTTAGAAAAAGAGCATCTAGAACTGGAAGAAATCCTAAGACAGGAGCAAAAATCACTATTCCAGCTAGAAAAGCTCCAGGGTTCACAGCAGGAAAAACTCTTAAGAAAGCTGTTAAATAAATTCAGCTTTAAAAGGCAGAGAGATCTTTTATTTTTTATGAAAGGTCTCTTTTGCTATACTCAACAAATCTGAAAATGCAATTTATATTTTAAATACCATAAGTATATAATTATTGAATATGATAATTTCTGTTAATAATCTTTCTAAAAGCTATGAAGTGTATAAAAAGGAACCAGGTTTTTTGGGTTCAATGAAGTCATTATTTGCAAGACGCTATGAAGAAATAAAAGCAGTAGAAGATATTTCATTTAAAATAGATGAAGGAGAACTAATAGGATTTATAGGACCAAATGGAGCAGGAAAAACAACTACTCTTAAAATGCTATCAGGACTACTCTATCCCACAAGTGGTCAAATTTCCGTTTTAGGTTATAAACCATTTGATAGAAAATATGAATATCTATCTAAAATTGCATTAGTAATGGGTCAAAAAAATCAACTTTGGTGGGATTTACCAGCAATGGAAACATTTTTATTAAATAAAGAAATTTATGGAATAAGTGATTCAGATTTTAAAGAAAATTTGAAAGAACTAACCAAACTTTTAGATGCAGAGAATTTGATAGAGATTCAAGTTAAGAAATTATCTCTGGGACAACGAATGAAAATGGAATTAATAGCTGCACTTATTCATTCGCCTAAAGTTTTATTTTTAGATGAACCTACAATTGGCTTAGATGTTATTGCTCAAAAAAGTTTAAGAGATTTTATAAAAGAATATAATCAAAAATCTAAAGCTACGATACTTTTAACTAGTCATTACATGAAGGATGTAGAAACTTTATGTAAAAGAGTGATAGTTATAAATAAAGGTAAAATTTTATTTGATGGATTTTTATCAAATTTAATTAAACAATATTCTGGTACTAAAAATATTTATTTAACACTTTCTAATATAGTTGATCCTTCTCATCTTAAAGATTTAGGAGAAATTAAAAAATATGAATTTCCTAGTTTAATTTTAGAAGTAAAAAAAGAGCATGTAAATAAAACAGTAGCTAAAATTATGGAAAAGTTACCCATAGAAGATATAACTATAGAAGATCAAGATATAGAAGATGTAATACGCGATATTTTTGAAGGTAAATAATGATTAAACAATATTTTTTAGCTGCTAAAAACACGTGGGATGAAACCTTTGTTTATAGACTTAATTTTTCTATTTGGCGAATAAGAACAGTGATTAGTCTTCTTATAACTTATTTTTTATGGTTAGCACTTTTAGGAAATGGATCATTTATTTTTGGATATACTAAAGCACAAATGATTACCTATATTTTAGGTACGGCTTTTATCGGTAATTTAGTTCTTTCTTCCAGAAGTGCCACAATTGGTGATGAAATTAATACAGGGGATTTGTCAAATTATTTAATAAAACCCATGAATTATTTTACATATTGGTTTTTTAGAGATTTAGGTGATAAAGCTATGAATATGTCCTTTGCTTTAATAGAATTCTTTTTAATTTTTATACTTCTTAAACCAGATTTTTATTTACAACCCAATATAATTTATGTTGTTTTATTTGTTATAGCTTTATTAATATCTATAACAATTTTATTTTTTTTAAATGTGTTAGTTAGTTTACTGGCATTTTGGGTAGATGAAGTTTGGCCTTTAAGATTTATTTTTTTTATAATTATTCAATTTTTTGCCGGTAGTCTCTTCCCTTTAGATATTTTACCTAAACCTTTATTCTTAATTTTTTCATCACTACCTTTTCCATATCTTTTATACTTTCCGATGAAAATTTATTTAGGTAATGAAAATTGGCAGGGTATATTAGTTGGTTTTTTAATATCAGTAATTTGGATTTTTCTACTTATAAAATTCACTAATTTTTTATGGGAAATAGGACTTAGGAAATATAGTGCACAAGGGAGATGAATGTATGAAAAAATATTTAAAAATTTGGTGGATATTAACCATTGCTTCTGCTCAAAATAATTTCTCATCACGCTTTGGTGCATTTATTTTAATCTTTGGTAAGATAATTAGATTTCTATTTTTCTTCTTTTTCTTAATTATAATTGGTAGCAGAGTTTCTAAGATTGGTGGGTATAGTCTGAACCAATTAATCTTATTTTTTTTAACATTTCAACTTATCGATACATTACCTCAATTTTTTATGCGCGCAGTATATAGATTTCGTCAATATATAGTGACAGGTGATTTTGACTATTTTCTAATTTCTCCTTTTCCAGCACTTTTTAGAGGACTTTTTGGTGAGACAGATCCTTTAGATATTCCTATGATAGTGGGTACAATTATTTTTATAATAATTTTTATTAATAAAGCATTTACTGTATCTTATTTTAATATTTTTCTTTATATAATTTTTATTTTTAACGCGTTACTTATTGCTGCTTCATTTCATATAGCTGTTCTAGCTCTCGGAATAGTAACTACAGAAATTGATAATGCAATTATGTTATATCGCGATACTACACAAATGGGTAGAATACCTGTAGATATTTATAAAGAACCCTTAAGAGGACTTATTACTTTTATTATTCCGGTTGGAATTATGATGACAGTACCTGCTAAAGTGCTTTTAGGTATTGCTCCATTTACTATAATAATTATTTCATTTTTAATAGCTGCAATATTTTTATCCTTATCATTGTTTTTTTGGAAAAGAGCTTTAAGATTTTACTCTAGCGCTAGTTCATGATATCCTATCTTTAGTATGAGAATAAAAAATATAGCTTTAATAGTGCTTGGTATCATTTTTCTCTGGTTTTTATATTCTATAAGAAGCATTTTAATTCCATTTATAGTGGCAGGAATTTTTGCCTATATTTTTAATCCTATAGTTAGTTTTTTTTATTCTAAATTTAAACTTCCTAAAAGTATTACTATATTTTCTCTCTACTTTTTAATAGTAATTTTAGTTACTGCTATAGGTATTATTGTAGCAAGGCAATTATCTATAGAATCACTTGATTTTAATTCTATAATTCAAAGTAATTTAAAAATCGCTAAAATAGAGACAGCTCACCTACCAGCGTTTATAAAACCTATTGTGACAGACCTGATAAGTAGCTTCTCACATTCACGTTTTTTAGCTTTTTTTCAAGCTCCTTATAAAAGTATCGCTTTTTCCCGAGCAATATCAGGTGTAGTCGACTTTATCATTTTTATTTTTGCTGGTTTCTATTTCTTAAAAGATGGAGAAGATAATGTTAGAAAATTATTAACTCTTTTTTCTAAAAATATAAGATCTGATATAGAAAATTTAATTACAAAAATAAATTTGGTTTTAGTAGATTATTTGAGAGGAGAAATACTTTTAATATTTTTAGTATCTCTAATTTTATATATAGCTCTTTTAATAGTTGGCGAAAAATTTGCACTTATGATAGCTATATTTTCGGGTTTTGCAGAGATAATTCCTGTAGTAGGTCCTATCACAGCAGGCGCAGTAGCAGTTATCATTATGCTTTTGACAGGTAATAATAATTTTGGACTTAATCCTTTAGATGCATCGATAATTATAGTCCTAATTTATCTCCTCTTAAGACAGCTAGAAGATTATCTAGTGATTCCTCATGTGATGGCTAAAATCACTAAACTTAATCCTTTATTAATATTTTTTGCGGTTATAGCAGGAGGACGTTTAGCAGGTATTTTAGGTTTGATTTTAGCAGTACCAATTACAGCTATTTTGCGTGTATTAATAGTATTTTTCCTAGAAAAAAATCCTTTGGGAAAAGAATAAGCCAGATTCTGTTTTAATCATCATTTATCTATGCCTCATCTTTAGTCTAGGTAAAGTACGTTTACGACTATTCGTGAGTTGCAGCAGGCGGGATTGCCCGTTTCATATCCGCTCGTCTCTGTTGCTCTCAAATTTTGTAAATCCAAAATCTGTTTTAAAAATCGTTTAGCGGCATAAATTTTTAAACACCAGCACTTACGTGTTAGAGCTTGAACTCTAATCCCAACTTTACACCTGTCTGGACTTTCCTGAACGAAAAATTCATTTACATAAATTAACGTCCCGATGAACCTTCTTCCCAAAGGATGAATTGATTTTAAATTAACTTAAAAAAAGATGCAACTTATGAAGTAGTTTTGCAAATCATTTTATACTCACAATCTTTACAGAACATTCCTCCTGTACAGTTAAATTCACTATTTTCTATTTCCTTAATCTTATCTAAGATTTCTGCTTTAGCATCTTCTAATTCTTCACGAGTTTTAGTAATACTTAATTTTTTATTTTTTTCTAAATAATATAGTGATAGTTTTATTTTTTCTGGATCATTGATAGTTGGTAAGGTACTAGTTTTACTAGACATTAGAGCTAGAGCATAAATAGTAAGTTGTAAATTTTTACTTAACTTTTTCTCATCAGGCAAATTGTTTCCTGTTTTATAGTCAATAATTTCTATGGTCCCATCTGGTAAGAAGTCTATTCTATCGATTATCCCACCTATGCATAAATTATTTAAGAAAAATTTAAAAGGAGTTTCAACTATAGATTTTATATTTTCATTAAAATTATTTTCTAAATAATCTTTAATAATATTAAGTCCTAAATTATAATATTTTTCTTGATCTTTTTTATGATTATATCCTTCTCTTAGCCAATTTTTTTTATAAATACTTTCTAAATCTATTTCATCTTTAGTTTTCCCATTTTGAATAAGTAAATAAAAATCTCTTAAGGTAGCGTGTAAACTACTTCCAAAACTTAAACTTTGAGTGGGTTGAGTTGGAATTTTTAAAATATATTTTAATCTATAGTGCATATTGCAAAAATCAAAAGTTTGAAATTGAGAATAAGAAAGATATGATAAATTTAATTTTTCTCTTTTAATAATTTCTATTTTTGAATTATTTAAAAGCTCAAAATCTAAAAGGGATAATTGCTTTTTCTCTTTGTCCTCTTGATTAATTACTTTATTAACTTTTTCTTCGCCTAAACTCTCTATTACAAAAGGTGAAATTTTTCTTTCTCTTTTCCCTTCACTGTAAAACTTACTAGAGCTAAAATATAAATAATCTCGTGCTCTAGTCATAGCTACATAAAAAAGTCTTCTTTCTTCTTCTAAATGATAATTACCACTAGGTAAGATTTCTTTTATTAATTCATCAGGAACTGGAATTTGCTCACGTCGAGCCAGGGTAGGAAAACGATTAGTAACTAAATTTACTATAAAAACCACAGGGAACTCTAGCCCTTTACTAGAATGAACGGTTAAAATATTTACGCCATCAATCTCATTTTCTGCCATCTCATTTACTGTGGGGCCTTCGCCTACCTGCATAGATAAATCTATCCAATCTAAAATATCTTGTATTGAATTATCAATATGATTATCTTCATATAATTTTATTTTTTCAAAAAATCGTGCTACATTTTGAGCTTTTAATTGGGTAGTGTTACTAGTATCATTTAAAAAATTCTCTAACATACCAGTTTCTTGTAAGAAAAAATATAAAATTTGACCTGGTGTTTCTGTCTTTAATTTTTCTAAATTATTTTTTACTAAATCATAAACTTTATTTAATTTTTCTTTGTCCACCTCCGAAATATTTAATTTATTTGAATTTTCTAATGCTTCAAAAATAGTTAGATTTTTTCTTTTAGCAAAATTAAATAAGGAAATAAGTGAAAAATTATTTATTTTAAATAAATTAATATTTAAAAGTCTAAAAATAGAAGCACTATCATTAGGATCTGCAGTAACTTTTAAAAATGCAATTAGATCTTTTATTTCTTCTTGATTAAATAACTGCTGTGTACCTAGGAATTGGTAGGGAATTTTATTTCTTTCAAAAGTTTTTATGAAGGGTAATGCATAGTCATTAGCTCTAACTAAAATAGCAAAATCTTTATAATTATACTTTTTTTCTTTTTTTAATTTTAAAATGGTTTCCAGTACTTTTTCAGTTTCGGTTGTATCATTTTTAGTATAAATTAATTGTATATCATTTCCATTTTTTTTAATTTGAGAAATTAATTTTTTATTTATATTTTCTTTAACTTCTAATCTATCAGGGTCATTATATTTTATTAATTTATAAGCAGAATCTAAAATAATTTGAGTAGATCTATAATTTTTAGTTAAAGTTACTATTTGGGCATTTGGGAATTTTTCTCTGAAAGAAATCATATTAGATACAGCTGCACCTCTCCATCTATATACAGCTTGATCATCATCTCCCACTACATTTATATTTTGTTTATTATTAGAAAGTAAAATAGCTAATTCGTTTTGGAGATAATTAGTATCTTGAAATTCATCTATTAAAATATATTGGAATTTGTCCTGATATTTTTTTAAAATATTTTTTCTTTGTCTAAATAATGCTAAGGTATTAAAAACTAAATCAGAAAAATCCATAAATCCATTTTTATTTTTTAACTCTTGGTAAGTATTATATAAATTAGCTAATTCTAAATTCTTTTTAACTTCTTCTCTTTCTTCTTCAGTCGCGCCCTTATTATTTTTAATTAAGTCTGATTTTTGCTTAGCCCACTGTAAATATTGAATAGGTGAAATATCTTCATCTTTAAGTCGAGAAAAATGGAAAAGTAAACTAGAGATTAGTTTATTAGGATTGCCTAAAGGTTTAAAATAATCAAAATCAAATTTCTCTAAATTCCTTCTTATGAAAAGTACTGCTTCGCTTTCTGTTAAAAGCTTAAATGAACTATCCAAACCTATATTTAAAGCTTCATCTCTTAAAATCTTTTCACAAAAACCATGAAAAGTATCAATCCACATCTGTGAATAACCGTAAGGTAGGGCGATATCCACTCTTTCCTGCATCTCAGTGGCAGCTTTTTCTGTAAATGTGAGAGCCACTAAATTAGCAGGATCAATATTTTTATCTAAAATTAAATGTTTAATCCTTTCAGTTATTACCGTGGTCTTTCCAGTGCCTGCTCCAGCTATAATTAAAAGTGGTCCTTCACCAAAATTAATCGCTTCTAGTTGTTGTTCATTTAAATCTTTATCCATGAGTTTAAATTATTTTTCTACTATTACAGTTACTATTTGTTGAGAATTAGAATTATTGTGGTAAATATAAGTTCCTGGAACATCAAATACTATTCCTTTTGATGCATTTGCGTTTATAGTTCCAATATCAAATTTATTATTTGTTGAATTATTTACTATATTTATACTCTTATTTGTTTTATTAGTCCATACGACTTTTGTATTAGTACTGATTGTTAATACTTCTGGAGAAAATCCATTAGAATTAAGGTAGATATACATTTGTATTTCTGGAGATTTTTTGGTTGGGGTAGGAGTAGGTGTACTACTTGATGAGGTATTAGATTTGAGATATTGATCTCTTAAATAATTTACTAATTTAGGATTTTTATAAGTAGCGCCTAAAATAACCACTAAAACTAAAAATAATAAAGCTAAGAGTAGTCCCTTCATATCTTTGAGAATAGTCAATTTTAAGGTAAAATTCAAGGTAGAAATGATTTATAAAAGTAAAATTTTAAAAAAAGATCAATTAACTCATAATATATGGTCTGTTTATTTTGAAAAGCCCTATGGTTTTAATTATATAGCTGGGCAATATATGGAAATTGATTTTGAGGGGAGAAAGTTTAAAGATTATCCGAGAAACTTTACTATTTCTTCATCTCCACTAGATGAATATTTAACTATAACTACTCGATGGGGAAAAAGTGATTATAAAAAGAAACTATTTGAACTAGATGAAAAATCAGAAATAAAAATGGATGGACCTAAAGGTAATTTTATTTTAGATGCAAAAAATGATAAAGAAAAAGTTTTTTTAAGTGGTGGAATTGGTATTACTGTTTTTCATAGCATGTTAAAGTTTATAGATAAAGAAAAACTCAACATGAGAATTACTTTAATTGCATCATTTAAAAAATTAGAAGATATTATTTACTTTGATGAGTTTAAAAAAATTGCTAATGAAAATAAAAACGTAAAAATTATTTATACTCTAAGTCAGGAAAGTATTAAAGGATTTGAACAAGGTAGAATAAAAGAGAAATTAATTAAAAAATACATTTCTGATTTTAAAAATGTAGAATTTTATTCTTGTGGATCTTTTTCATTTAACGCTTCAATGGAGGAGATATTAATTAACATGAGAGTTAAATTGGAGAACATAAAATATGAAAGTATTATTGATTAATCTTCTAAAAGTTTCGTGGAATTTAATTTTTGACCAATTTGAGAAAAATTTTTATTTACATTTATCATTTGATTTGAAGCATTAGTTAAATGCTTTTCTAAGATATCTATAGCATCATTGGTTTTTTGATAATCAGTTTGCATACCTCTAAGTAATTTAAAGATTTCTTTTGCTTGAGTTTCTATTTTTTTACCTTCAAAAGATAATAAAATGGTTTGTAGATGGGCATAAAGTGTACTGGGAGAAACTATATAAACTCTTTTAACTCTAGCATATTCTAAAATCTCTTCCAAATTTACTATTTCATAAAACACACTTTCTGATGGGACATACATGAGTGCAAAATCCATAGTCCCTTCATCTGGTAAAATATATTTTTTAGAAATAGCATCAATATGTTTTTTTACATCTCGAATAAATTCCTTTTTATAACTCTCAATTTCTACAGTGTTTTTAGCTTTTGACATTTTCTGAAAATTTTCCATAGGGAATTTCGCATCAATAGGTAGTATCCCAGCATCAGTTTTTATAGCTGCATCGACTTTATCACCAGTTTTAAAAGTGTATTGAAGTGAAAAAGTATTTTTAGGAAATACTTGAGTAATTAAATCATTTAAGACTTTTTCTCCTAAATTACCACGAAGTTTCGGACTTTTTAAAAATTCTTCTATAGATTGCATATTTCGTCCTATTTCACTCATTTTTCCAATTTCACGATTTACATCGCTTATTACATTTGCTGCACGATCCAATCTCTCATTTAATTGTTTAGAGTTTTCCTGAAGTACGCGTGTAATATTGTTAGAATTTACACTCATATTTTGTTGCATGCTTTTTATCCATTCTAAAAGAGTAGAATCTATATTTGAATTGCTTTTATTATCGTTAAATTTCTTATTTATAAACCAGATAATAAAAGAGAAAAATATAATAATTAGGACTAGTGTAATGAAAATTAATAGTTGCATACTTTAATTATAACTTATCTTACAAGTTTTAGTTTTATGTTAAAATAAGAGGATACATGAAAATTGCAATGGTTACGGATACTTATTATCCGCAACTTAACGGAGTTAGCGTTTCTGTTGATAATTTCAGTTCTGAGCTTAAGGCTCTTGGTCACGAAGTAACTATCATAGCTCCTAAGATTGGTAAATATAAAGATAAAAAAGCTAATATAATTCGTCTTCCATCTTTAA
Organism: Candidatus Levyibacteriota bacterium; assembly: GCA_003173895.1. Classification (GTDB taxonomy): domain Bacteria; phylum Patescibacteriota; class Microgenomatia; order Levybacterales; family UBA12049; genus PJMG01. Next base: position 37,929 of record PJMG01000022.1, on the reverse strand, counting down.
AAATTCTATCTTCAGCAGAACCAGCTCTCCACATACCTTTTCCTATTCCAGATAAAAATTTTCGTGAATTTTATCATTTAGATTTCGATATAGTACATGCTCATGGTAACGGTGCTTTTTCTTTACTAGCTTATCAATTAGCTAGGATGAAAAATATTCCTTACGTTTTAACTTTTCATACAGTTTTAACTGAGTATACACATTATATTTTAAATGGAAAAATAATTAAGCCATCTATGATAGCCACAGGACTTAAATTTTTTGCTAACCGTTGTGATGGTATAATTACTCCTTCTGAAAAAATGAAATTGGCCTTAAATTCGTATGGCGTTAAAAAATCTATTTCAGTAATACCTAATATACTTTTAGAAAAAAACTTTAAAAAAGAAAAAAGTAATTATTTAAGAAAAAGATTTTCTATTCCCAAAGAATCCAAAATTTTATTATCTGTTGGAAGGTTAGGAAAAGAAAAAAATTTTACATTTATTATAGAAGTATTTGAACAACTTTCTAAAAAAGATAAAAATAGTAATTTAGTAATAGTAGGTCCGGGTCCAGAAAAACAAAAATTACAAAATTTAGTAATTGATAAAAAATTAGAAAATAGAATACATTTTACGGGTAAAGTACAAAGAAATTTAATGTCAAAAGTTTATGGGAGTAGTGATATATTTATTTTTGCTTCCACCACTGAAGCTCAAGGGTTAGTGGTCCTAGAAGCAGCAGCAGCAGGTTTACCTCTTATTACTGTAGATGATCTAGCTTTTAAAAATGTAGTAGTTAATAATGTTAACGGCTACACAAGTCCTCTTGATATTAAGATTTTCGTAGATAAACTTTTATATTTAATTAAAAATGAAAAATTAATGAATGAAATGGGTGAGGAATCTTTAAAAATAGTACCAAAGAATTTTTCTGCAGAGATTTATACTAAAAAGCTAATAAAACTTTATGAATCACTTATTCTAAAACAAAAATCCAAAACTTCCAAAATTAAAAAATCTTATTTACTTAGTAAAAAAGCTCTTAGAAAACTAATTTTAGTAAAAAGAGCATTTAACATGACTTTTAGATAAGTTAAAATTGAGAATTTAGATCTTGCCAATCAGAATATAGGAGGTTGTAATTATCATCTGATAAAAACTTTAAGTGTTTGTAACTATTAATTAAAATATAAAAAGATTCAAGTTCAAGTTTAGATTTAAATCTAAAATCATTATGATGATTTCTGCTATCACTCATTAAATTAAATAGAAAATTTTCTTCTATTCGGTGATTTCTATTTGATAAACCACATCTTCTAATATCATCTAATGTATCCTCAAATGATTTATGTTTTATTTCATTAGAATGATTAACATTATTTTTATCAAAATTAATAGTTAAAATATTATTATTAGAGTTATTCACATTTCCTCTTTGATCAAAAATTTTATCGTTACCATTAATATCGTAAATATAAGTTTTTAAATCGTAATTAGTATTTGTATTTGAAGAAATAGTAATTGTATAATTTCCACTATCAGGTTTAGGAATATATAAAATCTCTATAGCAGATGTTTTATTATTAGAATGCTGATCACTGACTAATGGGTTTTGAGTAAAACTTTGACCAATAACGTTACCATTTTTATCTTTTACCATAATTGTAAGATTGGGATTATAAGTTAACATGATGTAAGATAGATCACTATGAGCAGGTGTAAAAGTACCAATTGATTGATAGGTGTTTGAGTAAATATCGCTTAATTTATTATCATTATAGTAAGGATCATTAATATCAAATGTACTACCATTAATTCCTTTAGCTACTATAAAATGTCCAGGTTCTTCTAAGATATCTGGAATGTTATTTTTTAAATCATTTGTAAGTTGAGTATTATTCATTCCTGTAAATTTACTAAATTCTAAAGCATCAAAAGCAGTTATGTTATTTACACTTTTAGCTAACTTGGAAAGTCTAGCAATAGCTACCCAATTTACATATCCACTAGTTATATTATCTACATATCCATCATTTTGACTCTCTAACCAAGTATTTAAACTTCCTGGATCAAGTGTAGTACCATTTGGTAATTTAGTAATTCCATAGTAATTTAAAACCATAGTGGCAGAAGTTAGAGCACATCCCCAGCTACTAATACTATTATCGCTTGGTGACCAAAAATTAGCTCTATCATAAACTTGGTTTCCCCAAGGAGAAGCTGTTTGTTTAATAAGAGGAACATTTAAATCTATCACCTGGGGCGTATTCCCAAGTATATCGTTTATATTAGCTCTTAATACTGATGATAAATAACCTTGACCACTGCTATACCCACCTATAACATAAATATAATTGTTAGCCACTGCAGTACCGCCACAACATTGTCCTAAAGTTAGGTCTGCACTACTGGTAGCAGTAATCCAAGGTGTTAAATTTCCTGAATTATCAATAGTCGTATAAAAAGTATGAGAATTTTGATTAGGACTATTAAGTCCTCCTCCAATAATAAAAATTTTATCATTAGATTGTGCACCGTACGGACGTCCCAAGGCTACTGGTAATAGAGGTCCATCAGTCCATCCAGATATATTTCCATTAGAATCAACTGTGGCAATTCTTACATTAGCAATATTTGTATTATTTGAATTTCCTGCTGCTACTATAATTTTGTTTTGATAACTGAAAGCCACTTCTGAATTTAATCCGCCACCTGGTATAGTTCCTGCAATGGACCAAGGTCCAATAGTTCCATCAGAGTTAATAGAGCTAACATATACATTTGGATTATTAACACCAGAGTTATTTTCCCCACCAATATAATAAAGATGATTATTTAAAACTACAGCAGCTCCAAGCATGAGTGGAGATGGAAGAGGCGTGAGAGGAGTCCAAGATTGTATTGATCCATTAGAATTAATAAGTCCTACATAGACAGAATTTATTATATTTAAGGATGAACCAGGATTCTCCTCTTTTCCACCTAGAACATATACATGATTTTCTACTATAGTAGATGAATGTAATATAAGAGCCTTAGGAAAAGATAATAAATTAGTCCAAGAATTTGATAAATCACCATTATTATTCGTCGTATTAAGTAGAACATCAAATTTACTTTGTCCAGTCGCAGCAGACCCACCTAAATTATATATATTATTTACATAAGAAAAGCTGATATTACTAGCTATTGTATAAGGCAAATCAGTTACATTAGTCCAAATAGAAGTATTAGCATGTGCCTTAAACGAAAATGTAGATACAAATATAACTAATATGAAGAAAACAAAAAAACTTAAAAAGATTTTTATTTTATCAGGGGATATCATACTAATTAATTTGTATCTACATTTATATGTTGAAACAAATAATATATAATTGTCAAGGGGCAATATTTTTTATGTATGAAATGTTCATAAAAATCCATCCTAGTAAGGATAATTTAAATTTAAATGAGTAAAAATATTAATGAAAAATTCCATTCCAATTCAAAAATAAGTAAAAAAATAATAACAACAAAAGATTTTACATATAAAGAGAAATTAGAAATATATGAAAATATTGTTAAAAACAATAAAAAGATAAAAACAATTTTAGATATAGGTTGTGGAGTAGGTACTATAGATTTCTATTTAGCTAATAAATATAATATAAATATTAAAGCAATCGATATCTCTTCAAGAGCAATAAATATTGCTAATGCCGATAAAAAAATATTAAATATTAAAAACATTAAATTTAAAAAGGAAGATTTTACTCATTATAAAAAAAATAAAATTAAATACGATTTGATTATCTGCAATGAAGTTTTAGAACATTTGCCAAATGATATAGACGCTCTAAAAATAATTTATAATTTACTTAAACCAAGAGGCATATTAATAATATCTGTTCCATTAATTACTGCTCCGTTAAATAGATTAGGCTTAGTTAAAAAATTTGACAAAAAAGTAGGTCATTTAAGAAGATATTCTAAAGAAGCAATTGTTTCCTTACTGAAAAAACAAAAATTCTTAATATCAAGTGTTAAAGAAACAGAAGGAATAATAAGAAATTCATTATTTACAATTGACCCCTTTGGTAAAATAATCCGTTTTATAAAATTATTTTTAATAAGTATAATTTATTTTTTAGATAAAATTAGTATCAAATTTTTTGGTGCATCAGATATAACAATTATTGCTAAAAAAATATAATGAATATCCTCTTTCTCACTCATCATTTTTATCCTGAAATTGGAGGTGTGGAAAAGCATGTTTTAGAAATTTCTAAAATTCTTAAAAACCAGGGATTTAAAATAACAATAATTTCAGAAGAAAGTACGAGATCCTTCACTAATGTTCAGGATGATAATCTTATAAATGATATAAAAATTTATAGAATTCCTTCTTTTCCTAATGATAAATTAAAGAAATTTAAAATTTGGTTTTGGTTTTTTAAAAATATTTCACTTATTAAAAATGCAGATATTATTCATGCACATGATGTTTTTTTCTGGTACTTACCATTTAGATTTTTATTTCTAAATAAAAAGATTTTTACTACTTTTCATGGATATGAAACTATTTTCCCTCCTAAAAAAAGTGCTATTTTTATCCGCCGCTTAAGTAAATTTTTATCCATGGGTACCATTAATATTGGTGAATATATAAATAAATGGTATAAGACGCCTGCGAATTTTACTATTTATGGAGGAGTAGAGGCTGTTAAAAATGAAGAATTAAAAGTTAAAATTAATAATAATTTAAATATAGTTTTTATTGGAAGAATAGAAAAAGATAACGGAGTAGAAATTTATTCCGGAATATTAAAAATTCTAAAAGATAAAAAAACAAAATTTAAATTTACTGCTGTAGGAAATGGAAGTTTTAAAAATATTTTTAAAGAATATGGATTAGTTACAGGATTTATAAAAAACACGGATGATTATATAAAAAATGCAGATATAATTTTTGCATCATCATACCTATCTATTTTAGAAGCATTTTCATTTAAAAAATTAGTCATTTCTGTTTATACTAATGAGTTAAAAAAAGATTATTTAGAAATGACTCCATTTTCAGAATTTTTAGTTAAAGGTAATAATCCAGAAAAAATAATTGATCAATTTTTAAATCTTAATAATAAAGAAAAAAATGAAATGCTTGAGAAAGAATATAATTTCGTAAAAGAAAATACTTGGGAAGATTTAGCAAAAATTTATAAAAAATTATGGAAAATATGAAAGTTTCACTTATAACTACTGTTTTAAATGAGGAGGGAAATATTAACTTCTTTTTAGAGAGTATAAAAAATCAAACTAAAAAGCCTGATGAAATAATTATCGTTGATGCAGATTCTAAAGATAAAACTCCAGAATTAATAAAAGAATTTTTTAATAAGAATAAAAATCTAAATGGTAAGTTACTTATAAAAAAAGGTAATCGTTCTATAGGAAGAAACATAGCTGTTAAGAATGCTAAATTTCCCATTATTGCAGTTACAGATGTTGGTTGTTTATTACATAAAAATTGGTTAAAAGAAATTATTTATCCATTTGAAAATAGTAAAAGTATTGATGTGGTTTCAGGTTTTTATAAACCATTAACTCATAATATTTTTGAAAAATGTTTAGCTACTTATACATCTGTAATGGAAGATAAAATCGATGCAGAAAATTTTTTGCCTTCATCGCGTTCTATAGCATTTAAAAAAAATATTTTTGAAAAGATAAATGGTTACCCAGAATTTTTAAATACTTGTGAGGATTTAGTTTTTGATAAAAAATTAAAAAAAGTTGGTGCCAAATTTTATTTTAAAAAATCGGCATTAGTTTATTGGCCGCAAAGAAAAGATATATTTTCAGGGGCTAAACAATTTTTTTCTTATGCATACGGTGATGGTAGAGGATTATATTTTAGATCTACTACGCCCTTTTTATTTTTAAGATATTTAATTGGAATTATATTATTAATAATTGCACTTCAATTTAGATGGAATAGTATAATCGTAATATTAATAATTGGTTTTATATTTTATTTAATCTGGTCTATTTTTAAAAATTATAAATATGTTAAAAATTGGGCAGCATTTTTTTATTTACCCTTACTTCAAATAATTTCAGATATTATGGTAATAAGTGGAATGAGTTGTGGAATTATTAGTAGAGTAAATTTATAATCTGGATTTTAATTTTTATTTCTTTTTTTCATCCTTCTTTTCTCCTAAAATCTGATCAGCTATTTCTCCTGCTTTTTCTCTAATTTCTTTCAATGCTTTTTCTAAATCTCTCTTATCCAAATCTTTTAGAAATTCCTCATTTTCTCTTCTTTTTTTCTCTTCGCTAGTTTCAAAAGAGATAGTTTTTAATGGTATCATAGAACTACCCCGAGAAGTTGCATCTCTACTAATTGAAAAGGATATTGTATTAGCTTCTATATTACTCATATAGTTGCGTTAACTTTACTTATCCTATGTAAGACTAGTATTAAGTCATAATATGAGATTTGTAGGATTTATGATAATTTATCGACTGTATTTTTTGTTTAATTTACCTGTTGACGAATTTAATCTTATAGTGTATAAATATCATTACCTTATAAAAAAGCGATAGAGAGCGCTATGCTCTCTGTTCTTTTTTGTTAAATTTGCCCAACATCTTATAACGCTGATGCCTAAAAAAATTGATACTAAAATTGAAAGACAAAACTGGGGAAGAAAAAGAGATTTTCTGCCTGAACTAAATCTCCTCCAAATCCAAAAAACTTCATATAAATACTTTTTAGACCGTGCTATCGGAGAAATATTAAAAGAAATATCACCAGTTAATGATTTTACAGAAAAAAATTGGAGTTTAACTTTTGATAGTTATAGAATTGGAAAACCAGCTAAAACACCAGCAGAATCAGTAGAAAAAGGCGTCAGTTATGACGCACCTTTATATGCTGAAGTTTCACTTTTTAATAAAAAGCTTGGTGGTAAACCACAAAAACAAGAGATTTTCTTAGGCGATATTCCTCAAATGACCGATCGAGGGACTTTTATTATTAATGGTGTTGAGCGTGCTATAGTTAACCAGCTCGTCCGTTCACCGGGCGTATTTTTTACTTCTACTATAGATCCTATTACAGGAAAACAAATTTTTAACGCAGAAATCAGACCTTCTCATGGTTCATGGCTAGAGTTCTCGACCACTAGACAAGGAACTATAAATGTAAAAATAGATAGACGCAGAAAATTTCCAGTTACTACCTTTTTAAGAGCTATTGGTCTTTCTTCAAATGCAGAAATAGTAGAAAAATTTACAGCTTTAAAAGATGTAAATGATTTTATAGGTAGTACTTTAACCAAAGATACTACTACATCAGAAACAGAAGCGCTCATTGAGATCTTTAAGAAGCTCCACCCAGGAGAACCTGTAGTGCTTGATAAAGTTCGTGAAAGTATTCACGGACTTTTTTTCAACAATAGACGCTATGATTTAGGTGAAGTAGGTCGTTATAAAGTTAATAAAAAACTTAAAGAAATGCCTAATTTTAGGGCATCAGATGTAAGAGTTCTTACAGTAGATGATGTATTAGGAACGATTGCTTATCTTATAGAGCTTTCTAAAGGTGAAGGTATAGTAGATGATATTGATAGTTTAGCTAATCGAAGACTCAGAAGTGTAGGAGAATTAGTAGCTACTACTGCTTTTAGAGTAGGAGTTTTAAGACTTGAGAGAAGTATTAAAGAAAGAATGAGTTTGCTTCAAATTGAAGAACCAGCTTCAGTAGGAAGTCTTATTAATGCTAGACCTATTATGGCTGCTATTAATGAATTCTTTAGAACTTCACAGCTCTCTACTTTACTTGATCAGAAAAATCCTTTAGCAGAGATTGATAACTTAAACCGTGTGACAGTTATGGGTAGCGGTGGAATTAATCGTGAAAGAGCTGCTTTCTCAATTCGTGATATTAACGCTTCTCAATATGGAAGACTTTGTCCTGTTCGTTCTCCTGAAGGTCCAAATATTGGTTTAGTTAATTATCTCAGTCTATATGCACGAGTTAATGACTATGGTTTCCTAGAAACTCCATATAAAAAGGTCGTTAAAGCAGGAAGTAAAATGAAAGCTTCAGATGAAATAGTTTATCTGGATGCGGAAGATGAGCAAAAACATTATATAACTCACGCAGGAGTTTTATCAGAAGATGATACTATTGATGCAGTTCGTATTCCTGCTCGTTATAAAGGAGAATTTTTAGAAACAGAAAGTTCTAATATAGAATATATTGACTTAGCTCCTCAACAAGTAGTAGGATCTGCTGCTTCACTTATTCCATTCTTAGCTAATGATGATGCTCAAAGAGCTTTAATGGGTACTCACATGCAATGTCAAGCAGTTCCTTTAGTTAAACCAGAAAGTCCAATAGTCGGAACAGGTATGGAAGGTGCTATAGCTCAAATTATGGGTAGAGTTATTAAAGCTCCATTTGATGGAATCATTTCTAAAGTTGATGCTAAATCAGTAACTATTGAAGGTAAAAACGAAAAGAAAACTTATTTTGTAGCATCTTTTGAGAGAACATCGGACGCTACATGTTATTCTCAAACTGTTAAGGTTGTAAAAGACCAAAAAGTTAAAAAAGGAGATATTTTAATTGATGGACCAGCTAGCGAAGATGGAGAATTAGCATTGGGTAGAAATTTAGTTATTGCCTATACTTCATTTGAAGGTTTAGGTTACGAAGATGCTATTGTTATCTCTGATAAATTAGTTAAAGAAGATGCACTCTCCAGTATTCATATTGAAAAATATGAAACTACAGTTGTAGAAACTAAATTAGGACCAGAATTAACCACAGCTGATATTCCTAATGTCGGAGAAGATGATTTAAGAAATCTAGATGAAACAGGTATTATAACTGTAGGATCTGAAGTAGAACCAGGAGCTATTTTAGTTGGTAAAATCGCTCCAAAAGGTGAAACAGAATTAACAGCAGAAGAAAGATTACTTAGAGCTATTTTTGGTGAACAAGCTCGTGAAGTTCGTGATACCAGTTTAAGAATGCCTCATGGTGAGCGTGGTACAGTAGTTAATGTTTATACCTTAGATCGTAAAAAAGGTGATGAACTAGAACCTGGAACTATTAAAAAGATTATAGTCGAAGTAGCTCAATTCAGACATGTAGTAGTAGGAGATAAATTAGCTGGACGTCATGGAAATAAAGGTGTTATTTCTAGAATTTTGCCTGAAGCTGATATGCCTTATCTAGAAGATGGAACACCAGTGGATATTATTATTCAACCTATTTCAGTGTTGGCTCGTATGAACTTAGGACAAATTTTAGAAGCTCATTTAGGTTTAGCTGCTAGAAAAATGGGACAAAAAATTGCTGTACCTGTTTTTGAAAATATAAAAGAAGATAAAATAACCGAACTTCTTAAAGCAGCAGGTTTACCAGTAAATGGTAAAATGACTATTTATGATGGACGAACAGGCGAACCTTTTGAAAATCCTGTAGTAGTTGGAATTGAATATATTATGAAACTTATTCACATGGTTGAAGATAAAACCCATGCTAGATCAACTGGTCCATACTCATTAGTTACTCAACAACCTCTCGGTGGAAAAGCACAAATGGGAGGACAAAGACTTGGAGAAATGGAAGTTTGGGCACTTGAAGCACATCGTGCTAAATATACTCTTCAAGAAATGTTAACTATCAAGTCTGATGATGTTATAGGTCGTTCTAAAGCTTTCGAAGCTATGGTTAAAGGTACAGATATTCCAACGCCTACAGTTCCAGAATCATTTAACGTTTTAATTCGTGAACTAGAAGCTTTAGCTATTAACGTTAAACCAATCGGTGCATCCATCGTAGCTGATGATACATCAGCAGCACCTTCTACTCCAGCTGCATCTGCTACCAGTACATCTACAGATGATGCGCAGGAAGAAAAGACAGAAAAAGAAGCTAAAGAATTAGAAAAAGAATTAGGTGGCGAAGAAGTAGTTGACCAAAAGCCGGGTGAAAATGATAAAATAGAGAATCCAACAGATGCTGATTTGGAGGCAGTAGAATTATAATATGGCAGATTTAAAAAACCAAATAGATAGAAAAAATAAAACAATTAGATTTACAGACTTTAGTGCTCTTCAGATTTTATTGGCTGATAAGCAAGATATCTTAGATTGGTCATTTGGTGAAATAACCAAACCTGAGACTATTAATTATAGAACTTTAAGAGCAGAAAAAGATGGTCTCTTTGATGAGAGAATCTTCGGCCCAAGTAAAGATTGGGAATGTTATTGTGGTAAATATAAAAGAATTAGATATAAAGGCATTATTTGTGATAAATGTGGAGTAGAAGTTACACTTTCTAAAGTAAGACGTGAAAGAATGGGTCATATTAACTTAGCAGCACCTGTAGCTCACGTTTGGTTTTTCAAAGGTACGTCTTCATTCTTAGCCACTCTTCTGGATATAACTCAAAAAAATCTAGAATCCATTATTTATTATGCTTCATACTTAGTAACTTCTATTGATGAAGATAAGAAAAAAGAAGCATTAGATAAACTTTCAGAAATTATTGAAAAAAGAAAAGAAGACTTAAAGAAAAATAAAACAAGAGAAGAAGAGACTCTTAAAAAGGAGACTGAGGATAAAATTAAAGAAGCTAAATCAAAATCAGGTAAAGCAGAGCAAGAAAAATTAATTACCGAAGAATTAAATTTGGCTTTAAAACAAAAAGTAAATAGATTAAATCAAAGATTTGATGATGAGGCTAAAAAAATTGATGAAATTTCCCAAGCATTAGTAAATATCCTTAAGAATCTTAAGATTTCCAGTGTTCTTTCAGAAGATGAATACTTTAAAATTTTAGAATATGATATCCCAGTATTCTTTAAATTTAAAACAGGTGCTGAAGCAGTACTGGATCTTCTTAAAAATACTAATTTTGATGATTTAATCGCAGAATTAAGATCAGAGCTTCAAAAAGAAAAATCTACATCTCAAAAATATCTAAAAGTTATTAAAAGACTTAGACTTCTAGAAGCTATGAAGAAAGCTGGAGTAAATCCTATAGCTATGATTATGGAAGCATTACCAGTTATACCACCAGATCTTAGACCTATGGTTCAATTAGTAGGTGGCCGTTTTGCTACCAGTGACTTAAATGATTTATACAGACGTGTAATTAATCGTAATAATCGTCTAAAACATCTTATGTTATTAGGTGCTCCAGAAATTATTTTAAGAAATGAAAAAAGAATGCTTCAAGAATCAGTAGATGCTTTAATTGATGTATCTCAAAGACCAGGTCAAACTCTAGCTTCACCTTTAAGATCACTTTCTGATATGCTTCGTGGTAAACAGGGACGATTTAGACAAAACCTACTTGGAAAACGCGTAGATTATTCTGGACGTTCAGTTATCGTAGTCGGACCAGATCTTAAACTTAATGAATGTGGGATTCCTAAAGAAATGGCTTTAGAAATGTTTAAGCCTTTTGTTCTACGAGAAGTAATAGTTCGTGGTTTTGCTCCTAATATTAAATCAGCAAAGCGCTTTATAGAAAAAAGACCACCAGAAGTTTTTGATATTTTAGAGGAAATAACTAAAAATCATCCAGTATTATTAAATCGTGCTCCTACTCTACATAAATTAAGTATTCAAGCTTTCTATCCTAGACTTATAGAAGGTGCTGCTATTAGTTTACATCCCTGTGTTTGTAGTGGATTTAATGCTGACTTTGATGGTGACCAAATGGCTGTTCATGTACCACTTTCTCAAAATGCTCAGGAAGAAGCTATAAATTTAATGATGCCTAACAATAATCTCTTAAAGCCAGCAGATGGAAGTCCTATTACGCTTCCTAATAAAGAAATGGCTTTAGGAATTTATTTCTTAACTACAGTGGATAATACTCCAGAAAAAGAAACATTATCTGTTTTTGAAAGTGCCAATGAGGCTTTCTTAGCTTATGATCTAAAACATATAAAATTAAGAGAGAAAATTCAGGTAAAAATAAATAAAGAATTAGTAGAAACTACAGTAGGTCGTTTAATGTTTAATGAAGCTTTACTTCAAGGCATGAAATTTGTTAATTCACCTATTAAAGCTTCTGATATTAAAAAAATTATTACTGCCGCACTATCAACATATTCGTCTACAGAAGTGGCTGATTTGATCGATAATATTAAATCTCTTGGTTTCCACGCTGCTACACTTTCAGGTGTGTCTGTTTCAGTTTTTGATAATGTCATGATTTCTGATAAAGATAAAATGATAGCAGAAGCAGAGAAAAAAGTAAGTAAGATTGAAAATGATTATCAAAAAGGTTTAATTACACTTGATGAGAAAAAGAGACTTAGTAATAACGTTTGGCTAGAGACCACAGATGCTATGGCTGATAAAACCTGGAATAATTTAGATTCTGCTAATATTACTCGCTTTATCATCGATTCAGAAGGAGCACGTGCTGGAAAAGAACAATTAAAACAATTATCAGCTATGAGAGGTCTTATCTTAGATCCTTTAGGTAAAATTGTAGAATTACCTATTAAATCTAATTTCCGTGAAGGTTTATCTATCTTTGAATACGTTGCATCAGCTCGTGGTTCCAGAAAAGGTTTAACTGACTCAGCTCTTAAGACAGCTAATGCAGGTTATTTAACGAGAAGATTAGTAGATGTTTCTCATGATGTTTTAGTTAAGAAAGAAGATTGCGGTGGCGAAGAATTCATAGTTATTAAAGATGAAGCAGAGAGAACTACACCTTTCGCAGATAGAATCTTAGGTCGTGTTTCATTCCAAAAGGTCACCTCTAAGGAAAGTAAAAAAGTTTTAGTGGATGTAAACGAACTTATTACACCAGAAATGGCTAAAGCAGTAGCTGTTGAGGTAAATGGACTAAAAGTAAGGTCAGCCTTTACTTGTAAGCTATCTGAAGGCGTTTGTGCTAAATGTTATGGTTGGGATTTCTCAATTAAAAAAATAGTTGATTTGGGTACTCCAGTAGGTGTTATGGCAGCACAATCTATTGGAGAGCCTGGAACTCAATTAACCATGCGTGTTCGACATTTCGGAGGAGTTGTTATGAGTGACGTGACCCAAGGTTTACCTCGTGTAGAAGAATTATTTGAAATGAGGACACCTAAAAATCTCTCACCAATTTCTCAAATCACAGGTAAAGTAAAAATAGAACAAGTAGAAGATGGATATAAGATTACTGTTAAAAATACTAAAGTAGATCCTATTGAAGTTGAAGAATATTTCGTTCCATTGGCTCTAGAATTAGCCGTAAAAGATGGAGATGATATCGTAATTGGTACACCTTTTGCTAAAGGATATTTAGATCCAAAAGAAATCTTAAAGATTCGAGGAGTAGAAGCAACTCAAAAGTATATTCTATCTGAAGTTCAAAAAGTTTATGAATCTCAAGGAATCGCTATTAATGATAAACACTTTGAAGTAATTATTAGACGCATGTCTGATAAGATAGTAGTAGAAACTGTAGGAGATACTTCATTCGTACCCGGAGATTTAGTCACTAAGAATAGGTTTGAAACGAGTAATGCTGAAACTATCTCTCAAGGCGGAGAACCTGCTACAGGTCGCCAAGTATTATTAGGTATTACTAAAGGTGCATTATTCTCAGATTCATGGCTTTCTGCTGCTTCATTCCAAGAAACTACCAGAGTTATTTCTGAAGCTGCACTTGAGGGACGCGTAGATCCACTTAATGGTCTTAAGGAAAATGTTATTATCGGGCGTCTTATCCCAGTTGATATAAAATCAACTTTGATCGTATAATTATTTAAATTTTATGCCAACATTATCACAATTAACTAGAAAAGGTAGAAAAAGAAGAATTGCAAAGGTTAGAGTAACCGGTCTTCGCCGTTTCTATAATGCCAAAGATCGTGTATATAAGACTATCCCTTCACCTCAAAAAAGAGGAGTAGTAACTTTAGTTAAAACCATGACTCCTAGAAAACCTAATTCTGCTCTTCGAAAAGTAGCTAGAGTTAAACTTTCTAATAGAACAGAGGTAACAGCATACATTCAAGGAATAGGTCACACTTTAGCTGAGCATGGTATTGTTTTAGTTAAAGGTGGACGTGTAAAAGATTTAGCAGGAGTTAAATATCACATAGTTCGTGGTAAATTCGATTTACAAGGTGTTCAAGGAAGAATGACTTCACGTTCTAAATACGGAGCTAAAAGACCAAGTGGAAAAGGAGGAGCAGCAGCTAAAGCCGCTTAAGATAAATGCGTCATAAAAAAGTAGTAAAAAGACCTACACAGCCAGATAAAATATATAATAATGTTTTAGTTACCAAACTTATAAATAGAATTATGAAAGATGGTAAAAAATCAGTAGCAGAAAAATTAGTCTATGCTACTTTAGATGGCCTAAAAGCAAAAGGTTTAGATCCAATAGCTACTTATGAAAAAGTTTTAACTACAGTTGGTCCTAAAGTAGAGATTCGTGCTAAAAGAATCGGTGGAGCTAATTATCAAGTACCAGTGGAAGTAAAACCTGAACGTCAAAAAACTTTAGCTATCAGATGGATAGTAGAAGCAGCTACATCCCGACCAAACCGTGATTATCATTCATTTGATTTAAAATTAGTTGCAGAATTTTTAGATGCACTTGATGAAAAAGGCGCAGCTATTACCAAACGCAACAATACTCTTAAACAAGCAGATGCCAACCGTGCCTTCGCTCACTTTAGATTCTAAAGATCAACCTCAATGGTAGACCTCAATTTTGATGTCTTGACATTTAATGCCTTGCGGAATTATATTTAATTTATGCAAGAACAAATATTACCTCCATATTTATCAATAAATAAGTTTGATGATCTATTTGATTTATTAAGTTCATTAAGTTTCACTTCAATATCAAAGTTAGATTTGCTCAATAGAGAATTTTCAGATTTTAGCGCAGGAATTGCTATTAGTAGTCTCAAGTTTTTGCAAATCATTGATTATAAGGGGAACGCAACGGAAAATATTAAAATATTTTCCTTAAAAGGTGAAGATAAAAAAATAAAATTACAAAACTTAATAAAATCTTCTTATAAAAAAATATTTAATAGAGTCACTGATATAAAACTTCTTTCTAAAGAAAATCTATATAATGAATTTTTAGCAGAATATGGACTAAGTCGTAGAGTTGCAGAGCCAGCTATTAGTGCTTTTATATGGTTATGTGAGCAAGCAGATATTAAATTGAATCCTGATATTAAAAAATTAAATATTAATACCAATAAAAAAATCTCTTTAACTTTGAGTTCCCATGCTCTTAAAAAAGTGAATAATCAAATGCCAAAACCATCAGTGCCAGCAACAGACAAATATGTTGTGCGTATTGCGCAAAGTGGTATTGAGCTTCATTTGCCTGACATTGAGCAAGTACATGATGAGATAGTTGCGGGAGGATTAGCTCAAGCAAGAGAAGAGTTAATTAAATTCGCTGAGAAGGTAGGATTAATATCAAATAATACGGCTAGGTAAGCATAGCGGTCGAGGGCGCCGGCCTCATTATCCGGTTTGAAGACTTTTGTTTGAACAAAGTTTTTCAACAACGTAGGTTCGACTCCTACCCTAGCTACAAAAAAGACCACCAATTGGTGGTCTTTAATTGAAGACTTTTGTTTGAACGACATAATTATATCAATTTCTGTTAAAATATCAACCTATAATTATTATTTATATAAATTTCACTTAACATCTATTGAGGTCATTTTATCCCCAATTTGAATCTTTTGAACTACATCCATGCCGTTGGTAACTTTGCCAAAGATAGTATAATTTTTAGGTAAAGTTGGATTATCAGCTAACATAATAAAAAATTGAGAGCCATTGGTATTAGGTCCACGATTAGCCATAGCAACTACTCCTTCTAAATAACCAGCTTGATAACTGGAAGCAGTAGCATATAATTCATCATCAAATGTAGATCCATAAATACTAACTCCACCGGTTCCATCGCCATTAGGATCTCCTCCTTGAATGACAAAACCAGGAACAACTCGATGAAAAGTTAAATTATTATAGTATCCATATTTAGCCAATGTGGCGAAGTTCATGACAGTTTTAGGCGCATCAGTTGAATAAAGTTGGATAACAATGTTACCTTTAACTGTATGAATAGTGGCTTGATTCGCCGAGATTGCTACAGCAGATAAAGTACTCACCCAAGAAGTGTTGATATTAGGTTGTGGTGTTTGAGTTAGAGATTGAGTGGAGGTAGGGACTTGGGTGATTTTAATTATGGGTGAAGTATATTTAGAGAGTGGTTGTTTTTGGCTGTTATAGATAAAAAATCCGCCTAAAATTATAACTATTACTATAATTAAAATCGCTAAAAATTTATTCATAGTTGTTTTATTTGTTTTCTAAAAAACTCATTGAAACATACTTTTTAAACAGGCGTTCGCTAACCTTGGTTTGTAATTTAGAGCTTTATTTCTTTTCTCACTCGTGAAAGTTTGCTAATAAACTTGATTTAAATTTTAAAACACTAAACAGCAAACTTTCAATGCTGTTTAAAAAGTATATTTCAATTCGTTTACTAAACTTTTTATAAATTTACTATTCATTATAGAAGAAGTGAGAAAAATATGGTATACTTAATTGATCCTAATATATAAATCCTAAACAATTTGTTTGGAATATTATATTTAGAATTTTTTATTATTATGGCAGATCAATCAACATCCAATAGACATGCAGAATTAGATAAAATTCGGAATATCGGAATTATCGCTCATATTGACGCAGGTAAAACTACTACTACTGAAAGAATTCTTTTTTATACTGGAAAATCTCATAAAATAGGTGATATCGATGAAGGAAATACTCAAATGGACTGGATGGAACAGGAAAGAGAGCGTGGTATTACTATAGTATCTGCTGCTACTACAGCTTTCTGGACACATACTCAAGATGTAGAAAAGGGAAATAAAAATCCTTACAGAATCAATATTATTGATACTCCAGGACATGTGGATTTCACAGCTGAAGTTGAGCGATCACTTCGCGTTCTCGATGGTGGTATTACAGTTCTGGATGCTGAAGAAGGAGTACAATCTCAGTCAGAAACTGTTTGGCGTCAAGCTGATAAATATAAAGTACCTAGACTTTGTTTTGTAAATAAAATGGATAAATTAGGTGCTGACTTTTTAGCTACAGTTAAATCTATAGAAGATAGATTAGGTGCTAACCCAGCTATTATGGTTCTTCCAATTGGTGCAGAATCAACTTACGTGGGTAATGTTGATTTATTATCTAGAAAAGCTATTCGTTGGGGATCTGATGAATTAGGAGCTAAATATGAAGTCTCTGACAATATTCCAGAGGATATGAAAGCTCAAGTAGAAGAATATCGTCAGAAATTAGTAGAAAAAATAGCTGAAACAGATGATGCACTTTTAGAAAAATATTTAGCTGGAGAAGAAATTGACGTAGAATCTCTTAAAAAAGCTTTACGTGCAGCAGTTATCGGTTATAAATTAGTTCCTATTTATGCTGGAACATCACTAAGAAATAAAGGGGTTCAACCACTTCTCGATGCTGTTATAGATTATCTTCCATCTCCTCAAGATTTGGGTATAGTTAAAGGTGATAATCCTAAAACGGGTGAAAAAGTAGAAAGAAAATTAATTCCTGATGAAAAAGTTTGTGGACTAGCTTTTAAAATTCAAATTGATCCTCATGTAGGAAAACTTACTTACTTTAGAGTTTATTCAGGAAAAGTAGTCGCTGGTTCCTATATCTTTAATAGTACTAAAGGAATAACAGAAAGAGTCGGTCGTATCTTACTCATGCATGCTAATGAGCGAGAAGAAATTAAAGAGGCATTTGCAGGAGAAATAGTAGCTTTAGTTGGTCTTAAAGATACTATAACAGGTGATACATTATGTGATGAAAAAGATCCTATTGTACTAGAAAAGATCACTTTTCCAGAACCAGTTATATCTCTAGCTATAGAACCCAAAACTAAAATAGATCAGGAAAAAATGGGACTTGCATTAAAGCGTCTCATGGAAGAAGATCCAACATTCCAAGTTAAAACTAACCACGAAACTAATCAAACCATTATTTCAGGAATTGGAGAACTACAACTGGAAATCATGGTGGATCGTATGAAAAGAGAATTTGGCGTTTTAGCTAATGTAGGTGCTCCTCAGGTAGCCTACAAAGAAACTATTAAACATCAAGCAGAAGCAGAAGGTAAATACATTCGCCAATCTGGAGGTCGAGGACAATATGGACATTGTTTCTTACGTCTTGAACCAAAACTAAGAGGTGAAGGATACGAATTCGTTAATGCTATTAAAGGAGGAGCTATTCCTGCTGAATTTATCACTTCTGTAGAAAAAGGTGTAAAAGAATCCATGGATAATGGAGCATTATTAGGTTATCCAGTAGTAGATCTTAAAGTTACACTTTATGATGGATCTTACCATGATGTTGATTCATCTGATGTGGCATTTAAAATCGCAGCTTCTATGGCTTTCCAATCAGCTGCTAAAAAAGCAGAGTTAACTTTATTGGAACCTATCATGAAGGTGGAAGTCACTACACCTTCTGAATATATGGGTGATGTGATTGGCGATCTATCTTCTAAACGTGCACAAATCATGGGAACAGAAGAGCGTTCTCGTGCAACCATTATCATGGGTATGGTTCCTCTTTCTGAATTATCGGGATATGCTACAGCGCTTCGCTCTATGTCTAAAGGTCGCGCATCATATTATATGGAACCTTCTCATTATGATGAAGTACCTCAGAATATCGTTGCTCAAATGCTCGCTAAGTCTACTTGGACAGGAAGAGTAGAATAAATAATGTCCCAATCTGTTTAATTTAAAACAACTCAATTGAAACTCTCTACTAACTATGGTAAAATCCGCTCTATGCCAATAGAAAATGATGACTTTTTTAGCGAATTATTAGGAAGATTTAGTAAAAAGTTTGAAAGTAGCAAAAATTTTATTAATATAGGTTTTGATGAAGAGGAAATAGAGAAAGCTGCTTCCTATACACTAGAAATTGCAAAATATATTTTAAAACATAAATACGATAATATTATATTTGTAGATATCTCTGCTCGTGGCATTGCATCTCCAGTTTCTCATGCACTTTACTATATGCAACTTAAAGACGGTAAGAAGTCTAAAGAAATTAATATTCCTCATATGATGTTTATAGATCCTAATGGGATTGAAGATTATGCGCATTCAAGTTCAGAAGCAATGAAGTCTTATAAAGGTGCAGATAGAGAAGGTAAAACACTAATTATAGATACTTGTTCTCATACAGGTAAGAGTTTGGATAAAATTAATAGCACTCTTTCTATAGCAGGATTTGATAATATTAATAGTTTAGTTATTTCAGGTGATACTATGACTCGAAAAGCAAAAAAAGAAGTAACTAAAATTATAGATCCTAATTACTCATTATGTTATCCTTTTGGTAGACGAATAGATAGAGGTTATACGAGTAGTATTCATACCGTAAACTTAGATATTCCTTTTGAAGATCAAGAAGCATATTTATCAGTAAATAGAAGAATAGTAGAAAAAGTTAGAGATTTAATTAAATAAAGCACAAATTTTTTTATAGAATTCTTAATTTAAATATAATATAATCAATTTATGAAAAAATTATTAAATCTTTGTTGTGGGAACCTTTCTTAAACGGGAGGTTTATTTTATATTTATTTTGACCTCCCATATGGGAGGTTTTTAGTATGAAAAAAGTAATAGTTGGAATTTTCGCCCATCCAGATGATGAAGCCATGGGACCAGGTGGAACCCTTGCTTTATTATCCCAAACTCATGATGTTTATATTATTTGTGTAACTAATGGAGATGCTACTATCGGTGATTGTCTAATTAAAAATGGAAACTTAGGCCAAATTCGCCAGAAAGAATTAGAAAAATCGGCTAAGATACTAGGAATAAAAAAAGTATTTTTCTTAGATTTTAAAGATGGTGAATTAAATAATAATCTTTATCATGAAATTGCAGCGAAAATTGAAAATGTTTTAAAAAAATTAAAAGCAGAAATTATAATTACCTTTGAAATGCATGGCTTATCCGGACATTTAGATCATATAGCAGTGTCGATGATAACCACCTACATTGTTGAAAGTAAAAAATTAGCTTCAGAAATTTGGTATTTTTGTCATAGTGAAATTTTTAATAATACTTTAAAAGATGAGTTAAAAGATTATTTTATTTATTTTCCTAATGGATATAAAAAATCAGAAATAGACAATATTATAGATATTAAAGATGTTTGGGATAAAAAAATTAAAGCCATTAATTGTCATAAATCTCAATTGATTGACGTAGAAAAAAATTTAAGATGGCTTAATAAATTACCTAAGGAAGAATATTTTTTAATTAGAAAAACTCCACCTGCCGAAAATACCAGTTGAAAGTGGACGTTTGTTTTTGCTTTCTAATAAAACTAATTCTCCTACTTCAAATTTACCATCTAAATCTGAAAAATAATCTTCCATTACATTTTTGAGCATAAGAGCTGAAGAAGAAATGGCATAAGCATTAATAATTATAAATAAAGGTTTATCTGATAAAACTTGTTTAACTAAAGTTAAAAGTTTTGGAAAACTTTCATTAAATTTCCACATGCTTCCATCTGGTCCATGACCGAAAACTGGTGGATCCATAATAATTCCATCATATTTAATACCTCGTTTAATTTCTCTCTGAACGAATTTAGTAGCGTCATCTAAAATCCAACGAATTAGTTTGTCATCTAAATTTGAAGCTTTTTGATTTTCGTGAGCCCACGTAATAGTAGGTTTACTAGCATCTATGTGTGTAACTTTTGCGCCAGCACTTGCTGCAACAATAGTAGAGATTCCTGTATAAGCGAAAAGATTAAGAATATTTATTTGGTTTCCGTCGGGGTCCTGCCAAACATTTCCTTCCCGTTGGTGCTCGTTAGGTAATTGCTTCGCAATTAAACCACTGCGCGCCATCGGGAGCCCTCCCTTGTTTGTCACCCCTTCTGATATTCTTGTACTAATTGCATCTGAAATAAAATCCCACATTAAATGCTGTTCTGGGAAGACGCCGGTGTGTTTAAAATTCGTTAATTTTAAAATAAATTTTAGATTTTTATAGTTTATTTGCCAATTGTTTGGCATTTGTGAATTTTTTTTAACCCAATGCCCTTTATCTGAAGTGTCTCTTTTAAAAATTGCGTCAGCTTTATCCCAAAGGTTTGGCAATTTCTTTTTCCAAATAATCTGTGGATCTGGTCTTTGTAAAACATATTTGCCAAATCGTTCCAAACGATATCCATCGCCACTGTCTAAAAGTTCATAATCTTCCCAACCAGTTGTTTTTAAAAGTTCTATCATGATTTAATACAAAGTATATCAAAATATAGAAAAATAAAGAAAGTATAAAAAAAGTATTGACGAAGAAGTAAGAATATAGTATTATTCTCTTAGTCTCAAAAGTTTTTGAGACATTATTTTTTAAAAATATGGCAGATACAAAATACGTAAGATCAAAACCTCATGTAAATATTGGAACTATCGGTCATGTAGACCATGGTAAAACTACTACTACAGCAGCTATTGCTACAGTTTTAGCAAAGCAAGGTTTAGCAGCAGCTAAAAAATATGAAGATATTGATAATGCCCCAGAGGAAAAAGCTAGAGGAGTTACTATTAATATTTCTCACATAGAATATGAAACAGCTAAAAGACACTATGCTCATATTGATGCTCCAGGACATGCTGATTACATTAAGAACATGATTACAGGGGCTGCTCAAATGGATGGAGCTATTTTAGTAGTTTCAGCGCCAGATGGTCCAATGCCTCAAACTCGCGAACATATTCTCTTAGCTCGCCAAGTAGGAGTTCCAGCTATTGTAGTTTACTTAAATAAATGTGATATGGTTCAAGATCCAGAACTTCTAGATTTAGTAGAAATGGAAGTTCGTGAACTTTTAACTAAGTATCAATATCCAGGAAATGATGTACCAATTATTCGTGGTTCTTCTCTTAAAGCATTAGAGGGTGATCCAGAATATGAAAAGAAGATTATGGAACTTATGGATGCCGTTGATAGTTATATTCCAACTCCAGTTAGACCTTTGGACAAACCATTCTTAATGCCTGTAGAAGATGTTTTCTCTATTAAAGGTCGTGGAACAGTAGTAACAGGAAGAATCGAAAGAGGAATAGTAAAAGTTAATGATGCTGTTGAAATCATTGGAATCAAACCAACTCAACCAACTGTAGTTACTGGAGTTGAAATGTTTAAGAAATCTCTTGATGAAGGACAAGCAGGAGATAATGTTGGTTTATTAATCAGAGGAGTTGAAAAAGATCAGGTAGAAAGAGGTCAAGTTATAGCTAAACCAGGTAGTGTTACTCCTCATACTAAATTTGAAGCTGAAGTTTATGTTCTTTCTAAAGAAGAAGGTGGACGTCATACTCCATTCTTTAATAATTACAGACCACAATTCTATATCAGAACTACTGATGTTACTGGCACAGTAAAGTTAAAAGAAGGCGTAGAAATGGTTATGCCAGGTGATAATACAGTAATGACAGTAGAACTTATCGTTCCAATTGCTCTAGAAGAAGGTCTTAGATTTGCTATCCGCGAAGGTGGAAAAACAGTAGGAGCTGGTGTTATCACTAAAATCTTAGCATAATTATAAATTGTTATCTTGAATTTATTTCAGGATCTTATTAAAACTTATCCGCCGCAAGGCGGTTTTTGTTATAATTTCTACATGCAATATAAAGCTATTATTTCAGATATTGATGGAACATTAACTATTTCTCATCCTGAAGCTAAACCTACTCTAAAAGTAAAAGAAGCCATTAAAAAGGCTACAGATAAAGGAATAATTTTCAGTGTGGCATCTGGTAGGCCTTATCCCATGCTCTCATATTTAATTCCGGAAGTGCCTTTAGTTTCTCCAATTATTATTAATAACGGTGGAGAAATTTACGACATTAAAAATAGAAAAATTATTTATGAATCTATAATTCCATTTGATTTGGCCTCAAAAATACTTAAAATCGCTAAAAAATATAATAAATTTAATGTTGATTTATCTAGAGAGATCTTAAATAGCCCAAAATCTTTTAAAAAAAATTTAAAAATATTTAAATTTGTAATTTTTGGTTTGAAAAATAATGAAGCAGAAAAACTCATTGATTCAGTTCAAAAAGTATTCCCTACGCTTAAAATTGGTAAAGCCGGCACATATACAGGCGCAGGTTTAGTAGATGTATATATTACTAATGGAACTGCGACTAAACAGCATGCAGTTTTAAAATTTGCAGAACTACTTAATATATCTAATAAAGAAATTATAGCTATTGGAGATCATTATAATGATTTTCCCCTATTTATGGCGTGTGGTTTAAAAGTCGCTATGGGAAATGCAGTGGAAGATTTAAAAGCCATAGCTGATTACATAGCACCAAGTGTAGAAAATGACGGCGTAGCAGATGTAATAGAGAAATTTATACTTTAATAATCTTATGAAAATTTATTTAGTCAGACATGGACAAAAAGAAAATTTAATAGGTGATCCATCTTTGTCAGAAATTGGAATAAAACAAGCCGAAATGACTGGAGAATTCCTAAAAAATAAAAATATTTCTCAGATTTTCGCCAGCCCATTGAAACGTACGCAAATGACTGCCGGAATAATTAGTAAAAAAATCAATTTAGATTTTAAAACGGATAGCAGATTAAAAGAAAGAATGAATTGGGGAGATAAACCGGACCAAAAGTTTGAAGATTTTATAATAGAATGGGAAAAATCAGACAAAGATCGAAACTATAAGCCAACACCGGGTGATTCATCTATTGAAACTGGAAATCGGATAAAAGCAGTGCTGGATGAAATTGAAGAAGCAGAATTAGAAAATAATATTTTGGTGGTTACTCATGGAGGAGCAATTGGGGATTTTTTATTAAATAATTTCTCAGAAGCCAGATTGCCAATTGTCGAAAATTATTCTAATAGAGTTAATTATGTAGAAATCTTAGAATGTTCAGTTACAGTTTTAAATAAAAATAATAATTTGTATAAACTTGAAAAAGTTGGGAATATAAGCCACTTAGAAGAGATATTAATTTAATCTAATTCGTCTATATCATCATAATTATAGAATTCAAATATAAATTTTATTAAATCATCCGTTAAGATATCAACTGAATAAGTAGGGAATTTTGATTTCATTAAATCAATAATTTGCCTTTTGGTTGGTATAGACTCTAACTGTTGAAATACTTCTTCAAGTTGCAAAATTCTTTCTATCTCATTAGTACTAGTAGTAGTAGGTTTCTGTTCCTTAACTGTTCTTCTACTACGACTTCTTACTACTCGTATATTTCGATCAACACTCTCTTCATTTCCCTTACCTATAACATAAGCGATTAAAGAGAAAGGCCACTTCCTAACGTTTAATTCTTGGTATGCTTTTGAACTATCCATATTTCTTAAATTTCTTAAATCTTCATTAGATATCTCTTCAGAAATACTTACAATAACTGTACCTTCGGTAGGTAATATTATATTTTTAGATCCCCTTTTACTTCCCGCCCTACGCAAATACCTAAGTACACTGGTATCTCCTGCTTGTAAATACGTACCAATTAAAGATGTGGGCCATCTTTCCATATTTAAGTAATCTGCTTTATCATACTGTGTTACTAGCCGAGATAAAGTATTCTCCTCTTCTGTACTGATTATCCTACTTAAAATAAATTTAGTGCTAGTTTGGTCCTCACTTAGTCGTGCTTCAAATTTAGCAACACTTCTAATTATTGGTGGGATAGAAATCTCTTGTTCCGACATATAGTTATTTTAGTTTAGTTAATTTATAAAAACAATATTTTTAATTTTTATTTCCTCGTAGACATTAGGATTAGCTTTTTGTATAATACAACTTACTATTATCGTTCTTTAATAAACATATGCCAAAAGGAAGAATTAGAGTAAAACTAAAAAGTTATGACGCACGCGTCATAGATAACTGTTGCCAGCAGATTTTAGATACTGCTATTCGAACTGGTGCTAAAGTTATAGGTCCCATTCCTCTCCCTACGGATAGAAGTCTTTATGCAGTAAATAAAGGCCCTTTTATAGATAAAGATGCTCGAGATCACTTTGAGATTAAAGTTCATAAAAGACTTATTGATATTGTTTCTCCAACTGACAAAACTATGGATAGTTTAGGACATTTGGATCTCCCAGCAGGAATTGATGTAGAAATAAAAATGTAAGTTTATACTAACTCGAAGAATACTCCAGCAGCTACTGTAAGACCTACTCCAGATAAAAGTGAAACAACTGGATGATTAAAAATAGGCGTAGCATCAACTAGATCCCAAACTCCACGCCAGATTAAGATAGCTCCGAATGCTCCAAGTACATAAAAAAAGATTCTGTGATGAATTCTAAATTTCTTAAAAGAATTTAGCCATGATGGATGTTTATGGCGATGTTTTAAGCTTGCTCTATGAATTTTGCGTGATATTTTTTTAGATTTAGCCATAAATTTATTATCTATTCTTAGTATTTCAGCTTTTTATTAAATTTTCAATGCCCCTTGTAACCCTAGCTACTATTTGCTAAAATTATAGGTAAGTTTCATGATTACACCAAATAAGCGGTGAGCATAAAATAGGTTACCAAGTACCACAAAATATAAGTGGCCTTAGGTGCCACTTTTTTTGTCATAAAATATGATAAATGCAGTTTTAGGAACTAAAAAAAATCAAACTCAAAAATTCCTGGAAGACGGAACTAGAATTCCTGTAACTGAAGTGGAAATAAGTGGTAATTGGGTCACTCAAATAAAAACACCTGAGAAGCATGGATACTTTTCAGTACAGCTTGGTATGGGAAGAATTAAAAAACCTACTAAAGCACAGCTTGGACACACTAAAAAAGGAGCAAATTTAGACTTTGCTCCTAATTTTTTAAAGGAGATAAGAGTAGCAGATGATAAGGATTTGCCAGAAATAGGGAAAGCCTTAAAAATGGAAGAAATTTTCGAATTAGGAGATATAATAGATGTTTTAGGACGAAGTAAAGGTAAAGGATTTGCCGGAGGCGTAAAAAGACATCATTTTAAGGGTGGACCTAGAACTCATGGTCAATCAGATCGTGAGCGTGCTCCAGGTTCTATAGGTCAAACCACTACTCCTGGCCGTGTTTATAAGAATAAAAGAATGGCTGGGAAAATGGGATTTGAAAATGTAACTGTACGTAACCTTCAGATAGTTGATATTTTACCTACTTCACTTCTTATTAAAGGTTTAGTTCCAGGTCCTCTAGGTTCCAAGTTAATTATTGAAAAAAAGAAGAAAGCTAAAAAGTTTACTCCACTAGTGAAAATAGAAATTAAAGAAGAAAAAATTGAAGAACAGCAATCAGTTAAAGTAGCAGAGAAAATAGAAGAAAAGACTGAAGAAGTAAAACAGGAGGCTAAATAATATGGCAGAAGAAAAATTAAAAGTTAAAAGTTCCGCAGCCGCTAAAGCTAAGGCGGACAAGGAAAAGTTAAAAGTGAAAAATACGACTAAAAAAGAGAAAGTTAGTAAAGAAATGAAAGTTGAAACTAAAAAAGTTGAGGCTAATTCGTCAGTTGGCGAAAAGAGAGTGAATGCTAGTTTAAAACTAGCTGTTTTTGATACTAATGGAAAAGAGATTGAACAAATGGAATTACCAAAAGAGCTTTTTGGAGAAAAACCAAATAAAGTTCTTTTAGCAAGGGCTATTCGAGTTTATTTAACTAATCAGAGACAAGGGGATGCTAATACTCAAACTAGAGGTGAAGTAGAAGGTTCTACTAGAAAGATATACAGACAAAAAGGAACAGGTAGAGCTCGACATGGGGGTATTCGTGCTCCTATTTTCGTAAAAGGTGGAACAGCACACGGACCTAAAACCCAGGATTATAATTTAACTTTAAATAAAAAAATGAAGAAAAAAGTTTTAGCTTATGCTATTTCTCAAAGGCTTTTAGATGGAGCTATTAAATTAGTAGATGGCTTGGAAAAATTGGAGTCTAAAACTAAAAACTTTAACAATACATTTAATAATCTAGGATTAAAAAATAAAAAAAGAAATATTCTTTTAGTAACAGATGCAGATAACGAAAAGATATATAAAGGCAGTCGAAATCTCGCAGGAGTTAAAGTTACTACTGCTAAAACTCTAAATATTTTTGAAATATTAAAGTATAAAGATTTAGTTTTAACTAAAAATTCAGTTAAAACTTTAACAGAAAGGACAAAATAAAAATGTTAATTATTAAACCAATCATAACTGAGAAATCTATGAAAGATGTATCTAAAAATAAATTCACATTTATAGTTACAAAAACTGCATCTAAATCAGCTCTAAAAAAAGAAATTAAAGATACGTTTAATGTTAATCCGATTAGTATTTCAACATCTATTTTAAAAGGAAGAACAATAAGGAGTGGAGCTAAAAGAACATTAAAAAATTTGAGTGATGTTAAAAAAGCTATAGTAGAACTAAAAAAAGGTGAAAAAATAGATTTATTTGAAGGAGAAAAGAAATAATGAAAAAACTTAAATATATAAAAAAGAAACATTCTGGAAGAAACTTTACCGGTCAAGTCACTATGAGGCACCAAGGTGGGGGGAATAAGAATTTTATCAGAGTTATAGATTTTAAAAGAAATAAAATTATGCCTGGTAAAGTAGAAAGCATAGAATATGATCCTAATAGAAATTGTCAAATTGCCCTTATTCACTATCCAGATGGAGATAAAAGATATATAATTGCACCTGACGGACTAAAAGTTGGTAGTTTAGTATCTAAAGGAACAGATGTAGATTTAAAACCAGGTAATGTTTTACCTCTTTCTGCTATTCCTATGGGTACTTTCGTACATAATGTGGAATTAACTAAGGGTAAAGGTGGACAATTGGGACGTAGTGCTGGGACTTTAATTACTGTAGGAGCTAAAGAAGGCGATTTTGTTCAGCTAAAATTACCATCTAGTGAGATTAGAAGAATACATAAAGATTGTCTAGCAACTATTGGTCAGGTAGGAAATATAGCTTGGAAAGAAAGAGTATTTAAAAAAGCTGGAATCAAAAGACACATGGGAATTAGGCCATCTGTTCGAGGAGTCGCTATGAATCCTAGATCACATCCTCATGGCGGAGGAGAAGCAAGATCTGGAATAGGTATGCATACACCTAAAACTTATGCAGGAAGACCAGCTGTAGGTAAAACTAGAAATCGTAAAAGATATTCTAATAAGTTTATTATTCAAAGGAGAAAGAAATAATTTATGGCAAGAAGTAGTAAAAAGGGTCCATACATAGACCCAAGATTATTAAAAAAAGTTTTAAAACAAAAAGAATCTGGTGATAGATCAGTGATTAGAACCTGGTCTAGATCTTGCCAGATTGCACCTGAATTCGTAGGTTTAACTTTTGGAGTATATAACGGACGAGTACATATTGATGTATATGTTAGTGAAAGTATGGTAGGACACAGGCTAGGAGAATTTGCTCCAACTCGTACATTTAGAGGACATGGGAAAGTAGTAGCTAGAGAGATAACTAAGACCTAATTAATTTAATTTTATGGAAGTAAAAGCAGTTACAAAAAATGTTAGAATTACGCCCAGAAAAGCTAGGTTAGTAGCAGATATGGTGCGAAAAATGTCTGTAAGTCAGGCTTTAATAACATTGCCTTTAGTTCAAAAAAGAGCAGCAGGTATAATCTTAAAGACCTTAAAAAGTGCTATAGCTAATGCAACTAATAACGCTAAGTTAGATCGAGATAGTTTAGTAATTAAAAGTTTAGAGGTAAAAGAGGCGCCATTTATAAAAAGAATGAGAATTGGAAGTAGATCACATGTTAAACCTTATAAGCTAAGAGCATCAGAAATAGAAGTGATTTTAGATCAAAAAATTATGAAAGCAGAAAAAATTGAAGCAAAAGTAGAAGATAAAAAAGGAAAGGAGACAAAAAATGGGTAAAAAAGTAAATCCAATAGGTTTTAGAATAGGAAGTGTTTTAAATTGGGAATCTCGTTGGTTTGATAATAAAAATTATAAAGAAACACTTCTTCAGGATTTTAAATTAAGAAAGTTAATTACAGATAGACTTAAAACAGCAGGGTTTTCCAGAGTAGAGATTGAACGTTCTATAAATAGCATTAGATTTATAATTTTTGTTTCCAAGCCTGGTATGGTTATAGGTCGAGGAGGATCAGGACTGGAAGAACTTAAGAAATTTATTAACGAAACTTTAAGAGAAACGACTAAGACTAAAAACTTACCAAAAGTAGATATAAAAATTGAGACAGTAAAAGAACCTAATTTAGATGCTAATATAGTAGCTCATAATGTTTCAGAACAGCTCGCTAGGAGGTTACCATATAAAAGAATCTTAAATCAAAATGCAGAAAGAGTAATGCAAGCTGGAGCCAAGGGAGTAAAAATATTACTTTCAGGTCGTATTAATGGTGCAGCTATCCATAGAAAAGAGAAAATTCAAATAGGTTCTATGCCTTTCTCAACTATAAGAGAGAAAGTGTTTTATGCTCAGTTACCAGCATTAACTAAAGCGGGATATGTAGGCGTTAAGGTTTGGATAAATTTAGGAGATAAGTAAAATTATGTTAATACCAAGAAGAGTAAAATATCGAAAACAACAAAGAAGAACCATGAAGGGTGTAGCCCATAGTGGAACTAGACTAAACTTCGGAGAATTTGGTTTAGTTTCGGAAGATATGGCATGGATTACAGCTCGCCAAATAGAAGCAGCTAGACGTGCTATAACTCACTATACTGCTAGAGGTGGAAGATTATGGATTAGAATTTTTCCTGACAAACCCATTACTAAAAAACCACCAGAGGTTAGAATGGGGTCTGGAAAAGGTGATGTGCATGAGTATGTGGCACCAGTCAAAGCAGGAAGAATTTTATTTGAAATGGGTGGAATTAGTCGAGATATCGCTATGGCTGCGCTTAGATTAGCAGCATATAAGTTACCAGTAAAAACTAAAATAATTGAAAAATAAAAATATGGCAAAATTAAAAACCAAAACAGAAAAAACTGAAACTAAAAGTTTAGATGCTAAAGAAAAATTAAAACTCTTAAAAGAAGAGTTAAATAAATTAAAGTTAGACCATGTTCAGGGAAAGTTGAAAAACACCAGTTTTTTAACTCTAAAAAGAAAGGAGATTGCTAAGCTCTTAACAGCTATGCGAGAAAAACAATTAAATGAAAATACTTAGAGGATACATTATTAGAGTAACTAGTGAAAAAACGGTAGTAGTAGAAACGAGCCGTAAAATAGCTCATCCATTATATAAAAAGCTTTTAACCAGAACTAAAAAGTTCTTAGTGGACCCAAATAGTAAAGAAGTTAAGATAGGAGATCAGGTAAAAATAGAAGAAACTAGACCTATATCAAAGAATAAACATTTTAAAATAGTGGAGGTATATAAAAAATGATACAGCTAAGAAGTATTTTAACAGTAGCAGATAATAGTGGCGCTAAACGTTTACAAGTAATACACGTTTTCGGTGGTTCCAAAAGAAAATTTGGATATGTAGGAGATGTAACCAACTGTGTAGTTAAAGAAGCTATTCCTACTGGAAATGTTAAAACAGGTGAAATAGTAAAAGTAGTAATAGTTAGAACTAAAAAAGAAATAAAAAGAAAAGATAGTTCATATGTTAGATTTTCTGAGAATGCAGGGGTAGTAATAGATAGTTTAAAAGATAAAAATCCTAAGGGAACACGTATTTTTGGACCAGTAGCTCGTGAAGTAAGAGATCGCGGATTTGTAAAAATTGCCAGTATGGCACCGGAGGTAGTTTAAAAATTATGAAAATAAAAAAAGGTGATCAAATAAAAATAGTAATGGGTAGAGATAAAGGCAAAACAGGTAAAGTAGAAAAAGTATTGGCTAAAGAAAATATGATTTTAGTTCCTAATATAAATGAATTTAAAAGACACGTCAAAGGTAGATTTGCTGGACAGAAATCTGAAATAGTTACCATTACTAAGCCTATTATCTTAGCTAAAGTAGCTTTAGTTTGTCCAAGTTGTAAAAAAACAACTCGTGTAGGTTATGAAATAAAAAAAGAAGGTAAAAAAGTTAGAATCTGTAGAAAATGTAAGAAAGAAATTTAAAATTATGAATAATTTAAAAGAAGAATTTAAAAATAAAATTAGCGAAGATCTTAAAAAAGATTTGGGTCTTAAAAATATTATGTCTGTACCTACTCTTTCAAAGATAGTTATTAATATGGGTGTAAGAGGTGCTACAGCTGATAAAAAGAATATGGAAATAGCAAGCCAGGTTATGGCTCAAATAGCTGGACAAAAACCTAAAATCACAGCAGCTAAAAAAGCAATTGCAGGGTTTAAGCTTAGAGAAGGAGATAAAATTGGTTTAGTAGTAACTCTAAGAGGAAATAGGATGTATGATTTTTTCGAAAAACTTGTTAAAATTGTCTTTCCTAGAGTAAAAGATTTTCATGGTGTATCTAAAACCAGTTTTGATAAAAATGGTAATTATACTTTAGGAGTACCAGATTATAGTATTTTCCCTGAGGTAGATTTAGGGAGAATAGAAAAAATTTTCGGATTGGAAGTAACTATAGTTACTAAAGCTAAAGATAGTAAACAGGCATTCACGCTTTTAGAAAAAATGGGAATGCCATTTAGAAAGGATAAATAATTATGCCTAAAAAATCAAATGTAGTTAAATTTTTACATAAACAAAAATTCTCAACTCGTGAAAAAAATAGATGTTCTATCTGCGGGAGAGCACGTGCATATATGAGAAAATTTGGAATTTGTAGATCATGTTTTAGAGAATTAGCCTTAAAAGGCCAGTTACCAGGAGTAAAAAAAGCTTCTTGGTAAAAATTTATGAATAATTATACAGTATCAGATACAATAATTAGAGTTAAAAATGCAGCACAGGCTGGCCGAAGAAAAACAGAGATGCCTTTTTCAAAAATGGCACAAAATATTCTGTCTGTGCTTAAAAAAGAAGGTTACATAACTGATTTTAAAGCTGATAAAAATAAAAGTAATTTAACAGTAGAAATTGCTTATATTGATAGAATGCCTGCTATAAATGAAGTAAAAATAGTATCTCGTCCATCTATTCGTGTTTATGAGGATAAAAAAGGATTAGAACATAAAAGATATAAAGGTTTAAAAAACCTAGTCCTTTCAACTAATAAGGGAATAATGACAGGTAAAGAAGCAGTAGAGAAAGGTCTAGGAGGAGAAATACTCTTTGAAGTTTGGTAGACCCTTCGGCGTTGGCTCAGGGTTAAAATAAATTTATGTCGAGAATAGGAAAAATACCAGTTGAAGTACCAAAAGAAGCATCAGTAAATATTGATGGTTCTTCAGTTTTAGTCAAAGGACCAAAAGGTGAATTAGCTTTTGATGTACCTAGTGGAATAAAAGTTAAATTTGAAGAAGATAAAATTATAGTTTCTCAAGATGAGAAATCCAAAGAATTAACTTCAGCTTTATTTGGTTTAACTAGAGCTATGATAGCTAATATGGTTAAAGGTGTAACTACAGGTTTTGAGAAGAAATTAGAGCTATCAGGAGTGGGATTCAGAGCTCAAGCTACGCCTGAGGAATTAACTTTATCTTTGGGTTTTTCTCATCCTGTAAAAGTAAAAGCACCTAAAGGTATAACTTTTGCGGTAAAAGATAATGCTATAAGTGTAATGGGAATTGATGTAGCTTTAGTAGGAAATACAGCAGCTCAGATTCGTGCTATTAAATCACCTGAACCTTATAAAGGTAAGGGTATTAAATATGCAGGTGAAAAGATTAGAATAAAAGCTGGTAAAGCAAAAGCTACAGCAGGTGCAGCTGGTGGTAAGTAACGAATTAATTAAAATATATGAAGGTAAATAAATTAAAAAAACAACAAAGAACTAGAATGAAAATGAAAAGGTTAGATAAACCTAGACTTTCAGTTTTTAGATCAAATATGCACATTTATGCTCAAGTTATTGATAATAAAAATGGACAAGTTCTAGCTAGTGCATCAGAAAAAAACTTAGCTGAAAAATCAAAAAATAAAATAGAAGTTGCTAAAGCAGTAGGAGTTGAAATAGCTAAAGCAGCTAAAGAGAAAAAAATAAGCGATGTAATTTTTGATCGTGGTGCATATAGATATCATGGTCGAATTAAAGCGTTAGCAGAAGGTGCACGGGAAGGAGGACTAAAATTCTAATATGGAAGATAGATTTAATAAACAACCATCAGAATTTAGTGAAGAAGTAGTACAAGTAAATAGAGTTAGTAAAAAAACTCAGGGTGGAAATAAAATTGGATTTTCGGCCATTATAATAGTAGGAAATAAAAAAGGTAAAGTAGGGTTAGGACTTGGAAAGGCTAACGATGTTGCATCTGCTATCCGTAAGGCCTCTACTTATGCTAAAAAACATTTAATAGATGTTCCAATCAAAAATGGTACTATACCATTTGGTATAAAAGTTAAAAAAGGCGCAGCAGAAATACTTCTTAAACCAGCACCTAAAGGAAGTGGAATTATAGCTGGTGGTGCTGTTCGTAGTGTAGTTTCAGCAGCTGGAATTGAAAATATCTCATCTAAAATTTTAGGAAGTGATAACAAAGCTAGTAATGTGTATGCTACTCTATATGCGCTACAAAGAATTATAGTCTTAAATACTAAAAATTTAGGTAGAATTAAATCTAAGAAATAATTATGAATTTAAATAATTTAACTAAAATTAAAAATAGAACAAAAAAAAGAGTAGGTCAAGGACACGGTTCAGGTCGTGTTAAAACTGCAGGTCGTGGCCAAAAAGGTGCAAAAGTTAGAGGTAAAATACCACTTAGTTTTGATGGAGCAGACATGAATTTTATTAAAAGATTACCTTTCTTAAAAGGTAAAGGTCGAAATTTTGAAAAAGCTGCTAAAGAAGAAATAATTCATATTTCTAAATTAGCTATTTTTAAAGATGGAGATTTAATTGATATAAAAATGCTAATCGATAAAAAATTAGTAGATAGTAAAAAAGCTTTAAAAAATGGCGTAAAAATCTTAGGTAATTCTCCTTTAGATAAAAAACTGTCTATTAAACTTCCTCTTTCTAAAGGTGCTAAAAATAGTATAGAAAAAGCAGGCGGGAAAGTCGTTAATGAATAGAATCTTTCAAACCTTTAAAAAAGCTTTCGAAAATCGCGATATAAAGAAAAAAATACTGTTTACCGCTGGGATTTTTATAATCTTCAGACTTTTCGCACATATTCCAGTTAGTGGTATAAATTTAGCTAATCTACATAATTTATTTGCTCAAAATCAATTTTTAGGACTTCTAGATATTTTTTCCGGTGGAACTCTAGCTAATTTCTCTATCATGGCTTTAGGTCTTAATCCTTATATCAATGCTTCTATCATACTTCAGCTTTTAACGATCGTCTCACCACAGATTGATGCACTATCTAAAGAAGGTGAAGCTGGACGTCAAAAAATAAATCAATACACGAGACTTATAACTGTGCCGTTGGCTATTTTACAAGCCTTTGGTATGTATGCTTTAGTTCGTAGCCAAAATATTATAGGTAATTTAAGTCCTCTGCAGATTATTGCTTTTGTATTTACTATGACTGCTGGGACAATGTTTCTGGTCTGGTTAGGAGAGCTTATCAATGAATATGGAGTAGGAAATGGTGTTTCAGTCCTTATTTTTGGTGGAATTATCGGTCGTCTTCCGGTAGCTTTTACTCAAACAGCTTCTTCTACCACTGGCAATAATTACATTAATTTAATGATTTTTGCCATTTTAGGAATTGGAGTAATAGCTGCAATTGTAATCATTAACGAAGCTACGAGAAAAATTCCTGTATTTTATGCTCGGGCCGCTCGTGAAATTAAAAATACTACCTCTACTTCCACTCACTTGCCACTTCGTTTAACTCAAGCAGGGGTTATTCCTATTATCTTTGCAGTATCTTTAGTTTTAGTTCCATCTCTAGTATCTAATTATTTTATTTCCTCAAAAATTGCAGTTTTACGCAATACAGCATATTTTCTCTCTGTTTGGTTTGACCCAAATGGGTTTACCTATAACGCAGTTTATTTCTTCCTAGTAGTTATATTTACTTTCTTTTATACAGCAGTTATTTTTAATCCTAAAAAGATAGCAGAAGATCTTCAGAAATATGGTGGTTTTATTCCAGGTATCAGACCAGGTAAAAAAACTGAAGAATACTTAAACTACGTCATGACCAGAATTACATTGATTGGCGCCATTTTCCTAGGTATTATAGCTATCTTCCCTAGTATCGCTCGCGTTTTAACAGGAATTCAAACCTTACTTTTAGGCGGTACTGGCATTTTAATCGTAGTTAGTGTAATATTAGAAACTGTTAAATCAATTGAAGCTCAAATAGTCACTCGTGACTATGAAGCCTTTACCAATTGATAAATAAATTTTGTCATCCTGTCCGCCAACTGGCGGATTAATTAAGGATCTTTAAGTTTAAAATGAAATTAATCTTAATCGGCATTCAAGGTGCCGGCAAATCAACTCAAGGTAATCTTTTATCTAAATCTCTTGGTATTCCATATCTTTCTACAGGTCATATTTTAAGAACCGTTTCTAAAGAAAAGACTAAATTAGGGCGTTATATTAAAGAAACCATTAATGCAGGAGTCTTAGCTCCAGATGACATCATGGTTCCTATGGTTGAGGAATATTTAAGCCGGCCAGAATATGAAAAAGGTTATATTATGGATGGTTTCCCTAGAACTTTAGAGCAAGTGAAACGCTTTAAAAATGGCATTGATAAGGTAATTTATTTAAGAGTTTCAGATAAAGAAGCTCTTTGGCGTTTAGCAGGAAGATCAGATGATAGTGTTCGTGAAGATAATACTATTCAAGCACTTAAAAAAAGAATTGAATTATTTCATGAATTTACTGAACCAGTACTTGGTTACTATAAGAAGAAAGGAATTTTATTTGAAGTAGATGGAGAAAAGCCAATCGGTACTATTTTCCAGAATGTCATGAATGAGCTAAAAAGAAGCTCGCTTTTACCTACTAGAAAAAATACTATTAGAAAAAAGAAAATTATTGCAGTAGTAGGACTTCCAGGGGCTGGTAAAACCCAAGTTGCTAATTTCTTTAAAGAGAAAAATGTACCTATTGTTCGTTTTGGACTTATTACCGATGAAGGGTTAAAAGAAAAAGGTTTATCCCTAAGTGAAGATAACGAACAGAAATTCAGAGAGAATTTAAGAGCTGAATTAGGTATGGCAGCTTATGCTATAAAAGCAGAACCTAAAATAAAACAATCTTTAGAAAATTCTGATACTGTTTGCATAGATGGACTTAGAAGTTGGGAAGAATATGAATATTTGAAAAAGAAATATGAGAATTTGATCCTTCTTTGTGTATATGCTATTCCTGCTATTCGTTATAGAAGACTTAGAAATAGAAAAATTAGAAATATTGAGCCTAAAGAAGCAAGAGAAAGAGATATAGCAGAACTTTTAAACTTACATATGGGTCCTCCTATAGCATTAGCTGATTATTTAGTAAAAAATGAAGGTAGAAAAGAAGATTTATATGTCGAACTAGAACTATTTTTAACTTCCCTATCATGATTCATATTAAAACACCTCACGAGATTAAAATAATGGAAAAAGCTGGGAAAATAATGGGAGAAACCATGGAGATTTTACTATCAGCTATTAAACCAGGTATTTCTGAATTAGAAATTGATGCTTTGGCAGAAAAAACTATTAGAGAAAAAGGTGGAGAACCTGGTTTTAAAAAAGTAGAAGGTTATCATCACACGATTTGTGTAAGTACTAATGATGTAAGTGTTCATGGAGTCCCTAGTGATTACAAGTTTCAAGCAAATGACATAGTAGGGATTGATTGTGGAGTATTTTTAGATGGATTTCATACAGATATGGCAGAAACAGTAAGAGTTAAAAGTGAAAAATTAAAAATGAAAAATGACGAAATTGATAATTTTTTAGAAATCGGAAAGGAAGCACTTGAGGCAGGAATTGCTCAAGTAAAAGCTGGAAATAGAGTAGGACATATTTCTAGAGCAATCCAACAAATAGTAGAAATTAAAGGGGG
Source organism: Candidatus Levyibacteriota bacterium (assembly GCA_003173895.1). Lineage (GTDB taxonomy): Bacteria > Patescibacteriota > Microgenomatia > Levybacterales > UBA12049 > PJMG01. The sequence continues at coordinate 774 of PJMG01000022.1, read as the reverse complement.
TTATTCTATAGTTCGTAGTTTAGTCGGTCATGGTGTGGGTAAAGATCTACATGAAGAGCCTGAAGTTCCAGGTTATTTATTTGGTTCAATTGAAAAAACTCCACTTCTAAAACCAGGCATGACTATAGCAGTTGAGGTAATATATAACATGGGTGGATCTGAAGTAATTCACGCTGGAAATGGGGATAATTGGACTATAAAAACAGCAGATGGCTCTCTAGCAGGCTTATTTGAACGTACGGTATTAGTTACTGAAAATGGACATGAAATCATTACGCCCCTAAATAGATTAACTTTCAGAATTTGAGTTTATATAGACGATTGACTTACATTATAGGTCGTGTTAACATACAGGCATTATGCCACTCGAATATTCAGATAACACAGAAGAAAAACGTATTCTACCTCCAAGAGTTGATTTTAATCAAATTGCCAAAAATGCGATAAAAAACGGTATTTTTGCTAGTGATGAAGAAGCAATACAATTAAATAAAAATAACCCAACTCTAGCTCAAAAGTTTCCTACCAGTATATTAGATGTTCCTTATCCTAATGGACCACTGCTTATTGAAAAAGGTGAAGAAGATGTGCCTGAAGCAGTGATGACTAGATTTAGAAAAAACTGAGTTGATGCAAATAAACTTCTTTTACCTAACGATCAAGTACTGGCATATTTTCACCAAAGATTTATTGCTGAAGATGTTTTTCAATCACCCTCTATGATTAACCTCATAGCAAACTATAGTCCTGCCAGTTTAGTTGGATATTTTAGAC
>PJMG01000018.1 GCA_003173895.1 Candidatus Levyibacteriota bacterium | reverse complement strand
CATAGATAAATTTTTGAATAACTCTAAAGAGAAAATTCCAATTCACCAAAAATTGAAAAGACAAACAGCGATAAAATTCTAATATCTTATTTTATTTAAAACATATAGCTACTTGCCTTAGCAATAAAAAATTGAAAAAGTAAATTGATAATTAATCAAACAAAACCTAGAGCCCTAGTTTTATTACTAAAGCGATCAAAGCAATTATAGCTATAACTAAAATGGTACCAAGTGGGATACTTCCTTCGGAAAAAAAGATAGTAGTATGATTTAATATTCTATTTTCCTTGCCAAAATGTAAATTAATAGTAGCTTTATAAAATCCGGGTGGATAAAAGTGAGTTAGTCTAGTTAAATTAATATCATATCTTCTTACACTTTCAGGAAAAGTATCTAGTGATCCTTCGTTTAAAATACCTTTTCCTACTAAGTGGCCGAAAGGGCCATAAATTTGGACTAAACCGTAAGGAATGACATCGGTATTACCTGTATTATTAAAAAGTAGAGCAAAACTTTTAGGATAGCTCCAAAAAGTTCTAACTGGATCAAAATTAACTATAGAAGCATTATCTATTTCTTTTCCAGTATTAGTTCTCACAAAGATTAAGCTAGCTAAAACTTCTTTTATGCTAACTGTGCTGGATGGATTTTCAGAATTTATCTGAGCTAAAATACTAGCATAATGGCTTCCAGCTGAAAGTTCAGTGGAATTGATAAAAACAATTATATCTTCTTTCTGATCTGGTTCTAGGGTAAAAGTTCTCTGACTAAAACTTACCCAAGATGATAAGGCATATTTATGATTTTGAGATTGAGTAGGGGGAATAAAACTTAATTTATAATCTGCATTGGTGTTAAAATCAGAGGCAGAGAGACTAATATCCAGTGTTTGATTTGAATTATTAGTGTAGGTTAGAGTGGCTTCTGGTTTATCTTTACTTAAATCAAGCTTAACTATAGAAGGAGAAACTGTAATAGATTGTTGGTTGTTTTGAGCAAAAGCGGAGTGAACATTAAATAAAAAATATAGAATATATAGTGTAATTAGAAATGAAGAAAATGATAGATTTTTTAAAAAAACATTTTTCATCTTAGAAGATAATATGCTCACAGAATATGTTTTAAAGATACTCATAGCAGTTTGTTTTTAAATTCTAATATCTTATTTTATTTAAAAATACATCTCTGCTCGCGTCGAAAACTAATGATTCTTAATTCTAAATTACTTCTGGTATTTTTTAATTTGTTTTTTAATGTAAATCTTAATTAAAAATCTAAAAAGGAAAAAGAGAATAATAAGTCCGCCTAAAATTTCTGCAAATAGAGTATAAGGAATTACCCAAAAAGTAGTAGTAGCTTCTATGGGAATATCCCGAGTACCGTTATCATAAACAGCTAAAAGAGTAGCGGTATATTTACCAATTCTAAAACTAGTTAAATTATTCCAATTAATGACTAAATGATAAATAGGATTTTTATGGCTATCTAATTCTATCTCACCATCTTGATATACAGGTTCTCGAACGATAAATCCATCATCCCATGAAATTTTATAATTCCTGATTCCCCCAGGTAATATAGCACCAAAGCCAGGGTTTAAATTAATACTTATTAAGTCTTTATCAGAAGGACTTCTGCCTATAAAAATATTTCCATCTGGTCTTAAGTGCACGTTACCAGTATTTTTAAAAACTGCATTAAAAGTAACTGGTAAGTATTCATTCACAAATGAGGTAGTAATAAAGTTAATTAGTTTTAATTCTGCTTTTGCATTTTTATTTCTAACATTTAAAAGAATGGGTAAAACTACCTGTCCTAGTACTTTTTCATTAGCGTTTTTAATTTTAGAAGTATCTTGACCAATGCTTATAGCATAGTAATATCCAAAAGCTGCATCTTTAGGTACATTAATGGAGAAATTTATATCAGTCCAATCATCCCCGGCAGCGGTAAAATTAGGATGATCAAATGATATCCAAGAAATGTATTGATCATTTTTAGTAGGAGTTTGAGGAACAAAATTTCCATTTTCATTTTGAGGACTTAGTTTATTAATAGTTATTTTTAAAAAAATAGGGGAGGTATTATTATTATGAATTCTAAATTTATTATGAATTACAGTCCCTGGGTCAGTAGTAAGATCTACGACTGTAGGACTTAAAGTTACATTAAATCCATTAGCACTTTGCGCATAAGTCTTAAAAGTAAAAGCGAAACTAGCTAATATAAGAATCAAAAATAAAAATATTGAATTTTTTTTATTCATTTATTAGATAATCATATATTATTATCTCAAAATTACGCAAGAAGAAGTTGAATTAGAATTGGCCTGCGGCATTAACAGTGACAGTGTCAGAGTAGTCTGTAGCCGCTTTATTAGTAGCTGAAGCTCTAGCTCTTACTGCCATAGTAAAAGTACTACCAGAAGCGGGCGCGGTTTGAGAAGCAAGTTGTTCAAAGTGTGTATCAAAATTTCCTCCTGATGTAGAACCGTTTCCTGCATAAGAAGTAGCAATAGTTGGTGAGTTAGTACCAGTTTGAACATCCAACACATATCCTGCAGCTGAAGATAAATTTACGATATTTGAAGAATTGTTATTAACATAAGCTGCACTTGGAATAGTATCTCCAGTAGAGGCAGAATTTAATGCAGCATTTGCACTTTTAGCCCAAGCAATCCATCCATTATTAGCGTTAGTACTAACAGTAGCTGTTATGGCTGTAGCTGATGTAGCTCCTGTAGTATTAATAGTACCTATTGCTGCAGTGTTGGATCCAAGTGAAAAACTAAAAGTAGATGGAACTGTAGCTGTAACAGCTATTTGATCATTTGAAAGGCTGGCAGTAGCGAAATTAACTGTATCAATAGCAGCGCCGCCTGCAGTTTGAGTTTGGATAGTACCAGTTAAACTGGAATTGGCACCAGTTGGAGTTTGAAGACCATTAGCACCAGAAGTAGTAAAATGAAAACAATATTGTGTATTTACAGTTAAATCACCACTCGCTATGGTTACTGCAGCACCGCTGACGCTAGTCGCATTAGCACCAATACTGGGCCAACCAGTTACTCCTTGAGGTAAATTAGTCGCTGTAGTGTCTGTAGTCCAGTGGCCAACTGTAGTATCTACTCCATAAGAAGCAGAGCCTTGTGTTCCATTGCCTGGAAAAGTTACTACTACTTTTCCTTCTGTTCCAGTGGTTTGAGGTGTAAGACAAATAACTCCGCCTGAATCATTTAAGGAAACAACCATTCTATCAGGTCTAAAAAAGCCAGTAGTTGCAGTAGCATCAGTTTTAACAGGAAAAATAAAAGGTTCCAGCATTCCAGCCAGTAGAATTAATACTGAAAGAGAATTAAATAATTTTTGTTTATTAAGTTTGGTAATGGACAGATTTACCATATAAAAAATAAGCTTCTATTCAACTAATAAATTAATTATGAAAATAGTTGAATATATGCGAATTCCTAAGAACAATTGCTCAAAATATATGAGCATGAATTAAGTAAACAGGAAATTTAATTTATTGTCAATAGAAAATGAATAGCTAGTTTGGTCTTTATAATTTCTAATTCATTATTCTAGAACGTGGCTGCGGCTATTATAGTTAAAGTATCAGCATAATCTGTAGCTTCTTTAGTAGTACTTGATGCCTCTGCTTTTAAAACAAATACTCCTTGCCCTGAAGTAACAGGAGCATTAGTAGAGTCAAAAACTAATTGTTTAGTGGTATTTAAAATACCTACATTATTAGAACTGACATTAAAAGGTGAGTCAATTTCCATAGGTCCTCCAGAACTCTGAGTTACAGAAGTTCCCTGAAGTCCATAGCCTGATGTAACACTACCCAGATTACTAGTAGAGGAGGTTATAGTTGATCCAGTGGAATTACTTAAAAGTCCGGAATTATTATCGTAAGCGTAAATTCCCGCTCCACCAGTTCCATTAGTACTAATAGTAGTAGTTACAGTAGAAGAACTAACTACTGTTCCTGGCGTTAATGTTCCAATATTTAAAGAGTTAGTGCTTAAACTAAAACTAAGAGTAGGGTTGATAGTAGCAGCAGAGGCAGTGGGTCCGTAAGCACTTTGGGTAAAATTGCCCTGCATGGCCGAAACTTTAACTGTATAAGTAGTACCAGGGGTAAGACCTATGATAGTAAAACCTGAAGATCCCCAAACTGTATTGGTCTGCCAAACGGCAGAACTTCCTATAGTATCATCAGATTGGACATATTTAGTAGTAGAGACAAAAGCATCAGGTGAAATGGCTATAGCAAATTTAGTATCTGTAGGATTTCCACCATTATTTAGAGTGATTGAAAGTTTATTATAGTAATTAGAAGGATTAGTAAAAGTGGGAGCTGGGGGAACATTTACTGTTTGTAAAAATGAAAGTCCGTTGCCAGATTTAAAATTAGTTGATGAAATTTGTCCGGATTCTACTTCGCCTAAAACACCGTTGAGTTTAAAATTAGTTGATGATCCACCGCTCATCCCACCTCCACCAAAACTATAACTTTCTATTTTAAAATTAGTAGAAGAGGGTTCGCTGCCTAATGCATTTGGTAAGAAAATAAAGGAATAAACAAAGAGGTTAATGACTAATGCTAAATTATAAATGACCAGTTTGTTGATACATTTTTTTATATTTTGATATTTTAGTTTATGTTTTGACATATATTATTTTCGGATTAGATCGGTAAATAGAATGGCTTTATTCCATAAATTTGATGTAAAAATTCAAATGTACAAATTTGTGTTATCCCAAATCTTTTAGCTAGAACGCTCATTAATGAATCAGAAAATTTTAAATCATAGGAACCGTAATCAATTAAAGTTTTTACAGAATTTCTATAGTCATTTTCATCAGGGTAGAGGATATTAATATTACTCTGATATAGACCTCGTAAAAAATCTTTCCCTACGGATGGACTAATGATATCGAATATTTTTTCGTATGCAGAGTTTATATTTAAAACACTGGTATAGAGTTGATATTTATCCTGAGCGAAAAGACGGAACAAAGCAGCTGCTTGAAGATGCTTTGCATCCCGTCTATTTATAAATGCTATAAAAACATCAGCTGAGATGAAAATTTTTTTGCTTAACATAATTTTGTCATCCTGAATTTATTTCAGGATCTTGCGGGGTCCTACCAATTGTTTCCTTCCCAGCAGTGCTCGTTCATGATTATTCACTTGCGCGCTGGCGGGAGCCCTCCGACAACTGTCACCCCTTATTGTGCCTACTCAAGGCTTGCGCCTCTGCCTTCTAGTCTTAAAAAAGGATCGGAAATATCAAATTGCTTAGCAGGGGATTTTTTCACATTCTTTAAAATCATATTATTTTTAGAGTTTGTATCTATATTTTTATGAAAATTGTTCAAACTTTCTTCTTCTATCCTAACATTACCTCCTACTTTTATAGCTTTTAATTTTCCATCTCTAATATAACGGCGCACAGATAAAGGATGAACCTGCAATATGAATGCTATTTGTTTCACGCTAAGTAAGGAATTCGACATATACAATTTATAACAAGAATATACAATTTTATACAGGTATTTGTCAATGTTTGACAGGGTACATTATTTTACTAAATATTAGTAGTATAGCCTGAATATGAAAAAACTGCCCACAAAAAAAGGTAAGGTAGCTCTTTGGAAAAAAGTGGTTTTTCCGTGGGTAAAATTCTTCACGTTTCTGCCAGTACTTTTCCTTATCTTACAGTTTACAGTTAATAGTTCACAGTTTGTAGTAGAAAAAGCACAAGCAGCTGCGGGGATAAATAAACAAATTAATTTTCAGGGAAAACTCACTAATTCTGATGGAACTAACGTAACTGATGGAAGTTATAGTTTAATTTTTAGTATTTATAACGTTTCTTCAGGTGGAAGTAATACTTGGACTGAAACCGATTCTGTAACAACTAGCAATGGTATCTTTCAGGTGGCTTTAGGTGCCGTCACATCACTTCCCGGAAGTATAGATTTTAATAGTGATACTTGGTATTTAGGAATAAAAGTTAGTACAGAAACTAATGAAATGACTCCTAGAATAAGACTTACTGCAGTTCCTTATGCATTTAATTCTAATCAGGTTAATGGTGTAAGTTTCACAGGTACCAATGGCACTACTTACACTCTTCCTACCTCCGCTGACACCTTAGCTGGTCTTGGTACTTCTCAAACTTTTAGCAATACTAATACCTTTTCTCCAGGAGCCACAGCAGGAGTAGCTTTAACTATTAATGCTACGACTAATGCTAGTGCTTCAAATGCTATTAATATTACTCAGTCTAAAGGTGGAGCAGATGGAGTAGATTTAAATCTTACTAATACATCTGCTACTACAACAAATGGGTTATTGGTTAGAGAAAATGGATCAGGTGGTGTAACCACTAATGGCATTCAAATTCAGCAAAGTGCAGGAACGCTTACTAATGGATTAACATTTTCAGGAACAATTGGGACAGAAATTAACTTAGGAACTATAGCATCAGGATCTACGGGAATTTCTGGAACATTGGCTAATACTACGGCTGCTAATGCTACAGGAATTTCTTGGACTACTGGGACTATTACTACATCTGGCACGCAAACAGCAGAAGCATTAACTTTAACAGCCATTGGTGCTGGAACG
>PJMG01000016.1 GCA_003173895.1 Candidatus Levyibacteriota bacterium | reverse complement strand
CATAGATAAATTTTTGAATAACTCTAAAGAGAAAATTCCAATTCACCAAAAATTGAAAAGACAAACAGCGATAATTTTAATCTACATTAAATAACAAAGTTTAAATATTACTTTAAAAATACATTTCAATTCATTTATTAAGAAACTTACCCATGACAAAAAATATAAAATGTTTTATGATCAGTTTATGGGTATTAAAGTTCCATTTACTGTTTCCCCAGATTATAAGAGTGAATATATAAAAAATTATGACCTTGTAACTCATTCTTCAGGTAGACTTATGCTTTTTGCCGGTGATCAGAAGGTAGAGCATTTAAATCATGATTTTTATGGAGAAAATATTTCAGAAGAAGATAATAATCCAGAACATTTATTTAGAATTGCAAGTAAAGCAAAAATTGGAGTTTTTGGTACTCAGCTAGGATTAATAGCAAAATATGGTATGGATTATCCGCAAGTTCCATATTTGGTAAAACTAAATTCCAAAACTAATTTGGTTAAAACAGCTCAAAAAGATCCTTTAAGCGAATCATGGTATGAAGTATCCAGAGTTATAGAGTTTAAAAAACAATCAGAATTAAATATTGTAGGAGTAGGGTATACAGTGTATTTAGGTAGTGAATTTGAATCACAAATGTTAAGTGAGGCTGCGAAAATAATCGCTAACGCTCAATACTATGGATTATTAACTATTCTTTGGATGTATCCTCGAGGAGCAGCAGTAAAGGATGAAAAAGATCCTGATATTATTGCAGGGGCTGCTGGAGTAGGAGCAACTTTAGGAGCAGATTTCGTAAAAGTTAATGCTCCTAAAAAAGAAAATAAAGCAGACGCTAGCCTGTTAAAACAAGCTGTAGCAGCGGCAGGAAGAACTAAAGTTATTTGTGCAGGCGGGGAGAGTGAAGACCCAAAAATATTTTTAAAAACTTTACATGATCAAATTCATATTGGTGGCACAGCAGGAAGTGCAACAGGTAGAAATATTCATCAAAAAAGCTTAAATGAGGCTATCAAATTTTGCAACGCAATTTATGCAGTAACAGTAGAAAATAAATCCTTCATGGAAGCAGAAAAGTACTTAAATGGAAAGTAATATAAAATATATTGACGAAGAGAATATTGAGAATAAAAGAATTTTGCTTAGAGTAGATTATAATGTCTCCTTAAATCCTGACCACACCATAGCTAACGATCAGCGAATTAAGCAATCGATCCCTACTATAAAATATTTATTGCCTAAAAATAAAATTATCTTAATATCACATTTAGGAAGACCTGAAGGTCGAGATGAAAATTTATCTTTAAAATTAATTATGCCAGATTTACAGAAATATTTGCCAAATACTAAAATAACTTTTGTCTCAGATTTTGAGAAAGAAGTTAAAGAAACTTTCCAAAATCAACAAAATGGTGAAATTATTTTACTGGAAAATTTAAGATTTTATCCTGGTGAGAAAAATAATGATGAACAATTTAGTAAAAGTTTGGCTGCTTTAGCAGATATTTATGTTAACGACGCTTTTGCGGTAAGTCATAGAAATAATGCTTCTGTAGTAGGAATTCCTAAATTTTTACCCTCCTACGGTGGTTTGTTATTAAAAAAAGAAATTAAAACCATTTCTTCAGCTATTCAGAATCCTAAAAAGCCATTTGTGGCAATAATTGGTGGAGCAAAAGTAAAAGATAAAATTGGTTTAATAAAGCGTCTTATAGAAATAGCAGATTATGTTTTAATAGGTGGAGGATTAGCTAATCCATTTTTAGCCTCCCAAGGGATTAAATTGGGAAAAACAAATTTTGAAACAGATTTAATCCAAACTGCTCAAGATTTATTAAAATATGCTAAAGAAAAAAATAGTGAAATATTATTGCCGAGTGATTTACTGGGAGCAGATCCACAGGATTTAGACAAAAATCAAGTTTTTAGATTAAAAGATTTCCCAGAAAATTATGCAGTTTATGACCTAGGTCCTGAAACTGAAGCTGCTTGGGGTGAAATAATTGAAACAGCGAAGACTATTATTTGGAATGGGCCTGTAGGAATGATTGAAAACCCTAATTTTAGACGAGGGACTGATTTTATTTATTACGCTATTACTAATAATGAGAATTGTACTTCAATAGTAGGGGGAGGGGATACAATTAGCGCTATCTCAAAAGATGAATATTTAAATAAAATAACTCATATCTCTACAGGTGGAGGAGCGATGTTGGAATTTATAGAGAAAGGTACACTGCCAGGAATTGAAGCTTTGAAAAATAATAGTTTATAGCTCGTATCATATACTTTTAAATAGACGTTCGCTAACTTTAATTGTAGCTTAAAATCTACTTCATTTCTCACTCATGAAATTCGCTAAAAATATTCTTCGAGTGAAGCGAGAAGTTCTCACTATGTTCGAACTATAATAAAGCGAATTCCAAAGCTATTTAAAAGTACATTGATACTCGCTCTAACATTTTAATCTAATAAGTATTTTTTCATTACTTTAGGTATTTCATTAGCTAAGTCAGATGCGTTAAAGTAAAAACCCATGGTTTTAAATAATTGATCTCCTGCTTTTTTATTAATAAAACTAGAAGCGCAGGCTACTAAAAATGAATTTTCATTTTGGGTATAAAGACCTGCGACAAGACCTGCTAATACGTCACCTGTTCCTCCTTTAGCCATACCAGGATTACCACCAGTAATTTCAAGTTGTTCAGTTGGAGAAACTATTAAATCTTTTTCTCCTTTTAGTAAAACTACACAATTATATTTTTTAGAAAATTCTTGAATATTATTTACATCAGGAGTTTTTCCTAGAAGTCTTTCAAATTCCCCTTTGTGAGGGGTTAGAATAGGCATTTTTGACAAGTTTAGTAGAAAATCAGGGTATAACATCTGAAGTGCTCCCGCATCAATTACAAAGCGTTTAGAGGGGTAATTTGATAATAAATATTTTGTTAAATAAAGAGTTTGTTCTCCTTCATCTTTTAAAGTATTAATATTTTCCAAATTTAATTCTGAATTCTGAATTGTTAATTCTGAATTGTTAATTCGCATTAATCCTGGTCCGATTAAAATACAATCTGCTTCTTTAGCATAATGATCTAAATCATTTCTTCGAATTACTATTCCGTTTCTAAATTCCTTTTTAAGAGAATTTACTATTTCATTATTTTCTTTAACAGAAGCATAAAAAACCATATCTACTATACGTGAGGCGACTGTTAAAGACCAAAGTGAAGCTGCATGAAAAAGATGAGAGCCTCCAACTATTAAAAGTTTTCCATTTTCACCTTTACTAGCGTTTTGTTTAGGTATATAGAGTTGTTTTAAGTTTTTTGGATCAAATGTCATATACAGGCTTAATTTAATTCTATTATACTTGAAAAATTAGTTCTATCTAAAAGTTCGATTTCTTTTGGTGTGCTAGTAATTATAGTTTGCTTAGCATTTATTTTTTCAATGATTAATTTAGTATTTTTAATATCTAATTCTGAAAAAATATCATCTAAAAGAAGAGTAGGTATTTGTTGAGTATTATTTTTAATATATTCAAACTGTAATGCTATAAGTTGTAAAACACTCAGTCTATTTTGCCCGCGAGAACCAAACTGTTTTAACTCTTTATAATCATAATTTAACTTGCCATAAATTTTCAAATCATCTCTTTGTGGGCCAACTAAAGTATTACCAGCTGCTATTTCTGCTTCTTTATATTTAAATAATCGTGCCTGTGAAATTTCACTTTTATCATACTGTACGTTAATATCAAAAATATTTTTATTTTCTGTATTTAAAAATTCTATAAATTTTGATCTAAATTCAGTTATTTTATTTCCGTTTTCGATTAAAAGGTTATCCCAATAATCAAAAAGTTTCTGATCACGAAAACCTGTTTTTTTAACTTTTTCCAAAAGCGCATTTCTTTGTTTAAGAGCCTTTTCATAAATAGATTTTAAATTGTAATATTTAGGTTGTGACAGAATTAATGCTTCATCTAAAAAATCTCTTCTTTTGGAAGGGGAACCAGTAATTATTTCTATATGATCAGGGGTAAAAAGAACGGTAGTAAAATTTCCTATAAAATTTTTTAAAAATCTAGGTACCCCATCAACAAAATATCTTTTTGAAATTCTGGAAAGTGGATTTTGAAGTAAATTTATTTCTAAAATCTTTTGATTTTCATCTTCATCTAAAATTATTCCTTTAATTTTTCCAAAACTTTCTTCAAAACTAATTACATTTTCATAAGTAGATGTTTTAAAACTTTTACCAGTAGAAAGTAGTGAGATCGCTTCTAAGATATTGGTTTTACCAATGGCATTTTCTCCAATAATTAGATTTAAATTAGTTCCGAAATTAAAAGTTTTATTTTTATATGTTCTGAAATTTTGCAGAGTAAGAGATTCGAGCATGAAAGGAGTATATACTCATCCTACTTAAAATTGCAATTTTGGAATTCGTATATAATTAGCTATTTATAATTGCAAAGTTGAATAGGCTAATTACAGCAAATCCTACTCTATGGTGGTTCCTATAAATTCTTTTCCTTCTATAAAATTATTTAAATTTTCAAAGTTATTCCCATTTAAAACAGCAACTTTTAAACCTAACTCCTGACTTTTTTTAGCAGCAATTGGATCAAAAGGAGCGTTCATTCCTGGTCTCCATTCATATCCAACTAGTTTCCTAAAATCTTCCCAAGAAATATTTTTAATAGGTTGTGCAGAAGAGTCAATATTAGGATCTGCTGTAAAAACGTAATCTACTCGAGTTAATTTAATCATTTGTGATGATCCATAATCTTCACAAAGTAATGCAGCACAATAATCTGAAGACCAACCAGGTTTCCATCCAGATGCAATCACTAATTGTTCACTAGCTTTTTGAATAATATCATAATGTTCAATTATATTTGGATGAGCTATATCATGAAAAATAGTTCTCACTAAATGTGCAGTTATCCTGGTGGCGTGAATTCCTAACCAATCTAAATCTTCGCCTGTTAATTCTCCAATAACTTCTTTTCCGGCATCCCGATAATGTCTAGCGGTAGCTCCTCCACCAATTTCCAAAAAAAACTGGCGGTTAGAATTTTTCGCAAGCTGTTCTCGAACAAACTTATTTAAATTCTTGAGGAAATCAGTGTTAATTCCCCCGTTGGGAACAATTAAAGATCCGCCGACCTTTATTATAATTTTTTCTGCATAATTGCTCCCCATACTTCTTAATTAAAAATTATAGCACAAAAAAAAATGCAATCAATGCGTTGTTCTAGCCTTGACAGGTCGGGCAGAAATATGTACCTCGCCCCCCAAGAGTAGTC
>PJMG01000009.1 GCA_003173895.1 Candidatus Levyibacteriota bacterium | reverse complement strand
TGGACCTAAGCGGATTCGAACCGCTGACCTCTTCATTGCAAATGAAGCGCACTACCAGCTGTGCTATAGGCCCGAACAGTTGCTTATAGCTTGTGGCAGACTGCGATAAAATTAATTATGCTTTTTGCCAACAGTCAACGCAAAAAATCCACTAAAAAATTGTCAAGAAGTCAGAAATATGCAGACAAGATTCCCTAGTTAGAAAAAGAATTGAAATATTTAAGGGTAAATTGCATAAACAAATTTCTGATTTCAATACTGATATTACCATGAGTTATAGGCTGTGTCAATGGGTTAAGTGATAAAAAAATTTAAACAGTAAAGACTGTCGGAGGCGGTGGTAAATTGTGGGGATTATTTATACCAAATAGTTTTCTAGCAGCATCTTGCATGTCATTACTATTTAAAGCTTTAGCTACTATATCAGGCGTAATATTTAAACCTAAAATATCATTGTATAATCTTCCTCTAATGGCATCAGGAGTTTTATTATCTACTGCGTTTTGGCCTTTAGCTAATAACAATAAAGTTTCAGCATTGATATCTTGCAATCTTCTACATAAAAGAAGTATTACTTTACTAGCTGTAAACTCAGTATTTTTACCTTTATTTAACTCATATAGCAAACCTAAATATAAGTGGTATTTGTCATAAAGATCCTTTTTAGCAGGATCTGATATAACAGCACCTATTGCTTGTAAAATTTTAAAATTATCATCAGAAGTACCTGAAGGATCTGGATGTAAAATCATAGCTAATTTTTTATATTTTTTCTTAATATCGTCAATGGAGGTATTCATATTAACTCCTAATAAATCATAAAAATCTATTAGAGAAAGTAAAAGATCTGTATCAGGAATTCCTTTTAATCTATTTACCATCTCTACAGATTGACTTATATTAGCTAATTCTTTTTTAGCTTTTTCAATAATATCGACCATACGTTGATTTTCTACTTTGGCATCAAATACGCCCTCTGGCGCAGGAGGAGGCTGAATAATAGGCGTAGAATCAAATGGTTTAGCTGTTGGAATGGAATAAGCTGGAATTGCTTGTGGCGGAGCAACGGGTGGAAGAGGCGCGTTAATAGGATTTTGTTGAGGCACAGGAATTGGTGCTGGAGGTGGTTGGTTAATGTTATTAATAGGGGGAACTGCCGCAGGAGGAGGTAGAACTGGCTGAGCTTGGGGTCTTTTAGCAGTTAATCCTGCATTAGCTCTTACATGATTAAATTGTTGATCAAATGCATCGCTTAACACTTGAGGAACTGCTTGATTATTTGCTGATTGATAAATTGCTCTTAGTCTATTAATTACACCCTGTTGTATGTGATCGATTAAAGTAGTTAATTCTGCCATTAACCCGGGGTTAGCATTGATACTTGGATCAGATAACATTTGTTGAAGAGCTTTTATTTCTGGATGATTTTGTAAAAAATCCATATTCCCACCAGAAGCAGCAGCGCTTCTTCCTGAATTTTCAAACATTCTACTTTCTTGTCTAAGCTTACCGCTTGCAGCATTTAAAGCATCATCAATTGTATTACCATTTAGAATAGATACTACTCCTTGTAAGTCTGTTTTAACTTTTTGCATTAAAGTTGGACATTGAGTTTTATACTGATTTATTAATCCAGCTTTATTAACAATTTGTTTTTGATTTAAGTTTTCAATATTTAAAAGTGCTTCTGCCATAGGTTATGTTATAGAATTTAATAAATTTGGTACGGTATCACCAATAGTGGGCATTGTACCACCATTCTGTGTCGTTAATTCTTCATTAACCCATTTAATTAAATCTCCTTGTAAAGGAGCCCTAGATTTAGCCCCAATTCCAGCTATAGCTATTTTTATACTCTTTTGAACGTCCGCTTCTGTACTTAAACCAAAAGTTCTACTTCCTAAATAAAGTAGGTGTTTAATTACTGTTTCATCTCTATAAGAAGGATTAGTATCAAAGAATATTTGCATTTCAGCTCTAATTTGTTTAAATGCATCGGGATTAGCTGTAGTAGTTAAGGTATCAACTAATTCAAACAATTCATCTCTTTGAGCAGTATTGGCTGGATCATTTATATCATTAAATTTAAAACCAGAAGCTAATATGGCTATTTTATTATCATTACTACCTAATAAAGCAGCCATAGTTTGAGCCTTTTCTGCTACTTGTTTAGGAGTTAAACCCAGAGTAGTTCTTTTTGTTTCTGCAGCAGCTCTAATATTCTCATCTGTACTACTAGCATCTACTAAACCTTTAGCCACCATAACCATTTGTTCTTCCGTCGTAGCAAATTTATCAAAAGCTTCAAATTCTCCATGTCTACTTGCTGAATTTTTATCTAAACTAATAAAAACTGCGGCAATCAAATCTAAGTTATTAGCCAATGTAAATCCTAATCCATTAGGCCCTGTGAGAATTGGTTCAAAATCATCAAATCTATCTATAGCATTCCATGTAGTAATTTTTCCTGCTGTATTAGTATTTAATTCCTTAGAAGCATATATAATTAACTCTGGTTCTTTGCCAGTTAAAATAAATACGTCCCTTATAATATTTGAAGTTGTACCACCAAGTATAGAAGTAGCATCTAGAGATCTATCTATAATCTGTTTTCTACGCACTTCATCTAAAGGAGTAAAGTATTTTTCTATTGCATCACTCATGATTTCTGCGGAAATTGGTATATTAGATAATTCATCGACACTTAGTAGGATGGCATCAACAATATTACGTCCCTGCGGAGAGGTTTGGTAATCAATCCCATTATTAATCTCTATTCCAGTACTATTTAGCGCTGTATCTAGAGCTTCGGAAATTTCGGCTGGAGTTCCATGGGGCATGGCATTATAAACTTCCCGAGCTACATCATGAGCATTTGTTAAAGGCAATCCTAATCTTCGCATTTCTGCGTTTAGTGCAGAATTAAAGTGATCAGCATCTGTTATTAAAGTAGCTCCACCAGCAGTCGCTGGAATAAGGAGTGCATCTCTTGCATCTAAAATGGTTTCTGCTGTATCAGGCCAATTACTACCATTTATGCGATTTATAATATCATTAGTTCTTAACGCTGCTGAAACTTTTACGTTATCTGCGTTTGCTCCTGTAGGATTAGCTGCTTCTACTACCCAACGGGCTTTTTCTACAGGATGAAGAGGTGCTGTAAATCCAGCAGGTAGAACCGTAGGTGGTGCAAAATGTTTTACACCATTTATAGCAATTGTTATCTTATTTTGATCAGTAAGCGCAGGTAAAGTAGCTCCTGACTTAGTATTAAAATAATTTCTGGCATAATCTACAGTATTTACAAACTCCTGACCGTTTAGTTGCTGATTATTAAGAACTAAGAAGTTTTTTAGCACTCCAGGTACATTTGTTAATCCATCAATTATGTGATCTATAGTGCTAGCAGGAGTAAGTCCTCCACTCACTAATGCGTTATCAATTGTTTTTTCTACTAAAAACTTTGCTCTGGCTTCTATTGGAATTTCATTTCTTAAAACTTCATTTAAGGCATTTTGATCAATCTTAGAATAAGTATTAGTAGCTGCAGTCCATCCTTTATCTCTTAATTTTTCTAATATTAATTTCGGTTCCAATTGCGTAGCTGGTGGTGGATTTTGACCATTATACCAGGATATAAAGGTGTTAAAACTTAGCCCATTCATACCTAAGTTAGTCATGGCACTCGGCCAATTGCTACCTGCAGTCCCTCTATTTAATACTTCTGTCCAATCAGCAGCGGGAATCGCTTTATCTAAAGCTTTTAATACTTCTACATCATTATTCGCTGCTGCTAAATCTGTGAGTAAAGTGGCGCTGGTAGTTTGAGCATTAGCACCTGCTCTATAATTTAGAGTTTCTACTAAAGTTCTAGCTACAGGATTATAAGTAGTACCTGATGGATATGAGGCAGGAATGGCTAAAGCCATATTATCTAATAACTCAGGATGTGCACCAAAGTATCCCCCTGCTCCTACACCAGTTGTTCTTCCACCTGTTCCATTAGGAAACAAATCAGCTTTATGATCTAATTGGGCTATGGGTATAGCTCTTTTATTAAGTGCATCTTTTAATGATCCTGTACCTCCCCAGTCATAAATTCCCATACCAATTAATTCAGGTGATAAATTAAACTCACTACTTCTTAGTAAATCTGCTACTCTACGTCTGGCAAAACCATTAGAAGACCAATTAATAATACTAGCTCTTTCTAAAAAATTTCTATTCGGCATATCAGCGCCAGACAATTCATGATAAAGAGTTTTTAAATCTGCTGTAGAAACACCTCTAAAAAATTCTGCACCTTGTGTACGTTGCCAAGCTCTTTCTCTAGACCTATTATCTACAGTGCCAAAATATCTTACTGCATTAGCTACTCCCGGTATTCCCATATTTCTAATTACTCTAGCAGTACTATTGACTGCGCTCACTTGTCCATTATCGTTAGGTTTAAGTGTTTTTTGTCTCACTATTTCTGCTATACCATTAACTCCAGTTAAACCAGCTAGTACTTCATCTCCTCTCGCTGCTGCGCTTAAAGGATTTTTAAGAGCGTCTATTGGATTTTCCAAATTTATTCCAAAAGGTAAACCTGATGCACTACCAGTAGCCGAACCTGTCGCTTGTGAAGCAGATGATGGTAAATTATTCCCTACTTCGAAAACATTAACCTGGTGATAACCTTCACGTGATAGTTCAAATGCCTTTACTATTGGATTAGAAGCAGTACTTACTTCTCCATGACCACCTGCATAAATTGGATAATTAGTAGCTGATGTATTAAGAGAAGAATGACCTATTACTTTTTCATTGGATTTTAAAATATTTAAAACATTACTATTGGGAGTAAAAAGTTTAGAGTTATGTAGAATGTCTGTACCATTATATAAATTAATTTTATTACCATCTATATGACCGTAATACCAATTATTTCCCTGTTCTATTATGAAAGAATTTGAGGGAATAGAAACATTTGGGGGTAAATTTATACCAGAAGGTAAATGGGAAAAATCCGTAGAAACAAATTGTCCATCGTTTAAATGAATGCCTACTCCATCTATTTGTTCCACGCGATTCCCAAAAAAAATGTTCAAGTTACTTTCACTAGTTGCTTTTTCTTGAATTAATTGACCAAAAGTTTTACTGGGATCACCTAAAGAATGTAAATTGCTAATATCCAAATTATTGGCACTTTGATTTCCATCAACTATCATAAACCATGAATTACCAGTTTTATCTAAACCTTCTACCGCAGTTGGTTGAAAATCAAAATGAAGTTGATCACCATATATTCCTTTTAAATTTCCACTATCTGAAGATAGTATCCCAAAGCTCATACTTTCGCCATTATTAGTATTTACCCCTTCTAGTTGAAATTTATTAGTTCCAATCTTAACCCATTCTACTTTTAAACCATGACTAGTTGCATAGTTTTCTATATTTTGAGGTACACCAAATGAATAATCGTGATGATTAATACTCATTTCTGCTATAGATGACCCATTTGGAATATTCGCTATTTCAGGCGCTGATTGCATTTGAGTTAAAAGCGCTGTTGACTCTAAACCAGTAACTTTTCCTAATTGATCTACTTTCAAATGTTCTGCTAAAACATTTCCTTTTAAATCAACTAAATTATTTTCTACGATTTTGGCGCCTTCGGGAATATATACAGTACGTCCTTCTAAAATAGCTGCATGAGTACCTGAGACTTGATGATTAAAAACTAAAGTACTTAAATCAGCTGATTTTAGATCACCATTAACAGCTAACTGCGAAGGCATGTTCTCTGTGGGATGAACACCTAATATACTCGCTATTTCATGCCCTACTGCAGTGTGATCTACATCTGTTGCGGCACTATTTATAATATTATTTAAAACTTGTACTACATTGGTATGATCTAACCAATTAGCTGCATTTTCAACCACAGCTAATTGATCTACAAAACCAGCTCCAGCAAATAATTCGCCAAAAACAGCACCTACTAGAGCTTTATGCTTAGCAGATTTTTCACCTTGTTTTCTAGCAATATCTAGTAATTTCTTATATGCTTCTCCCCCATTTAGTTGAGCACCTAATTCTTTACCATGAATATTTTTTACTCTAGATAAATTAACTTCATGACCAGTTATCATTTTTCTTCTTATCTGATAGCGTAGATAAATAGCCGCTTGAGTACCTAAGAAACCAATCGCTGGTGAACTTAACTTAGCTATTGCACTAATAGCAGCAAAAGTAGCCATATTACCTATTCTTCTCGCACTGGTGACTAAGTTACGTGTTACTCTAGCTCTAAATGGAGACCATTTTAATTCCATTTCTTCTAAATGCTGTTGCATTCCAAATCTTCTCAATTCTATTTGACTACGGATAGCAGCTTTATTTAAATTCTGAGTAATATTCTCTACTGTGACTTCATTATTCCCTGCTTCTTCAGCCGCTAAAATAATGCTAGCTAAAAATTCACTACTTGGTTTTTGATTAGCATCTATTAAACCTAACGCTTGTAGTCTTTTAATTTCTTCACTGTTAGAGGATAAACTACTTAAAGCATTTTCAATTAATAACCTGTTAGCATTTATATCCTTTAGTTTATTTGTTTTTCTTATGCTTTCAGTAACGCTAGCTAAAAATTCTTTAGTTGCTTTAGCTTTTTGTGCTTTGGTATCCAATTCTGATCTATCAGCATTTTTAGTTATTTTTCTAAGTCTGTTTAATCTCCTTTTTTCATCTCTAGTTAATTTTTCACCATTTTCTTTTTTAGCTTTTAACTCGCTAAGTTTTTTATCGCATGAATTAATCCATTCTCCATTTTTAGAAGCTTCACGTAAAATATCTGCTTCTGTAGCAACTATAATGTCTGAACCTAAAGCTCTCTTACGAATTAATCTATTAAGTTCTTTTTGTTCTTCTCGTGTTAGTTTTTGAGTATTACCACTTCTTTTTTCAAGCATTAATTTTTCTGCTTGCTCTGATTCTGAAATACGATTACTCTTTTTTTCTAATTTTCTAAGCCTTTTTTTATCCTTTTTAGTAAGCTTTTGTTTATTTTGAAGTTCTTCAAAACGAGCTTGATCTTGTTTTATTTGCTCTAAATCATCTAAGCCTAATTCTTTCACACTGCGACTGGCAAATTTAAGACCGATAATTCTCTCTCCCTCCAATCTTTTTTCAATAATTTCTTTGGTCGTAGCTGCTTTAGTTTCTCTAGTATCACCTTGAATAAACATTTTTATCCCTGAAACAGCACGCTCAAAACTAATTCTAGCTCGCATGAAACCTCTGGCTCCCATTTCACGAGCTTTACCTCTGAATTCTTGTCTTTGAGCTTCGCGTTGAAGAAAACCCTGTTTAATTTGAGTTCTTAAAGAATCTGGTGTTTGTACATGTTCTGCCATACATATTTTATTTCACATTAACCGCTTCCGGTGAATCCTCGAGGTTTTGATATATACCTTTTCCTAAATACATATCTCTAAACTCAAGCATAATTCTGTTATAAACATTTTGTGCGTCTGGAAGTGCTTCTTCCACATAATTATCAATTTCCTCTTGATCGGCATTTTTTAGCAATAATTCATTTAATCCTTCTAGCTTATCCTCTGGCACTGCATCCACAATTTTTAGATTTATAAATTCTACCATTCTCATAAAAAGATCTTCTAAAGTTTCTTTATTCATTTCTTCATCATCTGTATTGATCTTTGCTTCCACCATAATTCCTTCTAGGAATTTTTTAATTTCCTCAGGAATTTCTATTCCTTGATCTGGTGATTCAACAAGTTGATTCACAGGATCTTGAGCTACTGACATTGACTGATTTGTTTGATCTGTTACCTGTGAAACTGGTTGATTTAAATTTTTATCATCCATAATTTTATTCTGAGTGTTATTATGGCTTAAGTCAAGAGAAATTAATTGATATTAAACTAACCAAGCTTTAACAAGCAGATTACAAGAGTATTATAAGACAGATGCATTAGATAATGAAGAATGAATTAGGACAAAATATAGCAAGCAGATTCTGCGAGCTAAAGAATAGAGGTTCTTCGTTTACACTCAGGATAACAAATAAGAAGATTTAGCTTTTGTTTTCTAAAAATCTTTGTATATCTAAAGCTGCCTGACAACCGTAGCCAGCTGCAGTAATAGCCTGTCTATAGTGATCATCTGCTACATCACCAGAAACGAAAATCCCTTTTATATTAGTTTCTGAATGACCAAATTCTTTCACATAACCTCCATCTTTTACTTCCACACCTTTAAAAACATTAGAATTAGGATTATGACCGATAGCTACGAAAACACCATCAATGGGCATTTCAGTTACTTCAGAAGTTTTATTATTTTTTATTTTTACTTTCTCTACTTTATTCTCACCTATTACTTCCGTAATTTCAGAATTTAATAAAAATGAAATTTTAGGATCAGCTTTAGCTTTATCTAACATAATTTTAGAAGCTTTAAATTCCTCTCTTCTGTGAATTAAAGTTACATGAGTAGCAAAACGAGTTATAAAAGTCGCATCTTCCATAGCGGAATCTCCACCACCTACCACTATGACATTCTTATTTCTAAAAAATGCACCATCACAAGTAGCACAGTATGAAACACCACGACCAGAAAGTCTTTTTTCACCTTCCACGCCTATAGTTTTAGCATCAGCACCTGTAGCAACCAGTATAGATTTAGTTTCAATTTCTCTTTCTCCTAGTTTAAAGTTAAATGGTCCACCTTCTGGAAAAGTAGTAAAATCCGTTTCTGGGAAATCAGCTTCCACTATTTCTGCACCAAATTTCTCTGCCTGTTTTCGCATAGTAAACATTAAATCCTGTCCCTGAACTCCATTTTCAAAACCAGGATAATTTTCCACTAAAGTGGTTAACATTAATTGCCCACCCCATTTAACACCAGCTACTACTAAAACTTTAAATCCTGCTCGTGTGGCATAAATAGCAGCAGTTAAACCAGAAGGACCAGACCCAACAATTACTAAATCGTACATAAGTAGTAATTAGTATAGAGTATTTAGGATTTAGGATAAAGAGGAAAAATAATAACATCACAAATTCCAAGAAACAAGATACAAAATGGTTATCTCGATTTAGTAATTGTTAAAGCGAGCATGTATGTATTTTAAAACGCGTTGAAAGTTTGCTGTGTAATTATTTTAGAATTTAAGTTTGGTAGCAAACTCTCAAGAGCGAGAATGAGAAACAAACATTAATTACAAACAAATGTTCCGAGCGTCTTTTCAAATACATACTGCGAGCTTAATAGTATAGATCCTTCGTTGATACTCAGGATGACAGAAAATCTTATCCAAATGTAAATGCGAATGCTTGCGTACCTGCATTTGAGAAATCTAATTCTAGAATATGATTAGAAGTATTACCATGTAAATTAACTAAATTATACAGTCGATCAGAATCAATAGTTACTACCCCATTTTTAACATCTGCGCCTGCTTGTGAATCAGAAATAGGTTTTCCATCTAATAAAACTTTAACTGTAGGCATTTTATTCTGTCCTGAATTTAAAACTAAGTAAACATTATTAGCATAAAAATTATAAAGCAATTTAGCATTATTTCCTGTTTGAGCATATTCCCCATTTATAATCCAACTACCGCCTAAACTAAAAGAATTTTCACTTAAACTATTATCTAATGTTAAATTTTGTGAACCACTGACTAAACTTCCAGTTGGATAATAATATTGCATACGATTAGATCCTAAATAGGTTTCTGGAGATAACTCTTGTTTAGGGGTAGTATCAGGCATGTTAGAAAGTTTTAAGTTAACGTTTTTCCCGTTTTCTTTAAGTAAATCTTGAATAGCCGTTTCCATTTGATTATATTCACCTTCTCCAAATTCAGTCCTACGGACTACTCCATTAGTATCGATTAAATATTCAGCTGGCCAATATTGATTATTATAGTTATTCCAAGTGGCATAATTATTATCCTGCCCTACTGGATAGTGAATGTTATACATTTTTATAGCTGATAAAACATTATTTGTATCATGTTCGAATTCAAATTCAGGCGTATGAATACCTACTACTATAAATCCATATTTACTATATTTGTCATACCAAGTAGTGACATGTGGTAGTGTACGAATACAATTAATACAAGTGTAAGTCCAAAAATCAACTAAAACTACTTTCCCTTTTAAATCTTTTAAACTTAAACTATTTTGTCCTTTTGGTAAATTTAACCATTTTGTAATACCAATAAAATCAGGCGCAGGATAATTAGAGTTAAATAAAGATGAATTATCCAACTGCCCATTAGAATTATCTAAATTGCCTTTAAGTTGATTTAATTCATTACTAACTACAGAAGAACTTTCAAAGCCGTTTAAATTAAAAATAGGAAAAGCATTTAAAAGTTGAGATTCTAAATAAGTATCATAATGCGTAAAAATAGCTAGCGCCATAAGCAGCACTAAGATTCCAAAAATCTGTTGAATTTTTTCTAGATATTTAGATAAAAAGCGAGTTTTAGTAAAAAGTTTTTGACCAAAATATGAAAATATAAAAAGCGGAATACCTACTCCTATAACGTAAGCCAAACTAACTAACACCACTGATAAATTAAATTTACCTACTGCATTTAAAGCTACGATGCTAGCCAAAATAGGACCAGCACATGGTGCCCAAACTATCCCCAATGATAAACCAGTTATAAATCCGCTACCAAAACCATTTCCACTATTTTTTCTTTGTCCAAATATACCGGATAATCTACTTAATCCTGTTTCAATCATCGCCGAGATACGAGGGATAATAAGAGATAAACCCAAAATAACTAAAATTATAACTGCGATAATTCTTAAGATATTTGGATCCAAATGAAAAATATTAACTAAGTATGATAGAAAAAGTGTAAAAACATAAAAACTAATGATTACACCTAGCGTTATTCCCAAAGGTCTTTTATGGCCTGCACCAATACTACCAGAGAGAACTATAGGTAAAAGCGGCCAGATACAGGGAGTAAGTACTGTTACAAATCCTGCCAAAAATGCAAAGAAAATTAATAAAATCATAAAGAACGTGAAGGGGTGACAAGTGCGGAAGGGATCCCAATAGCGCGCAACGATTTAATTGCGAAGCAATTACCTAGTGAGCACTTTTGGGAGGGAAACACTTGGCAGGACCCCGATTAATAATAACATAAATATTTAATAATTTAATTTAGTGCACCATTACTGTTGGTGTTGGTACTAATTTCATCAACTGCTCATGTGCTATGACTGCATTTAAATCATTAATTTGTTTTTGATATCCTGTTTGCATAGTCATCATCAAATTATCTAACTTTATTTTTTCCACTTTATACCCAATAAATCCACCAATTAAAAACGCAATTACTATTAGAACAATCGCTAAATATTTATTCATTAATAATCACCTCTTTTATAATAACTTTATATAACTTAAAGATAGCTTAATGTTAAGAGTTTTTACAAGCAGTAGAAAAATAGTTATAATCACTTTATTCTTAAGGAGGAGTCGCATAGTGGCCATTGCGGGAGTTCGCTAAACTCTTGAGTCGAAAGGCTCGCGCAGGTTCGAGTCCTGTCTCCTCCGCTCGCTTTTACTTCAAATCCTCTAGTTGATATAATTACTAAACTAGGAGAGGTCGCATAGTGGCCGAGTGCAGAGGTTTACTAAACCTCCGTGCCGCAAGGTACCGTGGGTTCGAATCCCACCCTCTCCGCTAGCTTTTAAATTATTTAAAATTTGTCATTTGAAATTTGATATTTTATTTATATGCCCCTGATGGATTTTTTCTTTCCTAAAACATGTGTAGTTTGTAAAAAAGCTGGAGAATACATTTGTACTAACTGCTTTTCTAAAATTTCATATAACGTAAAACCTATCTGCGCTGTTTGTAATAATCTTTCCATGAATGGCATTACTCATCCTAAATGCTTTACTAGATATAGTATAGATGCTTGTTTTTCTGCTGTAGTATTTAATTTCCAAGTTAGAAAAATAGTTTATGCACTAAAATATAAACCATTTCTTTCTGATTTGATTTCAGAAGTAAGCGACTTGTTTTATGAAGTTTTTATCCAAAATGAAATGCTTTTTAACATTTCACAAAAATATAATCCTGTTTTAATTCCCATTCCTCTCTCCTCATCTAAAATGAGACAGCGTGGATATAATCAATCAGAACTTTTAGCTAAAAATTTAAGTAAAAGATTAGGATTACAAACTGTAAATCTATTAATTAGAACTAAAGAAACCAAACCACAGTTTGGACTATCAAAAATAGAAAGAAAGGAAAATATGAAAGATGCTTTTGGAATAAATAATCGTTATATTCAATATTTTTATCATCCTGAGCAACGCGAAGGATCTCGTCAAAATAACAAACTAAACTCAGCTTTTTTAGTCGATGATGTTTTAACTACTGGTTCCACATTACTCGAAGCTGCTAATGTTTTAAAAAGAAATGGATTTAAAAGAGTCTATGGACTATGTTTTGCCAGAGAGCAAAATTTTTAAATTAAATTTATTTATCTATCAATCTTTTGTTCCTGAACGCAAAACCTGAATTTGTTTTTAAATATTGTTCAAATTCCAAAGCTTTCATTTTAGAACTAAAAGCAGCATAAAAAATTAATTTAATTGGCTGGAGATTTTTTGTTGAAGAAACTAAACCCTGTTTATGATCTTTTAATCTTTCTTTTAGATTATTAGAATAACCATGATAAAATTCTTTATTATTTAATTGAAGAATATAACAGTAATACACATATTTAATAATAACAAAAATGTCCCACTTCGTTCTGTACTGCAGAACTACTTTCGGGACACTCTTCTTAGAAAACATCCATTATTAAACTATTAATTGTGGCTGTGCCACTTCGAAGTTCTTAATGCCTATTAAGAACGAAGAGTGGAGATGTGGGGGTGTGACCCCCAGTCCAAAAAAGTTTTTTAGAAAATTTCTACAAGCTTAGTTCATTTAAAGTTAAGTCTGATTTTTTTTAAAATGAACAAACCAAATCAAACCCGGTTAATAAATTCTATTAAAAAGCCCTAACCAAAACTTCTTAAAATTCTCTCAACTTTGTTTATGCCCACACTCTCCGTTGAGAAAGAAAAATGTGAACACAACATTAGATAGCGTATGCTAATCTAAGAGGTTGAGCATTAAAAGCGAATGCTCTTGCTTCTTTCAAAGCTGCGAGCTTTTCTTCGAGCATTGCTACTCTAGCTTCTAAGCCTTTCATGCTATTTTTAGCATTTAATTTTTGATCTGTTTTAAGACGAATAATCAACGTCTGCTTGCAATTTTTTAAAGAGCTTAATTGTCGAAATCTTATTCATCCCCGACATATGTATTATATCATTTCTAGGCAAATTTGGCGACAAAAAACAATACTGTTTGAGGCTACTTTGAGGCTAAAATCTGATCCATTTTAGCTTTAATGGCTTCTTTGGGCTGAGCACCAATTAATGTTCCTACTACTTCACCTTTGTTAAAGAAAGCTAAAGTGGGAATACTCATTATTCCATATTTTTCAGATGTCTGTGGGTTTTGATCCACATCCATTTTTCTCACTTTCATTTTTCCTTGATATTCTCCAGCAAGTGCCTCAACAGTAGGACTTACTATTTTACATGGCCCACACCATGTTGCCCAAAAATCTACTAGAACTGGCATATCTGATTTTAAAACCTCTGCCTCAAAATTTTGATCTGTTAAAACTAAATCTGCCATAATTATGATTTCCTTGTTCTATGCTTAGGATTTTTAAAATTATCAATAATAGTAGGAAGTGAAATAAGAATTAAAAAACCTACAATAATTCCACTAAATAAATAAAATGTTTTTAAATATTCTATATTCATATTCATTTTAATATTAACACACTTATTAAAAAAGTTACAATAGCAAATATTAACCCTATTAAAAATAAACTTACATCGATTTTTTGAGAATTTATAAAAAGGGGTGTAAGAATTGTAATTGTAAAAAACAAAGCTAAATTAGCAAAAATATCTGCCATTTTTTCTTTCTGTCTGTTATTAAATGTGAAATTGGTATTTGTAAATTTCATAGCTACTCTAAATCTTCAGTTTTAGTATGTAAATATGAAAATAATTGTTCAAAAAATGAAAAGATAGTTTTAAAAGGAGATTCAATTAAAAAATCAAAAACGAATATTAAAATATTAATTTGAGAAATTCCATCAGTTAATTTCATACCAACTTTCACTATAGGTAAGAATAATATATCAATCAGAGGAGTCAAAATTCCTTGTCCGCGATCTACAGTATAAGAATGCGCTTTTAATGAAATATCATAAGTTAAGAATGAAACTACAGCTATAAAGAATACGAAAATTCCCTGACTAACGAAACTAAAATGCAGTTTGTTCAAAATCCAAAGAATGAGTCCGAAACTTAGTACAAACGTAGCAAACCATAAAAGTCCAAAAATAAAAGAAAGAAAAGACCATTTTTTAGGGGGATTTAAAGTTAGCGTTAAAGTAGGAGCTAAATTTGGATCTTCTTCATGTAAGACTGACTTTATTTTCTCAAAAATCTTTCTAGAATTATCAATACCTGGAGTTTTAATAAAGAAGCTAGCGATAATCATTAAAATAGGAGGAATAACTATATTGATAATAAAACTAGTCCATTCAATATGACCATACTTAAATTTATCATATGTCCCTTCCACTAAAAAGGCAAAAACAACTTTAGTTAAAAGAATAAAAATGACACTTCTAACAATAGCATTCCTTACTTTAGTTTTTATACCTTCATATTTTTTAGCACAGGTTTCTATAACTACTTTTCCTAACTCATTATTATCTTCTAAAAGAGACGATATGTTATTTTTATGAGTTTTAAGAACATCCTCTAGAATGAAAAAAACAGGAGTTTGACGCTTAACATAAACATAAATTTTTTCTTTTAATTTATAGGACAATTGTCTGTTTATTTCTTTATAAATACTCTCAAAATTTTCTGCTGCGCTGGATACATTAGAACTATTTAAATTAGGAAAAATTTGTTTAAAAAGATAAAATCTAAGGAATGCTAAATCATCTTTAGCAAAGGATTTTCTAACAGAAATATAAACCTGTACATTTTTAGTTTCCTGAGTATCATCTTTTATATACACACTATCTTTTAAGATATGATACATAAAATTACACATTGCTTCGCGATCTAAATTAGGAGCCAAAAAAATAGAAATTTCAGACGACATAAATTGTAATATCCACTCATTAATTACTACATCTGAAAGATTACTTTTTTTAGAAAGCAGTTTATGCTTAAGTTCTAAATACAAATCAATTATTTTTGCTGTTTTACCTATAAAACTCTGAGGAATACTGTTATCAGGGAAATATCTAGCCCAAACTAACTCACGAAGTAAAGGTTCTGCAGTTTTCTCTCCTGTACCACCCAAGAGTAATCTTCTTTTTAAAATGCGTTCAATAGCATTTTTTAGAATAACTGATTCATCACTGAGTTCCATGGCGTTTCGGAGTTTTTCATACCAGCTAGCCACCTCTGAGACAAGCCTGTTAACTGAAATCTTAGGTTCGTGAAGAGGATTATGTTTATATTTAGTAACGTTCACTAGTGCTGTAGCTAGTGAAGAGAGTGGTTTTTCAGTATTTTCTTCCATAAATTAAAACTCATCTATACTTTATTTTCAATAAATTTAAAATTACAAATTCAATCTAATTATATAAGCAAAACGAGTTGAGTATAGTATAAATGTAAACTTACTTATTGACAACTTCTTAAAAGTATTTAATACTATTTAGTACTTGTTATGCCAACTGCTAAAAAGAAAACTTTAAAATCCTCTGTTAGTATTCCTGTTAAAAATGAAACTGTTTCTGAGATGAAAGTATCAGGACCTACACCAGGTCATCCTGTAGGTTGTAAATGTTTATCTTGTACCATCCGAAGTGGAGGATTTTTAAAAGGCAAAGGTTTTACTCCTATCCTTATCGCTCTTTTAGTTATAGCTGTTTTTTTCATCGGGATTTTAGTAGATCGAGTTATGTATCTTCAATCTCAAAATAGTGGTACTTATCAAGCAGGAAATCAGGCTCAACCTACAACTGCGGGACCTCAAGAAGGACAGAAAGTAAATGTCAGCGTAGGCCATTTACCAGCACTTGGTAATAAAAATGCTAAAGTTAAAATAGTAGAATTTGCTGATCTTCGTTGTCCTTTCTGTGATCAATTTTATAAAGGTGCTGAACAATCCTTAATAAATGATTATGTTAAACCCGGAAAGGTAGCTTTTTATTTTAGACATTATGCTTTCTTAGGTCCATCGTCTATAGTAGCGGCTAATGCTGCAGAATGTGCTAATGAACAAGGTAAATTCTGGGATATGCATAATTATCTTTATGAAAATCAACCTGATGAATCTGACACATCTATGTATAACGTAACTGATTTAACTAATATAGCTGGACAATTAGGTATGAATACTACACAATTTCAAACTTGCTTAAGTTCTAATAAATATCAAAAAAATGTAGATGCAGATTTAGCCGATGGACAAAAAGCTGGAGTAAATGGCACTCCTACTTTCTTCATTAATGGACAAATGTTAGTGGGAGCTTTACCTTATACTTCTATTAAAACAGCTGTAGATTGTGCTTTAAATAATAATAGCTTTAGCGTAAATAGTTCAACTGGAGATGTAACCTGCAATAAGTAAATTAAACGTTTTAAAGTTAATCTTTTTTTATTAAAAACTCATCTGATGTATTTTCTGAATTATTCCATTCAATATCTACATTTTTAACTTCTGCTATAAATGAGCCCTTTTTAGCTTTTGCTATTAATTTTTCTAAATTTTCTTTTTCTCCAAAAGCTACAATTTCCACAGTTTCATTCGGCATATTACGTACAAAACCAGTTAAATTTAATTTTCGAGCTTCATATCTAATGAATTTTCTAAATCCTACACCCTGCACAAAACCTGAAACTATAATATGAATCATCATAATTAATCTTTAACCTTTGGCATTTTTTATTTGTTTTAATTTCCACATAAATAGAGCTCCTTTATTTTTAGCATTACTATCTGAAACAAATGAAAGAGCCTTTTCTAAAATACTTCTATGAGTTGTTTTAGCAAGTTTTATATATAAACTTTTATGTTTCATATCATCTAAATTTTCGGCTAGATATAAACCAAAAGTTTGAAATTCACGAGATACATATTTATCTTTTTGAGGATTAAATT
Organism: Candidatus Levyibacteriota bacterium; assembly: GCA_003173895.1. Lineage (GTDB taxonomy): Bacteria > Patescibacteriota > Microgenomatia > Levybacterales > UBA12049 > PJMG01. Next base: position 15,475 of record PJMG01000009.1, on the reverse strand, counting down.
TTTCTAAAATTTTACCAACTTGTTGCATGAAGATAATATAACAAAACTAAGAACTATTTACTATTAAATTTATTCATGGCAGAAAAAAGATCTATTTCTAAACCCATTTCTATAGCTTTAGATACATGTTTTAAAGTCTCACGAATTTTTGAATGATCTTGATGAGTAAATTTGTCTAAAACAAAATGCTCTACACCTCTTTGTTCCTGAGGTCTACCAATACCTATCCTAAATCGCCAAAATTTATCATCACCTAATGCTTCAATTATAGATGCTACCCCTCTGTGACCTGCTGAAGCTCCCCCTTGGCGTATTCTGACTGTTCCTGCAGGAAAATCAACTTCATCATGTAAAATCCAAATATCAGATGTAGGTATTTTATAAAAATTAGCTATTAATGAAACTGCCATACCACTATTATTCATATAGGTTTTAGGCTTAGCTAAGATTATTTTTTCGAGTTTTACTTTTTCAATCCCTTTATCAATATCTTTATTTTTTCTTTGCCATTCGATTTCTAGAATATCAGATTTAAATTTAGAGGAAGATTCCCAAGCAGTATTTTTAATATTTTCAAAATCCTTTAAAAATTGATCAATGGCCATAAACCCTACATTATGACGTGTTTTTTCATATTCTATACCAGGATTACCAAGACCTACAATCAACTTCATAACTTTAAAAGTATAGTTCTTAAACTAATTTCTTGCAACAACAAGGGCGGCGCTTTGCGCCGCCCTTTATTCCATAAATAAAAATTTTTATTTATAGTACTTTTTTATTTGGAATAATAAATAAAGTCCTATCAAATCACCTAATAATCCACCAATTGAAAAAGTAATTACTGATGATACTACCCACACAATTTGACTCCAGAAAAGCAAATTCCATCCACTCATCTTAAATGCTTTAGTTCCTGGGAAAGCCATAAGTAGTAAAACAGATCCTACTAAACCTATAATAGAGGAAATTACTACTGTACTTGCATGTCCCATTCCCATATACATAGCTGTAAAAGGAGATAAAGCTGTGAGAAGACCAAAACCTGCTATTCCAGTTAAAACTCCTAAAATTCCAAAAACCAATGCTATCCAAGGCATAACATTAGCTAAACCTTTTCTTCCATTATCAGGAAGTGCTGGTAGCTTATTAAACCACTCTTCTAACATTGAAATAAAATCTTTAGAGCTATTTGTAGATTTTTTTTGTGCCATCTTTCTCACCTCCCCTCAAATTTAATTTATAACTATCTTTAGTATGCAGGATTTTTTATATAAAAAACAATAGTCATTAGAAGAGAATTAAGAATCTAGAATTATGAATTAAGAATAATTTAGGGGTGACAAATATGGAAGGGATCCCAATAGCGCGCAACGATTTAATTGCGAAGCAATTACCTAGTGAGCACTTTTGGGAGGGAAATATTTGGCAGGACCCCGAAGATTCTTCTCTGAGGGTTCAGGATGACTTTCAAATTAAAACTCCAATCCCATCTGAACAGTACTATTTTTATCTTCATTTTTTCCTCCTTCTGACTTTTTCTCATCCCAGATTTTAACCACACCAAAAACTCCATCATAACCCGGTTTTATATAAATAGATCCTTGTCTAACTTTTTCAATCGCTTCAGCTACTCTACTTTCTCCTATTTTTTTAATTTCTGACACATCAGTCTTTAATAGTAAATCAAATTCTGGTGCTACATTAGTAACTAAATTTTCATAAACTCCTTTTACTTTTTGACTAGCTGGTAGCATATCGTAACTCTCTGCAATAATTTCTAAAAGTGGAACTATTTTTACAAATGGAGGATGAATCCCTTTAGGATCTAAATACCAAGTTAACTTTTTTTCATTTTCGCGAGTTTTAATAGCATCTGGAAAATTAGATAATTCATCCACTCTCCTCATAACTCCATCTGTTAAAGATCTATGACATACAGGACAAATATTATGCGCTGCTATTTGTTCTTCTGGAGTCATAGAGATATTACAATTTCTATGTCCAGAATAATGATATTTTCCTTCTTCAGGATAAAATTCTATAGTATAAATTACTTTATTTGTCTGATTCTTAGTTTCTACATCATTATTCAAAGTTGGTTGTTTTATAGCAGTTAAAACATTTTCATAAGTCAGACTTTCTACTTCAAAAACTGTAGCTTCTCTCCCCATTTTAGCCGGGCTATGAGCATCAGAAAAAGATAAAATGGAGCGATTTTCTAATTCTTTAATTCTCCAATTCATCTCAGGATCCGATGATAAACCTGTTTCAATTCCATAAATATATTTTTCCATATCTCCAAATGCTTCAGATAAACTTTCAAAACCTGACATTTGACCATAAATACCAAACCAAGGCGTCCAAACATGACAAGGAATTAAGAAACATTTATCACTAATTTCTAAAATCATCTCTAATAAATCTTTAGAAGAAGCTCCAATAATTGGTCTACCATCTGAAGATAAATTAAAACCCCGCTCAAATAGTGCCTTATTTATTTTCTCCACTGTTTCTAAATTTGGGGCAAAAATTAAATTATGAATTCTTCTGCCTTTACCATTTTGAGAATAAATACAAGAAATTTCTGTAGAGAGAATAAATTGGGTATCAAATTCTTTGGATTTAAGTTGATAAATGCCGCTTTCAACTTCTTCCAATTCATTCTTTATCTCTCTAAACCATAATGGATGGGTAAAATCAGAAGCTGTTATTAGATCAATACCTTTTTGCTTAGCCATTTGTGCCATAGTTCTAATAGTCATGTTTTGAGAAACTGCTCGGGAATATTTAGAATGAAGATGAAAATCAGCGACTATTTGCATGAAAATATTCTATCATGGAACAACAATGATGCCAAAGAGGAATTAATAACCAATTGGAGGATATTGACCTTCACTATCCTGATATGCAGTAAATCTAACTTCTCCTTCTCCTCTTTGTAGAATCATATCTGGTAAATCCAATATTGAAACTTGTGACACATACTCCTGCTTTCTATACTGTTCACTTTCTGTTGAAATAGCTGCAATATCTTTTTGTTTTAAAGATTGGCGCTTTGCAAGATCCAAAGCTATATTCTGCAAACTACTGATATATTCTGGGGAACGAGCGCCTCGAAGATATTGTACAAATATTTCCCCACCCCTTGTCCGTTCAATCAGAACCATTGGCTCAGCGGAAGAATCTCCAGTAATATTCTCTGGTGCATCATACACATCCCATTTTCCAACATTTCCCATATTAGCTTCTACAAGCGCTTCAATAACTTCTAGATCAAGAGCCGGGATTGTAATCTCATTTGTGGGTATATTATCCCAAGCGCCGGAATGTCCAAAAACATCCTCATTGTGCTCATTTATACCCTCTACGTCTGCAAAAGGCACTAAAGCAAGTGCATCAGGAGTATAGCCAAAATTACCATCATGTTCTGATTGTGGTGAAGGGAACTCAATTTCTACTCCAGCACCAGGAAAAAGAAGATCATATGAGTTTTTTTGTCCACTTAAAAGAAATTCTTTTGCTCGTGTAATCTCTTTAAATCTTTTTTCTGCTTCAGAATCACCTGGATGAGTATCTGGATGACAACTTCGAGCTTCCCTTTTGTAGGCTTTTTCAATACCTTCTTTTGTTACATTACGCAAAATACCAAGTGACTGATAAAAATCTATAAATGAGCCATCTTCTGTAAAATATGGTAACATAGTTTGTTAGTTTAGCAAATTTGAGGCTAAAATGCAAAGTGTTGTTTGATTAAAAAAACCAATTATCATGACCTACATCTTCTTAGATCAATATCATTTTCTTTCACAAATTTTTGGCGGAATCTTTTAAGCAAATCTATTACAATTGGATCCGGAGAATCTCCCATTTCATGTAGCACCTCCTGAAATTCAGTGGGTAAATCTCGCATAAATTTTTCTGATTGGGAAGCAAGTTGACATGGAATAACTCCATTAAAAGGAGAAAAAGGACATTTTTTCGTTACGTCTTTTAAACATTTACGTTCAGACATAACAGGCATTATACTACTTTTTCCCTTGATCTTTATACATCTCTATTAATTCTTTTAGAGTAGTTGCATCTTCTGGCTTTTTATCTTTATCTCTGAAACTGATAAGTCTAGGGAAACGCAGAGCATAACCTGGCTCTACTATTTTTCCATTTTGATCAAGCTGGGCTCCTGCGGTGTGAATAGGACTTCTGGTTATCTCGTCCGCCAAAACCTCTATGACTAATTCAGGTTTAAGCCAAACAGAAGGATTAATTAATGATTCAACTCTTGCTGGTTTATTTTTCTGCTCTAAACCTTTTGCTCTTTGCTGTATAGATTTCCATTCTTCATCTGTTAAACCAGTACCAATCTTAGAAACAGTAACAAAAGTATCTTTTTTCTGATCATAAATTCCAACCAAAAGTGCTCCTGCACCAAAGGCAGTTCTTTTTCCTCGTCCGCTAATGTAACCTAAAATTACACAATCAATAGTATCTTTTAGTTCTCCACTGCTATGTCTTTTTAATTTCACCCAATTAAAATTACGTCCGCCTGCTTCATATTTAGAAGATAATTTTTTTACCACTACTCCTTCTAAACCCTTAGTAATAGCATCTTCTAACATAAGCGAAAGTGTTTTAGCGTCTTTAATAGTTTTATTTTGAGCAGTGAGTAAAATATCATCAGGTTTTATAGTTTCTTTAAGCATTTCTAAACGTTTACTTAAGGATTCATCGAGGAGAGATTTACCATTCTTATATAATAGATCAAAGATAAAAGCTTTTAGAGGTAATTCTTTAGCAGTTTCTTCTATTTTATATTTTCTGCGCCTTTTAGTAGTTTCTTGGAAAGGTAAAAATTCTTCAGAGGTAGGATTATACGCCATAGCTTCACCATCTAAAATCGCTGTTTCTGCTTTAATTTGATTTTTAGCACCTTCTATGAGCTCTGGAAACATATGTGTCATATTTTCTAAATTCCTAGAGAAGATAGAGATCTCGTTTCCTTTTTTATGAATTTGAACACGGAACCCATCATATTTATACTGAGCATCTACTTCTCCCATTTTTTCTATAGTTTTTTCAGGGTTTGGTAATCTTTCACACAGCTCAGAGCGAATTGGATTACCAACTTTAACTGAAAGTTTTTCTACTTTTTTAACCGCCTCTACAGGATTTTTACTTTCCCCTAAAGTATATGCTATTAAACCTAAATCTGAAGTCCGGTTATATGCTCCTTCTAAATAATGTCTTTGCGATTTATCGCCTAATTTTACTTTAGCTAAAGCATCCATAACAGTCGGATCTCCAATCCCCAATCTTAAATTACTAAGGGGAATTCTAACTAAATGTTTAGCAGAAGTTTTATCAACCCTTTTTAGTAAGTCAGAAAATAGTGTAATTTTTTTCTCAATCGTTCCATCACCTGAGGTTTGAGCAATAGTTTTTAGCGTATCAAAAACTTCTTTTACTGTTATTTTCGCATTAGAATTTACTATATGAACAAACTGATTAACTGCAATCCCCATATCTCCTTTTTTATCAAATTCTGTTAAAACTTCTTCGCGATCTATATTAAAAGCACGAGCTATAGCTTGAGCTACAGTTTTCTCTGCCATTCCAATTTCTAAAGGGCTAAAAAAAGGTGCAATTCTTCCTTGGACTAAATAACAAATTTCTTGAGTTTCTGATGCTTCTTTAATTTTAGAAAATAACTCGGAAAGAATATCAATTAATTGGAGTCTAGAAGAAGTGGCTTCAAGTTTATCAAAATATTCAGAAAGTGTAGAAAAAAGCATGAGAATAGTATAGCAAATTAGTTCTATCTCATCACGTAGCGAGCACCCTTAGTAACGCCTTTTTTCTTAATCAAACCATATTTCACTAAGCTTTTTAAATCTAAAAGAATACTATCTTCTGAAATCATAGGAAAAAGTTCTTTAAAAGCCTGATTTTGTAAAAACCCTACTTTTTGAATGTATTCTATTATTTTCAGCTGGCGATCATTCAGCATAACAGGCTTACCCCCTAACTTCTTTTTAAGTGTAGAATCTACAGAAACACTTTCTACTTTTTCTTTTATTTTAGTTAATTCTATAGATAACCCCTTAGTAAAATACTCTATCCAAATAGTTAAATCACCATTATTTTTCTCTATACTTTGTAAAGATTCATAATATACAGCTGGATCACTATCAAAATATTCTTCCAAAGAAAAAAATCTTCTTATATCGTATCCTTGATCAAATAAAATTAGAGTTGATAATGCACGTGCTACTCGACCATTACCATCTACAAAAGGATGGATACGCACAAACTCGAAATGTACAGCACCACTTTTTACTACCGGATGAATATCATCTTCTGAAGATTTATTAATAAATTCAAGCAAATCATTAATATCTTTAGGTACTTCTTCAAAACTAGGTGGTTTAAATGCAATTTCACCTGTATGACTATTTTTTATTACCACACCTGTTTTTCGAAAAATTCCTGACGTTTCAGCAGGTAAAATTTTTTCTACAGTCATCTTATGTAATCTAAAAATTAAATCTAAATTAACATTCTCATCTTTACCTGCAAATTCGCCTATAAATTCAATTACTTTTCTATAATTTAAAACTTCTTGGATATCACGAGATCTGGCTAAGACATTCTGTCCCATAACTACTTTTTCAGCTTCTGATAAATTTAGAGAATTACCTTCGATATGCGTTCCGTAGTGCACAGTTCTCACTAAAGCATCTGTTTGAAACTTTTTTTCGTAATATGGCAGAAGAGGAGCTTGTTTTATAACTTCACGTGCGCCTTCGATAATACCAATATTTTTTAGAATTTTATTAGTTATGGAAAATTTAGGTTGATACATCTTAAATAAATTTTAACACGAATACGGACAATTTTAAAAAGAGGATTTTATAAAATTAGGAAAAGCCAAGCATCATACGGTAGTACCTGCTGGCGGAGGGTACAGGATTTGAACCTGTGTAGAGATTGCTCCCTCGAGTTTTCGAAACTCGTGCAATTGACCGCTATGCGAACCCTCCTACTTATGCTTGCGTACCCGAGAGGATTTGAACCTCCGACCTCCAGATCCGCAATCTGATGCTCTATCCAGCTGAGCTACGGGTACAACTTTGTATTCGTATTTTACTTTATGGTAAGAATAAGATCAAACTTTACGCGGGTTTTCTAGAGGAAAAGTCCTAGAAAGCCAAGAGGCGGATTTATCCATAAAACTAGGCTTTATGTATTCACGAAAAGGTAAATATTGTAAAAGAATATTTTTAATTTTTTCTTGATCTTCATCTTTTAGAGTTAAAGTAATCTCACCTGGCATAAATGCGCGTGTTCTTACATGTAAAACATCAATTCCATTTACTTTTTTAAAGTAAAAATCATAAAGCTCTCGCCAAATAAAAAAGCTATCTTCTACGAAAATACCTTCAGTTGAAATTCTGTAGTGAAAATCATGAGGAGGAACTATAGACAAAGCAAAAGCTACGAAAACTAAAGATGCAGCTACCAACATAAGTGTATATTGGGCAAAAAGAAAAAGTAAAATTTCAAGTAAAAGTAAAATTAATAAAGACGTACTAAAATATGTTTTACTTCTTTTTTTAAAAGGTCTACCAGGAGCACTCCATTCAAAAAGAGTTTTTAATTGATGATGAGGAGTAAAATTGGATGTTTTTTCTTTACTAGTATTGGAAGTTTTTTTCTTCTCCATGATTTAAATGTATAAATAAAAAGCTCTCGGGTCAAGGATTAAAAAATTATTCTGGCTCCACTTAGTTGATCGTAATCAAAAGGATGCTCATGATGAATAGATCCAATAAGAATTCTATTTGGTCTTATTTTTAATTCTTTTGAAACTTGATTAATAAGATCCGGTCCAAAAGGTTTATCTTTATAAAGATAATGAATATTAAAATCTTTAAATGCACCAGCTTCTTGAAGAGCGGGAATTACATGTTTTAATTCTTTAAAAGAACTATCATAAGCCTTTTTATTACCGTTATTACAGTGAATAAAATAAACTTCACGTCCTATTTCATTTCTATTAATGTATTCTAGAACCTGATAAATTCTATCTATATGATGAACAAAAACTACAAATTTACCATGAGTTAAATCTTCAAAGTTATGATGGATAAAATCATGAATAGATTTAATTTTTACTGTAGCTTTCTCTAACAATTGTAAGAATAAGTCCAAATTTAAGGTAATAAATACGAAAATTATAGCTGGGATAAAGTAAGTAACAAAATAATTTAAGTTAACTGGGTTTAGAATAATATTTCCTACTATACCAGAGGCTGTAGCAATAAAAGCCAGTATTACAAAAAGTAAAGGAGCATGGTAAGTTCGCTTTAAATCATGGCGAGTAACTCTCATGATTAAATTTCCTAAAGCAAACATAGACATAACTCCTAAGAACGCTATAGTATAAACTCCAGCTAGAGATAATAAATTACCCTTGGTAATAAGAAGAATCGAAGTACAAAGAATAAAGAATAAAATTATGATATATGGATAAGAACCTTTTTTATTTACCTTAGCTAAAACTTCTGGGAAACAACCGTCTGTAGTCATACGATAAATAAGACCACTTACACCAACAAAACCAGTTAAAACTGCACCAGCTAAAACTGCAAATGCATCAATAACTACCCAATATTGAAAAATGCTAGTTCCAATTAACTTTGCACTATCTGAAAGAAGAAAGTCTTGAGCTTTAAGAACTGAATCATATGGTAAAACATTAAGAGTTAGGAAAGAAATAATAGGATTAAATATGGCTACACAAATAAGCATATTACGAAGAGTTTTTCTGAAAACTCCTCTTTTTTGTTCTTCTACGAAATTGGCTGAAGATTCAAAGCCTGACACACCTAAAAGAGAAGCAGAAAAACCAAAAAATAATGCCTGCACTACCCCACCTAATTTAACTATTAAGGGTTGTGTGGATCTTAAGTTTTCCATAAAGTATGAATGATGATGTAATGAATACCATCCACCAACTAAAACAAACACTGTTAAAGTCACCACATGGAAAGAGAAAATAGCAAAAGCTACCTTAGCCGAATCTTTAATTCCCATAATTACTAAAAGTGCAAAAACTAAAAGTAACCCTATAGTTAACGGAATAACAGGTAATGAAATAATGGTCCCTAAATATTGAATTGCTGATTGACCTGAAATAACAGCTGTAGCTATATAAGAAAGAACTGTAGTAGTTCCAGCAATAGCAGCAAAATTCTTAGAAGTAGCATTAAGTAAACAATTATATGCTCCTCCATTAGTAGGAAGTGCTTCTACTACTTCTGTATAAACTGATTTATAAAAGAATAAAACAATTCCGATTACAGCTAAAACTATAGGTGCAAAAGCTCCTACATAAACAGCTGCTATCCCTGAAACGTAAAACGTAGAACTTAAAATATCATTACCGCAGATTGCTGTGGCAAACCACTGTCCTAAACGGACATGCTCTTTTGACTCATGTTTCAGAGGATTATCTTTTCCCATCGCAAAAAAAATAAATCCCCTCTTAAATAAGAGTGGAATGATGGCATTATAATCCCAATCTTTATAAAGTGCAATAAGATGTTTTAAGCAGAACACTGATGAAGCTAAAATAATGAACTTAGCAAGCAATAACTGGATGATTAGAAATGATTATTTATACATTTCAATATGATAGAATTATTTTATTGAATTATGATAGAAAGAATTGTATTAGCAGGAGGTTGCTTTTGGTGTACAGAAGCTATTTTTGAAAGATTAAAAGGAGTTTCAAAGGTTACTTCAGGCTACGCAAATAGTAGATTTCCAAATCCCACTTATGACATGGTTTGTACTGGCATAACCAACGCAGCCGAATCTATTGAGATCGAATATGATACTAATCAAATTAAGCTTGAAAATATTTTAGAAGTTTTTTTTACACTTCATGATCCTACAAGTATAAATCAACAAGGTAATGATATTGGAACAGAATATAGATCAGCTATTTTTTATTTAAATAACAATCAAAAAACTATTATTACAAACTATATTTTTAAGATTAAAAAGGATTACGATAAAAAAATTGTTACTGAAGTTTCAGAGCTAAAGAATTTCACACCTGCTGAAAGTTATCATCAACAATTTTATAATAAAAATCCTCAGGCCATGTATTGTAACATTATTATTTCTCCTAAGATTAAAAAGTTGTATGAAAAGTTTGGAGATATAACTAAAGATAAAAATTAGAAATTTCAAATTAAAAATTTTTCTGCTATACTAGCCTGTATGCCACAGTCAACAATAAGTAAAACCCCTAAAATTCAAAACCGTAAGAAAATTATAAAATTAAAACTCGATTTTTCTTGGAAAAATATTCTTTTATATGGATTTTTAATCCTCTTTACGATCTTTATATTTACTAGTTTTAATCAAAATATTAGTCAGCCAAGTTCTAAAGAAGTAGGAATTTCCTATATCATAAATGCTGTAAAGGCTAGTAAAGTTCAGAAAATTGAAGTCAGCGATACGGATATTACTGCTTATGAAAAAAATCAGACTTTACAGGCTACTAAAGAATCTGGATCTAGTATATATACTATTTTTAGAGATGCAGGTGTCTCTTTAGATAAAACTGATGTAGTGGTTAAAGATACAACTACATTTTCTAATTGGCTAAATATCTTATCTTCAGTTTTACCCGTAGCTCTTATGATTTTATTTTTTTATTTCCTATTTCGGCAAGCTCGCGGAGCTCAAGAAAGCATTTTTTCTATTGGTAAATCAAAAGCTAGCCTTTTTAATAAAGACATGCCAAAAGTTACTTTTGCTGATGTAGCAGGAGTCGATGAGGCCAAACAAGAATTAACTGAAATAGTAGATTTTCTAAAACATCCTGATAAATATCGTAGTATGGGAGCCAGAACTCCCAAAGGAGTACTTATGGTAGGACCTTCTGGAACAGGTAAGACATTATTGGCTAGAGCCACTGCGGGAGAAGCAGGAGTTCCATTTTTTTCTATGGCAGGTTCTGAATTTATGGAGATGTTAGTAGGAGTAGGAGCTTCTCGTGTTCGAGATCTTTTTAATAATGCTAAAAAATCCCAACCAGCCATTATTTTTATCGATGAAATTGATGCTATTGGTCGTCAGAGAGGTATGGGGCTTATGGGCGGACATGACGAAAGAGAACAAACATTAAATCAAATTTTAGTCGAAATGGATGGTTTTACTCCTAATGAACAACTTATAGTTATGGCAGCTACTAATAGACCTGATGTATTAGATCCTGCTTTAGTGAGGCCAGGGCGTTTTGATAGAAAAGTAGTTTTAGATTTACCAGATATTGATGGAAGAAAAGCAATTCTTAGTATTCATGCTAAAGGCAAACCTTTTGATAGTTCAGTAAGCTGGGATAAAGTAGCACAAAGAACAGCTGGCTTTAGTGGTGCAGATTTAGAAAATATGCTAAATGAATCAGCTATTTTAGCTGCTAGATTAAATAAAAAAGTAATCGATATGAAAGATATTGAAGAAGCTGCTACTAAAGTACAATTAGGACCTGAAAAGAAAAGACTACAAAAAGATGAAGACAAAAAGATAACTGCTTACCATGAAGGAGGACATGCTTTACTTATGTGGTACATGCCAAATATAGATGCTGTACATAGAGTTTCTATAGTTTCCCGTGGGATGTCATTAGGTCATACCATGATGGAACCTGTAGAACATGCTCACGAAACTAAGACACATTTGCTGGAACAAATTTCAGCGATGTTAGGTGGACGAGCAGCTGAACAATTAATTTTTAATGAAATGACTACAGGAGCCTCTAATGACATAGAAAAAGCTACTCAATTAGCACGCACTATGGTAGTAGAATATGGAATGAGTTCTTTAGGTCCAATTAATTTAAATGAGGATCGAAATCAATATTTTGAAGCTAAGAATATTTCTTCTGCTATGCAAGCTAAAGTAGATACAGAAGTTAAAAAAATAGTGGATGCTTGTTATGGAGAAGCTTTAAGTGTTCTAAAAAAGAACAAGGTTAAATTAGATCTATTGGCAAATGAACTTACCAAAAAGGAAACTTTGGATGGAGATGAATTTTTAGCTTTAATAGGTCCTAAGGAAAAAAGAAAATCACCTTTTGAGACATCTAAAAATTAATGAAACTTCTTATTATTGACGGCAATCATTTAATGCATAGAGCATTCCATGCTTATCCAACACTTACAGATTCCCAAGAACAACCAATTGGTGCTGTTTATGGATTTTTTTCTTTACTTTTAAGAGTTATCCAATTAACTCAAATAACACATTTAGTTATTTGTTTTGATCGCCCATCTCCTACTTTTAGAAAAAATATGTTTGCTAATTATCAGATTAAACGAGCAAAAATGGATGATGGATTAGCTACTCAGATGGTAACCATTCATGAGGCTTTAAATGAAATTGGAGTTCCTATTTTTGAGTTAGATGGTTATGAAGCAGATGACTTAATGGGAACGCTAGCTTATCAAGCGGCTAAAGAAAATATAGAAACAATTATCTTTTCCGGTGATCGAGATTTACTCCAACTTATTAATGAAAGAGTGAAAATCTTGGCTCCTGTAACAGGAGTTACGCAATTTATTTTATTTGATGAAGAAAAGGTTAAGGAAAAATTTGGAATAACACCTATTCAAATAATAGATTATAAAGCTCTTATTGGAGATGGATCAGATGGTTATCCTGGAGTTAATGGCATTGGTCCTAAAACTGCTGTTAATCTTATAAATCAATATCCAACAGTAGAAGATATTTTTAAAAATCTTAAAAATATTCCAGAAAAAATCTCCTTAAAATTAGCAAATGGCGCAGAAATTGCTGTTCTATGTAAAAAATTAGCCACAATTTTATTAGATGTACCAGTGCATTTAGAAATAGAAAAAGCAGATATAAAGAATTTTACTAAAGAACAATTTTTAGCAGTATTTGATAAATATAATTTTAATTCATTAAAAAATAGACTAGGATATTTTAAAAAAGATCTAGAAAAGACTAATAAAAAAACAAAAAATGAAAATCAAATGTCACTTATATAAAACCTAATTTTTCTTGAATTTGTTTGTTTTCAAATAATTTACTCCCAAATTTAGGTCTTTTAATAAAAACTAGTTTTTCATATTTCTTTTTTCCTTTTAATACTTCTAAATTATCTACTTTTAATCCACTGTTATTAATATGAAAAACTCCCCATTTATCATCCTCATCTTTAACCAAAATTCCCACATGAATTTTTTTAGGATCTGTTTCTTCAAGCGAAGATAATCCAACAATATCACCTATTTGCCAATTAGAGGAATAATCTATATTTTGTAGAATCCCAAGAGAATCTTGGAAAATTTCTTTAGATCGATACCATTTAGGTATAAAAAAACCTCGCGCTTTTACAATTAAAAACACTAAAGACTGACAATTTATTCTTAATGGTTGATCTTCAATTAAAGCTCTCCTGCTTTGTCTATTTAAGGATTGAGGACCAAATTCATAATGGTAAGAAATATTTTCAGTTGGTTTAAGTTTCCTCCTTTATTAATTACAAAATAATATAACAAATATCTTTCCTTGCCAAGTACTTTTATCTTCGCTAAACTTGCATTACTACTTTATGAAAATTGCCATAGTTCACGATTATATAAAAGAATATGGTGGTGCTGAAAGAGTTTTAGAAGTTTTACATGAGATATATCCTGACGCACCTATTTATACAGCATTTTATAAAGAAGACTCTACTACTTATAAACGATTAAAAGGAGCCAAAATTGTTCCTTCTTGGGTACAGAATATTCCATTTTTCGCCGATAAACTACATAGTCCTCTAAGATTTTTAACACCTTTGATTTGGGGATCGTTTGATTTTTCAGACTATGATGTAATTATTGGCTCTGCTTCTTGGTATATAACTAAAGGGTTTAAAAAAGGATCTAACACCAAAGAGATTTGTTATTGTCATACTCCTCCTCGCTGGCTTTATGGCTATAAAACATCTATAGAGTGGCAAAAGTATTGGCCCATAAAACTCTACGGGATGATCATAGGACATTTTATGAGACTTTATGATTTTAAAATGGCGCAAAAAGTAGATGTATTTATAGCTAATTCTAAAGAAACTCAAGAGAGAATCAAAAAATTCTATCGTCGAGAATCTAAAGTTATTTATCCTCCAGTATCCTTACCAAGAACCAATAACCAACAATCAACAAACAAAAAAGAAGATTATTATTTAGTCGTAGGACGCATAGTAGGAAGTAAAGGTTTAGATTTAGCTGTTCAAATGGCAAGTAAACTTAATAAAAAACTCAAAATAGTGGGAATTCCTGCAGGTTATTACACTGGTTATAAAACTTTATCTAAAAATACTTCTAAAAATGTAGAATTTTTAGGTTATGTGTCTGATGAAGAATTGGTAAGGTTATATGCTTCAGCTAAAGCGTTTTTAGCCCTGGCTGAAGATGAAGATTTTGGTATTACTCCAGTAGAATCTATGCTGTGTGGTACCCCTGTTATAGCTTATTATGGAGGAGGTTATAAAGAAAGCGTAATAGATGGTAAAACTGGTCTATTTTTTAAAAACTATACTTTAGATTCATTAAATCAAGCAATTTTAAAGTTTGAAAAAATGAAATTTGATAAAAAAATCATTCAGAATCAAGCTAAGAAATTTTCCAAGGAAAATTTTATTAAATCTATTCAATTAACAATTGAAAATTAAAATTATGCCAGAACTTCCAGAAGTAGAAACTATTAGAATTGGTCTTAAAAGATATTTAACTAACCACACGATAGAATCAGTTGATTTAAAATTAAAAAAACAATTAACAGGAGATACTAAAAATATTATTGGGGCAAAAATAATAGATGTTAGACGATTTGGCAAAGGATTAGTTATTGATTTAAATAATAATTATTCTTTGGCCATTCACATTAAAATGACAGGACAACTAGTTTATAGAGATAATCAAGTTAATAATGTTGGTAAAGATATTCAAGTTCCTAATAAATTTACTCATATAATTTTTAATTTAAACCATAATGCAAAACTCTATTATAACGATATTAGACAGTTTGGCTGGATAAAAATTGTTCTAACAAGCAAGTTAAAAGAGTTGACTTTTTTTAAAAATCTTGGTCTTGAATTTTTAAATGACTTAACCGTAAAACAATTTACAGATATTTTATCTAAATATAAAACTCCTATAAAACCATTAATTATGGATCAAACTAAAATGGCAGGCCTTGGTAATATTTATGCTAATGACGCCTTATATTTAGCTAAAATTAACCCTAAAAAAGCCGCGAATTCTTTATCTACAACTGAAGCCAAAAGATTATTTAAAGCAGCACAGACAGTTCTAAAGAAAGGTATTAAAGAAGGTGGGTCTAGTGAAATTAATTTCGTAAATGCAGAAGGTAAAAAAGGAAATTATCA
>PJMG01000017.1 GCA_003173895.1 Candidatus Levyibacteriota bacterium | reverse complement strand
ATTATTTTAAATAATAAAACTGGATTTGTAGTTAAAAATACAGAGGAAGCTATCTCTAAACTTCCTTTAATTAATAATATTTATAGAGTAGAGTGTCGAAATTATGCACTTAAAAATTTTTCAGCCGATCGTATGGCAGCTGACTACGAAAAAGTATATGAAAAAGTTCTTCGCGAAAATTCCCTTACGCGATTACAAAGAGTTAAAAAAGAAATTCACAAATATGCGGACATGAAATTTGCGTGGAAATTAGTAAAAAAACTCCAAAATTTATAATCTAATTTAGCCTTCTTGGTTAGGTAAGCTATCTATTAATTTATTTAGTAATACTAACTCACACTCCAGTTGATTGGTTCCTTTTGGTAATCCTAATCCCTGAGGTCTTAAAACAGGTCCTCTGTTTATTTCCAATAATACAAAACTACCGTCTTTTCTTATTAAGTAATCTATTCCAGCATGTGTACTATATTCTCTAAACTGTTTCCCAATATTTTGAGAAATCATTTTTAATGATTGAGGTAGAAATGGATTATCAGGATTAATATGAAGATTTCCCAGTATCTGTCTATCTTCTTGATCCATCATCTGTATTCCATCAAGTAAAATAGGAGATCCTCCTGCCATCACATTTGATACAAACTCTGTCGGAGCAATATATAATGGACTATCTGGATGTGTAAGTGCAATACTTAAAGAGTTTCCTGGTTTAATAAGTTCTATAAGAACGGAGTCTTCCAATTTTGGAATAGGCATTGGTACAGTTCTGGTTTTATCTTCAGAGCGAGCAATTTGACTGTAATAAATATTTCCAAATGCATCCGTTACTACTCGAACAGAAGTAGCAAAATCTCCAGTATCTATATACTCTTCAAAAACCCATCGATCTAGCCATCCTCGCTTATCAATATAAGGATCATTAAAATCTCCTTGATCCACTTTTTTTAAGATTCTATCAATCACCGCTTTAGGATTTCGCTCTTTATATAATAAATAGGGTAAATTCTGGTAGAGTAGTGCCCAAGTAATAAATTTAACCTTTTGTTCTCGAGTTTCAAGCACATATTTCGACTGACCTCCATTTGCTTCTGGTATCTTAGCGACTACTGGATCTGCATTCTGCAGTATTTCTTCTGGAGTATAAGATGTAGGCATATCTATACCTACTAGCTTTGCTATATTTTTATCTCTTTCATAGCTACTAACTTCATTATCTAAAGAAATATTTATTTCTAAAGGATTATCTTTATTAAATTTTCCTCCTTCAACTATTTCGAATCCACGAGAACGAAATAATTCTATTAAAGCTTGGTCATACTCGTGAATTTTGCTACCCATAAAAATGCTCAAAGGTGTAGGTTCACCAAAGCCCTTATAGGTTCTTAATATACGTTTTCCATATCCTACATTTTCTCTAGTATCTACAATACCTTTTTTGGGGATTTCCATCTCCATCATAAGAGAGAATTGTAACAAAAAATAGCCTATTAATCAACCTATAATAATTTAGTAGATACTGTGTAACTTTGATTAAGATAAATTGCAATTTTGCAGGGGCGGAGGGATTCGGACCCCCAGGAGCCGCTTTGGAGGCGGCCCGTTTAGCCATTAACGAACGCCCCCTGTATAGAGCGTAAATGCATTATACAAACAAATAATCCAAGAAACAAATATTAAGAAGTATAAATTAGGTTTAGTATAAAAAAATTTATTCTTCAAATTGAACGGTAATATCAGAGAGGTCTTGATTTAAATATTCACTAACACTGCTTAACATAGCATCTGCCACATAAAGAGTATATTCAGAATAATTTTTTGGGATAGAACATGTTACATTTGGTATCTTAGAATCTTTAGATGGTTGGATATTAACATTTACATCTCCTTTAGGTGAATTAAAAGTCAGTCGTAGTGCAAAATTAGTCTCAAGCCCTTGAGTTTCTGCGATGATAATATATCTTATTGCACTTGTTTTTGATAATACTAATTGAGAAGGTACAGATTGAAGTAGGGGAGGTAACTCGTTAAATTTACTCAATTGATTTACTCTATGATTAGCAGCTTTAAGTTGTTTAGTAATAGCTTCAGATATTTGAATAGGAGTAGGGTCTTCTTCAGGCAGAACAGTTCGTTCTACGTGAGAAATCATTTTAATTTTTCAGTTTCTTTATGAGGAGTAACTTTTTTACACTTTTTACAGTATTTATTTAAAGTTAATTTACTCTCAGTATTAATTTTATTTCTTTCAGTAATATAATTTCTGCTTTTACAAACAGTGCAGGTAAGTCCTAATTTAACTCGATGTTCTCCTTTTTTCGCCATAATAAAGCAATTATAACAAAATTGAATCTAAATGTGAATGGGAGAGTGGGAGCCGATGATGGGAATCGGACCCATGGCCTAGTTCTTACCAAGAACTCGCTCTACCACTGAGCCACATCGGCAATGGTGCTGAGTGAGAGATTTGCACTCCCGTAGCCCGAACGGGCGTCAGATCTACAGTCTGATGCGATTGACTACTCCGCCAACTCAGCTGGAGCCGACAGGGGGATTCGAACCCTCGACCCGCTGTTTACAAAACAGCCGCTCTGGCCACTGAGCTATGTCGGCATACTTTAGATTTTAACAAAAAAGAGCTTAAAGGGAAAGATAATGTATGATATTATAAGTTCGTGAAATCTCGTAATGTAGTCGTGGGCATTATTTTTAAAGAAAATAAAATCCTCTTTGGTAAAAAACCTCTTAATGTTGGACCTTATCCCAATACTTGGCACTTGATTGGTGGAGGAGTGGAAGAAAATGAAAGTTTGACCGAAGCTCTAAAAAGAGAAGTTTTAGAAGAAACTAATTTAAAAGTTAAAAATGTTAAAGTAATTTCTACAGATGAAGATGAAACTTTAAACAAACATGGTGAGATGATTCATTATAAATTTAATATTTTTACTTGTGATTATGAAAGTGGAGAATTAAAACCTGGTGATGATATAGAGAAATTAGAATGGGTTAGAAAAGAAAAATTAAAAGAAATCCCTCTTAATCCTCCTTCGATAAAATTATTTAAAAAATTAAATTGGTTAGAATAAGTTCGCTCCTTAAGATCATACACAGCTAGTATTTTCCCCAAAAGGCAAATAAGGTAAGGATCGTTTAGTACACCAAGATGCATTAAAACATATCCTCGTTTCTGTTAATCTAACAGATACCTCCTGGATAATGGTGTCGAGGAAAAATTCCAACTGTCTGTATCTCAAAGAGCTAAACTAGTATATGAAGTTTTAATATAAAATGTCAATTAGAATTTTATCGATGGATTACAAAAAACGACATCTGTTTTTTCGTTATTTGTGTGATTTAATTCTGGACAAAAATGACCTGAGGGACATGTAGGTCTAGGAATACATGTAGGTCGAGGTTTAGGGCTAATAGATGGTGAAACTTTAGGTGTCGGAGTACCGGATGGACAAACAATCATAACATGACAGTTACTAGTAGAAGAAGGAGTAGCTTCATGATTAGACGTGTCATGTCCCGTAGGTTTTGGGTTGCACTGAATCTTTTTAATACAACGGTGCATGTCTGCAGAGCTGGATGCAGGTTTAATCTCAAAACCCGAAAGATTTCTATGAGTTGCAAGTCCTAAAACTAGTTGATTTGTATGGTAAGCAAAAATACTTATGGGAATCATCAAAAAAAGTGTTAGACCTAGTGCGGATAAAAAAATAAAAAGAGAATTTTTCTTTTTGCTTGATTTTTTAGTTGATTTAACAGAATTTTTAGTTTTTTTCTTCACTATTTCAGTGTAGTCAGAATTTAAATCACTTGTCAATATTATAATAACTTATTTAAATGCGGATAGTATAAAGCTAACTAGAGATAAAACTATACTGAATAAAATAGCCCACCAGAAGTTATCTACTCTAAATCCTGGAACCAGTAAACTAACTAACAAAACTAATAAGCCATTGATAACTAAAGTGAAAAGACCAAGAGTTAAAATATTAATTGGCAATGAAATAAAAATAAGAATAGGTTTAATGACTGCATTCACAAATCCTAAAACTACTGCGACTACGATGGCGACGAAAAAATTAGATACTCTGACTCCAGGTAAAATATATGCTGAAATTAGGACTGCTAAAGCGCTTAAGAGTAAATTTATAATAAGCCGCATAAATTAATAGTGGAGAAATGAGAAGAAAAAGTCAAGAAAAGTAGTTAGTTAAATTCTAACTATATTTCGTCTAAGTTGAGCTTCTTCCCATGCTTGAATTAAAGGGTTTATAACATACTGTTTTAACTCGAAAGCTTGCCTATATAAAGCGGGATTTGTTCCAAAATTTCTCATTATTCGATCGATCTCAATTTTATATTGATTTCCTTCTTCCCACGTCATATTCCATGGGAATTTAGCTCTGGTAGTAAGCATAATTTTAGCTAATATTTCTAGTCGAGAGTGAGAAGGAACATAATTGGACTCTAGCATGGCATTTACACCACGTCCCATTGTGCCATCAGGCAAAATAAAACCTCTTCCTTCAATCCATCTTTCTATATTTGATTTACGAGTATTATCTCGATCATAAACATACAGAGCATTTTGAGGGAAAGCCATACTATTTTCTATATGCATCATAACAATCAAAAATTTTACTATATCCTATAATATTTGTCAAGTGTTGCTTGATTGACAACTTTTATTAATGTCTAATTGACCTAATTAATAAAACTCCCTCTTCCAATGGAAGAGGATAAAGGGTGAGGGTATTTTTAGAGAAGGGTTTCTATGATAAAATGAGTAAACTGGAGAGGTCGCATAGCGGTCTAGTGCGGATGTCTTGAAAACATCTGTGGGTGCAAGCCTACCGCGAGTTCGAATCTCGCCCTCTCCGCCTTCGCCCGCCATAGTTTTAACGAAGGCGGGATCAGTTTTTATACTTCATTAAAATTTAAGTATAATTGATTAAATGAGCCGGGCTACGGCGGACAAAGTCCGCTTTTACTATGTTTATATTTTATTATGCAGTGATAATAAAATATATATTGGTTGTACCCATGATTTAAAAGTAAGAATTGAAAAGCATAACAAAGGATATGTTAATTCAACAAAAAATAGACTACCTATAAAGCTTATTGCATATTTTGCCTTTAATGATAAATATACAGCTTTTAATTTTGAAGTTTATTTAAAATCTGGTTCTGGAAGAGCTTTTATTAAAAAGCATTTATTTAGTTATTAAACCTATCCTTGTGATACGTGGAAGATTTTAGCTACTAAAAATCCTAAAAATGCAGCGCCTAAACCAATAATTACCATCTTAATAGCGCTTTTCCACCAAGTTCCTACTAAAGTTGTTGCTTGATACCATCCTACTATAAAAAGTGTAATCCCACTTAAAAGAATTGCAATTATTAAACCAGTTGTGTGAGTTACAAAGAAAAAGGGTAGAAGAGGAATTAAATGGCCTATAGCTGTAGCAATAGTTACTATCACAGAACTTTTTAGCACTGCTTTAGTATCTACTTTTTGAATTTGTAATTCTTCAGCCATCATAGCATTTACCCAAAGATTTTTATCAGAAGTTATAGTAGAAACTATTTCTTCCAGAACTTTGCCTTTAAAGCCTTTTGCTTCATAAATTTGTCTAATTTCTTCTTTTTCCATTTCTGGGTACTGTTCTACTTCTTCATATTCTTTCTTTTTTTCTGCCTCGTAATAATCTTTCTGGGCTAGAGCTGAGGTATAAGCGACTGCACCCATAGAAATAGATTCGGCACAAGTTGCAGCTAGAACTGTAGCTATTAAAATATGGACATCAGGTGTAACCGCAGCGATACCTAGAATTATTCCTAAAGCATTTACTAAACCATCTTGTCCACCTAAAATAATATCTCTAAGTGGATTCTCAAACTTATGTTTTTCTTCATTTTTTTTATGATGTAAAAATTCTTCTTCAGTAGGACGAATAGTTGATTTCATATTAATTGTCGGAGTCCTGCCAGTTGTTTCCCTATTTCTGATTCTAGTGTATCAGACTTTTTTAAAATATCCTAAATATTCTATGTTTCCACCTTTTTTACCAGTGATGGGTGATTTAATAAAGCCTAAATTTTTAAAACCAAGAGATTCTATTTTAGATAGAGTTGATTCTGTTATTTGTAGAGCCAGATTCTCTTCCAATTTTCCATGTTTAACTTGTTGTGGTGATTCATAATGAGGTTTGATAAGAGTAATTAATTCACCATTTGGTTTTAAATTTTTAACTATATTAGGTATCACAAATTCCTGTTTGGTCCAGCCAGTATCATTAGTAATCAAATCTACTTTTTCTGGAAGCTCTACATGAATAGCATTAGTTTTTTCCATCACTATAACACGCTTATCTTGGCGAAGTTTCCATGCTAGCTCTCCATATGACGTATCTACTGCATAAACTTTTTCTGCTCCCAGTTGTAATAAACAGTCGACGAATCCACCAGTAGAAGAACCAAAATCAGCACAAATCTTGGTTGCTATATTAATATTAAAATGTTTGATCGCGAAATATAATTTAAATCCAGCTCTGGAAACAAAACTTGTTTGATCAAATTGCACATTACCATGATAGAATAGGAAAGAATATGGATCAAGTATCAGAAATAAGAGAAAAAATAGATTTAGTAAATCTCATTAATTCCTATGTTCCACTTAAGAAAATGGGAGCTAATTTTAAAGGACTTTGCCCATTTCACGGTGAAAAAACTCCATCTTTCGTAGTTTCACCTGAACGACAAATTTGGCATTGTTTCGGATGTGGAAAAGGAGGAGACGCATTTGGTTTTATCATGGAATATGAAAAAGTGGAATTTCCCGAAAGCTTGAGAATTCTCGCTGATAAAGCAGGTGTACAATTAAAACAGTTTTCTTATGATAGTTCATCTAAGAAAGAAAAAATTTATGAATTAAATATTTTAACAGCAAAATTTTATAATTACATTTTAACTGAACATGCAGTGGGGAAAATTGGATTAGACTACGTAAAAAATAGAGAAGTGAGTGAAAAAACTATTAAGACTTTTCAGATAGGTTTTGCTCCTCCCAGTGGAAATGCGTTAGTAAAATATTTGATTGAAAAGAAAAAATATAAAGCTGAGGATTTAATCGACGCAGGTTTAGCTATTCGGACTTCTTCAGGTCTGCGGGATTTTTTTATAGGGCGTTTAATGTTCGCACTAGTGGATTCACGAAATAATGTTATTGGATTTTCGGGTCGGGTTTTAGATCCTAATATAAAAGCTTCTAAATATATAAATACTAAAGAAACACTGGTTTATCATAAAGGTAGCGTATTTTTTGGTCTAAACATAGCTAAAGAGGCTATAAAAAAAGAAGATAAAGCTATTATCATGGAGGGAGAATTTGATGTCATAACAGCTTTTCAAAATGGTATCGCCAATGCTGTAGCTATAAAAGGTACAGCGCTAACTGAATCTCAAGCTAAACTTTTAGCTAGGTTTACTACTAATGTATCTTTATGTTTAGACCAGGATCCAGCTGGAATCGAAGCTATGAAACGTTCTATTCCCATTCTGGAAAGAGTTGGTTTAAATACTACAGTTATCGAAACACCAAATGGTAAAGATCCTGATGAAGCTCTAAAAACTGATTCTATAGGTTTTAAAAAAGCAGTAAAAGATGGAATTTCTATTTATGAAGCACTAATAAATTGGTCGCTTAAAAAAGATAATCCTGACAATGTTAGTGGTAAAAAAAATATCGCAGATAGTTTACTGCCGACATTTGCGAATATCTCCAATGAGATTATTAAAGATCATTATCTGCGAAAATTATCGGAAATTTTAGATATTTCACTGGATGTTTTAAATCGCGAAATGGAACGTCTTTCTAAAAAAGAATTGGTAGGTAAAGAAGAAATAATCGCCGTAGAAACTAAAAAGAAATCCAGACAGGAAATTCTAGAAGAATATGTAACAGCATTGGTGGTACAAAGTAAAAATCCTAAAAAATCTATGGATTCAGTAAATAATGTAGCTCTAGACTTTGACTGGAGTACAGAGAGCTTTAAAAAAATACTGCTTTTTATAAAAAATCTTCAGAATGTAGATATAATTTCTGGTAAAAATCTTTATCAATTAATTAATGATGAATTAAAACCTGCTTTTGATATTTCATTTTTACTACCACTTTCAGAAATGGAACAGGAAATAATCAATTCAGAAATAAAAAAAAGCTCTCGTGAGTTAGCTAATATTTTAATTAGAAATAAAATAAAAGAAGAAACTAAAAGTTTACAAATAGCTGAAAAAGCGGGAAATTCAGAAGAAATGGATAGAATGGAAAAAAATCTTTCCAACTTAGCTATTTCTTTATCTCAGGTTTCCAATTAAGCCAATAATTGATATAATATATCTATGCCAAAGCAAAAATCTACTTTAATAAAAGATATCGTTGAAAGCGCTAAAAAAAGAGGCTTCATAGCTCAGGATGAAATTTTATCTATTTTTTCTAAACCTGAAGAACATTTAGGAGAAATTGATGAGCTTTATGAAAAACTTTTAGATAATGATATCGATGTTTTCGAAACAGTTGATGAAGGCGGAGAACCATCTAAACCTATAGAAGATCTAGAAAAAGAATTAGAAGCTTTAACTGTTTTAACAGAAGGTTCGGTTTCAGATCCTGTCAGAATGTATCTGAAAGAAATCGGTCGTATTCCACTTCTTAAATTTGAGCAAGAAATAGATTTAGCTAAAAAAGTAGAGCAGGGTAGTAAATCTGCGAAGGATAAATTAGTAAAATCTAACTTAAGACTCGTAGTTTCTATTGCTAAAAAATATGTAGGTCGAGGTCTAACATTGTTAGATTTAATTCAGGAAGGTAACCAAGGTTTGATCCGCGCTGTGGAAAAATATGATTGGAGAAGGGGATATAAATTTTCTACTTATGCGACTTGGTGGATAAGACAGTCCATAACTCGCGCTATCGCCGATCAAGCCAGAACTATCAGAATTCCAGTTCACATGGTCGAAAATATTAATCGATTTTTAAGAGCTTCCAGAAAACTTATGCAGGAATTAGGCCGTGAACCTAGCCCTGAAGAAGTAGCTAAAGCTTTAGATATAGATGTAGATAAAGCACTAGAAATCATTAAGATTTCTCAAGAGCCAGCATCTCTCGAAGCACCAGTCGGTGATGAAGAAGATAGTAAGTTAGGTGATTTTATTCATGACACTAGTAAACCTACTCTTTTCGATGAGGCATCACGTGAACTCTTAAAAGAACAGGTAGAAAAAGTTTTGGAATCTCTCTCTGATCGTGAAAGAAGAGTTCTCGAAGAAAGATTTGGACTTAAAGATGGAAAACCAAAAACTCTGGAAGAAGTAGGTAAATTATTTAAAGTAACTCGTGAAAGAATCAGGCAAATCGAAGCTAAAGCGCTTAGAAAACTTCGTCATCCATCTCGTGCTCACCAATTAAAAGATTATCTCGAAGAAAGCTAAAATTCCGCGATAGCTCTCCGCCAGCTGGCGGAGGTAGAGCAGGAAGCTGTTATAAAATGTATTATGTTTATGCAATTTATAATCCCAAGCATAATAAGTTTTATATTGGTCAAACAAAAGATCTAGATTTACGTGTGATGTTACACAATGATAAAATATTTACTAAAAGTTACACGGCACAATTTGATGGAGAATGGGTCTTGATCTATAGAGAAGAAGTGAAAGATAGAAAAAGTGCTTTAATTAGGGAAAAACAATTGAAATCGTATAGAGGTAGAGAGTTTATAAAAAGTAAAATTCCGCGATAGCTCAATGGTAGAGCAGGAAGCTGTTAACTTCAAGGTTCTAGGTTCGAATCCTAGTCGCGGAG
>PJMG01000024.1 GCA_003173895.1 Candidatus Levyibacteriota bacterium | reverse complement strand
CGAATGCTACCAATACATTTATTATTTTATCCAAATAAAAAATCACTATATACTAGAGAACAAACAGTCCTTGCCAATAGTTTAATAACAGGCTCCACAGCAATTAAAGGTAATCGTCCAAATGATCAAGAATTAGATAAATTAGCTAAGGATATAAATTCTTTATCTACTTTAGATTTAGCAAAGTGGAATTTAGAGAGAGCTATGGCCGAACTTATTTTAAATGAAAACAGCTTACCATATGCATATAGAGTAGCCGAATATAAGGGCTTAGTCTGGCAAACTATAAGAAATCAGTTCCAATCAGCATTAACTAAACAAAATAGAGGAGACGTCATGAATATATTACAGGAAATACAATCAAACATCATCAACGAAATGATGCCCTTAGAAGATATTCATAGAAATGGTTCTGAGATTTTATATCCACTAGATAAACTTCTTCAACCAACATTAAGTCTAATTTCTATTGTCAATGAAAAAGAACAAGAAAGACATAGTTTTAAAAGGAGAAAATCTAGATAACTAAACTTAATAGTGGTATTTCCATTTCATCTTTACTGAGTCCTCCATGATGGCTTTTTACTGTAATTTCAAATTCTTTTCCCTCCCACCAAATAGTACGATTCTCTTTGGGTAGAATTAATAAATTCCCGATTCTTTTTAGAAAATTCTCTGAGATATTTTTGCCAAAAAATCCTGAATCAATTAATTCCTGAGTTTTAAAAACTAAAGCAACCTCTTTTAACTTTTCAGATAAAAAAAATTTGGCCTGATCTAAATTCTCTTCTTTAATATGTAAAAATAAATCGCGGATACTACCCGCTGGAGCAAGCAAATCGTCCTTTTTATTTTTCTTAATCCACTTTAAAATTCTGGGAAATTCACGATTTAGATAAAACATCTTTTCCGTGTTAACATTAATGTGTCCATGATCGGCAGTTACTAAAATAAGGGTGTTCTCAACTTTATTTTCAATGTTTTTGATAAAATCTTCAAGCAATCCAAATAAGAGTTCTGTCTGTATCTTTTTTTCATTCGAATCCGAACCAAATTCATGCATAGAATGATCTATATTATCGGTATAGAAGTACAAATAATTTTTATCCTTAGAGTCAATTAATTTTTGGGTTAAAAAATTTAATCCCACGGGTAGGGAAGTGTAACCAAAATTTTCTGCTCCCTCAGTGATAAATTTATTATAAGTAGTATTAGTATAATCTTTAAAATTTATTACTGTACTTTTAATCTCAAAAGATTTTAATTTTTTATAAATATTTCCATTGGGGAAAATTTTAGATGGTTCTATTTTTAAAGAGTTTAAATTCTCATCGCGAGTTTTTTTATATAAAAATGGTTGAATAATATCATCTACCTGCGGCTCATAATAATTCCATTCATAAATCCCGCTTTTATAAACAGGCAAATCAGTATTCATAGTCGTAATTTCAGCAGCAGTAGTAGAGGGGAATTGTGCGGTTAATTTAGAAACCACACCTCTATTAATAAATCTCTTTAAAAAAGGAAATTTACTCTGACCTTTTTCAAAAAATTTCCATCCATAACCATCGATTAAGAATAAAACTACATTATTAATGTTTTCCAACTGCGGCAAACAATCAAAAGGCAAAGAGGAATTGTTTTTGTTTTTACACATTATATTTTTAATCGTCCCAGGTATATTTGAGAAGCAATAAGAATCATAAAGTGGTTTAACTAAATTGGTTTCAAATTTAGAACTATTAACCGCTTTTATAGATTTCTTATTAATCACTCTCAAATTTTAGCATAAAAAGATTGAAATTATTTTTAAAATTATCTAGAATAATTTTATGAAGAAGTTTTTAAAAAACTTAACTTACCCCTTAATCGCTTCTATTTTAACAGCCGTTTTAATTTTAGGGATTTTAAAAATCGGTTTTACCACCAACTTTTTTAAATCACCTAATACTACAACTAGAACATTAGAAACAGAAGGAACAGGATCAGTAACATCTACACCCGATACTGCTGAAATTAATTTCGGAGTCACTAATACACAACCTACTACCAGTCAGGCTCAACAGCAAACTAACCAAACTATTTCTAAAATTTTAGATCAATTTAAAACGCTGGGCATAGATTCTAAAAGTATTACTACTAGTAATTACAGCATTTATCCTCAATACAATTATACGGGCAATTCTCAAACTCCCTCGGGTTATTCAGTAACTCAAAATATAGACGTGAAAATAACACCTATAGATAAGGCTGGAAAAGCTATAGATGTAGCTACTACCGCAGGAGCAAATATGTTAGGATCTATTAATTTTACATTTTCTGATCAAACTCAAAGTAATTTAGAAGAACAAGCCCGCATAAAAGCTATTAATGATGCTAAGCAAAAAGCAGAAGATGAAGCTAAAGCTACAGGTATAAAATTGGTTAAAATTATTAATGTTCAGGAAGTAAATAATGAAACCCCTATAATTCGTCCTTTAATGATGCAAACCGCCAATGGAGCTAAAGAAGCAGGCACACCGACCCAACTTCCTCCCGGTCAAAGTACTGTCTCAAAAGATGTAAAAGTCACCTTTGAAATAGAATAAAACCTCATTAAAATGATATAATTTGTATATGTCAGAATTACCAGGGCCAGTAACAGAAATAATGCATAAAAGAGGAGAGACTAAAGCTGTTCAACAAATTCCTATTGGTACTAATATTTATGAATTTAGAGTCTCTTTAGATGGCTCACGACCGGAGACAATAATAGAGGGAACTTCAATTCCTATAGATTTACGTTTAGTAGCTAATACTATAAAAAGTACCGCTGAATTTATTCGTGATCCTTTAAAGCCTTACATGCCTAAAAATGAGGTAGCAGATAAGTCTAAAGATGCTGCCGATAGTCTAAAAGCCAATTTAGATGAAATGGCGAATGAATTTAGAGCTAATTACCATCCTCCAACAGAAGCAGAAGAAAATGCTATGGATAAATGGGCTAATGAAAACCCACAAATTTTAAGACTTTTAGGCGAAACTGTTTTTGAAGTTTTAAATGAAACTAGAACACAGGGTAATCCTGGTCATGACATGCGTCATGTACATCAAGATGAATGGACTACACTATTTGCCGATGAAGCACAAGGAATTAAAATGGGATATAAAGTAGCCGGAGTTATTCCTGGAGTTTTACATGATGTAGGGAGATTAGGTGAAGCTCAAGCGTATGGAAAAGTAGCTTTAGGAGAATTAGGCACTGAGCATCCTAAACTCTCTTTTTATATTTTAAATAAAATCCTGGCACCTTTTGAAAATATTTATAGCCCAGAAGATCCTAATTTTAAACCATTTAAACAATTATTGGATGAAATGCGCTATGCTGTTTTAGAACATCAAGGACCTAATACAGAAAGTTCTATAGCTCGTGCAGTTCAGTTCGGAGATCGCATGCAACTTCTTAGAGAACTTTTCGCGGTTCGCGGATGGCAAGCAGACGTAGGTGTAGATGGGAGAAATTTACAATTTAACAATTCAGATTTAACTCCAGAAAATATAACTAATTGGCTTTTTGGAACGGTTATGGGCGGTAAAGAACCAGATACTAATCTTCAACTTCATTTACAGTTTTATTTAAGAAATTTACGTGATAATCCAGGCAATGAAAAAGTTCATGCTTATGAAGATGAATTAAAAGCAGAAACTTTAGCTTTTATATTATTATCTTCCCCTACAGAAATAAATGATATTTTATTTGCACCAGAGTTAGCTCGGGAAAATGGCCAACTGGAATTAGTAAAAGATCCAAATGATCAACAAAAGAAAGGACTTATTCAAGGGCAAAATGGAGAAACTTATAAATATAATGAAGAATTTATTACTAATAGAGCTCGAGGTTATGATTTAAATGTCGATGAGGTAAGTGCAATTAATAGAAACGGTGCTGTTTTACCTAATAGTCAAATGTTACCTAAGAAATTAGTTTCAGAAAAAGTTTGGAAGAGGGCTAAAGAAATAGTAGCAGATTTTAGAAATAAAGATAAAAAACCTTTAGATATAGAAACTGCGAAATTAGAAATAAGAAATACTATGATGGGCATTTTAATTCCTTCACCAGAATCTATTACAGGTGATGTGGCGGCTACTGACGAAGAATTATTACAAGTAATTGCTAAAATAGATGACTTAACTCCAGAAAATACGCTTAATATGCTATCAGCAGTAAGATATATCAAAGACAGATTAGAATATCAACACCAAGAGCAAGTAAAGTTCTTACGAGAATTATCTAAACAACCTGATCTTCATCCTCTAGTAAGAACAAGTGTAGATTTTTTAATGTCCCAGCCACAGTATAATATTTTTGAGAAACCTTCACAAATAAAAGAAGAACTAGGTATACCTTCTAACGAAGTTGTTTGGAGAAAATTATTTATTGAATCAACTCGTGGCAATGGAACATTTCCTCAAGCATTTTTTGCACAAGGAATAGAAATGGCATATACAATGGCAGAATTTGCAAATCAGGGTATTTCTTGGGACTTTTTAATCAATAATGATCCACCTAAGGATATATTAAGAAATGAGTTAGAAATTGCTAAAGAAAGAATGCATAAATTATATGGATTTGTTAGTACATCAGGAATGATGAGCGCAGATATTACAAATATTTATGAAGCTGATAAAAGAAATGCTATAAATTTTTTGGAATCAATTTCTAGAATAGTATATGAAACTACAGAAGGTAAATTCTTTGAGGGCAATAACATTGAATTATTGAGTTTAATATTTAATAGTCCAAAATATAAAACTTATGTTTTAGAAATTATTTCTATAGCAAAAAATTCTTTAGAAGGAGAAAATGTTTCTAAAGATGCAGCGGATTATCGTGAGCAAATTTCAAACTTTATGAAAAAATATGCGGATTATTCTTGGTTTAACCAACCAGCTTCATATAATGAAGAAAGGGAATTATTAATGGAAAACCTTACTAATATAATCAGAACAAGTGCTACTAAAATAAGAAGGGATATTATCGATAATATTTCAACTAGAAATAAACAAATTGCTCGTAGATTAAAGGACAAGGATATAGATTCTCTCTTTGGGCGAGTATTTGTTACTAGAATTGATCCTCTTAGGAATCCTGATTATGAATAATTTCATTTCTCCTTATTTCCACTATGAAAATGTTTGTGCACTTCGCGGAGTTGCTTATTCGTAATATGAGTATAGATTTGAGTAGTAGCGATATTTTTATGCCCTAGCATCTCCTGCACAGATCTGAGATCTGCGCCATTGGTTAATAAATCAGTCGCAAAACTATGACGTAAAGTATGAACTGTAGCATCGACTGGAATTTTTCCTATCCTAATATATTTTTTAACCAGACGCTCTACACTTCTAGCAGTGAGTCTCATTTTTTCTCCATTATTTTCCTCTATAACTCGCCCAGAATAACGAATAAAAAGAGGTTTAAAAATGTCATCACGATTGTCTAAATAATTTTTCAGATGAAATTTAGCCCGATCTGAGATAAAAACTATACGTCCTTTTCCACCTTTTCCAATCACGCCAAATTCCCCTCGTTCAAAATTAATTTGATCTTTATTTAATTTTACTAATTCTGAAACACGAAGCCCCGTAGAGAAAAGGAGTTCAATGATGGCTCGATCACGAAGTCCATCAATTTTAGTGGTATCAGGTGAAATCGAAAGTCTATCTACCTGATCTCGCTCTAGAAATTTTAGTGATCTGCTTTCAGTTTTAGGTAAATCTATTTTCGATGGTTCTAGAGTTTTAACATCATTTTTAATTAAGAATTTTAGAAAGGAGCGAAGAGCAATTACATAATAATTTTGGGTAACTTTTTTTAGAGTTTGGCCTTTATCATCAGTCTTATTAGCTAAATAAACTCTATACTCTCGAACTTTTTTTAAATCTAAATCTTCTATATTTTTATCGGATAGGGAAGTGGTAAACCAATTTTCAAACGTGGATAAATAGTGCTTATAATCACGAATAGTAAGTTTAGAACAATTTCTCTCAATAGAAAGATAATTTAGAAAATCCTGAATTTGGTTAGATAGGGCAGCCATACTTATATAGTATGATTTTATTTTGCGACATGCAAATGCTCTCCTTTTTCCTTACTTGAACAAACTCAAATTTGATATAAAATAAATTATATGAATACTAAATTTTTACTCGACAGTGGAGACCCTGTAGAATATGAAGAAGCTCAGGAATTAGCTCGTGCAAATAATTCTGAAATTTGGGGTTCTACTACCAATCCTACTTTAATTGCGAAAAAACTAGCTGGTCAAAAAGTCACTCAACAAGAAGCTTTTTCTAATCTTCAGAAACAAATCGTAGAAAAAATTCTGAATATAGTCCCTGGAATAGTTTCAGCAGAAGTTTATTCAGATCACACCACTACTGCAGAACAAATGATAGAGCAGGGTAAAGAAATAGCTACTTGGCATGAAAGAATAGCTGTTAAACTACCTACTACTTTAGAAGGTTTTAAAGCTAGAACTGAACTGAGAAAATTAGGAATTTTAATAAATAACACTTTGGTTTTTTCTCAAGAACAATCCTTTGCTATTTTATTACATGAAAAAATTATGATCTCTCAATTTGGTAAGCCGAAAAACAACACTCCATGTTTTATATCTCCATTCGTCGGCAGACTCGATGATATCGGGATAGATGGAATGTCATTTATAGAAGACGCCATTAAAACTCAACGTGAATTTTTCGAAAAAGATACTTGCTGGATGTTAGAAGCATCAGTTAGACATCTAGAACATTTACAAAAAGGCATTGATCTAGGAACAGAATTAATCACATCGCCCCTTAAAGTATACCAACAATATTTTTCTCAATCTAATCAATCTATTACACAAACTACACCATTTACATTAGCTCCTATACCTTATTGGTTACCATCAGAAAATCTCTTAAGCATAAATTCAGTTGAAGATCTTATAATGGCAATCCAAACAAATGAATTAAATATTAATCATGAATT
This sequence comes from Candidatus Levyibacteriota bacterium, assembly GCA_003173895.1. Taxonomy (GTDB): domain Bacteria; phylum Patescibacteriota; class Microgenomatia; order Levybacterales; family UBA12049; genus PJMG01. The sequence continues at coordinate 32,634 of PJMG01000024.1, read as the reverse complement.
GACAGACAAGGGAATTGATAAGTTTGTAGCCGATTGGAAAACTATTATCTCCTAATTTAAATTTATGAGTATCGATAAAAAAGCATTAAACGAATGTCTTAATTTTGTTGAGAATTATTGGGAAAAGATTACTTATCAGCCTAAAGACACATTAGGCGATCCACATATAATTCCATTACCAAATTCTTTTGTTACTATTAATGCTAAAAACCAATCACATTGGAATGGTAGTTTATTTTATTGGGATAGTTTTTTTATTTTTCGTGGACTGATAGATACAAAACGTGAACGAATTATGCCTGGAATGGTAGATGATTTTATTTATTTATTTAATAAATTTGGCATAGTTCCTACTACCAACAAATGGGCTTTTTTAGATAGATCTCAACCACCGTTCTTATCATCTATGATCTTTGATGCCTATTTTGCGATAAAAAGAGCTAAAGGATTAAAAAATTTAATTAAAAGAAGATATGCTAATCAGTGGTTAACTAAACGAATATTTGCAGCACAAAAGGAATATTTTACGGTTTGGGAAGATGCAGATTATTACCATCATAAGGTAAAAGATCATGGTTTAAGCCGTTATGGAGATCGAGATGTAGGCTACGGATTAACTTCAGAGTTAGAATCGGGATGGGATTTAACCACTAGGTTTTATAGTAGATGTAATGATTTTCTACCCGTAGATTTAAATTCTTATTTACATAAGTATGAGAAAGATTTCGCGAGGTTTTCTCGTATTGTGCGACATAAGCACGATGAAACTTATTGGAATAATCGTGCCAGTGAACGTCATATAAATATGAATAAATACATGTGGAATGAAAAAAAAGGATTTTTCTTTGATTATGATTATCGACATAAAATCCAAAGTGAATGTTATTCATTAGCAGGATTTGTACCTATGTGGGCCAAACTAGCTAGCTTTAGTCAGGCTAAAGAAATGGTTAAAAAATTAAGTCTTTTTGAAAGTCCCTATGGTCTTACTATTACTGCTAAAGAATCTCTACCTCCTAAAGTAAGCCTTAAAGATGTACCTGCAGAATTTAGGGTTTCTATTGAAGAACTACTAAAACCTAAACAGTGGGATTATCCAAATATTTGGTCTCCTTTAGAATATCTAACTGTTATTGGGCTTCTTAGATATGGTTTTATAGATGATGCTATTCGCATAATGGAAAAATCTATTAAGGCAAATATAAAAGCGTTTCAAAAATATGGCGCACTTTTAGAAAAAATGGATGGTTTGACCGGTGAGATGCCTAAAACCTTCTGGTATCCTTCTTATTTAGGTTTTGGTTGGACCAATGCCGTATTTTATCGCTACGTAAAAATTCTAGAATATATAGAAACTAATAATGGTAAAATTTATGGTGACCAAATTAATCATGAACCTCCTTATAGTTTAACTGGCATGCTCCATTAAAAAATCAATAACTAATTAGTCATCTTCTGAATTTAATGCCCCTAAAATCGCATTTAAAGGCCAAAGATTATACATAGCGTAAAGAGTAAAGTTAAAAGCGTAAAGTAAGAGATTAATAACTTTTTTCTTAACCCTAAACGCATAACCCTCTTTAGTTCCTACTCTCAAGCGAGAAGGCTAAATAATTTTCACGCAATTATCAATTAGGCTTCAAAATCAATACAAATCATCATTTTCATATTTTAATAATATCCTATAATAGGGTAGGGCTAGTATTTTAGGCCTAGGTACATAGAGGGTACTTTAAGACTAAAACTATCTATATACAGACAGCAATAAGCATAAAAACGCTAATAAATAAAATAGCAAAATACAGCCCCTTCTCCACATACTCACACTCATGACGTCGTAAAAGTATTATTGTGCGACATAATCACTCTTGCTCTTTTAACCGCTAAAATCTTTATTTTATACCAGTGTAGAGAGGTAAATATAAAGAATAAATTACTATTAAGTCTATTAACAAGTAGCTCTACTACTGAATTGCTTATACTATACTTGTTTTAAGATCCCTTCTGTAAGAATCTAAAGTCTACAGTCCAAAAAGGGCTTTCGTATTTTTTTTATTTGAATTTAGCCTCATTTTTAAGCTTTTAGGTACTAAATTAGTGTAGCATTGCACTAACACAGTATGTTTTATTAAATCAAATTTATATCCAATACATAATCAACTGCTACATTTAGCTTACTAAATTAGCCCAAATGCCACTTTTAGCCTCGTGAAAACTGATAATTTGTATCCGTGAAAAGATAAAGTTATCCACAATTATAATTATAGGACTAATAAATATATCACAATGTATCAACAAATTATAGGATATTATCTAGCGCTCTTCTCTATTCTCTACTTTAAAGTTATAAAATAATATTTTTTTGTAATTAAAATGTAAATAAATATTTGATGAGATCCTTCGTTAACACTCAGGATGACAAAATAATAATACTATAGAATGTATTTATATTTAAATCCTACTCCCCTATTTTTAATTCTAAATTATAAATTCTACATTCTAAACTGATATTCATCCCCACTTAGTAAATGAAATAATTATTAAAACAGAAATTACCAAAGTCCAAATATATTCCCAAAAAACATTTTTAAAAAGTCTCTTATCAAGCCAAGCATGAGATAAACCTATCAAAAAATACCAAATACCAGTTAGAAATAGTCCTATGATAGCGGGACTGGATGGCCAGAACCATAAGATCATCGAAAGTTCCATAATAAAAAGAGAAATTACTAAAACCCAATAAATTTCTTTCTTTATACTTTTTTCTAGTGTATAACTCCAAAGCCCATGTATAGTCAGTAAAAAATACATTATAAAAATAAGTGGTGTTTCTAGAAAAATCCAAATATGAAGTGAAAATATAGCACTTGTTATAAAAAGAGATACTACTAGAGATACTACTAGAGATACAATTCTAGCGCTATTAAGAAGTGCTATAGTTCTCCCAGCTGCTACTACAAAAATATTTTCGCATAAAAATAATGAATAAAGTCCTATGGCGTAAATTATAGTAAGAACTATTTTGGATAAAAATCTAGAGGGAGTTAAAAATGAAAAGAGTCCAAAAGATAAGCTGTAAAGAGATAAAAGTGAGAATATTTGGGGATGAAAATTATCTTTTAAATCAGGGTAAATTCCCCAGAATAAAAATAAATCAGATAAGAGAGAGATTACAATAGCTGCTAAAACACCGTAAGCATTAAGTAAATAGGATACTAAGAAAAAAGATATACTTAATAAAAAAACACCGATTATAAATTTTTGTCTTTTACTAAGAAATGCTTTATTTTTTTTAGAAAAAGTTTTCTTAATTTTTTTATTATATAGTTTTTTTTGAAAAAAATTATTCACAGAAATTGTAGGGTTAATTTTTTATCTCAAAATTAGCATATACTTTTTGTACATCATCATTTTCTTCTAATTTTTCTACAAATTCTATAATCCTAGAGGCATTTTCAGCACTATCGAATAAAATAGGTGTTATGGGCTTTTGTATAATTTCTGTCTCTTTTATTTTATATCCACTTGCTCCAAATTTTTCCCGAATAGTTTTTAACTCTTGAGGTTTGGTATAAATGAAGAATTCATCTTCAGATTCTTCTACATCCTCTGCTCCACTTTCCGCAGCAAAAAGAAAAACTTCATCTAAACTTTTAGTTTTTTCAATAATAATTTGTCCCAATGGTTTAAACATATAAGAAACACTACCAATTTGACCCATGGAACCACCATTTTTATTAAAAACATTTGCCACTTCAGATGTAGTTCTATTTTTATTATCTGTAGCACCTTCCACGATGACTGCTACTCCACCTGGACCAAAACCTTCATATACTACTTCATCCATGACTGCTCCATTTTTACCTAATCCTCTCTCAATAGCGCGCTCAATATTATCTTTAGGCATGTTTTGAGCTCTAGCAGCATCTACCGCTAGTCTTAGCTTAAAATTCTGATTGGGATCACCTATTCCCCCACCCTGCTTCACAGCTAAAGAAATGGCTGTAGAAAGTTTAGTAAAAGCTAATCCACGTTTTGTATCATTAACGCCTTTTTGGCGCTTTATTTGTGCCCATTTAGAATGTCCACTCATAACCATCATTATACCTGCTGTACCTTGACTTTTGCAAGAAATCTATGTACACTTTTTTAATACTTCAAATCTTCAAATGAATAATGTATCTGATGCAATAAATGCACTACTTAAAGGAGATTTAGAAAGAGCTATTGAATTAAACTCCAAGTTAATTAAAGAAAACCCTAAAGATTTAGAAGCATTAAATAGGCTAGCTTTTGCTTATAATGCTACGGGAAATGGAAAGAAAGCTAGAGAATTATATAAAAAAGTGTTGAAATTTGATTCTACTAATCAAATCGCACTTAAAAATATAAAAAAAATTCCCAGCGATGCACCTAGTAGTACTAGAAAAAAACGTCCAGTGGTGGCTATATCAAATGACTTATTTATAGAAGAAGTAGGAAAAACTAAAATTATATCCTTAGTAAATACTGCCCAACCTAAAAAGCTTAAAGAATTACAAGTAGGTCAGACTGTAGATTTAGTAATTAAAAGATCTAAAATTTTTGCTTTAGTGAATGAAGACTTTATAGGTAAATTGCCGGATAATCTGAGCATTAGGCTTTTAAAATTTTTTAAAGGTGGAAATAAATATGAAACGTATATAAAATCTGTCGAAGGAAGCGATGTTAAAGTTTTTATAAAAGAAGTTAAAAGATCTATTAGATTTAAGAATCAACCTTCGTTTTTAAGTATAGAACCTAAAAAAACTAAATTAAATTTTTCCAGTGATTCTAAAAATTATCTGGAAGATTGAAATATTACTCTACTTCTTTTTAATTCTTTATGAGCTTTTTTAATTTTAGATAAATCATGATCTATTCTAAAATAAGAAAAAACAGTCCAAATTAATGAGACAAAAAATATAACTAAAATTATTAAAAATATATTCATGTTAATTGTGAATTTTTAATATTTACCCGTTCCGATCTGATCTTTTCCCAATGTTATAACAATATCAGCGAGTATAGTATTTTCACTTTTTACCGGATTAATATTTAATATTTTACTTATCTTAGCTAGAGTATAAGATTTTTCGTTAGAATAAACAATTGAAGAATTTTTTAATACATCAGGTGATGCACTAGTAGAAATGACATCAGCCCCAATATTAGAAAGTAAACCTGAAAGTCGACTGGCATAACCGCTTTCTCCAGTAGCGTTTATAATTGCGATGGTCTTTCCTTCTTGATAGATTTCACTATCTATAAAAACAGACGGCAGGAGATTATCAGAAGATTTAGAATTATAAGAAAAATTAAACGTTTGAATATTATTGCTGGAGGTTTTTAAAGTATATAAAATTTTTAACTTATCAAAAAAATTTATTTGCGAATTTGAAAATACTTCCTTTTTTATTGAATCATTATTAATAGAAGACGCTAATGGATTTGGTACATTTATGAATTTATCCACAGAGATTTCGTAAATCATCGTTAGATCTTCATGGGAAATATTTTTAAAATTTAATAAAATGGTTTTTTTATTTTGATTAAATAAAATTACTTGGTTTTCATTTTTATTATAAAAATCTATTACAAATGGATGGGAGATATCCAATTTACTTTGACTAAAAACTACTATAGCTTTTATGCCAAACCAAATAATAAATATTAATATTAAAAAAATAAAAAAAATTATTGAAAGCCAAGTATATTTACCATCATTATTGTTTTTTCGCATACATATTAGTCCTCTTTACGTTTTTTCTTTTCTACCATTTTAGGCATTACGAAAACAGGTTTAGTAGAAATGCTACCTGGGTTAAATTTTTTATTTTTTTGTTTTGATTTTTTCTTTTCGTTTTGTGCAAAATTTCCAAATCCAGCCATGTTATCACCTCCTCAGTTAATAGATAATAATTAGTATAAAGTATTTGTAGGTTTACAACAAGAAATTAATTTACAGTTGTTAATGTTTCTAGAAAATCTTTTAATTCTTTAGATAAAGGAGCAGTTATAGACATAAATTTTTCAGTCACAGGATGTTTAAATTCTATTTTTTCAGCATGTAGAAAAAATCTATTTAAAAATTTTCTATCGTCACGGGCAGTTTTACGACCCGCATATAATTCATCAGCAAAAATCGGATGACCAATGTGTTTTAAATGTACTCTTATTTGATGAGTCCTACCGGTTTTAGGATTTAATTCTACTAAAGATAATTTTTCATTTTTTTTGAAATTTGGAAATTGGAATTTGGAAATTATCTTGTACAGGGTTATTGCCTCACGTCCTCCAATTACTACTCCAAAACGCATTCTATTAAAACTTTCACGACCCACTGGTGCTGATATCTCCCCTATTTCAGGCTTTATTTCTCCATGCGCTAATGCTAAATAAGTTTTTTTAATAGTTCTTTCCATAAATTGCTTTTTTAGTTCCCAAAAACTTTTAGCATTCTTAGCTAAAATCAATGCTCCTGATGTTTCTTTATCTAGTCTATGGACTACCCCATCTCTATTTTTAAATTCATCAAAAATCTCATTTGGAATATCACTATTATTCCCTAAATTTATAAATTGTTTATTCCAACTTTGGATAGTAATTTTATCTTTAGTAGTCTCTGAATCATTAACTGTAATTCCCGAAGGTTTATTAATTATAAGCAAATCTTTATCTTCAAATAATATATCAATATTGTCTTCCATAATTATCCATTAATTATTAACTTTTTTATTTTCTCTTTTTACTTAAATATTCTTGTTTTATAAATCCACCTATAGAGAATATAAAAATTAAAAGACTTAAAATTATTTCAATTTTAGAATTTATAATACTTAATTTAATATTTTGGATAAAATATCCAATCATAAAAGCCAAAATTGAAGAACCAATAGCTAAATACCCTACACTTCCATCTTTTAATTTATTATTTTCAAAAATCCAGATAAAAATTGGTATTAAAATTAGCAAGAAAATAAATGAGAAAATTAAAAATGTAAAATGTCTAAAAATAAGATTTACTAAAAATAATAGTAACAATTGTATGCTAAAGGCAATTATAAATGATATCGAAAAAATATCAAAGATACGCTCTATGGGATACTTTTTGCGTTTTAGAACGAAATAAAAAAACAATACTCCAGATATTATTCCACCACTCAAAGATAATCCTGGAAAATACGGGAAAATAAAAAATATTAGTGGATGTAAATAATTTAGTTTAAAATTTTCTACTACAAAAGTTAATCTAGAACAAAAAAGCGAGATTAAGAAAATTAAAAATGTAAATGAAAATAATTCATCAAGTGAAATATTCTTTCTTAAGAGTAAAAAATCTTCACGGGATAACGCAAATAACGAGAATAAAAATATAAAAAAACCCAATAATAAAAAAATGATTAAAAAATGATCCATAATTTTAAAGAGTTAGACGTAAAAGTCCAATCATAAAAACTATTATACCTAAAATAATTAAACTAAAACCCACTCCAAAAGTATCAGCAAACCATCCCGCTAGGATTACAGGGAGTATAGAAATAAGTGCTGATGCACTATTTAGAGCGCCATAAATTTTACCTCTAATTTGATCAGAACTGTGTTCTTGCACTAATGTATTGGATGGGACAAAAATTAGAGAATTAGAGAATCCTAAAACAAATGCGATACAACTGGATATAAAAATTCGTATAGAATAAGTTCTAGCCAATCCTAAAAATAATATTCTTATAAATCTCAAAAGGTTAATTTGTGTAGCATAAGGCATCATAATTATCGCAAAACTGGCTATAAAAAGTCCGAGAGTAGCTATTTTATGTCTGGAAAAACCACTTAAAAAATTACTTACCACGAAAGCTCCAGCAGCCATACCTATAACAGCCGGTGTTAAGAAAAAAATCGGGAATGTATTTATATTTATTCTTAAAATTTCTTTAGCATAACCTGGTCCTAAAACAGAGATAATGAGAGTTAAAACTTGAGTTAGAATAAGGAGTAAAAAAGCATGAAAAACTTCAGGCACATTAACAATAGCTCTTATAGTATTTTTAGTGTCATTAAATAAATCAAAATCATCCGATTTTTTTAAATCATTTTCTTTAGTTTTTATCAAAATAGCGAAAATAGATGCAATAAAAAAAATCGCTGATAAAAGTATAAAACTAGTTTTTAAGCCAAAAAATAATATAACAGGTCCTGAAAGTCCATAAGCTAGAAATATGGAACCAAATAGAGCCAAACTAAAAAGAGCATTAGCTGATAAAAGTTGATTTTTTTTAACTATTAAAGGAATCATTGGAGTTTCAGCAGGAATGAAAAACTGAGTTACTATAGCAGATAAAAATGAAATGGAATAAACAAAAATTATATTTTTATATAAAAATGAGAGTATAAGTATAAAAATAAAGCGAATAATATTAGTCGCAAATAAAACCTTTTTTTTTGTCCATCTATCTACAAATACTCCTGCTAAAATTCCAAAAATTACCGCTGGAATAGTGAAAGATAATATTATTCCTGAGACTGCTTTATTTGAAGATGTAAGTGAAAATACAGTAAGAACTAAAATGAAGTTTAACATATTCATCGCAACCTGAGAGAAAGCTTCACATAACCAGAGGTACAAAAAATTACGGTTTTTTAAGACTGTTAAAAGATTATCCATATGGGAATTATATAATTATAACAGAAGATAAAGAATTAGGAGACCCTTTCAGTGTAGGCTTTAGTACGAGTATCAACTCTAACTGTATCACCAATATTTATAAACATAGGTACTTTAACTGTCATGCCATTTTCTAATGTAGCATCTTTAAAAACATTTGCGGATGAATTTCCTTTAGCAGCTGGAGCTGTATCCGTGACTTTTAATTCTACTTTCGGGTTTAAATTAAGAGTTAAAGCTTCATTTTGGTAGAAACTAATAATATATTTTTCGCCTTCTTTTAAGAATTCATCACCATCAATAATTCTAAGAGGCACACTAACCTGTTCAAAAGTTAATGGATCCATGAAATAAGCATTTTCATCATCTTTGTATAAATATTGCATTTCTTTTTTAACTACTGAAACATCATTAACACGTGCACCATTGATGAAACTTTTTTCTGTGGTAGATCCAGATCTTATATTTCTAACTTTTACTTTTATAGTAGCACTACCCCGCCCTAATTTTATGTGTTCATAGGATAAAACTTGGAATAAAGTTCCATCTTGTTCAAAAATAGTTCCATTTCTAAGCTCTGATACAATTAACATAATTTTATTTTTTATTTCTTTTAACTCTAATTAATCCTCCGCCTGAGATAACTTCAATACCATTTTTTTCAAGCTCATCTAAGAAAAAATTGGCTCCAATGCTATCAGAGGCCATATGACCCGCATTAATAACATTTACATGCATTTTTTTAAGTTCATTTAATCCATCTTCAGGAATATGCATATCAATTAACGTTCCTACACCTGCTTTAGCTAACTCAACATAAGCTTCTTTAGAAGGATTGGTCCCTCCTGTGAAGAAAACTGCGATTTTACCAACTTTTGATTTAGGGCCGCCTGATACTATTTCTGGTCCATTTTTACCCTTTTTAGCTTCCTGATATTCAGGAATTTCCATTAAATAATCTAAAATTTCTCCTACTGTCTCAAATTCTTTTTTATTTAAGTACTCTGCCATAAAATGATCTCCTATGTTATCCCATATAGTATGAAGGGCCATAAGCGGAATATCTAAGAGTCTAGCAGCATCCACTGGTGCACTATGATTACTAGGATGGATTCTTCTCATTACAATAGATTGTCTTTCACTCATTAAAGAATCCATGACATTTATAGGAACACCAACTTTAGCATAACTTTCTGTTTGTAGATCCATTACATCATGAAGTGATGCCAGAGCTGGACCATTAGGATGGTGAGAGATTAATAGATCAATTTCCTTACCTTTTTGATTTAAACGATCAACTAATAAAATTTCTGGAGTATCAGCATCTATGCCTGCAAAAATTTTTTTGATTTCTTTTTTAGGATCACCAAATAAAATTCTAGAATCTGAATAAGGATTACTTAAAGTTTCTTTATCAAAATATTTCTTTTGTTTTTCAGAAAGTTCTTTATATTCTTTTTTTGCTTTTTCTAACAGTTGTTCTACTCTCTTTTTACCTCGGGGATCATTTTCAATTCCTAATTTTATCCCTAAATCATAAATTTGTTGTATGGTCATAGCTCAAAGTATATAATATAACAAGTTAAAATTCAATTTAGAATTAATTCGCCGTGGTGGTGGAATGGTAGACACGAAGGTCTCAAAAACCTTTGATCGTAATAGATCATGAGAGTTCGACTCTCTCCCGCGGCACATATAAAATATATTTAAATTACAATTTACAATTGCCGATAAATAATTTATAAATTATATGATGCCTGAACAACCACTATTCTCTGAAGGATCTAAGATTCTTCCTGTTGCTTTTTCCTCTATAGAACAAAAGCTCATAGCAAAAAGTGGGAAAATACATAGTGAAGACGCAATAGATATAAGCTTAGATCATAGTATTATGACCGTAGGTGATGGCATGCGTGGACCTGAAGAAGCTCACGATGCTAGTGAAGAAGTAGTAAAATTAATTAATCAAACTCTAACTACACAAGCACCACCTGCGACTATTGAAGATATTGTATATAATCAAGAAGCAGCTTATAACCAAGTACACCAAGCTCTCCTTTCTTCAAAATATAGAGATACAGGAACAGCAGCTACTACTATTTCTCTTTGGGCTATGGGAGAAAATAAAACAGGAGTTATTACGTACGCCGGAGATGTAACAGCTTACCTAATTAAAGGAACAATTATACGACGCTTAATAGATCCTATAGATGATTTTACTAAAGATATCCAACCCGATGAACTTTCTCGTGCAATGGACGAGGTAGACGCTATAGAAACATTAGAGGATGCGCAAAAAGCATCGTCTCTAGCACAGCAAATTCTTGAAGCAAAATATAATAAAATGCAACCATCTCACCTAGGAAATTACTTTGGAAATGAATTTCTAATTATAAAAAGTATAATAGTGAATGATCTTCAACCAGGAGATAAAATTATTCTCGCCTCTGATGGTATATTTAATTTAACTACCTCTGAAATTTTACAAAATAGTCAAACGGTTGAGGCCTTAACAGAAGCTGCAAGTGAAAGATATCAAGATCCATCAAAAAGAACTTTTCGCTCAACCCCAGACGATATAGCTGTGGCTATTGGGGTAATCTAGAAGAATAACTCAAGAGAAATTATTGTGCAACATAAACTTCAGATGCAGGATCAACTCCTGCCCTAAAGCCAGGGACCAAACCTTCTGATATAAATCCAGGCACAGACATTGCCGACTCAGGAGCAAAATTAAATGCTTGCAGGAAAGCCAGCGTGTCGCGCTCCGAAATTGCTTCTCCAATACTTACATTAGGCTGTATAAGAAAATATCTGGTACCAACACGAGCATGAATCGCCTGTAAATGCCAGTCTTTTTCGTTTTCTTTTTGAAACATCTGAAAGATTAATTTATAATTCTTAAATGGCCAATTTTCATATTCTGTAAGACTTACTGAAACTTTGGTGTCAAATTGTGCACGTGCCAAATATCCACCTAACTCTCTTATTTCTGCTGGTTGATTTCCTCTAAGCCATATAACTGTATCACCAAAGATGGCCAAATCTGATGCAAGTGGTTTTCCTTCAGAATACTCATTAGAAGAACGCTTACTTTTTCCATCAACTGGAAGCTGAGCAATTATTTGTGCGATTGAATCTTTAGAATTAGATATTGCATCAACTTCAGGATCTAACATAATATCTATATATTAGATCATTTTTAATTATTTTTGCAAGTTTTTGATCAACTATTTTCTACTCTATTATGTTCTACGCTCGCAAATTTAACACGAGTAGTATGGAATTGGAGATCTATTTCTGTTAACGCACCATTTCGATGCTTAGCTAAAGTTAATTTTATTTTACGAATAGGTGCTCCTATATTTTCCTCATCATCACTTCTATAAAGAAACATGACAACATCTGCGTCTTGTTCTATAGTTCCTGATTCGCGAAGATCCGCTAACTGTGGTTTACCTTTTTCTCTATGCTCTACCGATCGATTAAGCTGTGAAAGAGCCAGAACTGGGATTTTTAACTCACGTGCTAAATTTTTTAAAAATTTAGATACTAATGAAACTTCCTGAACTCTGTTTTCTGCTTTTTTACCTGGATCAATAAGTTGTAAATAATCAACTATGAGAAGACCAATTTTATGCTCTATCTGAAGTCTTCTAGCTTTAGTTCTCATTTCATAAATGGAAATTCCAGGAGTATCATCGATGAATAATGGCGCTTCTGCTAACTCCCCCATCGCATCTGAAATTTTCGTGAAATCATTTTCTGTAAGTCTTCCTGTTTTTAATCTCCAAGCATCTATATCAGCTTGTCCTACTAAAAGTCTATCTACTAACTCTTCCTGAGACATTTCAAGTGAAAAAACGCCAACAGGAATTTTATTATTTACTGCGACAGCTTGAGCTATATTTATAGCCAAAGCAGTTTTACCCTGTCCGGGACGGGCTGCTAAAATAAGTAGATTGGAAGCTTGCATACCTGAGAGAACATTATCTAAATCAGTAAATCCTGTGGGCACACCTCTAAGTCCTCCTCCGCTTTTATGAAGAGCATCTATTCTATCAAAACTATCAGCTAATGATTCTCGAATGGCTATAAAACCTTTATTTACTTTTCCCATTGAGATGGAAAAAACATCTTTTTCAGCTGTTTCTAAAATTTCATCTAAATCTTTACCTTCGAAGCATAAAGTGGAAACTTCACTAGACATTTGAATAAGCGCTCTTTTAATCGCTGCTTCTTTAATAAGTCTGGCATAAGTTTCGATATTAGTAGCGCTGGGAACTACGTCAAGTAAACCTGATAAATAAGATGGATTAACACTTTTTAATTTTTTATTTTTTTTAATTCTGGCATTTAATGTAATTAAATCAATTGGTTCTCGCTCTTCATAAAGTTCGAGCATAAGCTCAAAAATAGCGCCGTTAATATCACTATAGAAATCACTAGGAGAAATAATAGCTGAAGTAATACTTATAGCATCTTTATCTATAAGTATTGCCCCTAATACACTCTCTTCTGCTTCTTTATTGGATGGAGGAACCTTTTGCATAATTTTTAATCAATTTCCATTCTGAGGCACAGCCAAAGAATCTCTATCTTAATTAATAACATTTACTTCTAATTCTGAAGGCAGTCTATCACGAGTAACACTTATTTTTGAACCAGTAGTTTTAGCCTCTTTCCCTAAAATTTTAACTGCTTCGTCTAAAGATGAACCCCATAAAATTACCATATTAGGATCCATCGATGCTACACTTTCAGCATTTATTTTACCTTCTACTCTTAAAATTAAAACTTGACACTGTTTTACTAAATCCTTAATTCCAAGTGAATTAGAACTTAAAATCATAACATCAATTCCTTCTGCTTTCACTAAATAGGAAACATTTTCATCTTTAGAAAAAGCAGATATTTTTATATTTTTTATTTCATAATCCCCTGCTCCAGAAAGTTTTGGAGTTAAATCTAAATTATTATTTTTATTTAACATTATAAAAAAATTAGATTCAGAAGGATTCTTTAAATTTTCATCAGCACCAATTACGAAATTCCCTGTTTTAGTTTTAATTCTTAAACTATTATTTAATTTAGCAGCTTCCATGTAAAACTATCCTAACATTTTACAAGTTGTGAATCAAGATTAATTTAATTTCTTATCTACACTTTGTAAAAATGTGGTAGAATGTCTGCATGAACTCGGAAAAATTAATCTTATCACTGATTGCAATTTTTTCAGGACTTTTAGTGGCATTTATTATATTTTTTATTTACCAATCCACTAAAACTATTTCTCCAAATAAAATAACTTCTTTTAATATCGTAAAACCTAGTCCTACTCCTAAACCAACAGTATTTTTAACTATTGATACACCTGTAGATCAAACAGTTACGTCTAGTAAATCAGTAACTATTAGTGGGAAAACTAGTCCAGATGCTACTGTAATAGTAAATAGTCTAACTGATGATCAAGTAGTCACACCTTCTACTACTGGAAATTATTCCGTTACATTAACATTATCAAATGGGGAAAATTTAATAACCCTTACTGCAGTATCTGCAGATGGAAATGAAGTAAGTCAACAAATTACCCTAACTTACTCAACAGAGGATTTTTAAATATGAAAATAAAAAATACTAAATTAATTATAAATATTTCAATAATTGTAGGTTTTATAATCCTTGGACATTTATCATTTAGAATTGGTCATTCCGCACTAGCGGCAACCACTCCCACTCCTAATACGACATCTACATCTAGTGCCGCTATAAATCAACAAATTGATAACCTCCAAGCTAAAATTGCCTCTACGGTAGCGCACCTTAATTTAGCTTCAAAAAAAGGATTTATAGGCACTGTCACTGACTCTAGTGATACAGAAATAAACTTAACAGATATAAATGGAAATGGACAAGCTATAGATGTTGATGAATTTACTAAATTTAGTTCTGATTCAAATTCTAGCTTTGGCATTTCTGATATTAAAAAGGGAATGGTAATAGGTGTCCTAGGAATTTATAATAAGGATTCCAAAAGAACTCTGGCGCGTTTCATAGATCAGGAGAATTTGCCTATCATCTTTGACGGAGCGGTAACAAATATTGATAATAATAATTATATTATTACAGTAACTACCGATGAAGGAAAAGATATCCCAGTCTATATTCAGGATATTACAAAAACTTTAGGATATACTAAAGATGGAGGTTTGGTTAGATCTGGATTTTCAAAAATCAGCTTAAATGAACGTGTTATGGTAGTAGGTTTTCCTAATAAAAATAATTCTAAACAAATTCTAGCTACTCGTTTTATTCACTTTCCTGATTTAGCAGTTAGTCCTAAAATTCCTATAGTTAAAAGTACACTCCCATCTGCTAATCCAAAATAAAGGAAAATTTTATGCAAGATTTTATTCCACTTAGACTTCAAAAAGTAAGAAAAATTCTAAAAGATAAAAATTTAGATTCCCTTTTAGTTTCTAATGTAGCAAATATAACTTATTTATCTGATTTTTCATTTGGTATATCTGAAGATCGTGATGGATTTATTTTTATAACTAGTAAGAATCAATATTTTATTTCTAGTTTTTTATATAAAGAAGAAATTCTAAAAAAAACTAAAGATTTTAAGTTTTTAGAATTATCTTCTGCCACTAATCAAACTCTCTCAGGTTATTTGAAAGAAATCTTAAAATTAGAAAATATTAAAAATGTAGCCATAGAAAGCGAAGACTTAACTGTTAATGAATATGTATTTCTTAAGAAATTAGATATAAGAATTATACCTTCTAATCTTTCAGAAGTAAGAATGATAAAAGATCCTGAAGAAATTTTAAGAATTAAAAAAGCATGTCAAATTACAGATGAAACTTTTAAATTTATATTAACTAAAATTAAAATCGGTGTCACTGAAAAGCAAATAGCTAATTTATTGGAAAATTTTATAAAAGAAAAAAATGTCACTCTTTCTTTTCCTACTATAGTGGCTTTTGGACCTAATGCTGCGGTCCCTCATCATAATACTTCCGATCAAAAGTTAAAAAAGAATAACTTTGTGCTTTTAGATTTTGGCGTAAGGTATGAAAATTACTGCTCAGATATGACTCGAACTATTTATTTTGGTAATCCAACTGAGAAGGAGAAATTTTATTATAACGCTGTAAAAATGGCACAAGATAAATCTCTAGAATATTTAAATCAAACTAAAAATAACAAATTAGCTTCAGAAATTGACCAAACAGCTAGAAGATATTTAGAGAGTATTAATTTATCAAGTTTTCAACATTCTAGTCATGGAATTGGGATTAAAATTCATGAAAGACCTAGTCTTCGCCCTTCTTCCAAAGATATTATAAAAGAGAATATGATATTTTCAGTCGAACCAGGATTTTATATGGAGAGGAAATTAGGTATTAGGATAGAAGATGATGTTTTAGCTACTAAAAGTGGCTGCGAAGTCCTCACTAAATCTCCGAAAGAATTAATAATATTATAATAAAAACACTTTCAACGAATTTAATAGAAATTATTTTAAATTCTAATTGCAATTTTATATTTAATACTAGATACTTAATATTGTAATATTAAATACTTGATACAAATTTTATGTTTGATCAAATAAAAAAACAAATTTCCTCCGCTCGTGTTTTAATTTGGCTTTTAACTATAGCCGTTTTTATTTATCTTTTTCAGATTCTTTGGCAAGTTTTAGGTAATTTTTCAGATATTATTATCATGGTTATTTTCGCTTGGATAATAAGTTTTTTACTCGATCCTCCAGTCGAAAAATTAAAGAACTATCTTAAAATTAATAAAGTCTTCCCTGCTCTTTTTGTTTATTTAGTTTTTTTATTCTTAGTAGTTTTAGTATTCTTTATCTTTATACCTTCACTTTCTGAACAATTTCAGTCCTTATATAAGATTTTTAATCAATTCCTAAAATCAAATCAGTTCATTTCTAGCAGATTTTATGATTTCTTAAATTCTTATAGTAGAAGTTTAATTATTTCCATACCTTCTGTGGCTAACTTTTTAGTCTCATTAATTATAGTTTTAATTATTTCATTTTATTTCGTCGTCGATAAAGAAAATATAAATCGTGAAATTATTAAAATTTTACCCGAAGATTGGAGAGACGATGTGAGATTTGTACGAAATGTCATAG
This sequence comes from Candidatus Levyibacteriota bacterium, assembly GCA_003173895.1. Classification (GTDB taxonomy): domain Bacteria; phylum Patescibacteriota; class Microgenomatia; order Levybacterales; family UBA12049; genus PJMG01. The sequence goes on along the minus strand of PJMG01000024.1, from coordinate 15,787 downwards.
ATTCTACTTTTTCTTCATTTTTCAGAATGCAGCTTTTATTTGGTTTGATTTGTGGAGTTGGAACATGGATTATACTTAGAATTTTTTCTGTAGATTTCGCTGCTTCTACATCTATTTTATCTGGAATTTTAAATGTAATTCCTTTTATCGGTCCATTTTTAGGAATAATTCCCCCACTTATAGTAGGTCTAGCTACTAGTCCTAATTCTATTCTGTGGGTTTTAATAACATTACTTATTTTTTATCAGATTATTTATAACATCGTAGGACCTAAATTAATGGGAAATGTCTTTAAAATTCATCCAGTAATAGTTATTCTTTCTTTCTTTATAGGTGCTAAAATAGCAGGAGGAGCTGGAGCCATTTTAGCTATACCAGTTCTAGGTGCTTTTATTTTAGTAACTCACAAACTCCTCTCAAGATTTATGGAGAAATAAAATAACCCTCAATTATGCTACAATAAGAGCTATGAACATTCAGACCTTAAAAGGTTTTAGAGACTTTTTGCCACTTGAGGCGCGAAAACGACAATATCTTATTAACACTTTAAAAAAAGTGTTTGAGTCGTATGGTTTTGAGCCTTTAGAAACTCCAGTTCTGGAATATGATGAAATCCTGACTGGTAAATATGGCGAAGAAGGCGAAAAATTAATGTATAGATTCGAAGATAATGGTAAAAGAAAAGTCGCTATGCGTTATGACCAAACAGTGCCCACTGCTCGAGTGGTAGCTCAATATCAAAATGAATTACCCATGCCTTTTAAACGTTACCAAGTACAACCTGTTTGGCGAGCAGAAAATACACAAAAAGGTAGATATAGAGAATTTCTACAGTTTGACGCAGATATTATTGGTACTAATTCAAGATTGGCTGATGCAGAAATTTTAGCTGTAGTTTATGAAGGATATAAAAAATTAGGATTAGATATAGTTATAAAAGTAAATGATCGTGCACTTTTAAAAGAAATTCCTCTTACTGCTCTACCCACTTTAGATAAATTAAATAAAATTGGCGAAGAAGGAGTTTTAAAAGAATTGACAGAAAAAAATTTTTCAATTGATGAAGCTAAAAGTATTCTTAATCAAGTAAAAACATTAAAACCATCTCTATACTTGCAAGAAGTTTTAGAAAATTATGAACAAATGGGAAATTCATCTTCCTCTTGGGAATTTGATTCTACTTTAGTTAGAGGTTTAGACTATTATACTGGTATTATTTTTGAAATAGTTTTAAAAAGTGATAAATTATCTTCTTCTCTTTGCGGCGGAGGTCGCTATGATAGACTAATTGGTATGTTTGCGAAAAAAAATATTCCAGCGGTAGGTTTTGCTATAGGTTTTGATAGAACTTTGGAAGCTATGGAAGAATTAAATTTATTTCCAGAAAGTGTTCTTCAAACTAGTAAAGTTTTAGTAACCATTTTTTCTTCAGATTTAGCAAATGATTCTCTAAAAATTGCTAATCAACTTCGCGAAAATAATATTAATACTGAAATTTATTTAGATCTAAATTCTAAATTAGATAAGCAGTTAAAATATGCAGATGCTAAAGGAATTCCTTATGCCATAATTTTAGGACCTGATGAAATCAGTAAACAAGTTATAATTCTAAAAGATCTTAAAAACAGGACGCAGCAAACCTTAAGTCTTGACGAGGCCCTAAAAATTCTCCAAACTAAATAAGTGTCCAAGTATAAAAAAGCAGTCTTAGCTTTAATTATCGCCAATACTATTTGGGGAATCGGCGCACCCATTTTTAAATGGTCGTTCACTACCCTACACCCTTACACTTTATCTTTTTTTAGATTTATTTTTGCTGCTATTATTATTTTATTTATTTCCAAAGGAAATGTTAAAGTGAAATTAAAAGATTCACCTAAAGTTTTTCTAGCCGGATTTTTAGCTATTTTTATTAATATTGTTTTTTTCCTGGTCGGGATTCAAAAAACACTTAGTATTAATGCACCCATTATAGGCAGCAGTGAACCTATTTTTTTACTTTTTTCAGCTATAATATTTTTAAATGAAAAACCTACTAAAAGAATTTTTTTAGGCAATTTACTTGGACTTACAGGAGTTTTACTTATAGTTATCGAACCATTATTAATTAGTAATCATACGGGATCATTTATAGGTAATCTTTTACTAGTAATCTCTATGCTAGGTACTGTTAGCGGTGCTATTTTAGCTAAAGAAACTCTTAAAAAATATTCTGCACTCACTTTAGCTTTTTGGTCATTTTTAGTCAGCAGTATTTGTATATTACCCTTTTTCGTAAATGAGGTACAAACTTATACTCTTATTTCTCAAATTTCTTTTGAGGCTGTAGTCGCTATTTTATTTGGGGTTATTTTTTCATCTACTATCGCCTATTTTCTTTATTATTGGGGATTGAAACAAATTCCTGCCTCTCAAACAAGCGTCTTTCTATATATTGATCCTATAGCAGCTATTTTAGTGGCTATGCCTCTAGTTCACGAATATCCCAATGGATTTTTTATAATTGGATCCATTTTAGTCTTTTTAGGCATTTATATCGCTGAAGGTCGTCTACATTATCATCCATTCCATAAACTGTTGAAGTAATACTCTCTTTTTGGTATAATATTTGTATCATGAAAGCGAAAATTCACCCACAATATTTCCAAACTCAAGTTGTCTGTGCATGTGGTAATACCTTTACTACAGGCTCTACTGTGCCTTCTATCAGAGTTGAATTATGTTATAACTGTCATCCTTTTTATACTGGAACTCAGAAATTCGTAGATACAGCTTCTCTTATTCAGAAATTCCAGACTAGACAGCAAAAAGCTGCACAGTTTAAAGTCACTGCTAAGAAAAAGGTGGAAGAACAAAAAGCTAAAGCTGCTGGTCCTAAATCCCTCGCCGAAATGCTCTCCGATCTTAAGTAGCCCCTTACTCCTTCGTCATTCTGAACTTGTTTCAGAATCTTTTTATGATTAAAATAAACCTATGGCTGATTATCGTTTAACACAAATTCAAGAATTAGAAAATAAAATCGCAGAAACCAAATTATTACTGGAAGAAAATCCAGATATGGCTGACTTGGCTACTGAAGAAATTAAAAAATTAGAAGAAGAAAAATCTCAAATAGAAGCTACTCTTCAAGCTGAAAAAGAAGAAAATGCTGATAATTATGATGATCGTAATGTTATCTTAGAAGTTAAAGGAGCAGCAGGTGGCGAAGAAGCTAAAATTTGGGCAGATGAATTAATCCGAATGTACACGCGCTTTGCACAGTTAAAAGGATTTAATGTTCAAGTTTTAGATGAACATGTAATAAAAATTGACGGAGATAATGTTTTCGGAATTTTTAAATATGAAGCTGGCGTTCATCGAGTTCAGAGAATTCCTGAAACAGAAAAAAGAGGCAGGGTTCACACTTCTACTGCTACTGTTTCTGTTTTACCAGAATTGGATGATATCGATCTTTATATAAATCCTGAAGATATAGACTTTGAGGCCTTCAGGGCTGGTGGTCACGGCGGTCAGAATGTAAATAAGGTTTCTTCAGCAGTCAGATTGAAACATAAACCCACAGGAATAGTAGTATCCTGTCAAACAGAACGTTCACAATTACAAAATCGAGATATCGCCATGGAAATGCTAAGAGCTAAACTTTGGGAAATCGAAATAGAAAAAAGAAACGAAGAGATAGGAAGCCTCAAATCTACCCAAGTCGGTCGTGGTATGCGAGCAGAAAAAATAAGAACATATAATTTTCCCCAGGATCGCCTAACAGATCATAGAGTTAATAAATCCTGGCACAACTTACCGAAAATTATGGATGGATTTTTAGAGGAAATCGTCGAGTATTTAAAGGAAAATCTAAATTAAATTACTTCTCTCTCCACATTCTTCTATCTCTTTGATCTAAGGGGATTATTACTCGAGCAGGTGTCTCAATTGGTCTTGAAATAGGTATTGGCTCTGGCTCTGATTCTATATGAGATGTTAACACTGGACCTCTTTTTTTAGCTGTTATTCTAGATGCTACTTCCGGAACTACAGTCGCTGGTCTATCTGGTAGTGTTTTATTTATTTTCTTTCCAAATACCGGGGCTTGCCAAAGTTCTCTTCTCATCCTACCTACATAAGAAAGAACTCCGAGACCTATTCCAGCTGGACCTCCTACGTGTAATACTGCATCAATTCCTCCAAAAACTCCCAAAGTTTTATCAATATTACTTCCTATCCAAAACGCCAGACCGGCAACACCAGTCGCTATACCCGCACCTCTAACTCCTGACCATTTTCTAGTCCATCTACGTCTTTTTTCACTAGTAATTATGTTTTTTGATAAATCATTACCTAACCCTAAACCTTCTAGAGCTTTCGCATATTCACCTGCTCTTTTATTTAAGTAGCCTCCTTCAATTGTTACAGTAGCTAGATAAAGCATACCATATAAACTGGCAGTAATAGGAACCAGTGGAATACCCCCAGGTAACCAGACACTTAGCAATAAAAGACTTTGCAAATATTCTATATACCTAGTAACTCGTCCAACACCACCAAGAATTTCCATTCGTTTGGCAAGCATGTGTGCATCTTTACCTTGGAACTGTGACAGATCTACTACTCCACCATTGTTATTAGCAGCATCTACAAATGCTTGATGCACATCCCTTGGTTTTATAATCTCTCTTCGTGCTTCTGGATTCATAATATATGCAATATTATAAGTCTTTCTAATTGCTTGTCAATATAGTATATTGTATCAAAATATAGGTTATGGGTTGATTTTTAGACAAAAATTATTTCTCGAGGGTTAAAAAGGTGTAATTAAATTCTGGGCCTACCATATCTTTCTTTTCAATTACCTTTTTAAATGCTGAATAATCTGGAAAGAAAACATCTGCTTGGGAAAATTCTTTATCTATTAGAGTCAAATACAAACGATCGACTAAGTTTTTTCCTAGAGATTGAGCCCAAATCTGCCCCCCGCCAATGATGAAGATTTCTTCGACTTTTTCATTTGTAGCAATATCAATGGCTTTTTCTAAAGAATCGACTATCACTGCTCCATCCACTTTAAATTCTGGATCCCGCGTAACAATAATGTTCGTTCTTCCTGGGAGAACTCGACCGATAGATTCATAAGTTTTCCTACCCATGATAATGGGATGACCTATGGTGATTTCTTTAAAACGTTTTAACTCACCTGGAATATGCCAAAGAAGTGCATTTTTAGCACCCACTTCGCGATTTTTACCAATGGCTGCAATAATAGAAATCATTTTTTATCAAAAAATCCTCCTGACACACTAAGTTCTGCTTTAAGAGTAGGATGAGGATTATAATTTAGTAGTTCAATTTTATCAGGCGTAAAATCATCCAGCGTTTTTAATGTTGGGTCAAGTTTAATCTCAGGAAATGGTCTGGGTTCACGTGTTAATTCTTCTTTTACTTGTTCCACATGATTTTCATAAATGTGAGCATCACCGAAAGTATGGACAAATTCACCTGGTTTATAACCAGTTATGCGAGCTAAAATTAAAGTCAATAATGCATAGGAAGCTATATTAAAAGGTACTCCTAAGAATAAATCAGCACTTCGCTGGTAAAGTTGTAGAGATAATTTTCCGTTGATAATATTTACCTGGTACATGTTATGGCAAATAGGAAAACGTGAAGCATCTTCTAAAGTCGCCATAGTATAAAGATATTCAGGATTCCAGGAATTAACTATAAGATTATGTGCGTTAGGATCATCTTTAATTTCCTGAACTATCCAAGCCAGCTGATCTATAGTTCGCCCTGTTCGAGTAGGCCAAGATCTCCATAATTCTCCATAAATTTTAGGTAAATTTCCCCATTTTTTTGCAAATTTATCATCAGTGTGAATTTTTTCTATAAACCCCTCTTTAGTTATGTCTTTTAACTTTTCACTTTTCACTTTTGAATGATAAATTTTATATGGGTAATCATCCCAAATATGAACATTATTATCGACTAAATATTTTATATTACTCTGCCCCGAGAAAAACCAATATAGTTCATGTAGAACTCCCTTCCAATAAACTCTTTTCGTAGTTAGAAGTGGAAACCCTTTAGATAAGTCAAATCGAATTTGTCTACCAAATACGCTATATGAAGCATCACCAGTTCCTCGATCTACTTTTCTAAAACCATTATCCAGAACGTCTTTTAGGAGATTTAAATATTGATATTCAGGATGATCCATAAATAAAATGTAACACGTAGAAGGTGGTAGGAACAATATAACATTTTAAAACTTACTAGATACTACTAGTTATCTACTATAAAAGATAGTTAATTGTGATGTTTTTTAAAATAGGATTCTATTTTAAAAAATTCATATTTCATCAATGTTATATTTTTGACAAAATAGATAGGCTTTGTTATTATGGGTTGATTATTATGTACCAGGATAGATTTTCAGCACCTCGATTAGCGGGAGAATTATTTAAACTTAAGTACCCGTGGTCAGCTCTAACCCGTAGAGAGATACGACAATATCCAGGTTTTGCTAAAGAAATTAGAGGCACTGTTCAAGGAAGTATTATAGAGAAAGCTGCAGAAGATATTATTTTTGAATTAAATAAAAATCATGGGCCCTATTTTCGTAGTGAAGATGGTGGGAAAATAATACATTTCCCTAGAGTAATTGGGCGAGAAGAAGATGCACTAACAATCCATTATTTTAAAACTCCAAAAGACTTAAGAGAACAAGGAGAAACTGATTTTAATAGAGTCAATGCATATATTAAGGGCTTATTTAGAAAACATATCAATCATGAAAAAATGCAGGTACTATTACATCATGCGCCTGTTATGATTACTTTACGTAGGGCACAAAGAGAAATGGGAGACAGAAGGCGTGATCTTTTCGAAGCATTAGGTATAGGAATTGAAATCATTTCAACTTTTGTAAATAGTACCAAACAGTTATCTCAGGAAAAAGGTATTGATCATCTTACACTGATTGGAAATTCTATACCTCTATTAGTAGATCTTGCAAAACAAAATTCCTCCACTAGGGGTAATGGAGGTTTATATGAAATGTTTGCATTAAAAGAGGATGATTCTGAAGAAAACAAAGCATTCCAAAAAGTAAAAGAAGCATTTTTAGATTTACCTATCCAACAAGCGCAAGATTTGATTATTAGAATAAGCAATCGATTGCTGAAAGAAGGAGACTGGAATGATCAATTTAGACAAAAAATTAAAGAAGGTTCTGAAATAATCAAACAGATTCTTGGTCAACAAGTTAATAAAAATCTTACAATTAGGCAAGTAGTTAAATTAAATCCTCAATTAGATAAGATATTAGAAGATTTAGACTTTTATTCAAAATATTCGACAGTAAATCATGCTATGAGACAAGTAGTAAGTAAAAATCATAACCCGGCTCTCGTTTCTCTCAAGCATGCAATAAATGAATTTGCCTATAAGCATGAGCATAAGAAAAAAATACTAAATCCAGCATACTTTATATATAATGAAGAAACTCAGGCATTGGAGCATAAACGAAATAGTGAAGGAAAAGAATTAATATGGCAAGTACATACTCCCGATGATCAATATCGTTTTTCAGATTTAGAACCTCTACCTACATCTCCGACTATAGGATGTTCTGCTATGCTTCTCCCTCTCAAATCCCAGCAAAATGGAACTCAGGAACAAATAAACACTTTTTTTTCTCAATTTCCTAAATCTCTTCCCAAAAATGCTATTGGGTTAGGAGTTGCTCTAGCTTATCTTGCATCAATTTAGTATTTCACACTTGTACTTCTTTTTTAGTAGCGGAGACACGACCATCTTGCCATTGGCCGCGATATTGAGCGCCTTCACCTGAAACTTCTTCAAATTGGATATGAATTACACGAGCGCCTAATTCTAAAGTTACTGGTACTCCTCCTTCGTTTTTAACAGCGAAAGTTAATTTACCACTATAACCCGGCGCGACATTTCCCGATCTGATAAAAAGTCCTGAGCGAAAAGTAGTAGTTCTAGGTTTTATATTGGCGGTTAAATTAATAGGTAAATTAACTGATTCTATCGTAGTTATGAGATAAAACTCATCAGGCATTATGGTAAAACTTTTATTCTCTTTAGAATCAAATTTTTGTACCAATTCTATATCTGGAGTTTGGCGTTCAGTTACGCCTAAAAAGGCTTTACCTTTAATTCTATAAATTTCACCTAATCTTAAATCAAAACCTGCGCCTTCAGGATTGGTCAGTTCTCGATCTGATAAACCTTCAACAAGTTTAATTTTTTTTACTAATTCTAAAAGTTTTTTGGGTCCGAGAATCATAAGTAGTCTTTAGTATAAAGTATTTAGTATTTTGTAGAAAGATAACAAACTATATAAAATGAGGAAATAAACTATTTAATTTATTCTTTCTATTACATCTAAAATATCTTTAGTAACTTTTTCTACCTTTTGATCTGCATTAATAAAAGTAAATTGTTTTGGAAATTTATCTATTAAAAACTTATATCCTTCAGCTATTTTTTTAATTTTATCCTGATGATCGTAGATTTCTAAATGTTTATGACTTTTTCTAATTCTTTCAATAGCCACACTCACTGGTAAATCAAGATAAATAGTTAAATCCGGCAGTAAAAAACGATTATAAAAAGATAACACAGAGAATGCTGCTAGATAATAGTCTACCTTACCTCCCATATCTGCTAAAGCATACGCTACAGCAGACCAATAATATCGATCCATAATTACAGTTTTTCCCATCTTTAACAATTCCTTAATTTCCTCTAAATGCATAGCACGATCTGCATTAAATAAATATTGAAGTGCAATTGGAGAAATATTAATTTTTCCGCTTAGAATCTTTTCTCGGATAAATTTACCAATTACTAAATTTGTAGGTTCCTTCGCAGAAATTACATCAACGCTAGATTTTTTTAGTGAATCAACAATTCTTTCCACTTGTAAAGTCTTACCTGCTCCATCAACACCTTCAATAACAATTAATTTTCCTGGATAATTATTTTCCAAAAATTCTATATCAAAAGAAACGTGATTTTTCATAAAATTTAGAGTTTATAATTCAGAGTTCAGAATCAAAATAGGAAAATTTATTTATAAATAAAGTACCTTCAATTCTTAATTCATAATTCTAAATTCTTACTTCTCTTCTTGGTGAATTCTACTTTCAATAGGAGCATCTTGAAAAACATATTTAGCAAATTTCTTCTTAGTATATGGAGTTTGAGCTGGAGTTTTTAATTCTTCAAAAGTCATTGCACAAATTCTCATTCCTACAGTCAAAGAGATAGCCATTCGTCCTAAATTACCAAGTTCCAGTACTGGTTTACCATCCCATCCCGGATCGAAGATAGAAGCTGTGGAATGAACTACTAATCCAAGTCTTCCCAATGAAGAACGCCCTTCTAATCTTCCCATTAAATTAGCGGGTATAACAACTTTTTCCATAGTTACAGCTAAAACAAAATCTCCAGGTTGCATAATGAAATTCTCATTTCTTTTAACTTTAACTACTTTAGTAATTTCATTGCTGTAATCTTTTTTCTGAGGATCTAAATATGGATGGCGACTATGATCAAAAACTCTAAAGGTATCTCCGAGTCTTAAATCTATAGAACAACTTCCTAGTTGGGTAGTTAAATCAGGTTTGGGGAGAATAATAATTTTTTTAGAGGCTAATGCTTGCTTTATATCTACGTCAGATAAAATCATAATACAAAGAATAGCATAAGAGTTTACAATTGACAATTACTATCATTCTTATTTATGCTAGATGTATGAAGGAAAAATTAATAATTTTATTTTCTATTATTTTCTTAACTTCCTTTTTTTTCTTCTTCAAACAAAATTCTTTAGCATATACCTGTTCTGATGGAAGTGGCTACCGCGGTGACGGACAAGAATGTAATAATAGATTCTTATGCATATCTGGTCTGGGTTGTGCAGGTGGATGTCACAGAAATCCTAGCGCATGTAATGGAGGATGTGGAAATAGTGATGGTACGTGTTTTAAAGCACCAGCTAATGCTCCCTGGCCAAAATCTAATAGTAACACATGTAGCGATGCTGGTGGATATCGTAATCCTTTAGAAGAATGTAGTGGAAAAGGTATTTGTTATGACGGAAGTTGCAATGCAGGTTGTGGTCGCAATCCAGATGCATGTCCGGGAGGGTTTAAAAACTGTGTTAATGGTGCTTGCACGCTTCCTCCTGGTCCATCACACCCACTTAATACTACTCCTACAGGAACTCCTTCCTCAGGTTCTACTACTGCTTCTATCGCTGTGTATTTAGAAGGAATCGATGCAAATAATAATAACAATCCCGCTCATCCTACTGGTAGACAACTAACTTTATATTTCTATAAAAATAATAATTATGGTAGTGATCCCACTGGTAACGCAGCTAATTTTAAATCTACAGGTATTTTAAATTTCCAGACTAATGCTGATGCTAATAGTAATCAATATTATTGGGCACTTTCTAATTTTCCATTAGGCAATATCACTACAGGAAACTATTATGTATTGGCTAAATCTCCTGAAGGTTCTTTGAGAACTCTTATTTCTTCTACACCCATTACTATTACTGCAAGTAAGGCGAATACTATAATCGATCCTACTGTTCAAGGTGTAGTAATTCCTGTTTTAAAAATGGGAGACATTAATGGTGATAATAGTGTAAATATTTTAGACTATAATGTGATTCGGGACTGTTATGGTTTAAATTCTACGGGTTTTATACCTTCGACTTGTTCTACTCAGGAACAAGCATATAAAGATGCTACTAAAGGTTATTTCGCTGATTTAAATGATGATGGAATGATAGATGGAATAGATTATAATATGGTGCTGCGAAATCTAGGAACTAATGGATTTTAAGTGCTTGCAGTAAATTAAATTATTTTATAACCTAAATTTATGGATCCAGAAAATAATAATACAAATTTAAATCAAAATACTAATCAGATTAATTCACCTGAATCTATTCCGGCGGAAAATTTGACTAATGCAAATATAAATATTTCTTCAAATTCAAATAAATTTCCTTTAAAAGGAACCGTAATTTTAATAATTTGTTTAGCCTTAGTAACTAGCTTTTTCGTTTACATAGCTATTAAACCTAAATCAACTCAGACACCCCAGCAAATAGTAAAAATTCCCACCCCTACCCCATATGCACAGTCAGTTTTAAGTTTAGATCAGGAAACTTCTACCTCAGCAGCTAAAATTATCGACGTGAATATTGATACAGCCGCAAATGCTGTAACTGCTGTTCAGCTGGAAATAGCTTTTGATCCTAAAGCTATAAATAAAATTACTTTAGAAAAGGGAACATTTTTCTCTAATCCAATAGAACTTTTAAATAATGTAAATTATAACGATGGAAGAATAACTTATGCTTTAGGCCTAACCCCAAAGCAAAATGGTATTAAAGGTACTGGTACTGTGGCAAAAATTTTATACACTACTAATTCCAATGCCACTTCTTCTGCCACAACATTTTCTATTTTACCTAAAAGCCTAGTCACTTCTGAAGGTGTAGTGTTCTCTACTTTGAAATCAACTGCTGACTTAACAGTTCCCTTATCTCTCCAACCAAGTATAGCGAGCCCGTCGTCACAATAAGAGGTTCTATTTTTGTCATTCCGAGCGTAGTCGAGAAATCAAATTTTTTAACAATATCAAGCGCCGTCTTCAATGCTCTTTTCGCATTTTTCTCATAAAAAATATTTTTCTCAATTTTTTCATTCTGGACAATCACATTATTTAAATTTTCTACTTCTTCACTCATTTTCGCTCCAAAATCTATAGTTGATTCAAATTTAGTTAAGATTAAATAATCAGCTTGTTTTAGAATCATTTCTAACATTTTAGAAATATCTTTATCTTTTTTAAAAGCGCAGATAAAAATTTTGGGATTTTTAGGATAATACTTTTTAAGAGATTTTAAAAACGAAGACATTTTTACTACATTATGCGCCCCATCTAAAATTAATGTACTTTTGTTATGTAATTTTATTATTTCAAATCTTCCTGGCCAAAAAGCGTCAGTTAAAGCATCCTTAATTTTTCCTATATTAGTGCTAAATCCAAATTTTCTAAGATTTAAAACTGTTTCTATAGCTAAACTCGTATTCTCCGCCTGATATGAACCAAGAAGTGAAACAGAAAATAATATTTTGTCATTCTGAGGCAAAGCCGAAGAATCTCGTCCTTTTGTCAATAATTCCTGATTCCTAATGCTTGATTCAAATTCAAACCCAACTCCCTTTTCATTTTCTGCTAAAACTTTATAATCAAAATCTCGTTTCAATAAATATAACTCTGAATCACTTTCTTTAGATCTTTTTTTTACTAAATCAATAATAGATTTTTGTAAAACCCCACTCACGACAAATGGTCTCAATTCTTTTGTCATCTTAAGAGTATTGGAAATTTTCAATTTTTCAATCTTAGCCGTAGATTCATCAGCTATCTTTTCTACTGTATCTCCTAAAATTCTCGTATGATCTAAAGAAATATTAGTCAATACAAAACCAATTGGGCTTAAAACTGAGGTGAAATCATATCTGCTTTCCAAACCAACTTCACAAATGGCTATATCTACATTTTGATCAGCATAATATTTAAGAGCCATACAAAAAAGTATCTCTGGAAATGATAAACTTCCTTCTTTCTCGTGCTTCATTTCTTCTAACTGTGAATAAATACTATTTAATAAGTCGACAAACTCTTGATCAGAAATAGAGTTAAGGAACTTATTCTTGTCTCCTATCTGAATGCGTTCATTCATCTTCTGTAAATGTGGAGAAATAGTTAAACCTACTTTATAATTATTATGGACTAGCATGTTCGCTATTAGATATGCTGTAGAACCCTTACCTGATGTACCTGAAACTATAATAGTAGGAAATTTTAGATTAGGATTACCAATTTTTTTAAGGAAAATTCTAATTCGATTTAATCTATGATCTCCCACTGGTGTATTAGGATCAATTCTATTAAAAAGCCCTAAATCTATAAAACTTTCTAAATATTTAATCGCTTCTTTATAACTCTTAATCATTAAGCCATTTTAAAGCATTCCTTGGAGAGTTGCAAAATCCTTGTTGGATAAATTAGCTACATGTGAAAACCAATGAGCGATTTTATCTCGCGAACAACAACTTTTATGTAATTTTTCAACTCTATTGACTATTTTTTCCAGTATTTCCCAATCAACTTTCTTTTTCTTAAAAAAAGACCAACCGTTTTTGGTTGGTTTTGCAAACCTTATGCTATGCAAAGATTTATATCTTTTATGTATTACTTGATCTGTTACTGCTAACAAACTTAGGAATAATTGTTTCTCTTTAACTAAAGGTAATTTCTTAAGGAATTTTTTTGACATAGGATTTACTTCACTTTCATATAACATCATATCTTACACATTAGTCAATATGCTTGACCTTTTTCATACATTTCCCTTACAAAATATCAGACAATTACGCCTGATTTATTCTTAAATGTTGCACTTTTGACAAGAAAGACTATACTATATAGTTGAAACGCTAAAGCGTTTTTTATTTTTTATGTCACTACATACATGTGATTCTATCGTTATTAGTTGTATTGATTTTAGATTTCAAAAATATATAAGAACTTGGTTAGATGAAAATTTAAAAGGTCAAACTTTTGATTATGTCGGCTTTGCTGGTGGAGTCAAGGATTTACCAATTATTTTAAATCAAATTGGTATTTCAGTAAAACTACATAATATCCATGAAGTAATTTTAATGAATCATGAAGAATGTGGAGCTTATGGTGTAGAAAGCACACCTGAGCGTCATGCTAAAGATCTTAAAAAAGCCAAAGAGGAAATTTTAGAACTCTACCCAAAGTTAATCGTCCAGCTTTATTATCTTCACCTCGACGGAACTTTTGAGGAAATAAAATAAATTTTCTCTTGTCATCCTGAGTGAAAACGAAGGATCTCGTTCTATAAAAATCTCAATAGTTAAGTGCTTATTACTTCCTCAACTTTTGCTTCTGTTTTAATCGGCGTCTTTATAATTTCTTCAAAATCCTCCATTGGCTTAATTTCAACTTTTGCTTCTTCTATTTCATTTTTAAAATCCGAAGGCTTAGAATTTTGAATAGGTTTTTCTTTATTATAGAAAGATTCCACTTTCTCTGTTTCTGAACCCTCTTCTTTATTCTTCCAATTTTCATCTACAGCTTCACCTGGAGCCCACCCACAAGTGGGACATTTAGAACCAACTGATTCTCCCTCCCCAGGTTCCCAACCACATTGCCTACATCTAATCTTCGAGCAAATTTCGGATGAAATATTTATACTGCTAAACTGGGCAACACTATTTTCTAAGAAATTTGTGGGAGAACTAAAACCTATCTTTATTCCTTTATTTGGTGGACATCCACCCCCTGCAGTAGTTTTAACCTCACGAATACCGATATTCATTGCATAAACTTTAATACTTTCATAATCAAAATGTCTTCTTAGTTGTGATATTTCTCCACCTTCTTTTAAGAAATCCGCATGATTCAATATAGCATTAAATGCTATAGCTGTTTGATACCAATTTATATTCCCTGCTGAAATTTCACTAGAATAATTTTCTATTAATCCCTGAAGCATTTTATCATTATAAATTTTCTCAAATTCTTCAGAAGATAAACCTTGATCTAAAGTTTCATTAACAGTTTTTAAAATACTATTATCTGCTAATATAGGGTGAGACAGGAACCAAGCATCTTCTGTTCTACTATCTTTATTTTTAAAATAATTTGAATTCATCTTTAGAGCATTTTCATGATATTTCTGTGTCGTCCAATTTACTGCAGCTCTTTTTCTTAAAATTACTCGCTTCCCATTTTCTTCTGCTGCAGTAAAAATATCTACAAATCTATGAGTATAAGGACTTCCTTCCATATTTGACGGCGGGCTAAATGATATAACTGAAGTACCAATTTCTCCATTAACCATTTTATCCTCTATATATGCCCAACCTGCCAACTCTCCTAATTCTCCTTCTCTATCTAATTCATTAGAACCATTTTCCTTTCTATGTTTATAACCTCTTTCTATAACATCAGAAAATGGTTCATTTGGAAAATATTCAGAATATATTTTTCCATCTTTAACGGTATATTTACCTAAACTTTCTGTTGTAAGATATCTTTCCATTAGATTAGTTTTTAAATTAAAAAGCATTTCTTGTCTAAAATTTAATAAACCTTTAAAATCTTCTTTTTCTCTTAGAGATTCGATATGCCATCTATCCTTTACTACATCATATGAACGATCAATTATGTCGCGAGGATCATATTTCAACCCTAATGAAGAATAAAAATCTTTATGTAAAAATCTCAAATATTCTAGCGAGTTTTTTTTATTTTCTATTTGTGGTGTTATTTCTGTTGCTTCCGCGCTCATAGAATTTTAATTCCGCGCAGAAAACAGATGATTTTTGAAGATTATTGCAACAAAAAATCGCTTCTGCTCGGAAGACTTATTACGGCCTGCCCGCTAACGCCGGAGCGTAGCTCTGGCAGGCGGGGGATCTGACTTTACAGTTACGGCATAGTGGCGGAATTATATTATGATAAACAATATTCACCGCTCTTCACCCGAAAATTAAATTGTATTAATTATACTAGCAGGAAATAAAAAAGAATCAATATTTCTTAGTAGAACAAAGTATATCGATTGGTGGGCACTGATGGAGTCGGACCATCCACCTCTTCTTTATCAGAGAAGCGTTCTACCGCTGAACTAAATGCC
>PJMG01000021.1 GCA_003173895.1 Candidatus Levyibacteriota bacterium | reverse complement strand
CCATTCTCTGTTTCTCCTAAAAATTCTAGTCTTCTTTTACTTCCTTTGAAACTAGCTAGACCAATTTTTATTTTTTCGAGTTCAATTTTATATTCTAGAGCACATGCTATTACTGCCATAGCATTTAAAACATTATGCTCCCCCATTAAATTGAGTTCAAAATTCCCTATCAATTTGTCTTCTGAATAAAGATCAAATTTAGTTTTATTATTTTCAACTATTAAATCCGAATAAAAGTAATCATTAGTTTGATTTTTTCCAAAAGTTTTTACGTTTTTAGAAAAATCTTTCCTAATTTTTCTTAAATTTTCGTCATCTCCATTAACTAGCAATTGCCCACCATTTAAATGAATATTTTGAGCTAATTTATAGTACGCTTCTTTAACTGCGTCCACATTTTTATAGATATCTGGATGATCAAAATCTATATTGGTAATAATAAGTGTCTGGGGATTTTGCCACATAAATTTAGGTGTCTTATCATATTCTGGATCGGTAGCATATTCATCAGCTTCAGCTATAAAATAGTTCCCACTTCCAAAGTGACCGCCGAAACCTAAAGGAAAAACTTCAGAAGTTCCAATAGCATAAGTTGGATCTAGACCTACTTCCTTAAAAACTGTAGCTAGAAGTGAAGTAGTAGTAGTTTTACCGTGACAACCAGCTACGGAGATGCCAATAAATTTTTTATTAAACAAACTACCCTTCATGAATTCTCCTACTGCTTGACCCTGAGTTAAAATTCTAATATTCATTTTTTGTGCAGCTATAACCTCTGGATTTTTTAAACCACCATGAGCACCTGTAGTAATAACTAAATCTACATTCTTTAAATGCTTTTCTGAGAAATTATCCCAGATTTCTATATTTTCTTCTTTTAAAATTCTACTGGTAATAAAATCATCAGGAATATCACATCCAGTAACTTTAAAACCAGCTTCTTTAGCTATAATAGCCAGCGGAGCTACTCCCACACCTTTTATACCAATGAAATGAATATGTAATTGTTTTATCATTTTATAATGTCATTTGATCAAATATTTCTCGACAAGCTCTATATGACACACTACAATTATACCAAGCGATGATTATTCAAGCAAAAGAATTAACTAGTTTCTGGAAAAAATCAAAAGGGCTAATAGGACAGTCTAAAACACAAAATATTTATTTTAAAACCAGATGGGGAATTCACACTTTTGGTGTTAAATTTCCTACTGATATAGTAATTTTAGATAACTCAAACGGAGTAGTTAAATTAAGAGAAAATCTAAAGCCAAATCGTATTTTTTTCTGGAATCCTAAATATGAAAAAGTTTTAGAACTAAGAAATGGAACTATTAAAAAAAGAAAAATGCGATTAGGAAAACCCATTACTTTAATCTTTAGCTGAAGGAATTATACCTTTATAAGCGCCATCGAATTTAATAGTTTGAGATTGTATGCAAGCATCATAAATACTTTCTCGAACTACTTTTGCAGCAGCTTGACTAATAATATCAACTTGAAGATGAGACCACTCTTCTTCGGCAATTTCTTTACCTAGAGGAGTAAGGAATGATGTAATTTCTTCATTAGAGAAAACAAAAAGTGTATCTCCATCAAGAGAGGTATTGACTGGATCTATTGCTCTTACTTGTCCTTGCGTTGCAATATGGGCTACCTTCTCATAGTTTTCTCTATTTTGCAAATCCACATTAAGTCCAACAATAGTAATTGTTGTATTTGAGGTACCTTTTGTAAGAAATTGAGAAAAACCATTAAATGTCTTAAATTTCTCTCCCGCCACATCACTTCTATTACCTGCAAGAACTGTACCATTTGGTAACATAATATTTCCAAGGGCGTTAAGAACCGTTAACGCAGTTACAATGACACCATGGCCTAAGTCAACTCGTGCACATCCTACCCCTGCTTTCATTCCCGCAAATGCTCTTCCGTTATTTTGATATTGAAATTTACCAACAGATGTACCAGTTCCTGCTCCTACATTGCCTCTTTCAACAGGTTGGGATGAAGCATTTTCTACTGCTTCTCGTGCAAAAGAAGGATCATATTGATCAATCCGTGTTCCTAGATCATAGACAATTGCTCCTGTAACATTAGGATTAATAATTTTGTGACTTTTGTAACCTATCCCACGCTCGGTAAGCACTGTCATGATTTCTGCTCCGGCACGAAGTCCTGACCAACTACCACCGGAAATAAAAATAGCATGTCCTCGATTATCTGATCTCCCATTTCGTAAAGTATCTGTATTATATGTCCCAGGATCTCCACCATATGATTTGTATGCCATAGGAAAATCACGATCAAATAGAACAACAGTAGTACCAGTTAATTTGTCTAAGTGCGTTGAATGTCCAACTCTAACACCTTTCAATGCTGTTAATGTATTGTTCATATAATGAAGTATACAATTAAATATAAATTTTAGAAACTCTTTTCTCTAATCTTATCCCAAAATTCTCCTCGTCTGCAGAGTTTAGTTTCATCAGATTTATCAGCCAGTAGCATTTCTACACAGCGTTCTAAAAATAAAGTATTCTGAGAACTTTTAACTAAAATTACATCATTTTCTTTTATAGAACCCAGAATAAATTGTTTAGCAGCAGTAAAAGTTTCAAAAGATATAAAGTTAAATTTATGTTTTTTAAGAATAGGAGCAGTAAACTCCTGCATATTTGGGCCAATTAAAATAGCTAAATCAGAATTCTTTAAAATATATTCTGCTGCTTTTTCATGCATTACTTTTGTCAAACTCCCCAGTTCTCGCATATCACCTAAAATAGCAACTCTTCGTTTTTTTCCGGCAATATCACTTAAGAAGTTAAGCATATCTATTAATGGTTCTAGAGTAGCGCAGTTATAAGAAGAATCAATCAAAGTAGTGTTTTTTATACCTTTAAAGACAGTTGCACGACCAGGAGCTAGTAAAATATGTTTTTTTATAATATTTAAACAATCTTCTAATTTAATATCTAATAGAGAACAAATTGCTAGAGAAAATAGAAATTCATAAGCGAAATGTCTAGGCAGTAAATTAGGAATTTCTAATTTATACTTATTATTTTTATATTCAAATTCCATTAATGTAGAGTTTTTTAATAGTTCGAATTTATAACAGTAAAAATCTGCGTTTTTATCCTTAGTAGAAATGGTGATTTTTTTAGCTTTTATTTTATCCTCAACTTTTACAATCTCAGAATCATCTAAGTTAAGAATGGCACAATTATTTTTATTCAATGTCGTTAAAATAAAATTCTCTTGCTGTGCTGTTAATTCTAAAATTTTTTCTGCGCGCTTATTTTCCGGTAGATTTTTAACTAAAGGATCGAAATATAAACTGTGTTCAAATGAAATATTAGTAACTAATCCAATGTCAGGGTTTATAATCTTTAGCAGATAGCTCATATTCTTAGGTTCATTTGGTCCATCAATACCCATCTCTACTAAATAAACATCATACTTTTTCCAGTTAGTAAGAATTGCCAACTTTGCCTCTATTAAAACTGTTAACCAACCTATTATTCCACCATTTTTTAACTCAATATCTAGTAAATCAAAAGGAATCCCAGTTTCGCTATTTTTACCTTTACTAGC
The DNA here is from genome assembly GCA_003173895.1 of Candidatus Levyibacteriota bacterium. Lineage (GTDB taxonomy): Bacteria > Patescibacteriota > Microgenomatia > Levybacterales > UBA12049 > PJMG01. The sequence goes on along the minus strand of PJMG01000021.1, from coordinate 80,687 downwards.
CTTTACTTTATATTTAGTGGATAAAATTTCTGATAAAAGATAATTTAAGCTAGTCTTCCCAGCAGAACCTGCAATTCCAATAACAATAGGTCGAATTTTAAAAAGTTGAATTTTAGCTAAAATTCGAAGATAAAAAAGAATTAATTTTTCTGCAAAATATCTCACTAGTTTTAATTATACAATTTTAAAGTCATTTTATATTTAGTAATTCCTTATTTGGAAATTAATTTAATTATCATTATTCGTAGGTGGGATATTATAGTAGCGGAAAAGATCGCGAGAAATTTCAAAGAATATTGGTGCTGCAGTATCAGCTCCATAAATATCTACAGTTGGTTTGTTTAAAATAACGAGAATAGCAAACTTTGGATCATCTGCTGGAGCAAAACCAACGAATGAAGCATTAGTTAAACTGGCATCATATTTTCCATTTTCAGGAATAGAAGCAGTTCCGGTTTTACCTGCTATTCTATAACCTTTTATTCTAGCCCAACTAGCTTCTCCTTTATCTGTTACATCTACTAACATTTCTGTCATAATTTTGGCTGTTTCAGGAGACACAGTTTGATTTATAGCATGAGGCGGAATATTAATAGTCTGTCCCTCTGGAGTAATAATTTGTTTAACTATTTCTGGCTGCATACGTACTCCACCATTAGCTATAGAAGCAAATGCATCCAAAAGTTCTATAGGCGTTACTACTACTCCTTGACCAAATCCGGTAGTAGCTAAATCAGCAGCATACCATAAATTAGGTGGATTTAAAGGTTGACTTACTTCTCCTTGTAAATCAATTCCAGTAAGTTTTCCAATCCCAAATTTATTTAGCGAATCTATCATATGATCTACTCCCAATTTTTGGGCAATATAAATCATACCAGTATTATCAGAATGAATTAAAACATCAGTCATAGTAGAATTAGGAAAATATTTATCATCCCAGGTATGAATATCATATCCTCCTACTGAAACTGGCCCTGAACAGATAGGACAAGTAGTAGTAGGGGTGATCAAATCATCATCTAAAGCTGCTGCCATAACCAACGGCTTAAATGTAGATCCTGGTTCATAAAGATCAGAAATCATAGGATTCACATATAAACTTTGATCATAATTCCAATAACTAGCCTCATCAAAAGTAGGAAAATTTGCCATGGCTAAAATCGCGCCCGTCTTAGGATCCATTACTAAAGCAGCTCCACCTGTAGCACCAAATTCTTGTATACCATTTTTAAGTGCTCTTTCTACTAGAAATTGTATACTTCTATCTACATTTAAAACTAAACTACGCCCATCTTGCTGAGTAGAATTATTAGATAATTTAGCAAAAACTGGCTTACCAAATGCATCTTTAATTATAATATCTTCACCGCTTCTTCCTTTTAATTGATCATTATAATAACCCTCTAAACCAAAATATCCTTGATTATTGCCATTAGCATCTTTACCAACGAAACCTAACAAGGTGGCTGCTAGGGAAGCTTCAGGATAAAATCTCTGCGAGTATTCTTCAAAACCCACCCCATCTAAATTTAATTTATTTATTTCATTTTTTGTATCATTGTTTACATTGGTCGTAATAGGAACCCAGAGCTTATCAGAATTAGCATTTAAAACACCACTTATGGATGCCTCGTCTATTTTTAGAGTACTGCTTAACAGTTTAGAAGCTACATCAACATTCTTTATTAATTTAGGATTAGCATAAGCTAGATATGAAATTTGATTAGCTGCTAATGGAAAACTATCTGAAGTTTCTATTTGGCCTCGGATAGGCTGTTGTTCTATTATTCCTTCATACTGAGAAATTCCCATATTAGCGAGTGAACTAGCATCTACTATCTGCCAATAGAAAAGTCGTAAAACTATCCCCAAGAAAAATATTATAAAGAAGATAAAAACTAACTTAAGTCTTAAGTTCATCTTAAAGCAATTGGAGAATTCCCGTCTATAGCAATAGCAGCATTTGAATTATAACTTAGACCTTTTTTTATAGCCTCTTTTTCGATGTTAGTATAGGCGGTTTTTTTATAAAGCTGATCTGAAATAATTATATTTTGCTGTTCTAAATTTTGTTCCTGAGTTAAGAGTTGATTTAAATCAATTCCTGTAGTTGTAAACATATTAGAATATATTACCTTTACTACTTGTAAAGAGATTGCAATTACGATTAAACTAGTCAATAAAATATATTTTTTCATAATCTTTCAAAAATTCTCAACTTCGCACTTCTGCTAGCTTTATTAATTTCTATTTCCTGTTCTTCTGGCACTATAGGCTCAGAAGTGATTATTCTACCCAAATCCAATTTTTCAAATTCTTTAAAGCTATTTTTAACTATTCGGTCTTCTCCTGAATGAAACGAAACAACTAATAATTTACCTTTTTTATTTAATAAACTTACTGCTTTAGGTAATGCTTCTTCTAAACTACCTAATTCATCGTTTATTACAATTCTTAACGCTTGGAAAATTTTAGTCGCTGGATGAATTTTAGAATTTCTATTTCTAACCACCCTCGCAACTATATTTGCTAATTCTCCAGTCGTCTCAATTTTTTTTACTTTACGGGCGCTAATAATAGCCTCAGCCACAGGCCAAGCACTTGATTCTTCTCCAAAATTTTTAAATATTTCATAAAGTTCTTTTTTATTTAAAACATTAATTAAATCCTTAGCTTTAACTCCTAAATCTCTATCCATGCGCATATCTAAATCGGAGTCAGACATAAAACTGAAACCCCGTTTATCATTTTTCAATTGATGCATGGATACACCCAAATCAAAAACTATTCCCTCTACGTTCTCAAATCCATTGCTCTTTGCAATCTCATCAATATTTCTAAAATTTCCTTTTACTATTTTTATCGAATCTCTTAAACTTAATTCTTGATTCTTAATTCTTGATTCAACGTAATCTATCGCTTCCTCATCTACATCTATACCTAAAACTCTTCCACCCAATCTAGCAATCTCAAATGTGTACCCCCCACCGCCTAAAGTCGCATCAATGTATTTCTTACCTTTTTCAACCTTTAAATTTTCTATTACATCTTTTAAAAGAACACTAACATGATAATCACTCATTAATTTTCTTCAAACCTTCCTGGGCAGGATTGTTTGTTAATTTTTCTGCTATTAGCTCAATATTCTGACTTAAATTTTTCTGTTCTTTAGTCCAATTCTCTTTACTCCAAATTTCCACAAATCTATCAATTCCTACGAAAACTATATCTTCCTTCAAATTCGCATATTCTCTTAAAAATTCAGGTATTAAAACTCTTCCTTTAGTATCAATTGCCAATTCAAATGCATTTCCTAATAAAAATCTCTGTAATTCTCGTGACTCTTTATTAATAAAAGGTAAACCTTTAGTTCCTTCTAAAAGTGTTTGCCAGTTATTTTGTGAAACTACGATCAAACAATTTTCTAATCCTTTAGTTAAAACTAATCTATCTCCTAACTCAGATCTAAATCTTTTAGGAAAAGAAACTTGAAATTTTTTACCAAGTTTGGATTCAAATTGTCCTGCCAGCATATTTGTTTTTTAAATTTTCCTACTTTTTCCTACTTTTTCCGATAATAATATAAATATGAATCAAAATTAGTAAAGTGTCAAGAGGAAAATATTTGAATAACCTATTTAAATTTATTAAAATACCATAACGAATATGAATTCTGAAGAACTACCACCACTTTTATCGAAGGAGGAAAGAGAAGCAGCAAACCGAAGAACTGAACTTTGGGAATTAGTTAGATCAGCTTATAATAATGCAGTGAGAATGACATTAGTACTTATCAATGAAACAGGCCAGTATGAAACTTTAGAACAATTAGAACAAAAAAAAACACAAGCTAGAGAAATTCAAGAAATTCTAAGTCAATTAAAAGATGATAGTAAATTTATGATAACTAGTAAAATAGAGGTAAAACCGCATGAAGCAGTTACTTATCATTCACATGAATATCCACAACTTTTAGAAATTGCATTGGAACAATTGGGACTGTCAAATGAAGTTAAGAAAAGTACTATAAAAGAATATTTAGAACATGAATATGCACATGCGGCAGTTATCATGGGCGAACCTGGAGTTAAGGAGATAGCTTATGGTATTAGATTTATAAAAAATACAACCACAGGTAATATTCATCCTCAACCTTTTATATACTTTGAAGGACAAATCCCTTTCTTAAGGTATCAAGAAATGACACGAGCACCTAGAGATCTCTCGGAAGGTGATAAATTAGATTTACTTCCTCCACTAATTGATTAGTGAAGTTATAAGTTTAATTGAAGATTTACTGTGCGGGTGGATTATAGGTTTGCTCTACTTGATAAATTTTCCCATCATTTTTCGTAACTTTAAGTGTTATTTTTACATCAGAAACTCCAGTATCAAAATGGCAAACATCAGAGCATGTTCCAAAAGCCATTTGCTGATCTATAGTAGTATCTGTTGGTTTAACATCAATATGACCTATAGCACCTCTAGGAATACTTCCTGTAGAAGTGTAAGAAAGTTCATAATCTATAGCTGTTATTTCATCTAATTTAGAAATAGTCATTTCTACTCCATTGCCTGCAAATTTACCAGTAGTTATAGCTGATAAAGACAAACCAATATCAGATGGCTTTAAAGTGAAAACTTGTTCTTGATTATTTGAATTAGAATTTTGATCAGTTTGATTATTAGAAGAAGATTTCTTATTAACTAAAAATATGGCGACTATTAAACCAATTATAACTACAGCACCTACTATTGAGGCTATAATTACATTTCTTTTATTTTTAAATAAATCCATAAATAAATAATAACAAATTGGTTGTCTTTGTCAATAAAGTCTATGCAACATTCGATCTAATAAAATGACCAATTTTTTCGCTATTTTCATAACCTATATATATAGGATATCTACCTGTAAAACAAGAGATAGTAAATCTATCTCTAGGTAAATCTATAGCTTCAAATAATCCATCTAAGGATAAATAGTGAACACTATCTGCCCCAATTATTTCTGTTATTTCTTCAAGTGATCTACCAAATGCAATTAACTCTTCTGGATCTGGCATATCAATCCCATAAAAATCAGGATATTTGATCATCGGGGCGGCAGAAAGTAAATGGACTTCTTTGGCTCCCGCATCTCTAAGCATTTGTACTAACTCTTTAGACGTAGTTCCCCTAACTATAGAGTCATCAATAACCGCTACACTTAGTCCCTCTAATACATTCCCCATAGGAGTAAATTTCATTTCAACTTTCTTACCTCTTTCATCAGGTGAAATAAAAGTTCTATGAGCATAAGAACTTTTTAGAAGACCTCTAGATGTAAAATGCATTCCTGATTCATCTGCAAAACCTTCAGCTGCTGGAATAGCTGAGTTTGGTACACCAATAACTATATCAGCATTAATATTTACTTCTTTTGCCAACTGTCTACCTATTTTATATCGTAGATCTTCAATTATACGAAGGTCCGAAGGAGAACGTCCTTCAATTTTACTACTAGGATTGGCAAAGTAGAAGATTTCAAAGATATCTAATTGTTCATGACCTTCTCTAAGTTGTTTTGACTCAAGTCCATTCTTATCTATAACTACCATTTCACCTGCTTTAACGCTTCTTAAGTATTTTGCTCCCACTTTATCCAATGCACAAGTTTCTGAAGATAGAACAAATCCTTTATTATCTTCAAATTCACCTAGAACTAGGGGGCGTATTCCAAAATTATCTCTTACGCCAATTAACTTTTCATTATCCATAATAACTAATGAAAACGCACCCGTAAAAAGTGGATAAGCTTCTGTTACAGCATCTTCTAAACTTAATCCCTGTTCCACATAGTATTCAATCGCTCTCTGAATAAGTTCTGAGTCATTTAGTCCCTCAATAGAAATATTATGATTATTTAAAAATCTTTTTAGTTCAATAACAACGGGTAAATTCCCATTATGAGCGACCGCAATTTTATTTTTTGCACTAGTAGCAGGCTGTAGATGTTCTAATGCGCCCCCGTTAGTAGAATACCTGTCATGACCAATAGCGATATGACCGGGCAGTTTTTCTATTCTCCTTGAATTAAATACTGAAGTTACTAGTCCAGCATCTTTTTCAGAAAATATCTGTTCTGAATTACTAGAACTAATACCAGAACCTTCTTGACCTCTATGCTGTAAAGCAAATAATCCATTAAATACATAAGGTGCAGCTTTTTTATTTTTATCATTAAAATAAATACCAAAGACTGCACATTCGTCATGTAAATTATCATGTTCACTGATTGGTAATTTATCTAAAAGTTTTTCAAATTCTTTAGCAAAATCATTAAATCTAGGGGAGTCAGGAGATATGCTTACTTCGTTTTCTAGCATATGTTTTTATTATAGCTTGCTTAGCTATATTAAAGTAAATATTTTTGAAGTTTTAAATATAGATCTTCAATTTTCACTCTCTCTTGTTTCATGCTATCGCGATCGCGGACGGTTACTGTCTGATCTTCCAAGCTTTGGAAATCTACAGTAATACAAAATGGCGTACCAATTTCATCTTGATATAAATATCGTTTACCAATATTTCCCCGATCATCCCAAGCTATTTTTCCATCTATTTTTTCCTGCAAATCTCTATAAATTTTTTTAGCTAAATCAATTAATTCAGGCTTATTTCCTAATAAAGGAAAAACAGCAGCTTTAATCGGAGCTATTTTAGGATTTAATTTTAAATAAACTCGCTTTTCATCCTCAGTATAAGCATCAAATAGTAAGAAAAGAATTGATCTATCCACTCCTGCTGATGTCTCAATATCCCAAGGGATAAATTCTTCACCTGTTATAGAATCTTTATAGGTCATATTTTTACCACTGAATTTTCCATGTCTAGATAAATCCCAATCTCCTCTATGATGAATACCCATAATTTCTTGCCAACCCCAAGGAGTGTTATATTCAATATCAGTAGCTAAACGCGCATAATGTGCTCTTTCTTTATCCTCATGATCACGAAATCTAATGTTATCTGGTTTTATACCTAAGGATAAATACCAATCCATTCTATCTTTTTTCCAATATTCAAACCATTTTTCTCCTTCTTCATCATTAGGTTTTATATAAAATTGAGTTTCCATTTGTTCAAATTCGCGAGAACGATATATAAAGTTACCAGGGGTTATTTCATTTCTAAATGCTTTACCCATCTGTGCAATACCAAAAGGAATCTTTACACGAGTTGAATCAACAACATTTCTAAAATTAACATGAACTCCATTGGTTATTTCTCCTCGAAGAAATATTTCACTTTGCTGACCTTCAATAATACCTAAGTATGCTTTAACAAGAAGATTAAAGTTTTTAGGCTCGGTAAAATCTTTTAATTCATGCTCGCCCGGTTTTTTTTCGCAAAGTAACATGTCTTTTTGCTTATCAGTTAAACTTATAGCTCCAGCTCTAGTAGATTTCCTATGGATTGCTTCTAAAAGTTCAAACATGTGATCTGCTCGAAATCTTTTATGACAAACCTTACATTCCACTAGAGGATCTGTAAATGCTTCTACATGTCCTGAGGCCTCCCATGCTTTTGGATTCATCATAATTGCAGCATCAATACCCACCATATCATCTCGATGATAGACAATATCTTTCCACCATAATCTTTTAAGATTATTTTTAAATTCAACTCCCATAGGACCATAATCCCATGTTCCAGCAAGTCCACCGTAAATTTCTGAACCTGGGAAAATAAATCCTCTTCTTTTAGCCAGTGCTACTACTTTTTCAAGTAAATTATTATCATTCATAAAATTATTGAACATCCACCTCATTTTAGCATTCGCCTTTTCAGAACTGTTCGTTCACGGCTCATGCTGCAATTGATAGCGGATTATATACTATTTTTATATTATAATTTTGAATATAAAAAAACCCGTCACTACATAAACTGTAGGGACGAGTTAAACCCGTGGTTCCACCCTAATTGCTTCTTAATTTTTTTATAGCTCCAAGTTGCCAAGCTTATCAACGCTATATGATAAGTATATTGCATAAAAACCTTATCTGTCAATCAAAATTTATTTTCTTAATTATCTCCCGTGCTTTTAGTTTTCTTTCTAAAATATTTTCTATAAAAAGAGATGCTTTAGAACCTTTTAAATTTTGTTCGGGCGCTGAAAAACCCAAGGATATTAATAAATTTAACTCAAAATCATGAACTATAGCATAAAAATGATCTTTAGCCGTTTCTAAATCATCAAAAACTTTTTTTACTAAATAAAAAGTGTTTTTAGATTCCGTTCCAGCTGGAACTAAATTATCTACTATTTCACAAATATGGTAACTAAGATTAGATTTTATAAGATCAGATTTTATATGAGGATAAGTTTGATAAGAATATGCATCAATGGCTAATGGTGTATTATTATTTTTTTTATAAATAGAAAATGTAACTAAATTTAATAATTCTAAATGCGCCAGTCTTCGACTGGTAATTTTTCTGACGCTTTTAGCTTTAAGTTGAATTTTTCCATCAGTAGGACTTAAAACAGTTAATAATTTATCCGCTTCGAAGAAATTTTTACGTTTAATTATTATGCCTAAAGTTTTAGAATTTCGCATGAAAATTAAGGTTTAAGAGTTAAGTTTTTGTCCTCAATAAGTGGAAAACTATTAACTTGTTTATTATTTATATTAATAATATATGGAATAGCATCAGTTCCAGGCTGTTTTTGGATCAGAACAGGTAAAGTGGATCCTACAGCCAACTTAAATGGTAAAGTATAAGTAACTGTTAATTGAGCTATACCTAAAGGTCGAACTGTTAAGAACCCTTCAAAAACTGTTTTTCCAAGCTCATTATAAGAAGTCATTTTAACTTCACTGCCTTGATAAGATTTCAAGATACTACCTTGTGGAACATAGAATCTAAACCAATCACGAAGAGTAGCATTAAGACAGAGACTAATATCTTTTAGGCTGCAATCAGATGGCGGATACGGATTTTTATAATTTATAGTTACAGTCTTAGTAATAGTTCCATCATTAGCAATGCTATAATTTTGAGAAACATTTTCAGTTACGAATAGATTAGATTTTTCTCCTCCAAAATTAGATTCATTAAAGTGGAAGTAATCACCTGTAAATGATTTAATCTGTCCTGCAGCATTTAGAGCTTCTAAACTACTCTGAGCATCAGAATTATTTAGGTCAAATAGAATATGTTTCTGACTGGTATCTGTGATAAAAGCTTGGAATAATGGACCCCAGTAAACTTTAGGAGAAGAAGATAAAGCTTTAGTGAGAATAGCTATCATTAAATCTCCAATTATCCCTTTTCTATTAGTTTTAACGTAATTAACGGGTAAATCTGTATTTAACTCTAGTTGATAAATAGCATCAGCACATCCACAGGTAGGATTAATTTTAGTACTAAATGTCGTACCATCTACTGTAATTTCACCTCCTAAAACACTAATAGCATCTAAGAATGGTTTAGTATCTAAAGCTATAGTACCTGCTACTGGAACGTAATCTCCTGCAGTTTGATACATAGCATTAAACTGCTTCATATTATTTTCAAAATCAGGAGATAGATTAGAATCACGAATGTTTAAGACATTTACATTGGGTAAATAATCTAGAATAGGTCTAGGTGCTACTGGTTTATCGGGAACAGTAGCATCTAAGGTATAAATATCTGTAGATGACTCAGGTATAATTTTACCCTGATCTAAACGAATTATAGAGTATGCACTGATAAACCCAAGTGTTGGTCTAAGTTCATAGTTATTTTGGAAAAGCACTAAATATTTTTGTGGACTATTTCCACCAAGTAAATCAGGTAACACTTTTACTAATGGCTTAGCATGATCTAAAAATGTAGCTGCTTCATCGGCTACAGTTTTAGCACTGGCTAGTTGATCTCTTACCGATTTTAATTTACCAATTGGAGGATAGTGATTAGGATTTACTTGATCTAATTCATTTCTAGCTTGAGAAATAAAACCTGATATATTATCTACTTGTGGAGTCACTTTGCTAAGTGTAGCGACAGCTGTTTGGATTCTTTGATCTGCACTCCCTCCTACGAAACTACCTGCCCCATTTAACCCTAAGACATCAGCATAAGGTTTAAGTGCGTTTACTAAAACTTGACCGGCTTGGAGTCCATATCCACCTGCATTTACTAAATGAACAGCGTCATTATAGTACCAACTAGCAATAGGAGTAAATTTCAAATAACCCAAATGAGATAATTTAGTTTTAAGAACTGTTAAATCTGTTTGAGTTTGAGCTAAATCTGTTCCTGCTTTATCTATATTTTGCTGTTTTATATCTGCATATGCTGCTTTAGCATCTGCCATTACTAATTTAGCTTGTTTAGCTAAAGATAGAGCAGGTAGTAAAATACCAAAGATACCAAATAATAAAATTACTGCTAATACGATAGCAGAAATAGTAATTATTTTTTTCTTCTGTGGACTTAATTTTTTATTTCTACCTCTCATTGATTTAAAATTATTGGTATTACTCTGGCCGAAATCCGAAGGAGTATTATTAGGAGTAATTTTTCGAATTTCGTCCATATATAAATGTTAATGGAAAAAATAATTTGTGTCAATGAGTAAGGAAGCTTAAAGTGCGCCTTTACCAGAAATCATAGCACTGGGCGTTTTAAAAATTATATAAATATCATAAATTAGAGATTTTCTTTCAGCATATGAAGCATCCATTTTTATACGCTGATCAAAATTTAATTCACTTCTTCCTGAAACTTGCCAAAATCCTGTGACACCAGGTTTTACTGATAACACTTCTTCCACATATTTTTTAGTCTCAGGATAATTTTTTTGCTGTCTTTCTAATTCTTCTGGATAATAAGGTCTAGGACCAACTAAACTCATTTCTCCTCTTAAAACATTTATAAGCTGAGGAACCTCATCTATAGAATGTTTTCTTAAGAATTTACCAACTCTAGTTATTCTGGGATCATTTTTTATTTTATAATTTCCACCTTCTTGTTGTTCTTCATATTCTTTCCTAAATTTAGGATCAGTTTTTAATAAAAAATAAGCATTATTAATCATAGTTCTAAATTTATATAAATAAAATTGTTTACCCTTTTTACCAACTCGTTTAGGAGTATCTGCAAAAACCGGACCTTTCGAGTCTAATTTTATAGCGATGGCTACCATTAAAATTATTGGAGAAAAAATTAAAAGCAATATAGAACATGAAAGTAAATCTAAAGTTCTTTTACCAAATGTGTAAAAAGAACTTAAGTCATAAGTTGAGTAAAGCATATTACACTAAATCTTTATAAGCTGAAGTTTCCATATTCGCTACTAATTTTTTAATTTTTGGCACTGAATCTTTCGGACAAATTAAAACGACATCATTTGTGTTAACTACGATTAAATCATTTAAATCGATCCCTACAACAAGTTGCTTAGTAAAATTAAAAACCAATGTATCTTGAGTCCCCTCAATTAATACATTACCACGAACCGCATTCTCTTCTTCACTAGTAGATAATGCCTCTTTTAACGCTTCCCAAGCGCCGATATCACTCCAGCCTAAATTAGCTGATATTACACATGCATATTTTGGATCCATTTTTTCTAAAACAGCATTATCAAAAGTAATTTTTTCAATAGTAGAATAAGTTTCCTTTAAAACTTTTTCATAATTAGTAGTTTCGTAAGCATCATAAATTTTATTTAATTTTTGAAAAATTTCAGGAGAATATTTTTTAAATAAATTCCATAAAAAGCGAGGAGTAGTTACGAAATATCCTAAATTCCATGAATGCTTACCATCTTTAGCCCATTTTTCAGCAGTTGAAAGATGAGGACGATATTGAAAACTTTTAAATTCAAAAACTGGAGTACCGCCTTTTTTTTCAATCTCACGTCCAAATTCTATATAACCTACATTTTGATTAGCAAAACGGGGTTTTTGACCTACAAATATAATTCTATTTTTATCTTCATCAATTAATTTCTCAGCAGTCTTTAAAATTTTTCTAAACAAGGCTTCTTCTCTGACTAAATGGTCACTACCCCATAAAAGAGCTATAGGCTCATCTGGATTTTTATGCATAAAAATTGAAGTAACTAAACCTACTGCTGGCCCCACATCACGCATTTCAGGCTCAACTAAAATATTTTCTTCCGGCAATTCTGAAAGTTGTTCTTTAACATTTTTACCATAATCTTTACCTGTGGAAATATAAATATCATTCCAGTCAAAATCTGGCATTAATTTAGATACAGTTATTTGGAGCATGGTTTGATCTCCAATAATTTTTCCAAATTGTTTTGGAGAATTTTTACGTGATAGCGGCCAAAGTCTACTACCTACTCCACCTGCAAATAAAACAATTTTCATAATTATATACAATCGTCATCCTAAGGCCGAAGGCCGTGAGGATCCTTTTAGGATTTCTCACAGAGTTAGAAATGACAAACTCTAGTTGTTAATTATATTTTTTATGCTTCTTTCAAAATTTTCAAAGGAAAATTTTTTAGCATTTTCAATACAGTTTTTTTTAGTATAGCGTTTTTTGTCAAATTTTTGAAGTACATCCATTAGTGAACTACTATTTTGTTTATCAAAAAATTCTCCAGTAATTCCCTCTTTTATGATTTCTTTACCACCACCAGCTCTAAAAGCAATTACTGGTGTGCCAAAACTTTGGGCTTCAGCCATAACTAAACCAAAATCTTCATTTCCAGGGAAAATTAATGCTTTAGCATTTTTATAAAGTTGACTCAATTCAATATCAGAAACTTTACCTAAAAATTCGATTGTATCTCCAGAAATATTTTTAAAATAGCTAATATCTCCACTACCAACTATTTTTAATGGTAATTTCAATCTATTACAAGCATGAATAGCTAAATCAATCCTTTTATAATTAGTGAAACGAGATAGTCTGGAAACAACCAAGAAATAATTTCCCTGTTTCTCTTGATTTTTAAATTTTGATTCTGGATTCAATGTTATCGGTGGATAAATTACTTCACTATCACGATCATAATATTTTTTAATTCTATTTTTAACTTCACTTGAGATGGCAATCATTACATCAGGTCTTTGCGCTATAACTTTATCGTAATATTTTAAATATTTAATAAGAGGTTTAGATAAAAACCGTAAACTTTCATTTTTAAAGTACTCATTATATCCACTCCATAAATAACGAGTTGGTGTAAGACAAATGCAAATGTGTTTAGTAGTAGGTTTAGTAATTATGCCTTTAGCAAATTCGCTAGTCACAGAAATTACTAAATCATAGTTATCAAAATTAAAATTTTCAAAAGCGATTGGCATTAAAAAAGGTATGAACTCATGATGAGATCTTAAAAATGCAATGTCTTGCAAGAAAGATGTTTTAACATTAAAAACATTTGCCCACGGAGCATTTTCCTTGTCATAAACTGCAGTAAATAATGGAGCATGGGGGAAAATTTTATGTAGAGCTAGTAAAACTCTTTCTGCTCCTCCCCATTTATTAACTCGATCATAAACTAATGCTATTTTCATAAATTTTTAAAGTCTCCTTTGCCATTTTTTCCCATGACAATTTTTTTGTCAATGTTAATCCTTTTTTTATTTTTTCTTCTAAAATACTTTTTGGAGTTTTAATAAATTTTTCAAGTTCATTTAGTAAACTAATTTCGTCTTTTGGATTAAAATAGAATGGAACGTCATTACAAATATCTTCAAAAACTTTTATTTTCGAACAAATCACAGGAGTTCCTAAACTCATAGCTTCAATAGCTGGTAAACCAAATCCTTCGGAAAGAGATGGAATAATTAAAGCTAATGAATTTTTATATAATTCAGCTAATTTTTTATCATCCACAAATCCTAAAAATTCTACATTAATAATTTTTTCATTTATAACATACTTTTTAAGTTTTGAATAAAAATAATTATCATTTCCTACTAATAATAATTTAAAGTTTTTATCAATATTAAATCTAGCAAATGCATTGATTAAAAAATTTAAATTTTTATGTGGATATGCATTACCAACATATAAAAAATATTTTTCACTTTTATTAAATTTTTCTTTCGAGTTAATTAATGTATCAAAACCTTCATATATAACTTTAATTTTATTTTTCCCTATTTTTAATAATTTACTTACTTCATCTTTCACACTATTGGAAGGAGTTATTATGAATTGAGCCCGTTTAGAAGAAATAAATATAACAATTCTATATGTAAATTGTTTTAGCCAATAAATAAAACTGGGTAATGTAGATGCACGACCTGTAGCATATTTCCAGGTAATCATGTCATGAATGGTAACTGTAAATTTTTTAAAATAAAGAAGTGGAACAGAGAAATAAGTAAAATGCATTAAATCTAAATTTTCTTTATATAAAATTATAGGAAACATAAATTGCTCAGCTAAACTGTGCCATCTAAAATCGGCTATAACTACTGTGAAATGTGGACTGTGGACTAAATTTTTTATTTCTTCAGAGTCTTTTTTTAAAATAAATAATTTGTAATCATTTTTGTTATCAATTTTTTCTAATTCTAAAATTAAGTTTCGTATATAGCGACCTACTCCTGTTTCATTCCATAAGCGGCAGTCAATGCCAATAGTTTTCATATGTTTTGAGTATAAATTAGAAATGAAGTTAAAACAACCTTTTTAAAAAATTTAAACTAAAAGAAGTGATGCTCCAGTTAAAATAGCAGTACCAATAAACCCAACTAAAATATCTAAAGTTAACTGATTTTCTCTTTCCTCAATTAATTTTAATGATCTTCCGACTAAAATATAACCATTTTTATATTTAATTATTTCTGTGGCTATTCTGACTCCTGATTCCGGTTGCCAGGTAATTCTATCTTCATTATTTTGATCTACACTATATAAAACACTTGTAGGCAAATTTGGTGTATTACCATTCAAAATAGCAGACGAGTAAATGACTTTTAAGTTATTATCATAAATAATAATAAATGTAGATAAACTTTTAGAAAGATCTATCCTAGGATAATTTAAATTTTTAGGATCAAATCCATTATCTAATGAATTTTGAAGATCATAGGCTATTTGAATCTGCGGGTCATTAGCATTTTGGCGATAATTCTGTTGAATTAACAGGTGCATAGCGCCAAAAAAACAAAATATCATCACAAAAAGAGGTAAAAATAGTCTAACAAGTAAGGATTTATTCTTCATAAATCAATAATAAATCTAACTATAGATCTAGTCAACTTATTAAAGTTTCTTTATAAACTTTTTCTAATTTTTCAGAGATCTTTTCCCAAGAAAAATTTTCTTCTATTAACTTTCTAGCGTTTTTTCTAATTTTTTCATACTCTACTTTATCTTCTAAGAGTTTAAAAACATTTTCCGCTAAATCACTAGCATTTTCAGATGTTAGTGCGTGAATATTATTTTTAGCTCCAATACCTTTTACACCCAAGTTGGTAGTAACAACTGGTACTCCGCTAGCCATACTTTCTAGAATTTTAAAACTAGTTCCTCCACCTACAGTTATAGGTGCTAATAAAATATCTGCCTTTTTATAAATTTCAGAAGTTTTATCAGGTGCATTTTCATCAAAAACTATATTTTTAGAATTACTCAGATTTTTAATATCTTCAGTTATATTTTTACCAACAACCCAAAGTTTAATTTTTAATTCTTTATTCTTAATTCTAGACTCTAAATGAGGCCAAATTTCTTCTAGAATAAACTTCACAGCTTTTTGGTTTTGTATCCATTTGAAATCTCCCATAAATAAAATAGTTTTATTTTTTTTATCAGTCGTATTTTTCTTAAAAGGAAAATCAGATAAAGAAACTCCATTAGGAACTACATAGGCCTCTTTTTTCATTAATTTTTTATCTTCTTCTGAAACTGCAACTAAACTATTAGCCTTTTTCCAATAAAATTCCTCCCATTTTTTTATTTTTAAAATATCTAAATTTAAAAATGGTTTTAAATATGTAGATGCAGTATTTTTATATCGTGCATAAACTAAATACTCTACATTATGCTCTACTAAAACTACAGGCAAATATGTTCTGGGTAAATTTTGGTAAACATAAAAAGTCTCAATATGAATTAAATTAAAAGTTTTTTCTCTTAAGAGTCTGATTAAATTTTCCTTCATCTCAGGATTAATATGCCCAATAAGTAAAAATGGCAATGTAGAAAAACCAGTTTTTAAAATATTGGAAAAACTCCATTGTGGTAGACGAGAAACAGCGATTACTTCTTTACAATATTTTTTAACTTCTTTAATATCTTCTTCTGTTTGTTTATCTCTTCTTTCACAAACTAAAGTAATTTCATGTTTTTTAGATAAATATTTTATTAAATTAAACAATCTTACCGCTCCTCCTGAATAGAGTGGATATGGTAAATATGATGAAACCATTAAAATCTTCATATTAAAATTTTATGGGTGACGTAGGTGGGAAGGAAACCTACGGCAGAACCCATCCCTTTTAAGGCTTATTTTTTAAATCAAATAAAATATAATCATTAGTTTGAGCTAAAACTTTATATTTTTTAGAAAGTGCTAAATCAGAAGCACTAGGATTAACTACTATATAATCTGTAGCACCTTTAGCTATCAAACCCTCCAGAGAAGTTTCAAAACTAGCCCATCCCTGTCTATTAGTTTGATAAAGAAACGAAGAATCCCCATTATAAGGAGCGATTACTAATGCATTAGATGAAGTCAAACGATCAACTGCTTGACCTGCTGCCACAATGGCCGGATTATTAATATTAAAATAATCTCTGACTTGATACCAGCCAAAAGCTAACATAAAAATCGAACACACTCCAACTATTAAATACCCAATAATTTTATATGAATATTCACGAGTTATATTAATAACAGTATCAACACCTAATCCGAAAAATAAAGCTAAAGTTGGAACAATGGGAATTTGATAATAATCATGTTGAACATTCCCCCGGGCTATTACTATTAAATACAATAAAGAAGAAACTACAAATGATAAGAAAAATCCAAAATTTTTTCTTTTCGTATATAAAAATCCTGTTACAACCATAACTATTCCCCAAAATCCTAGAATTAATGCACTAATTCTTTGGGCGAAAAGCCACCAGAAATATGCACCAGTAAAGCGAATATTACCTTCATTTAAAAGCCACCAAAACGCGGGAATCCCTTCTGGATAATGACTCTCCCACCATCTCCACCAAATAAGGGGAATCACAGATAAAATTAAAAACAAATATAGATCCCATCTTAAAATTAATTTCCACCCAAACTTCTTCCAAGCTAAATAAATAAAAGGAAGTGTAAAAAATAATGCAACAGGTTTTATTAAAAATGCTAAGGTGGTAAATATTAACATAATAATAAACAAACTTGCAGACCTAAATTTATTTTTTAATTTTAGACTATCTAAATACAAATCAAAGAAATATATAGCTCCAAGTATTGCCATCGTCATAGAAGGATCGGGTAAAATAACTCTTCCATAATAAATGTTATAAGGAATAAATCCGTAAGCAGCTGCAGCAGAGATAGCCACAGTAAAATTAGAATGCTTTTTAGCTATTAAATATATAAATAAGATTGCTAGTATTGATGAAAGATTGGTAACAATTCTTCCCCACTCTTCTATAGTTAAATGACCAAATAATAAAAATAAACCCGCTTGAGTAGCATTATAAATAGGAAACTCTGCGAAAAAATATCCCTGGGGATTATCTAGTCCTGACTGGACATTCGAAATATTATTCATTCTGGGATGACGTAAATCAAAACCATATTTTATAAAATTTCTAGAGACAGCTGATGTATCAGCTTGACGCCAGGAATGCCAATCAGCTATAGGATTATTTAGTCGGTATAAACGAACTACAAAAGATAAGATTAAAATAATAATCAAAAGTGCAGTTTGAAAAATATTTATTTTTTTCATCAATTATTTTTTAACTTTTTTTAAATTATAATTTTTATCAAATTCTAAAAGGTAGCTATTTTTATTATTAGCTGCAAAGAATTTTCCTTGAGCTAATGACTCTACGTTTACCGTTTTAATAGTTTCATCTCTATAAATAAACCACATTCCATCACTTAAGCCTAAAGGTAGAACCCAAGCATTATTAAAACGAATAGGATTATTTACAAAGTAAAAATTACTATTAGATGCAGGATTTGGAATATTTGTCCTTAGATAAATGAGCGCATTTTCGACTACTGTCCCAGCTTTTTGCCACTGAGTATTTTCTAGAGTTACTAATTCACCATAAATAACAATCAATAATGCACCCAAAAGTGTTATAAAAACATTAATTTTCATAGCTCCAATTTTAGTCATGATTTTTTCGATATTTATAAATATAAAAGCTAAAAACAAACTAATACCCACACTAGCTAAGAAATCATAACGAGGTGCTATATTACCTAAACCCAGGAATGGTAAAAGGGAAATGACAAAAAATAAAATGGAAAAAATAAATAGATTATTTTTAAGTTTAATTCTATTTCTAAATATAAAGATCATTGTAGTAATAATTATAAATATAACAATCAATCCTAAACTTATGGGTAAAATTTCACTTTTTAGAGAAAGTCTTAAATTGTTATAAAATGGCAATGTAGATTCACCAAATAAACCAAGCATTAAATATCCAAATGCATTACCTATGAAATTGGGAATAAAGTGACTAAAATTGTATGAATAATCACCGCCAACTGCCACAGTATGAGCTATATAACGAACAACTAGGTAAGCAGGGATTAGTAAGAATATGGGTAAGTAATTTAAAATCTCTTGAGTTTTACTCTTAATTTTTACAAAGATTAAATCATAAGAAAAAACTAATAAAATAAATATAACTGACATTTCATAACTTAAAAGAGATAAAGCGAAAAAGATAAATGCTATTAAGTAATATAAATAGTTATTTTTATTCCTAAAATTAATCCAATAATTAAGGCCAAAAATTATAAAAACAGACGAAAGTGTCGTTGAAATACTAGAAATCCAGTAAATATCCTCTCCATGAGAAGGATTTAGTAAAAAAATTAAACTACTAATAAATGAGATTAATTTTTTACCAGTAATTTTCCAAGTTATTAAATAAAGTCCGAATGCACAAAAGAAATTAAAGAAATAAATTACTACTCTATAACCCTCTGGTTGGAAAGATAGAACTGCATACATAGCATACATTAGAGTTTTATCTATAGGTCTATAGAAAAATCCTTGAGAATCTATAAAATATCTGAGTATATCTTTAGTGGATGTAGTTGAAGCTGCCCATTTTAGCCAAGTAAAATCATCGGCTGAGAAAAAATTAGAAACATGAGGCATAAATACAATGCCTGCTATAACTAAAATATATATAAATATTAGAATATTACTGGAGAATATTTTAGTTAAATATTTTTTAAAATCTACTTTTTCTTTATTTTCTAGCATAGAGGCACCAGCAGCTATTCCTAAAAATAGCCACATTGTCTCAGCTACTTTAGATGCTTCTAGGACATCGATGAAAGTTCCATTTAATAAAACACCGATCACTCCTCCTGCTAAGCCAAACACTAATACTCTATTTAAATTATTTTTTAAATATTTTTCTTTATCAGTAAACAAACCGCCTATAAAAGAGAACACTAGGAATAGAGATATTAAACCTAAAGTGCCTGATTCTCCTAAAATTCTAAAGTACTCTCCATCAGTTGCAAGTGTAATAGTAGAAAATCCCTGACCTATTATTGGATTTCTCATGAAAGCTTTCCATGCAGTTGGCCACTCTCCTTGAAAGCGTGTAGTAAAGGAAATATCGTAAACTAAAGCTTTTTGAATTAAGAAACTACCGGAAACAGTAGAGATTTGAACTCCCCCATTAGTCAGTTTTAATTGTTTTTGCTGAGCAGCCGTTAAAGATGATTGAACTACTGCTACATTAGTTTTTTGTCCACCTGTAGGTAATGTTATAAAACCAGAACCTGTAGGTAAACTCTGAGATGGCGTATTAGCTTCTATAACATCTGCATTTTTAGAAATTTTATTTTGTAAATTAGATGGTAATGAACTAGCTGTAACTCCGACTACTTGTCCCTGATTATTAGTTACTATATTCGTAAACCTAATAGTTTCTAAAAATCTTTTTGCTGTAGAACTACTAAATATTAAGAGTAAAATTATGCTAAAAATGGTAAAAGGTATAATCCATTTTTTCTTTTTTAGGAAAATAAAAGTAAAAGCAAAACCTATTAGATATGCTACATATGATATACGAGATGCTGTAAATATTAATAACATTAAAGATCCTGTGAAAATCAAAAAATAAATTATTTTTTGATAAAACTTTTTAGCTAAAATAGCAAGTGAGCCAAAAATTGGTGCAATCATCACCATAAATGCAGCTAAATCATAATGTCCACCAAATGTAGAGGTAATTCTCGCATCAGAGGGTAAACATAATGCTACACCTTTAGCAAATTCTTCATTTCCCGTTTGAAATGATGGAAAACAGAAAGAATATGTCTCAAAAAATTTAGGAAACGCGCTCCATAAGTAAAGATAATATCTTTGGCCTAAACCATATAAAATGATCCCGATCGTAGAGATTGATAAAAATATAAAAAATTGTTTGATATCCTCTTTAGTTTTTACTATAGAAAAACCTATTGGGAAAAGAATCATGTATTCTAGATGGCGACCATAAGATAAAAAGGCAATTGATGCGAAAAAATTAGGAATACTTGGAGCTAAATAGAGTGAGTTTAGAAATGAAAAAAATCCACAAATCCAGTATAGAATAATAGGAATGGCTAAAGGCCAATAAAATTTAATTTTCTTTCTTAATATCTGTACCAACCAAATAAGGCTTAAAGCCAATATCAAAAAATCTTCCAATCTAATATAAACCCAAACATGATTTATGTGTACACTTGGGAGCTTAGGATAAAGTGGTATAAAAAGTACCGTTAAAAATACTCCCCATTTTAATAAATTCTCATCTAAAAAATTTAAAAATCTTTTCATATTATCTAAACCAAGCAGCGCGACCGAGTTTATAATTTAGTTTTCCGATTTTCCTATTACCTATTTCTTTTGCAGGAATTCCTCCCACAATAGATAATTCCTCAACATCTTTTGTTACTACTGCTCCAGCGCCAATAACTGCTCCCCTACCAACTTTTACTCCAGGCAGAATAATAGCCCGTGGACCCATAAACACATAATCTTCTATTTCAACAGGGGCAAACGTAGCTTTAAAATTTTCATCATTGATATCATGTTGACCATTATAGATCATTACCTCTGATGCAATATCCACATGATTGCCAATAGTTAAATTAGCTCTCCCATCTAAAACAGCACCTTCACCTATGATAGTATCTTCACCAATTTTAATATTAGAAATATTATAAAAAACAGCTCTGGTATGAATAGTCGACCCTTTACCAATTTTTATACCAAATAATCTATAAATAAACCTTCTATAATGATGAATTGGTACGTAACCCGTGCAAATTAATTTTAAATTAATAAGTTCTAACCAAATAGTTTTAATTCTATTTAGAATTTTTTTTGTCATAAAATAAAAATGCAATTATTTATTATTTTCTCCTAAATTTATTAATGCATCAAGTGTTTGCTTAGCTGTTTTTTCCCAACTAAATTTTTTAATTTGTTCATAACCTTTTTTTATCATTTCATAACGCAATTTTTTATCTTTAATTATTATTTCCAGTTTTTTAGCTATATCTTCTGATTTGTTTGGGTCAAAATATAATGCAGCGTTTCCTCCAGCTTCGGGAAGACTACTAACATTGCTGGTTAACACTGGACAACCTCTTTGCATAGCTTCTAAAACAGGGAGGCCAAATCCTTCATAAAGACTAGGTAAACAGTAACAAATGGCATTTTTATATAAAACGTTTAATTCATCATCAGGCACAAAGTCTAAAAATTTTACATTTTTTTCTACTCCAAATTTTTCTGGCGCTGCTAGTATTTCTTCGTATAGCCACCCTTTTCTACCCACTATAACTAAATTTAAATCCTCTTCTTTTAAGAGTGAAAATGCTTCGATAAGACTAACTATATTTTTCCTAGGCTGAAGTGTACCGACAAATAATATAAATTTATCGGAAATTTTATATTTATTTTTAACATCCTCAAATTTCATACTTAATTCATTCTTGCCCGCTATAGCTTTAGCGTCGGCGGGATTCATACTTCCTAATTCATTTTTAATCCCAAGATATGTAACGATAATTTTTTTAGGATTGATATTATAGAATTTAATTATATCATCTTTAGAACTATTACTAATTGTAAAAATCAAACTAGCACTTTTAGCTGAATAAGCTGTCCAGTTTTTTAGTTGATATAAATCCCTCTCCTTAAACATTTCAGGAAATCTTAAATAGGCTAAATCCATAATAGCGATGGCCGTAGGAACTGGTGAGAAACGTGGAGCATAATGGGTAAGACTTAAAAAAATGTCAGGGCGGGGAAAATGTGTAAATAAATAAATAGGTAAACCAATCTGAGTCCAGAGTTTTTTCGGAGATACAATTTTGTACTGCCAATTTTCACTCTCTTTTGGCATGTGATCTAAAGGTTTTTCTTTCAAATAAATCTGATATTTAATATTAGGCGTTTCATATCTATTGAATTGCTTCAAAAGTTCAAAGGAGTACTCGCTTATCCCTACTCTTTTTTCCACATTAGCTTCATTTCCATCAATACCGATTAACATATAGTTAGTATAACAAGATAAAGAGGCTACTTACCAGAGAGGAGCTTAGTTTATTTATATGAACCAACACTCATTTTAAGTACTATACCCTGAGGAAACGTAGCATTAACTACGCCAGCTTCAATTAAATTAGACTCAAATTCCGGTTTTAAGCTAAAATTCAATGGTTGCTTACGAATAACAAGACCTAATTCGACAGAGTTGTTGGTTTCAGTAAAATGCCTTCCTGTTAATGGATCAAAACCATATATTTCACAACTTAAACCATCAGTTACTATATTATATTCAATACCATTAAAACCTGCTATTTTTATTCTAGCTATCATACTATGTTCATTTAATATAGAAGGATCTACTAGTCCATTATCTTCTATAATATGCATTCCCCCTTTATTTTCAGCTCTTTTTCTTTCAATTATTTCTATCTTTTGTTGAAGAGATAGTTGAGCTTCTATATGGACAGTAGGAATAGCTACAGTTGTATTATCAAATTCAGGAAGCATAATATAATTATAGGACGATTAGTGAGGGAAGTCAATTATTATAGGCTGTGATGTTAGAAGTTAGACACCTGGATAAATTATCTCTATTTTTTCTTCTGGAATTTTTAATATATCAACTATATCATTTTTGGTAGCCTTAGAAATAGCAAAGATTAAATCAGTTTCTTTTTTAACCCATTTTAATTTTCTTTTTTGTGAAGCAACAATGTTGGGTTTAATTAATAAATTTTTCCAATTAAAGCTAAATTGATTATGTGATTCTTCAGGGTATTTATAAACTATTAAATCATAAATAATAGTAGCTTTTCTGGCCTTTTTAGCAGGTGGTTCTACCCAATCAGACGTTATAAAGATATCTACATTTCCAATTAAATTTTCGATGGGTAAGATATGTAATTTATTCCATAAAAAATCAAGCAATATGGGTGGAAATCTGAATGTTTTGAGTTTGAAATTAGAATTGTAAAAATTGGCAATTGGAAATTTTCTTCTTAGACTTGAGAAAAACAAAATATATTCATTTTTTTGATCAATCTTTAATAAAGTTTCAGTCAAACTTTTTAGATAATTCGCTACTCCAGTATTTTCATATGCCAACTGAGAAACATCAATTCCAATTTTCATAATAAATCAGTTATGATACTTTATTTTATTATCAAAGTCTTTTTCTTCTCTTCTTTCATGATAAATATTAATCATTAAATCAGCTAAGAATCCAGTAAAAATTGTTTGCAAACCTATTAAAACGAATAGAACTCCTACTGACCAAAGTGGACGGGTACCAATTCTTTGATTATAAAACCAGTGCATAATACTTAAATATAGTAGAAAAATAAAACCAACTAAACTAAAAATTCCTCCGACAGCGGAAAAAAAGTGTGATGGTCTTTCACTATATGTACTTAAAAATAAAATAGTAAACATATCAGGTAAGTCTTTAAAAATTTTAGAGACGCCATATTTAGATTTACCGAATTTTCTTTTTTGGTGATTAATGGGTAATTCTGTGAGTTTAAAACCTTCATTTTGTAAAAGAAGTGGGATAAATCTATGCATTCCACCATATAAAGTAAGACTTTTAGCAGCTTCTTTAGTATAAACTTTAAGACCACAGTTAAAATCGTGTACTTCTACTCTCCAAAATTTACCTGACACCCAATTAAAAAATTTAGAAGAATAAATAGTAAGAGGTTTATCTTTTCTATCTTTTCTCCATCCGCAAACACAATCATATCCTTTTTTTAAGATTTCAATCATTTGTGGAATAGCTTTAGGATCATCTTGTAAATCTGCATCTAGTGTAATAATAATGTCTCCTTTCGCTTTTTTAAATCCTAAAGTTAATGCTTCTGATTTTCCACGTGATCTTCTAAAGGAAAAAATTCTTATTTTTTTATTTTTTAATTCTTCCTCTTTTAAGAGAGGAAGAGAATTATCGGTAGATCCATCATCAATATAAATGACTTCATAATTTTCTTTTAAGCTATCTAAAATTTTAAATATTTCTCCATGAAGATTCTTTATATTTTCTTCTTCATTTAAAACTGGAATTATTAAACTTATCATTTTATTAGATTTTACAACAAAATAGACCAGAGTCAAAATCTATAATAGCTTACTAAAACTTAAATCTTTCTGAATTATTCAATAGTTTTAAATTTGTAGTAAAAGAGATTGTTGCCTTTTGCCAATTTCAATATATAGGGATTGTTATTAGCGCAGTTAAAATATTCATAACTGGTAACGTCAAAGCTCCCTATTTGCTTAAGTTTATTTTCAATAGCATTGTTATTACAGTTTAATAGATCATTAGCTAATTCTGTTAAATCACCTTTTCTTTTACTATAAATAGGTTGTAGAAATCCATATTTTAAAATGGCTTTTTCATAATATGTATTTCTACCTGTAAGACCAGAAACTAATGGACCACGTTCCAATATTAAATCAGTTCTATCAAAGAATGTCTTATTTTCTATATCTCCATGAGGAATATCTACTAAAAAACCATAGGGAGAAGTATTATCTTTAATGGTTTGGATTACTTTTAAATCTGAAGAGGTAAAATACATATTAGAAGGATTTATAAAAATACCATCCTCCACATTTAATAGACCTGGTATAGAACAAATAATTATTAAAATAATTAGAATAATTTTAAAAATTCTATTAAGCTTACTTAAAAGATAATTAAAGACAAATGCTGCTAAAATTCCAAAGAATACTAAACTAACCCACGTAAATTGTAAAATATCAAATACAGAAACGTTTTGAATAAAAAGGCTAGGAATTAGAATAGAAAAAAATATTGAAAATGAAAGGATTAATTTAATATCATCCCTCCAAAAATTTTTAGTAAAAATCTTAAATATTCCTAATAAAACTAGAACTCTTAAACCTAATGCTTCTACCCAAAATAATAAAAATGCTTCTAAATATAATTGGATAATTCTGGGAATATTATGATATTGAGTATAAACTTGTAATAGTAATTGCCATTTTATAAATTCAAAAGGTGTTTGGGAAATAAATTGGTTATAAATTAAAAATGGCGCGAAAATTAGCTTCACTGTACCTAAATTATTAGGTAAAAAGGTTATAGCAGTAATAAGAGCCGTAATAAATAGTGTAAAAATGTAGTAAAATAAATTTTTCTTTTCTAATATAAATTTTATAAAACAATATGAACATACAACTAAAATACCTATAATTCCTGCATAAACTTTAATTTCCGCTAAAATCCCTAAAGCACAACCTATTAAGATAGCTTGTTTGATATTTTTTATCTTAGTTAGAAGAAAAAATGCAATAAAAAATATACTTAAGGATAATACTACAGAAGGATCTTGGATTAATTGAATAGATTGAGGAATATCAGCAGTATAAAAAAGATTAGGAGTTTTAGAAAAGAAAAACCAAAGAAATGTAAAACCTTGTCCGAAGTATACGAAAAATAGAGCTAGTCTTTTAACTATTACATTTTTTTCGTCTAAAAATAGATAAATACTTAAACCATAAAAAAGTCCCATGAAAATAGGTAAAAATCTGAATTGTAAATCTTCTGCAGTAAGATTAAAAAATAAAATAAAACGACTCCCAAAAAAATCATAAAAATAATGGTAGCCACGGAGAATGTTACCATTTAAGCTAGGAAGTTGGGCAGGAATTCCTTTGGCTTCACTTTTCATTAGAGCTAAATGCACAAATCCGTCCACATGATTTACACCAATAAAATTGGTACCTGTTTTAGTTATTAAACTGGAATAGAATGTTAAAGAGGTAAAAGCTATAGTACCTAAAATAATAATTATTAGACTTAATTTATCAAAATCATGAAAATCAACCTTAAATATCTCTCTTTTATAAAAAAATCCATAACATATAATTAATCCAAAAATTAATAGGGCTATAAATGGTAATTGTAAATAAGCAAAAACGTAATTTATTAAAATAAATGAAACAACTCCTATTGGAATAGATGCTAGAGTTTTTTGTTTACTACTTAAATCAAATTTAGTAAGTGTTAATAACAAATTACCTATAGGATATAAAAGTAAGAAAGTAACAATTAGAAATAAAATAAAATTTAATAAAAGCATAGTTCCATTATATCAAGCAATCCTTAATTTTATTAAACCAATAAAATTATTAAAGGCAATAGATGGTATTTTTTTAAGATGATAAACTTGGGTATTTCCATCAATTCTCTCTCGATGATTTATAGGAATTTCTATAATTGATAATTTATTTTTTATACATGTACCAATAAATCCCCACCAAAAACCTTCTTTTAAGAAATTTAAATAATTTAAATAAGGTTTTATAATTTCTTTTTTAAATAATACAAAAGGAGCACTCGGATCATGGATTTTATTTGGAAATAATAATTTAAAACCTAGCATAAATGTTTTAGAGAATATTTTTCTTTGTAAATTATCAGCTCTTTTTGTTCTCCATCCAATTAGAACTTTAGCATTATTTTTTCTTTTCCAAAATTTGGAAAAATCTTTTGGATCACATTGTCCATCAGAATCTACACACAAAATATATTCTGATTTGGCCTCTTTAATACCATCTATAACCGCTCCACCATAGCCTCGCCTTTTTTCTTTTTGATTTAATGTTAATGGATATTTTTTAAAAAGTTTTAATAATAAACCTTTAGTTCCATCTGTAGAACCATCTTCACAAATAATAAATTTATATGAAATTTTTTCTTTATCTAATTCCTTTTTCCATTCTTGAAGAACTTTTTCTATACTATTTTTTTCATTAAAAACTGGGAGAATTATATTTAATTTAATCATCTATTTTAGAGTCTCAACAGAAAGAGGATTCTCTCTTATAAACCAATCAATAGTTCTTTCTAGCCCCTCCCTTAAATCAAATTTTGGCTTCCAATTAAGTAATTTCTTTGCTTTAACAATATTTAAAGCGCGTGTTTTAACTCCTTCGGGCTTAGTTTTATCAAATATTATTTTTTTAGGTTTCCAATTCAATATATTGAATATTGTTTCAACAGTTTCCAACATAGTATAACGAACTCCAGTCCCTAAATTTATAGCGTCACAATCTGTAATTTTTTCACAAGCCAAAAGTGTTCCAGAAATAATATCATCTATATAAGTAAAATCTCTATCTTGTTTACCACTGCCCCAAATTATATACGGATCTTTTTTTTCAACTGCACGTCTAATTAAAGCAATTATCGCATGAGTATCATTTTCCCATGGACCAAATGCTGTCACATATCGTGTGCTTACACCTTTTAAACCATACTGTTGATTATATGCTTTCAGAGTTATTTCACCCATTAATTTAGCCCATCCATACTCACGATCAGCATTGCCCCAATTTTTTTTAAAAGCATCGTCTTCCTTTAAGAGATATTTAGAGTTATAATTTTTTTGTAAATCTTCAGGATACACACAAGCGGAAGAAGCGAAAAGTACGCGA
Source organism: Candidatus Levyibacteriota bacterium (assembly GCA_003173895.1). Lineage (GTDB taxonomy): Bacteria > Patescibacteriota > Microgenomatia > Levybacterales > UBA12049 > PJMG01. The sequence continues at coordinate 52,494 of PJMG01000021.1, read as the reverse complement.
TCGACGCCTGCTAAATGTGCGGCTTTAATGACATTTTGATTAATAGAAAAACCTTCACAACAATCAGCGGGGTGAGTATCTATATATCCTCGCCCACCAATATTAGCTGCTAAATGAAAAATTATTTCTTGATTCTTAGTAATTTTGAGAGCAGAATTAAATTCTTCTAAATCTGTTAATACAAACTTATGACTATTTTCAGTAAGATAACCATAGGAAGTTTTTTTAAACTTTAGATTATTTTTCTTCCAAACTCTCAAAATATTATTTAAACTTCCTGAAGATAAATTATCTCCTATTGTAATTATTGCGCCTTTTTGGATTAAACTATCAACTAAGGCTGATCCTATAAATCCTGCTCCTCCGGTTACTAGAATTTTTTTATTTTTATAAAAATTATTTTCTTTTGTGATCATTTTATTCATAATTCTATAACATTTTAAATTATACCCAATTATTTATAAATTCTAACTTCAAATTTTCTATCTTGTACCGAGCATATACCAATTCTTTCAAATTTGTTTTTATTTACCCAATTTTCTATATTACCACAAGAATTCATATTAGAAGAATTATTTGGTTCCTTCCATTGGGGATAATTATCTAAAAAAACCAGCATCGGTTTTTTAGCTATTTTTAATTCTTGTGCAATTTTTTCTCCGTCATAACAGTTATTTTGTAATCCGGGTTCATCGCTTATATACTGACTAGCAGGTTTTATTTTAGGATTAATTAGATAAAGATAAGCATAATTTATTATGTAATTTGTGTATAGGGATCTACCTACAAAAATAGTTTTATAGTTTTTATTTTTAATTAAAAGCTTACAAGAGGTTAGATCTGAATTTACTTTATTTATGTAAACAGTATTAGGTAAAAAATAAAATGTGTTTTTAAAAATGTTAAAATACAAAAACATATATATTAAAGACAAAAAAACAATTGGAATAATTCTCTTATTTGATAAATTTATAAGTAAAATTATTAGTAATAATGTAAAAAAGAGTGGAAATGTATGACCTAAATCTGATCGACCTAATGAATAGATCAAAACAGGAAATAACACTACAAAAAATAAAACTAGATAGCTATTATTATCTAAAAAATCAATTATATTTTGCTTTGAATTTTTCAAAAACAATATTAAATAAATTAATAAAAAAGCTAAAATAAAAAAACAGAAATAAATTATTTGCGCATGGAAATTATGTATTAAATTTATTTGTGGTAATGGTAATTTTCTAAATGGTAATATTTTTATTGGAACAATAATTATAAAATATAATGCATTTTTAATATCTATTTTTTCAAAAGAACAATAAAGATAAAACAAAAATATTGATGTAAAAATTGAGCAAAAAGAAATAAGAATTAAATTAATAATTTTCTTATCCACTTTTCTTAAAACAAAAGAAGCAGCTAAATAAATATTTAGTAGAAGTAAAGTTATTATTATTCTTTCCCACTTTAAAAATAAAATAGCAATTTCTATAAAATATATAAAAATTAAATATCTATTATTATTTCCTTTTAAGAAAAAATAAATAAGTGCTATTAAAAATAACCATAATATTTCTATAAAAGGGTCTGATAAAAGATTAATATTAAGACTCAAAATAAAAATTAGGCTGCTAATAAAAAATAAGGATTTAGCTTTAATTGCTAAAAACCAAACAAAGATAATTGTAATAGTTAGGAAAATAAGTGCGAAAATTTGATAATACGAATAACTATTTATATGAAATATTTGACTTAAAATCACTAATCCTGGTGGATAAACAAAGGAAAAATCTTTATAGGCAATGAAGTTATTTGATGCGTAAAGCCCAGAAATTAGCCTTAAAGATCCATCAAAAAGATCCAAATTAAATTTTAATTGATAATTTTCAAGCCAAACTTTTAGAAAATAAAATATGCTCCATAAAAAAAATATAATACTAACAATTTTTTGAATATTTTTAGCTTTTAGCATTATTTTTATGTTCTAATAAAATCTGAATAAATCCTGTTATTAGAAATATGTATGACCAAATAGTAGCTTTTTCAGCTTTTGGCTTATTTTAAGTAGTGATTTCTTCATAATTTAAAATTTATTTGCTCGTATCTTATCTATGAGAAATTGTACTCTAAAACCATTTTTTATAGACGGAGTTACTTCATGATTATTTATACAAGCATTTATAAACTTTTGAGCAAGCTTTCTAACAATTACGACTCTTTCATCTTCGTTTTTAGAGTTAACACATTGTTTAAAAAAGTCAATTTTTTTTTCAGAATTTAAATCAAAAGCTCTTATGGAAAAATCAACTAGGCTATTATTTTCATTTTGTAAAATAATAGTCCCTTTGGAACATTCAAAAATTAGTTGATGTTTATTTATACCCATAACATTACAATTAAGATGCGCATTACCATTAATATTATTTTTAAATTTAATTAGAAAATCTACACCTACATCCCCATTATTTTTACTCTCGTTTGAATATGTGAATAAGCTTTTTAAATCTAAAATCTCACCTATAAAATACTCTAAGTAATAGAGAACATGTGAAAAATAAAATGATAATGCTCCACCACCTTCATTAATATCCATTTTCCAAGAAGATAGTTTATTTTTAAGAGTGTAACTTAAAAATTCCCAATTTACAGAGATATTATTTACAGTTCCAAAAGTTTTTTTATCTAACATCTTTTTAACCTCTATCCATTCATTTATTTCTGGAAAAATAAAATCAACTACTGTAATAACCTTATTTTTTTGAGCCAATTTTAAAAGTTCTTCTGCTTGATTTATGTTAGCTGAAAGAGGTTTTTCTAAAAAAACATGTAAATTTTTTTTAATTGCTACTTTAGCAATTTCATATTGTGCGTTAGGAGTCACTGCTATAGCAATAGCATCTAATTTTTCCTTATCTAACATTAACTTCCAGTCTGTATAGATATTTTTTAAATTTATTTCTTCACAATAATCTAATAACCTTTTTGTTTTACTTGAGCATATTGAAACCACTGAACAATTATTCAATGACTTAAAAGCAGGTAGTAAACCATAAAGTCCAAAACCTGAACCAATTATACCTATTTTTAACATTTTACACTTCTGAATTTTTGACTATTTTAAAATCTGGTAAGGGGATAATAAAATCTGATTTTAAACCACGAGCTTTTAATTGTTCCATAATCGGTTTTGCATAATGCCACGCCATTAGTACTACATAATCAGGCTGCTCATTAATAAGTCTTTGATTATTAACCACGGGAATATGCTTACCAGGTGAATACATTCCTAATTTTAATGATGTAGGTTGCTCAGCTAAATATGGTATAAGTTCTGTATCAATTCCATAATAATTTAATAAAGTAGAACACCGTCCTGGAGAAGAATTTCCAACTATTGTTTTATTTTTCATTTTTGAAGAGATTAAAAAATTCATAAATTTAATACGTGCTTTTTTAACTCTTGAAGCAAATTTTTCATACGTCTCTAATTTATCTAATCCAAATTTCTCTTCTAATTCTAATAATTCTTTTACTTTCTTACTTACTTTTCTTCCTTTTCCTTTTGTGGCATGAATGCGTATATTACCACCATATCTATCTCCCCTTTCTACGTCTGTGATTGTGAAGTCATATGGTTTAAATAATGTTATTAAAGATTTTAAAGAATATGTTCTTAGATGTTCATGATAAATAGTATCAAATTGCCCTCCATTAATAACATCTAGAAGATAATGTGTTTCGTTTATAAATACGCCATCTTTTTTTAATAAATTATAAGCTCCCATTATAAATTCTCCCAATGTTTGCATATGAGCAAAAGTATTTGTAGTAATTATTACTGATGCCAATCCATATTTTTTCTTAATTATTTTAGAAGTTTTAATATCAAAAAATGATTGAACTGTAGTAATTCCATTCTTTTTTGCAATTTTTGCAATATTTGTGGGTTCTACACCAAGAATTTTAAGGCCTTCTTTTTTAAACCCACTTAGCAAAGTACCATCATTAGATCCAACATCTATTACTAAATCCTCTGGTTTTAAATTATATTTTTCTATAACAGATTTACTTATATTTTTTTGATAAACAGCAAGTTCTTTAGTGATTCCAGATCTATATGGATATGTAGGAGCATATACAATTTTTCCATCTACACAATAATCAATTTGAACATTTGTACAATTTTCACACCACATCATTCTGAGAGGATAGGTCATTTCTGGTTGTTTTAACATTTCTTCTGTTAAAAGAGAATCACATAGTGGTTGATATCCTAAATCTAAAATTTTATGAATTTTATTTGAATTACAAACTTGGCAGTTTTTAATATATCCAGTCTTAATAAAATGATATTTAGGATATTTTAAATTCATATTTTTAAAAGTATAACATATTTATATTATCAATTTATACAAGCAAGTATTTACCTATTATTTACTTTTATAAAATCTTATAGATTATATAAAATCTTATTTTTTCTAAGAAACAACAATTACAAAGTAGTTGGTTTCCTACGTATAGTCCCAACGTGCTCTAGTTCCTTATTTACATCAAATGGTAAACTTCCAAGATCCATTGCATGTTCATATGTATCAGGAGAATACTCATGAATATGATCAAGACAAAAAGCAGCATCTTCTCCTATAAAACGAACATTAGGATTAGAGCTATTTTTTAATGGTGTAAGCTGGGAAAGTACTCGGGCAATTGCAACATGCGCTACATCGAGTGGAATATCAAGCGTCATTGCATAGTCGCCTGTCATACAACCATATACTCCAAATGCTAATCTTCTCCCATTTTCTGGGTTAGGTAAACTAAGATATGCAAATTGCTCCATAAGTTGTGAAATTATATGACTTACATCTGGTCTTAAAGTTCGTTGTGTGTGTGCATCTGTAGCTTTGGGCCTAATTAGACGCAAATCTCCAACAGTAATTATGGAAGCAGCAGGTCTTGGAGAAGAAATATCTAGTGCAGTTAGTCCAGTATTAAGTTTTTCTTGAGCTGAATGAATTATTTTTAGAGCAGCTTCATTGCTATGCAAATCATATTGACCACATTGTTTCGGAGTTGCAAAAGGAGGCTTTCCCCCTTTTAAAATGTATTTAGTACCTGTCGTAAGACTGTGTGCATATGCTGTCGTGAGAACATCTTTATCCAAGGGAATTACAGAGGTAACTCTAAATCCAAATATTCCTTCACTTACTCTATAAGGAGAAACATCAATAATGCATTGAGCTATTTCCTTATTTCCCGTTAGTTGTTCAATTTGAGTACGAAGGCTACCAGTGTCTGTAGAATAAGCTAACATATGTTCGAGCGTGTGTAAACCTGCGTCTAGACGAGAAATATGTGTATCAATTCCTGGTAGTAAGTAATGAGCAAGGGAAATACCCTCAGTAGAACGAAGAATTTTTAACTCGGACAGAGTCCCACCAGTCATTAAGGTATGATCACGATCTGCTGAATGAGGACCTATTTGAAAAGTGATACCTTCTCTCATGGGAGGAGAATATCATGGACATATTATTCAGTCAATAATTTAGATGCTAACGATCTTAAATTTTTAAACGCTTGTTTTTCATTTTCATAAAAATCGTTTTTTGCAGAGCCGTCCGCATAATCTGACGGAGCTTTATAACTTTCCAAAATATTAAGTTTGTCATTGATATATAAAGTATGCGCAATAGCACCTATTTCCATATCAATAAAATCCGGATGGAATAATTCTATTATCTCTTTAAGATCGTTTTGGTTAGCAACAAAAGAATCTCCTGAAATAATTTTTGCTAAAGGGAGTTGTACTTGGTTTGGAGGAAAAGGATAGTTAACTATAGTACATTTGGGAATTTGCCCAAGAGCATATCCAAAACTTCTCACGTCAATATCAAAAAAACGTGATTGAGAAATACTTCGTACCTCCCCGATTTTCATTTTCTTGTTTAAACAACCGACTAATCCTAGATTAATAATCTTCTTAAGAGTTCCTTTCCCAAGAACATATTGAATTGCTGCAGCAGCATTCACTTTTCCAATACCTGTCTTTATAAGACCCATGTCTTTATTTTTTTTTAGACAATATATTTTGAATGGCTTCTCTTCTATTAATACCCATTCATTTAAGACAAATATATTTTCAATTTCATAATCCATTGCCAAAGCAAATACTATTTTCATATTTTAATACTGTGCGATACTAAGAATCTGACTATCTTTTAATCCAGTTTCTTGTAATAAATACTTTCTTCCTGAAAGATTAGATAACTCAATAAGAAAAAGTAGGCCTACTACTTTTGCTTTCCTTTGAGCAATTTTATATGCTGCTAATGCAGTATTTCCACTTGCTAAAACATCATCAACAATAAGAATTTTATCTTCTTTTTTTAGTTTATCTTGTTGTATACTAATAGCTGTTGAGGAGTATTCATAATTATAGTTTTGTGTAATTAGTTTTCCTGGTAATTTCCCTGGTTTTCTACAAATAACAAAACTCTTTTTAAGTTTATAAGCCATCGCAGAAGCGAAGATAAACCCTCGCGCATCAATACCTATTATTTTATTAAATTTTTTATCTTTTACCTTATCGCATAAAGCATTCATTGTAGTAGCGAACACATCTTGATTCTCTAAGAGTGGAGAAATATCTCGAAAAATAATACCTTTTTGTGGAAAATCAGGAAAATCTTCAATAAAGGATTTTAACTTATCTGCTATTTTCATGAACGCTTTATTATAACTTTATAATCTGAAATTTATCAATAGTTTATTGATTTACCATTTTTATATTCAAATAAAATCTGAATAAATCCAGCTATTAAAAACATATATGCCCAAATAGCTGCTTTTTCTGCTGTAGGTGAATCTTTTAACAAAAAGGATATGGGAGGAATTAGTAGCAAAATCAAAGCGAAAATAAAAGTTATTTTGCTATTCATTTTATAAATTTTTAATACAGATATCCATAACAAAATTATTACTAAATATATAACATCATTAGTTACTTGAGTTATAAATATGTCGAATATAACCAGAAAAATAATTATCCATTCTAAATTATAAATAACTATCTTTTGTAGAATTTTAAGAGAATTAGCTATAGGTTTAAAATAAGGATCATTTGCTATCTTCAGAGAAATGTCATTTAACTTTTTTGCTGTAGGATAAATGATTATCTTCCCAGCTGGGGACATAAGAAGTAAATAGAATATTAAAGGTAAAAGATAAATAAATGATGAAAATCTTATATCTGAAGTTAAAATCGCGCTAATAAATTTTTCTAATATAAATATTGCGAATGCTTTTTTATTATGTAGTAGAACACTTTTAGAAAATTTATATTTACTAAATAAAATTTGTCCGCGACTACTTAATGCCACAGAATTTTCTGAATTACCATTTAATGAACTAATTTCAAAATAATAAGTTTTACCTTTTGAATTTGAGATTTGTGGAAATCCAAATGGAAATATTGGAACATCATAAATTAATCCATCTCTATATGTATTCTGGTAATACCAATTTTTAGCTCCCTTTTCTTTAAGTTTAAAAACTAAAGTATCTTCATCTAAATAAGGTGGCCTTATAAATGTCTGAAACTTAATAGAAACAATTCCTAAATTATTTTCTACTGCTTTAAATTGGCCTGAAATTTTTTCTCCCGCTAATAATTTATTATAGTTATTATTAATAAAACTATTCTTATTATGGTAATAAGATAATACAGACAGACTAGTATCAAAATAAATTATGTATAAACATGATAAAAAAACCCAAATTGAAAAAAGTAATAAAGGAATTAAAAAATATTTTCCTTTTTTAGTATTATAAATTTTTTTAATTATTTTTTTCATAAATATTATTTAAAATAATAAAAATTAAATATCCTAAAATTGTGAATGCTGTTAAACTACTAATAATTATTCCAAAGTAAGTATAACTCTGGGAAGAAAAATACAGTGTTAAATTAAGATCATATGTACCATTCTTATTAAATTTGCAAGGTGTAGTCTTACAAATAACTTTAGGATTAATTAGAAATGAATTATATCCAGTATCAGTCATACTATGATAATTAGAACTTATAAAATAATTTTTATTTATTAAACTAGTAAGCCAATTCAATTTGCCTACTCTAACTTTCCAAGATGGATTGAAACTATCAGTAAAATTAAGATAAAAAGGCTTATTAATATTTTTTATTTGAATATCATACTCTGTTGGATTTATATATTGGAATTGAACTGTTTTATAATTTAAATTATTTTTAATTGTTTCTTTTTTATTAGTTAAATATATATGTGGTTTATATGAAATGTTTTCATATATTATAAGTTCTTTTGTACCAATGTTTATTGGTTTCATGTTTTTTAAACTATTTAATTCTTTAATGTAATCAGCTCTAGGCTTATGAAAATCTGGGAAAAAATTATCATCATTTTCTTTATCTTCCAATGGAATAATAATATATTTAATAGATGATTCATCTAAAAGATTTTTTATGTTTTTAATTTTAAAAATTTCTTCAGCTATATCTCCATATGTAAATTTATCACTTAAATGATTTTTTATGTATATATTCCAATTACCATTGGCTTCATCAATATCATTAACTTGAGGATTTATATTAGTAAATGTAGACCAACGCGAGCCTGTAGGCATCCACAAAGTTCTAAAAAATTGGTTTTGATCTAAAATAAAGTTATTAAGAATAACATAGTCGTTTGGTATTTTTCTAGGTGTGAAAATTGTTTGAAAATCACCTGCAATAATTGGTCTAATATTCCACAAAAATATTAATGTGATTAAAACAGTTATGATATATTTACTATAATTCTGCCATTTATTTTTATTCCATGTTTTCCAAATAGATATAAGAAAAGCGGGTATTAAGATAGAATATCCAAGTGCAATTAGGAAATAAAATTTACTTGCTTCTCTAAATGCGTTAAAACCAGGCAAATATTTATAGAGAAAAGGATAAATTCCTATAAATGGATGAGCAACTTGTTTAGTTAAAAAAACTCCTAGAAGTGAAATAAATCCAAAAAAAACTATTTGCTTATTTTTCCTATTTAAATATAGTCCTAGAAATGCAAATATTGGAATTATCCATACGTAAAAAGGAATATTTTGAACTATAAAAACTGCTGTTTTAGTTCCTGTCCAAAATGGATGAAAAAGAGTTATAGCGTAATTTATATTTAAGAACTCGTCTCCGAATAAAATTCTATTAAAATATGCGTTTGAAGTTAAAGTTCCTGTCTTTGAGAGTCCAATAATCCAATAAAAATTTAGAAGAAAGATAATAAATAAAGAAAGGCCTGATAAAAAAACAATTTTAATTAATTTCTGCTTATTCTGAATTTTCTCAATTAAAATAATATAGTACATTAAGTAAAAAAATAATATCCAACATAGGATATAAAACATTCTAAATTCATAAAAACTTACAATAAATCCTACAATTGCAGTATAAATAGAATATTTAATTTTTTTAGTTTCAAGTAGTTCTATAAAAAAGGAAAAGACTAAAGGACATAATGCACAAGCCATAAGAAGTGTAAGTTGGCCAGTTTGAAGTTCAAAAAAATACGTATTGTATGAATAAATTATAGATCCAATTAATGAAGCTAAAGTATTTCCAGTTATTTTTTTAACAAGTATATAAATAGAAATTGGTAATAATATAAGAATTGGCCAAAAAAAGACTAAACGCTCATCAAGTCCATATCCTAAATTGAAATGTGCTAAAATTCCATAGATTAAATTAAATGGATAAAAGGATGCTCCTATATTCACTGAACCAAATCCATTACTTACCCAAAGATATGGAAATGCTAAATATTCTTTTAAAGTCTGAATGCCTAAATTTGTCCAATCACCAGATGTCAAAACAGCTAAATTATTAATCCACCTAAAATGAGTAAAAAAAGAAACAAATAATAAAATTACGTAAGGCATATTTTATTTATCTTTGAAAGAATTTAATTGCATTAATTCTGAAATAATTAAGTATGTCTATAATTATAGAAGTAGTTGTGAGGTAAATTATACAAATACTTCTATAATAAATATATTTATATTTATCAATCTCATTATTTTTAATAGACAAATTTAGGTCTCTTAAAGCAATATTTTTATTCCTAAATGAAAAAGTATTAAGTTTAAATAATGATAAATAATATGGTTCTCTTTTAAATTCTTTAAATTTAAATTCATAAAAAATTTTAAGCATTTTTTTTATTTGCATCTCCCAAGAATAATTCTTTCTAACAAAATTATATCCAGCATTAGCGATTTTTTTTCTTTCTTTTTCATGAGTTAAATAATATTCAATTTTATTTTTTAAATCTGAAAGTGATTCATAATAAACTAAATATTTTTTATCTATAAAAATCTTGGGAATATCGTTATTAGTTTTATCTGTTAATAAAAAAGTCCCTGATGACAAAACTTCAAACAAACGCATATTCCACCCACCCATAGGACTTCTGTTAAGAAGAATTTTTGTTTGATTATAAATACTATTTAATTGGTTATATTTAGCGCTAGTGTAAAAAATTGGAATTTCATTTATTTTTAAATAAAGTAAAATTATAAAACGTTGAAAATGTACCCAAGGAATAATATTTCCGTCGAATGTAATATTATATATTTTTTTGGACTTGTTAATTTTATAAAATGTTTCTGTATCTCCACCATATAAAAGCCCTTCAATGTTAGGATTGTATTTTAATAATTTTTCTTTTTGTTCAAAATTTACAAGCAATATTAAATCAAATAGTGAAAAATATGGCAGTCTCCTTTTAATACTTATATGAGTATCTATAAGAAACATTACTTTTATAACTTCCTTAGGTAATAAATTTAAAAAATCAGGAATATAAGAACTATTTTCTGAATATAAAAAATAAGAAATTTTATTTTTCTTTAAAAAGGAGCTAAATTTTTTGTTATTAACATTATCATCTTTATTTATAAAAAAATCGCTAGTTTTATTTTTAGAGATAGTAAATATTTTTGCTTGTTTTCTTAAATATTTATAAATAACAGGATCAAGAGAATGAAGATGGTTATAAAACATTAAAATATTCATAATGACTTATTGAGTAGATAACATGAATTTTAATTTTTCTTCAAATTCTTTATATTTAGTTTTATTTGTAAAAGGTATTAGATTTAATGTTAACAATCTAATAATTTTAATAAATTCCCCAGGAATTATTTTTGCTAGAATAAAATATAGTTTAAATTTTTTAGAATTTCTAACTACATTAAATTGTGATGAAAATTTTTTATAATTTTCTTCCATCAACTCATTTCCCAAGATACTTTTTTCTTTAAGCATCATTACTGTTTGTAAATCTATTAATTGCTTTACAATTAAATCTGTATTCAAGTTTAACTTATATTTTTTAGTTAACAGTTCAAAAACTTCTGGGATCTCTACAGTCATATGAGCTCCTCCTTGTCTTTCCTGCTTATCTTTTAATGCTCTAAATATTATTTGGTCTTCATGAGATCTAAAAGCAATATTATTCTTTGCAAGTAAAAAAGCATCATAATTATTTATAATATTTCCAATAAATTCTACTTGTGGATGTAACATCTTCTTAGTAGGATAGAATTTAAACTGCGATTTTATATTTCTGATTCCAATTCCTCCAATAAATATAGATCTAATTAAAATATTATTCATGGCACTTTCACCTTTTTTAAAAAGTTTATTTTTATTTGTAAAATTTATAATATATTGAACTTTTAAATCATTAGAGAATTGAATCATATTACTATATATAAAGCCTACTTTTGGATGAGAATCAAAAGTTTTAACATATTCTGACAAAACATGTGTATTAAGAAGTGCATCATCATCACCTAATAAAATTAAATAATCTCCAGTGGCTCTTTCCATAGAAGCTAGTATATTTCTAGCAACTCCTAAATTTATTTTATTATGAAAGTATTTAATTGATTTATTCTCATATGAGAGTACGGCCTTTTTAACAGTATCATCCGGTGTGTTATCTGAAATTATAAGTTCTTTATTAGAATAATCTTGTTTTAAATATGAATTAATAAGTTGTTTCAAAGTATCAGGACGTTTATACCCTGTAACACAAAGGCTAATTTTTTTCATTTTTAAATTTATTTTCTCTAAGATTTTTTTAAAATCAGTATATAACTTTAATTACTCCTTAATTTTATTAATATTCACTATAGTATCAAAAGTGAATTATAATTCATAGAATATAAATGATATCTTGTAAAGATCATTTAATCTTTCTATAATTTTAATTACATGAAAAAAGCTATAGATCCTACAAGTTTAAGAATTACATATGCAATGGCTGTTCATGATGATAAAGAAGAGGAAAGAGTTTTAAAGGTTTTAAGAGAACATAGAACTAATATGGGACAAGAAGTCCATGAATTCGAAAATAGAGTTCCTAAATCTTTTGGTAAAAAATATGGAGTTTTTGTTAACTCAGGTTCTTCGGCCAATCTATTAGCATTTGAAATACTTAATTTACCTAAGGGATCAGAAGTTATAACTCCAATACTCACTTTCTCTACTACAGTTGCTCCATTAATACAAAAAGGGTTAATTCCTGTTTTTGCAGAAATAATTGAAGGTAAATATATAATTGATGCAGATAAGGTTGAACAATTGATTACGAAAAGAACTAAAGCTATTATGGTACCACTTCTATTCGGTAACGTACCTGATATGGAAAAATTAGCAAAGATTGCTAAAAAACATAATTTGTATTTTGTTGAAGATTCTTGTGACACTTTTGGAGCTACTTATAAAGGAAAACCCACCGGCAGTTATACAGATTTAACTACAACTAGTTTTTTTGGAGCACACATAATAACAACTGGAGGTAATGGAGGAATGATTATGATGAATAAAAAGGAATTTTATGATAAAACTAGAATACTTCGAGGCTGGGGACGAAGTTCCTCACTTTTTAGCGAATCAGAAAGTATTGAAAAAAGACTATCTTATAAATTAAATGGTTTGCAATATGATGCAAAATTCATTTTTGATGATATTGGATATAACTTACATGGAAATGAAATGTGTGCTGCTTTTGGGAACGTTCAATTAGATAAATTACCAAAATTTAAAAAGATAAGAGAAAGAAATTTTGCCCGTTTACATAAATTCTTAGAAAAATATGGAAAATTTTTAGTTCTTCCTACACAAAATAAAGAAGTCGATACACAGTGGATGAATTTTCCAATTACACTTAAAAAAAATACTCCTTTTACTAGAATTCAATTAGTTAAATATCTTGAAGGGAATAATATTCAAACACGTCCAATTTTTACTGGTAATATATTAAAACAACCTGGTTTTAAAAAAATTAAACATAAAGCTATAAAGGGTGGATATCCAATTACTGATGGTATTATGGAGAGAGGACTTTTAGTAGGCTGCCATCATGGCATGGAAGAAAAACATTTAGATAAATTAGAATCTACATTTGCAAAATTCTTAGATCCTTTTTTAAATTCTAAAAAATAATATTAACTAAGTCCTATTCCTTTATATATTACTCCTGCATCAGTAAATTCTTTCTTATCAAAAATTCTTCTCCCATCTATTAATAGTGGTTTAGTCGTCATTTTCTTAAATAGTTCTGGTTTTATTTTTTTATACTCATTCCAAGCGGTCATAAGTAAAATAGCATCAGCATTATTAATTGCATCTTTTATGGTTTTAGCAAAATTTATATTTAGACCTTTTATTTCTTTAACTGCTGGATCATGCGCTATAACATTTGCATTTTCTTTTAACAACATTTTTATTACTGGAATTGAAGGAGATTCTCTTAAATCATCAGTTTCTGGTTTAAATGATAATCCTAAAATAGCTATTTTTTTGTTTTTTAGGTTTTTTATCACACTTTTAAGCAATTTAACCATCCTTTCAGGTTGTGTTCTATTAACTTCAATTACATTTTTAATTATTTGTGGTTCAACTCCTATACCTTGAGCAAAATGCGCTAGGGCTTTAGTATCCTTAGGAAAACAACTACCTCCATATCCACATCCTGAAAAAATGAAACTATTAACTGCTGGTCTTATTCTTTTTCTTCCAACTATCGGAGTAAGCCTTTTATCTAAATGAACTCCATCCCATATTTCTTTTGCATCCACATCTCCAATTCCTTCACAAATTCTGGCTATTTCGTTACTGTAGCTGATTAATGTAGCAAAGAGAGCATTGGATGCATATTTAGTCATTTCTGCAGTACGTAAATTAGTAATAAGTTTGGGAGTTTTAACTTTTTGATAAATTTTTAGAAAAACTTCTGCACTTTTTTTATCATAAGCTCCAATTACTACTCTATCGGGTTTTGTAGCATCTTCTACTGCTTGTCCTTCTCTTAAAAACTCAGGATTCATACAAAGACCAAATTTACCAATTTTTTTACCAGATAATTTTTCAATTTGAGGCTTAACTACTTTTTCTGTCGTTGTTGGCACTACTGTAGATTTAACAGCAACTACTTTATAATCTTTACTTTTCTTTATAGCAGAACCAATTTGTTCTGAAGATTTAATTATTTGAGATAAATCAATTTTATTATCAGCAGTGGGTGTACCCACAGCTATAATAACAACTTTTGAAGTTATAACACTTTTTTCTAAATCTACAGTTGCCTGCAATAATTTTTTAGATAATACTTTTTTTAACAAAATATCTAAACCAGGTTCATAAAAAGGGGAATTCCCAGCATTAATTTTATCTATTTTACTTTTATCACGACCTACTACATATACTTTATGTCCTAGTGCAGCTAAGGAAACACCAGTAACAAGTCCAACATAACCAGTACCAATTATTGTTATTTTCATAATGATGTTTCTTTATACCAAGTTAAAATACTCATTAATCCCTCCGCAAGTGTAACAGAAGGCTTATAATTTAATCTTTTTTTTGCTTTTTGAATATTAGGACATCGACGTTGTGGGTTATCTGTTAAATAGTTTTCATCTTTACTTTTTCCAGTAATAACTTTGCCTTTGTATTTAAAATGTTTTTCTCCTAAATTTTTCATTTTTATTGCCAAATTTTTCATGGAAATTTCAGGTGTTTCTACACCTATATTATAAGCTTCACCATCTTTACCTTTAATTAATATCTTAATGTACCCAATAAGTGCATCAGTAACATAACAAAAAGTTCTAGTGGGCGCACCATCAGATAGCATAACTATATCATGATTATTTAAAATATTAGTTGCGAAATCAGGAATTACTCTTTTATCGTTGATTTTCAATCCCGGACCATAATTATTAAAAGGTCTAGCAACTTTTATAGGTAACTTATGTACTTGTGAGTAGTTAACACATAATGTTTCACAAAATCTTTTTGATTCATCATAACAAGCTCTAGGTCCAGTACAAGAAGTATTACCATTATAGGTTTCTGGAGTTGGCACGTTCCCTAGAGTTGGATTTCCATAGATTTCACTAGTTGAGAAAAACAATAATCCTTTTACAGGTTGTGATGTTTTTTTTCTTCTTATCATATAGTCTAAAATTAAATATAAACCTTGAACATTTGCGTTAATAGTTTCAATTGGATGAAGTCTATAAAAAGTTGGAGACGCAATAGAAGCTGCATGAATTATATAATCAAATTTTAAATTAGTAGGAATTTTAAATTTAGTTATATCTTTTTTAAGAACTTTTAAATTTGTTGTTTTTAAAGCAAATTTTATCCATTTAGGAATCCCAGAATTAAATGTGCTTAAAGCAAAAAGTTGAATTTTATTTTTAGGATTTTCTATATTCCAAGTTAGTATTGATTTGATTAAATAGTAACCTAAAAATCCATTTGCACCTGTTAATAGAACTTTATTACCTGATAATATTTTAAATTCTTCTTTAGCGTTTTTAAGAATATATTCAATATCTTTTTTTTCTACTTCGTTGATTAATAAATTTCCCATATTTAAAATAATACTATTTCCACACTTTCCATCTGGGATTTTCTTTCCAGAGTTTATTCAAATCATCTACATCATTATATGTATCCATAGAATGCCAAAATCCATCATGTATATATACAGATAGTTGTTTTTCTTTTACTAATCTTTTTAGTCCTTCATGTTCTAACTCACCTGGTTTTAAATAATTAAAAAACTTTTTATTAAAAACCATAAATCCGCCATTAGTTCGTTCTTTTAAAACAGGTTTTTCAATAAAATCAGAGACGACGTTATTGTTACCAAAGTGTAATAAACCATATTTACTCTTTGGATGAACACCTGTAATTGTTCCTATGGTTTTTTGTTTTTTATGAAATCTTATTAATTCTTTTATATTTATATCTGAAACACCGTCTCCATAAGTTACCATGAACATATCATCCTCTTTAGATATATAATTTTTTAATTTTAATATTCTTTCTCCAGGTAATGTTTCTTCTCCTGTATTCACAAATGTAATTTTAAAATCATCTAAATTATTTTTACCCTTTTTATGAATTTTAGTAAAACCGGTTTTAGTATGAAGTGTAAAATCATGAATCAATTGTTTTTGATTTAAAAAATATTGTTTAACATAATCTCCTTTATAACCTAATGCAATAATAAATTCATTAAATCCATAATGAGAATAAATTTTCATGATGTGCCAAAGTATTGGTTTACCACCAATATTTACCATTGGCTTTGGTTTAAATTCTGTCTCTTCTTTAAGTCTGTAACCCAAACCACCCGAGAGTATAATCGTCTTCATAAGAATTTATTTTATACTATATTAAAGCTCAACTGCTTTTATCCAGTCAATAGTTTTTTTTATACCAATTTTAAATGTTGTTTTCGGTTCCCATTTTAATAATTTTTTAGCTTTATTAATATTTGCTATTTGATAAAAATATTCATTTTTTCTATATGGCAAAATTTTTATCTTCTTTTTAAATTTATTAATCTTACAAATATTTTTAGTTACATTTTTAAGCGAAATTCCTTTTCCAAATCCGGCATTAAAAATTTCTAAATTCTTAATATTTTCATTTATAACTACTTTTTCCATTAAATTAATTAAATCTTCAATATACATAAAATCTCTTATTTGCTCACCTGTAGTTGCAGAGATTTCTTTATTTTCAAGTGTTGATTTAATTAAGTAATGAATAACACTTTTATTATCGAATGGACCATAAAGATTAAATGGCCTTATTAAAATAAGTGGTAAATTAAACTTCTTAGCATATTTAAAAGATTCTTGAGAACAAATAACTTTAGTATATGCATAATAATTTTTAGGATTTACTTTATGATTTTCATCTATAGGTTTTTTAGAATCTCCATATTCTAGTCCAGAACCAAAAAAAATTATTCTCTTAATATTTTTATAATTTTTGGAAGCTTTTAAAATGTTTAATGGGATTTTTAAATTTTCATTTAAATACTTTCTAGTTGGTTTAACGTTAGAATTTACTTCTATGTAAGCAGCATTAATAATTATCTCAGGATTTATTTTTTTTATGTAATCTTTAACTTTTTTAGTCTTTAATAAATCACACTCTTTTCTAGAAGGAGCATAAACTTGATATTCTTTAATTTTACTAAAATATTTATATATATTTTCTCCAATAAAACCATTAGAACCAAATAGTATAATTTTAATCATTTTTTTTCATATTTTATAAATATACCAATAAATCCACCTTTTTCTTTATATTCTGCATCTATTTTATTTTCAATTTCGTCTCTCATAAATAATGGTTGTCTAAAAAGCCATTTAGAGATATACATATTTAGAAGTCCAATTAAACTCCAAAATTTACCTTTTATAGATATTTCTAACACTTTAAAATTATGGTCTTGTCCTAATTTAATTAACTTATTCTTGGAATAGTGTCTATGCTGTATTAACCACCAAGCTGGATCAAAATATTTTGATAGAAATGAATCATATGGTGTGGATAAATAAAACTTACCTTTCTTTTTTAAAACTCTATTTATTTCTTTAAACATTACATCTTCTGTATTTTTAGGAATATGTTCTATAACTTCCCATGAAACTACTGTATCGAAATAATTAGATTTAAAAGGTATTTTAAGTGCTCCACCCACTTTAAAAACTGCTTTCTTATTTTTTACATGATTTTTGGCAGTACTTAAATCTTTAGAAGTTACATCGATACCAGCAACTTGTTTTACTCTCCTTTTTAACACGTTAAGTTCAAACCATCCATATCCACAACCAATATCTAATACTTTTTTGTTTTTTAAATCAGAATCTTTTACAAATTTTGCTGTATATTTTAATCTACCAATTAATTTAGTCAGTGGTTTTTCATTTAGAATATTTTTCATTAATTTAAAAATATTCTACACTACAGTCAAAAGTAAATCCAGATGAAATAAATTTTCTCTCTATTTTTTTAAAAAAATGCTATAATTATTTTATGAAAATTCTTCTTACAGGTGGTGCAGGATATATAGGAAGTATCACTACTAAACTACTTTTAGAAAAAGGTCATGAGGTTACAGTTCTTGATAATTTAGAATACGGTCATAAAGAAGCAGTAACTTGCCCTTTAGTTATTAATGATCTAACAGATAAGGAAAATTTGTTTAATAGTTTTAAAGGACAATCATTTGAAGCTGTGATTCATTTTGCTGCTTATGCATTAGCTGGTGAATCAATGCAAAACCCTTATAAATATTTTCGTGCTAATATCCAAGGAGGATTAAATTTGCTCGAATTAATGAAGGAATTAAAGATTCCCTCAATTATTTTTTCTTCAACATGTGCTTTATATGGTACTCCAGATAAACTCCCTGTTACTGAAAATTCACCAAAACATCCAGAAAGTGTTTATGGAGAATCCAAATTAATGTTTGAAACAATATTAAATTGGTATAGTAAACTTTATGATATTAACTATATTAATCTTCGTTATTTTAATGCTTGTGGAGCAGCCCTTGATGCGTCACTTGGAGAAAATCATAATCCAGAGACTCATATAATTCCACTTGCTTTAAAAGCAGCCAAAAGCAATGCTGAATTTACAATATTTGGGAATGATTATCCAACTCCTGATGGAACGTGTATAAGGGATTACATTCACGTTCAGGATTTAGCAATTGCTCATCTCCAAGCTTTAGAAAAATTAAAAGGTGACGTTAAAAATGATTCTTTTAACTTAGGAACAGGTAACGGATATTCTAATAAGCAAATAGTTGATACTATAAAAACAGTAACAGGTATTGATTTAAAAATTAAATATGGTCCTAGAAGACCCGGTGATCCACCTAAGATTTACGCAGATAATATAAAAGCAAAAACAATATTAGGTTTTAATCCACAGTATTCTGATTTAGAAACCATTATTAAAACTGCATGGGAATGGCAAAAAAAATTAAGCTCTATTTGAAATTAATTTATGCAAAAAAATCCCTTGGTTTCAATTATTATTCCTACATATAACAGTGAAAAATACTTAAATGCTTCTTTAAAATCTATAAAAAATCAAACTTATAAAAAGTTAGAAATAATTATTGTAGATCAATCAAGTACAGATAAAACTTCTATAATTGCTAAAAAATATAAAGTAAAATACATTCAATTACCTGCTCCAAAATTTTATTCACCACCCAGTCATTCTAGAAATGTGGGCGCAAAAATAGCAAAAGGTGAGATTCTTTATCACTTAGATAGTGATATGGAGTTATCAAAAAATTTAATAAGTAATGCCGTTGATTTATTAGGTCATAATTGTGGAGCATTAATAGTGCATGAAAAAGACCTAGCAATAGGTTTCTGGGCTAAATGTAAAGCATTAGAAAGACGATGTTATTGGGGAAATGACTCTATTGAATCCGCTAGGATCGTTAAAAAATCAATATTTACTAAAATTAAAGGCTATGATGAAACTATTTCATCAGGTGAAGATTTTGATATTCAAAGGCGATATAAAAAAATTACTAAGGTTGGATTTTGCAAAAATGTTGTTTATCACAATTTAGCACAACTTAATTTTAGAAAGATGGTAATAAAGAAGTTTAATTATGGTAAAACTGCTAAAACTTTTCTAAAAAAGAAAGAACATACTAACGATAATTTCATAAAAGCTGAATTTTTAGCTTATATTTCACATTTACCTTTCTTAATCAAATATCCTGTTCACACTCTTGGTTTTTTGATATTACGCGTCAGTGAAATTTTAGCTTTAACTTTTGGCTATATTTCTGGTAAAAATAGTTAAAGAATTAAGATTTTAAGGCCTCCTTGATCAGATTTAAACTTTCTTTTGTAGCTTTTACCCAATTTAAACTTTTCGCCCAATTTAGTGAATTTTTTTGAAAAATCTTATATTGCTTTTTATTATGTATAAGTTTTAAAGACCCTTTGGCCAATTCTTCAGGATTATTATTGTTTAAAACAATTCCTGTTATTCCGTTTTTTACAGAATCCCGTAAACCATTCACATTATAAACTACACTAGGTGTTGCTTGACTGGCTGCTTCAATAACTACTAAACCCCACCCTTCATTTACTGATGCATGTAATAATAAATGTGCTTTTTTAAGAAGTTCATATTTTTTATTTTCACTAACTTTACCCCAAAATTTAACAGATGATTCTAGATTTAACTCTAAAACCTTTTTATTTAATAATTCGAAATATTTATTTTCACCAGTCCCTAAAATCCAAAGTTTAGCATTTTTTTCTTTCTCTTTAATAATTTTAAAAGCATTTATAACTGCCTCAATACCCTTCATTGGGACTAACCTACTAACAAAAATAAATGTAGGATTTTTTTCTTTTACTGGCAATTTATTAAGAGCGCTTTTACTAATGGGACAAAGTATGGCAGTACAATTTTCTTTCTTTATTCCATATTTAACTAAATCATTAATCGTGGATGGAGCATCAGTCCAAATAGGAATATTTTTATATAATAAAAAATAAAAATTTTCTGCTAATTTACCAATAATATTAATAGGAAAAGGAAACATTAAATCCCATATTTTACCTGGAATTTCATGTATAAAAAGGATTTTTGGTTTTCTAACATATAGTGGTGAAAAAAAAGGAGCACCGTGGAATTGATCAATAACTAAATCAAATTTATTACCAGAAAACAAATAAAAAAATGGAGCTAATAAATACATGCTATAGGTACCTCCTTTTCTAAAAATGTCAACACCTTCAATTATTTCTGTCTCCTTAGAGTTTTTAAATGAAGATGTAAACCAAAATACTTTGTGTCCCTTTTTAACCCAAGCTTTTGCATGTTCTAATGTTACATATTCAGCTCCTCCAGCTTTAGGATTTTTAGGATCTCGCCAATTAAGAATAAGTATATTCATAAATTAACCAATATTAATTCTGAAATTTAATTCAGGATCGTACTGCCATTTTCTTTTACTGTTATCATTATAGTAATTTAAAATTCTAAGTCTATAATAGACTGCTAAAGTGTCCCACATCATACGAAAAACTACACTCCAGAAATTTCTTGAAGTTATTGATGACCAGGAATTAAAGCTTAATTTGATTGGAGCTTCATAAATTCTCGTAAATCCCAAATAGTGTGAAACTGCTAAAATTTCAATATCAAAAGCATATCTTTTAACTAATAATCTAGGTAAAACTTTCTCAAGTACTTTTCTTTTATAAACTTTAAGACCAACTTGTGTATCTTTTATAGAAAGTCCAAAAAAAACTTTAACAAATGTTCTATAACCCCATGATAAAATTTTTCTTTGAATTGGATAGGTTACTTCAGAATTTGGATGAAGCTTCGAACCAATTACAATATCTGCATTATCTAATATAAAAATATCTAAAAGCGCTTCTAAACCTTCTGGTGATAAATCCATCCCGGCATCCAAAAAAGCAATAATATCTCCTTTAGCATGTGCCATACCATATCTAACAGCATAACCTTTACCATGATTATGTTTATAACCAATACAGCGAACTTTTCTTAAATGGGCTTTTTTTATTTTTTCTTTTGTTCTATCTATATATCCATCTATTATTACAATAATTTCTGATTTATAAGGTAGATTTTTAATAACCTTAAGAATTTTTTTTAAATCTTTAATTATAGTTTTTTCTTGTTTATATGAAGGAATTATAAGAGATAAAAATTGTTTCTTATTATTTTTTTTCACATAATTTTTTATACACTACTAATTAGCAGCTTGCAAGATGATAAATTTAGGATAAATTAAAAAAATTAACAACATTAAAATTAAAAGTGATAATGAAGAAATTGATATTATAATAATATTTAAAATAGTAGTATGGAAAAATATGATTCCAATAATCTGTAACATAGCAGCGCTTACTGTAAAATAAGCAATAGAAATTATTTTTTTAGATAAAAAATAATTTACTAAGACATTTGCTACTCCAAATAAACTGCTATATAAACCATACCAACCTAGAAATTTTGCCATTTCTAGATATTTCCTGCCACCTAAAAAAATCGTGAGAAAAAAATCGGGAATTATAAAATAAGCTAAAGTTATAAAAATTGATGGGATAAGCACTAATATAAAAGCTAAAATAAATGTTTTAAGGAGTCTTTCTCCTTTATGGAATTTATTTACTAATATTGGAAATAAAGCACCAATGATAGGAACTACGATGTAATAAACAATTTTACCGACTACCGTTAATCCCCCATATAAACCAGCCACATCTGAAGAAAAATAATGTTTTACTAGTAAAATGTCTGAAGTGGTGAAAGATGTGATTGAGATACAAATTATACAAGCACCTAAACTATAATGAGTAATTGTTTTTAAATAATCTTTAATTTGTAATTTTTTAATATTAAAAAATAATTTCCTTAGAAAGAAATCTCCCACTAAAAAAGGAACTATAGCTCCTATAAATAGGGCACCAAATATTCCATATAAATTAAACCCAATTAAGATAAAAATCATACCAAGAATTAATTTAAAAATACTGTTTATTACTGTTAAAGATGAAAATAATTTAAAACGTAGAAGCGATTGTAAATAACCTCCTGGTATTACACTTAAGAAAGTGGCGGTCATTATGAAACAAGCAAGTATTAGATACCAGATACTTTGCAGGTTAAAAAAAGATATAAAAAAATTAGAAAATAATAACAGCAATACAGAAAATAAAATACTTAAAATAAAAACATAAATTACGCTTTGCCTATAAAATTCTTTTGCTTTTCCAACCTCATTTTTAGAAAAATATTCTCCAGAAAAACTTATTATAGTAGGAGTTAGGGCTTGGCCAGGAACTGAAACTAAACCTACCAAAGCTATAAGAGCTGAATAAATTCCATAATCAGAGTAAGAAATGTGTCTAGTTAAGAAAAAATTAAAAAGAAAATTTAAGAAACCAGCAAATGATCCTCCAATAAACATATAAAAACTAGCATTAATAAGTTCATGCTTAAAGATTTTTTTACTTTTTTCCCAGATAATTATCAACATAAGAGGTTATTTATTTAGAATTTGCTTATAAATAGCTATAGTTTCTTTTGCAGTTTTTTCCCAAGAAAATTTTTTAGCTTGTTCTAAACCTCTTTTAGATAAATCTTTTTGTAAGTCTTTATTTTTAAAAACCTTTGAAATTCCTTCAGCAATACTATTAATACTATAAGCATCTATAAAAACTGCGCCATCCCCTGTTGTTTCTGGAATTGAGCCTTCCTGGGAGGCAATAACGGGACAACCACAATCCATTGCTTCTATAACTGGCAAACCGAAACCTTCATAAAGTGAAGCTGTAATAGAAAAAGTGGCAATATTATAAATACTCACTAGATCTTCAGTAGGGATAAATCCTAGTCTTATAAATTGATTATTATTTTTAGTTAATTCTAAAACTTTAATTCTGTCTGAATTCCAAGAATTATTATGATCAAAATTTTCTTCTACAAGAGCTTTCCCTATCATAACTAGTGGAATTTCGGTTTTTTTAAATGCTTCAATTACCCTAGGTAAATTTTTGTTCCAAGTTACATCTCCTACATATAATCCAAACTTTTCTGGAAGGTTATATCTCTTTTTAACTTCTTTAATTTTTACTTCCGAATTTTGAATTTTAAATTCTTCTCCTGCTGCTAAATAAACAGTATTAACCTTATTTCTATCAAAACCAATTAAATTAATTACATCTTTTGTTGAAGAATCTGAATCAGTAATAATACTATCAACTCTTTTAAGTAAAATTTTATTTATTTCCCATTTTAGATTTCCTTTTATACCAGCAGGAAAATTGTTTTTAAAAACTATTGGGGTTAAATCATGGACCGTTACAACAGTTTTATATTTTTTAAAAAAAGGTAAATTAATAAAAAATGGATCAAAATACGGAAAATGTATTAAATCAAAATTACCTACTAATTTAGAATAGTCTTTGAAAAAGATATATTCATTTTCAGGAAAATATTTTTTTAAACTTTCAATTAAGTTTTTTAAATAAAATCCAACTCCTCTTACACTATGGCCCGTTTCAAGTGGTGAAATATCTATAGCTATTTTCATTATTTTATTTTAAATAAAGATTTCTTCTTAAATAGAAAGTAAAGAATATAAAAAAATGTTGTAAATATAATTGGCATAAAGGTAACTAAAATCTTGATAACAGGAGTTGGTCCAAAATAAGTACCTAATAGCATAAATGGAATATATCGTAAGAGTAAACTGAATGAAAAGACAATGGATATTAGTAGTAAAAATTTATGTTTAGGAATTAAAGTAATAAATGCTAAAATCCAAGTAAAATACCATGGATATATTTCTTCTCTTAAAGGAGCTAAGAAAAATACTAAGGTCATTGCACCTGCTCCTAATAAATACATTTTATCCCAAGATATTTTTTTATTTTTAAAATAAGAATAGAACAAATACCCAAATGGAATAATCAAAGCTAAGCTAGCATATTTGATTAAGATTGAAGCTAGTAAAAGAATCAAACTTAATATCATTTTATTCCGCCTTAAGAAGAAAATTGCTAAAAGAAAAAGGAAAACCATAACTATATCATTGTGACCACTTATAACAGTTTCAAAGAGAACGAGAGGATTAAGACCAAAAAGTAGAACTGAAAATGTATTTTTAGTTAATTTCCAAATAATTAAAAGAGTACCAACGAAAAATAATATTACAAAAGCTTTAAATAAAAATAATATTAATAAAAAACTACCAAATCCGAGTAGATATGGTAACCCTGTTAATAAAATCCACAGAGGGCCATAAAGAGCTACCTTGTTAGCAGCGTGCATAAAAAGAAGTAATGGGTCATGAGTAAATTCTATAGGCATAATTATGTAAGGATTCTCATGGTAGAAAAATGCTACTTTTGCAGTAGCAATATAATTAAAAATATCATATGACAACATTGCTGGATATGAAAAAGGTAATATAAAAATACTAACACTCAGTAAAAATATTAAGTCTTTTTTAAACAATTTACCTCTAACATAGAGATATATAAACAAAATATAAAAAGAGAAACTTATTATTAACAGAAAAATAAATATTAATGTGGTGTATAATTTTTTTTGGAAAGCAAAACCAGTATATAAATGTTTTAAGTAAATAAGATTAGGATCAATAAAAAGATAAGAAAATCCAACGATTGCTATGAGAAATAAAATATAGATAGTAAAAAATATTTTTTTCATAGATACTTCTGTCTTATCCCTATTCCAAAATCGATAAGACTTTTAATATTAAGTACCGTAGCATTACTTTTTTCAGGTTGCCATGTAAATGTTAAGGGTACTTCCATCTTCAATTTTTCTAGAATTTCTATATGTTTATCAGCGGCTTGAGATAAAAGAATTCTTTTATCTGTAATATCTTTTCCATGATTTTTGGCTGTTTCAAGATCAGGTAAGGTAAGCATAAAATACATGTTTGATTTTTGTAAAGCATTATAACCTAAAAGGTACTGATTATATTCAAACAGTGTTTTTGCCTCAACTAAATATTTATCTGACTCTTTTAAATTATAGTCAAATTGACCAAAATCTCCAAAATACCAATATTGACTTAACTTTTCCCATGCTAAGTGAATTTTATAAACAATTCCACCAGGCATAGCGGATGGGTAAGGTAAAACATAAGGTGAATCAGCTATAACTAAATTAGGCAAAAATAAAAAAAGGAAGAGTAAAAGTATAGATGGCAATTTGTTTTTCATGTTTTTATGCCATTACTAATGGATTTTAAAATAACTTAAATATTTCATAAATTTATTTTTCCTTTAAATACGTACCATAATAATAGTATAAATAAGATTCTGGTGCGTGTATATTATAATTTACTTTCTGTTTATTTTGAATAACAGGAGTTACGTTTTTATATGCTCTTGTTAACTCAAAGCCTGCTGGAGTATTGAAAAAATTAGTTAAATGTATGTAGGCTAAGAAGATTAAACCCACAGCAAGGGCTAATTTAGGAATAATTGTAGGTAATATAAAAATTCTATAGGCAAAGTAAGAAATCACCATTAATGCTACAGGACGAGTAATCCATAGATAGTAATTAGTTAATTCTCCAGAATAAGTAGCAAAAGCTAACCATGGTACTAAAAACCAAATACACACCATGTAACATAAAAGTAATCTTTCACGGTTTATATTCTTATAAAGGTAAATTCCTACAAAAATTGGAACTAATAGAAAATCAAAATAGTCAGCATATCTAGTTCTGAAAATAATAAAAAATTCTAAAAATGCATCATGTGTTATTTGTAAAATACGCACTAAATGGATCCCATGATAATATGCAATTAAATAAGAAATAATTCCATGACTTTCACTATTCTTAGAAGTTAAATCAAAATAAATCACAGGTGATAGACCTAAAGCAATTATAATTACGCATAAAAAACTATATAGTAAAGTCTTTCTATTCCAAGGGAAAAATGGTAAAAGAAGACAAATTAGAACTGGATAAAAAATGGAAGTAAAATGTACACTAAAGGCAAATGCTAAAGCTACTCCTAACCAAACTATATAATGATTTTTAGATTTGTCAGTAATAATTTTATACAGAATGTAAAAAATAATCGCGGAACAAAATACTATAAAACTGGCATTCCATTCAGTTTTGTCAGCTGCAATATTAACAACAGTATTTATAAAAGTAGCTATAAATGCAATTGGAAAATTAAATATTTTTTTAATTGATAAATATAATGCCCAGAATGTAAGCGCACTTGCAAAAGTAGCAAAGATTGGTGATGCTATAGGATTCATATTAAAAATCCAATAAAAGATAGAAATTGAATCATAGTAGAATGGCCCTACACTAAAACCTCCTGCTGCTTTAGCAACTGGTCCTAAGAGTAAGAATTTATGGTCGACAATTATATATTTTGAAGCCCAAGCAGCTTGAACTTGATCATATCCCCACGACATTTGAGCTTGAAGTTGATAAAGTCGTGTAAATAAAAACAAGGCAAAAAGTAAACATACTATACTAATTTGCCAGATATTAGTCTTATTTTTAAAATGATTTTTAGTCCAGGGTATTATTCCCATATATCTATATTATACAAATTATCTAAATATTAAATCCTGAAAATAATTAGGATCTACATTTTTTTCTGGTTTAACTATTAATAATTTTTGAACTGTTATGTTACCTGGAAAGACTTTTTGCCAAACTAAAGGTGCAGTTGTTCTAATAACATATTTTTTCCAAAAATTATATGCATTATTATCTCCAGCCAGAGGAGGAGACATAACTAAATATGTGTTTCTTAATTTTTCATTTTTTGGTAGATATCCATATTTTTCACCATTCCACCAGAATAAATAATCCATACTATAAGTAAAAGTATCTGGTGAGTAAACAAAATAACCAAAATTAGATTTTTTAGCGTCATTAAATATAAAAGTAACTACCCTTTCCTGGTTTAAATAGGTACCACCATTATAACTATAATCTACCTTAGTAAAATATTGATTTTTTATCAAAATAAAGATATTACTACAATAGAAAATAACAAGAATTATTGTTAAAAGTAGCATTAATTTATTTTTAATATTCAGATAAATTATTAAAGAGTATCCCATTGCTAGCGGAGATAGAAATCCTAATGTATATTCCGGCCATATAGTATATGGATAAAACATATAAATTATAAAGTTAAGAGCTGGAAATAAAATTAAGTAAAAAATTTCAACAGGATATTTATTCTTATCTTTAAAATTTTTAGATATTATTAGAATTAAACCTAAAATAATATAAACTAAGATAAAAATATAAAAATACTGTGATTGAGGTAAGAATGGTCCTCTATAAATACCAATTAAACTGGTTAAATGGTCAAAAAATCTATGGCTTAAATCTAAATAACCTTTAGCATGAACACTATTAATACTAAATGTATTTATAATTGATTTACTTATTATAAACTGATGTCTTAAGTCAAAGAATATAAAGTTTGCAATTGAAAGTCCAAAAGCAAATAAGCTTAAAAAAATTAATTTAAAATTTTTAACATTTTTAAAATGGTAAAAATAGGTAAAAAATATTATCGGCACTAATGCTATTGCAGATGCAGTCTCAAATTGAAAAGCCAAACCTGTTAAAAAACTTAAAAAGATAAAACTTTTATTATTACCTCTTATATAAAGAATTAAAAAATATACTACAAATATGTACAGCAATGGCATGAGATTTACGCCAATCGTATTAGGAACATAACTCCCAATGACCGGACTTGTTCCTACTAAAAATGCAAATATTAGAGCTATTTTTTCTCCATATAACTTTTTACCTACTATAAAGGCTGAAATTACAGTTATTTCTGCAATTAGAATGTAGAAATACGCAAAATATATAGGATCCCCATGCCCTAAAATAAATACTGGAGCAAGTAGATAAAGCCAGAGTGGACCATGAAAAATACCACCTAAACCACTATGTGTTCCAATAAGAGTAAGTTTATGATCAACTACTATACTTTTAGTGAGAGAAAAATCACGACCTTGATCAGCTAATAAAAAGAAATTTCCACTTATAATCATTCTCGAACTTAATAAAAATACTAGAATTAACATTAAGATAAATATTATCAGTGATATTTTATTTATTTTTAACATATTTTATATAAGCCATTGGGAAACGAAGTGATGAAAATAATGAAAAAATAAAACCTTGGTATCCATCCAGAAATCCTTTATGCCTAAAGAAAGTTAATAAGAACCAATTACTAGGTTTAATAAAACAATAATTTAAAAATGAAAAAATGTTTTTGGGAAGTTTCTGTTCTTTAAACTGATTTGCAATAAACGTGGTATAACGATTCCACTTTTTTATATAACGTGAGAATGTGGGTGAATCAAAATGTAATAAGTCATTTTCTAACCAACCTACTTTACCTAATACTCTCATTTGTTCATGGACATCTTTCATAGGTAAATAAGCTCCTCCTTTTCTAAAAAATCGTATCACACCATCGGGATATACTCCTCCATGAATTAAATACCTTCCTATAAAATAATTTTTCCTAGGAATAAAAAATGCGCTGTAAGTTTTTTTGTCATCTCCAATTTTCCCATCACGTTCTTCAATTATTTTTGTATGTCTTTCAAATAATTTTTTATTAGGTAATTTAGATTCGTACTCTTCAATTTCTTTTTCAGTCATTCCCACTACTTTAACAATCTCCTCTGCTAACTGCTTACTTACTCTTTCATCTGCATCAAGTTGTAAAATCCAATCTTCTGAAGCGGCATCTATAGCCATTTGCTTATTAATATGAAAATTTGGATTATTAGGTACAGAAATAATTTTAGAACCAAATTTTTTGGCAATATTAGCTGTATTATCTGAAGATTGACCATCCACTATTACTATTTCTGATGCAAAATCTTTTACAGATTTTAAACATTCTTCTAAGTTTCTACTTTCATTAAATGTAGCTAAAACTACTGATATTTTTTTCATATTAGTCTCTTTTTTGAACTATTATTCCACTAGGGAATTTTTTATTACTTATCATCTTACCATCATTTCTCCTTAAAGAAAGCCATGCTTGTATTCTATCTGGAAATCCGGGATCAGGTTCTATAATAAAAAAATCTAATTTACTATTCTGAGTAGGTAAATATCCATATTTGTTTTTACCGTACCATAAAAATAGATACTGATATGTATAGTCAAATATTGGTGGTGTATAAACATTATATTTGAAAGGCTTTCCACTTGCAGTCTTATAAATATAGTCAATTACTTGAATTTGGTTTTTATATACCGAGGCATCTCCAGTATAATTATTAAAAATAGATACAAAATTATTTGAAACTGTATTTAATATTAAAATAACAATAAAAATTAATATACTAAATATTTTAATAATTAAGTTTTTATTTATAATTAATTCATATATTAAAAGGCTAATTAAAAGAATGAAAACTACTGGCTCTCCAATGAAATAATGGTCATAAATAGTATGCCTAAAAAGACTAAGCAAAATATAAGAAAAAATTAAATAAAAAAAGGAAAATGTAATTAAAAATTTTCTAGCAAGCCATAAATCTGATTTGTCTTTTAAGAAAAATATAAAATAAATGGAAAGAATAATTATAAAAACAAAACTTAAAATAGACACTAATGCTAAATTATTAAATATTGTATATGAGAATAGATCTCTTATTATTACAAAAGCACTTATAAAATTATAACTACTACTTACTGCATCTGACTTACCCGTTAAAAAGTTTAGAAAACTTTTAGACATAATAAAATTATGTCTAAATTCAAATAATAATTGGGGTAAGAGAACTAGAAAAAGTCCTAAAAAATATAAAATAATTTTCTTTAAATTTAATCTTTTATAAAAATAAATAAACGTAAAAAATGTTGTGTAAATAAAAAAAATACTACCAAATACTATCTCAATTTCTATATTTAGTGCAGTAATAAAACCAAGTAATAAAAAATACCAGGGACTATTTTTTTTATAAATTAAATAAAGTATAAAAATTGTTGATAAAACGAAAAAAGGAGCAATATTTGGATTCCAAATTTGTGATGAATAAGCAATTAAAAGAGGAGATATGCTAAAAACTATCATGAGCATAAATCCTAGTAAACTCCCTCCAATCTTTTTCCCTAATAGATATCCTAAAATTACAGTTATCACTCCAATAAAATTCATATAAATAATTATTCCTGATGGATTGCCATTAGAGAGTACAAAAGCTGGTAGTAAAAATATATACCACCATGGGCCATAAAAAACTCCTTGAAGACCTGTGGTGAAACCTATAAGACCCATTTTATGGGTGATTATTATATTATTTAAAGCAAGTAGATCTCGTCCAACGTCATAAGTAAAAGCGAAATTTTGATGTAATACATTACTAATTCGAAGTAAAATAGCCAAGCTTAATACAAGTGTAAATAATATGATTTCCGCTATTTTCTTAAAGGAGAATTGTTTCATTTGCTACTTACTTTTTCTATTAAATTTGCTTGTAAAAGTCTATTTATAATATCTGTTTTATTTGATTTAGGAATATAAAGTTTTGTTTCTAAATCAACTCTATCTGTGGGAATTTTCGAAATATATTTATATTTACTTTCTCTATATGTATAAAGAGTTATATAATTTTTATCTAAATAATCAACAAATTCAGGAGCATCTTTAATAGGAGTACTTCCTAAAATATAAAAGTTTTTATCAAACCAAACTATGTTGGGCTTATTATTTTCAAAATCTGAAATTAATGAGGATTTTATATCTGATGATCTCATTTCACCTGCATTTAATATTTGATATTTTGAAACTGGTGTTCCAGTATCCAAGTACCAAATATTTTGAAATTCAAAAGGTCCTACCCAATAGTAATCAGTTGGTTTTAGTATTTGATTTAGAACTGGAGCTACATCAGGATTGTTATAAATAAGAGGAGCAGTACCCATATATTTAGGATAATATCTATCAAAAAATTTATTTGATACAAAAATAAGGGAAAAAACACTATATAAAGCAATTGGGGCAAATAACAAACCGTATAAAAATTTATATCCACCTTCTCTATTTAAATTAATATTTTCTATTAATTGGCTTAAAACAAAAATTATCGAGAACAATGAGATAAAAATATAAACTGCTGATTGATAGTCTGTTTCTGCTGAAAGTAAAGGATTACTTCTAGCATTTGAAAAAACTAATAAAAAGAAATAAGTTAAACTTAATTTATATTTTTTCTTAATTAATAGAAAAATTAGTAAAGTTAAATCACCTAATGCCATGGTTATATTCATGGGATATGAAAAATTAAAGTCTTTTGCTTGAACTAAAAGAGTCGAAAAGTCTGATACGAAATTATGAGTAATAACTACTGCGAAACGAACTGGATTTATATGAGTTGATCCTGAAGGTCTAGGGTAGTTATAGATATAAAATGACTCATTAAATACAAAATTATCATAATAGTAATCATGAAAACTATGAGTTCCGAATAAATATAAAACAAATAATAGATAAGGTGATATAAAAATACCTAGAGCAATTAATGCTTTTTTAAAGTTAAAAGATCTAAAAATATAAAAGTTTTTACAAAAAATAAATGCATAAAAAATAAGTGCAACATAAATATATGTTAATGAGCTTAAAACTGTTAGAAAAATTAAGATTGAACAAAAAAGTGTAGAAAATAAATCAAAAGCTTCATCTTTATATTCTTTAAATAAAACTATTCCAAATACGGGAATTAATAAAAAAGCAGAAATTGTATCTGCCAGTAACATTTGAAACCAATAATAGGTAGAAATTAAAGATATAATAAAATAGAAAAATTTAGTGATATTTTTAGTTTTACCAACTGATTTTTTAATAACCCAAACACTAAATAAAGAAAATGCTGTTAAAATTAGCGCATAAATTATTCTAAATTTAGGAAAATTAACTCTACTAAAAATTTCTATAAATGCTGAAAGAAAATAAGGGAATGGTCCATGATGAGTAAAATAGCCTATATACAAAAGTCGCCCATGAAGTATATTCCACCCTCCTAAAATGTTATCAAATTCATCAGGATAGCTTTCATGAAGTGAATCTAAAACAAAAAATATTAGAAGTAAAAGAGCGTAAAAGATATTTTTAGATTTAATAAAACCCCAAATTTTATTCTTTACAGTCAATAAATTCATAAATTTCAGCTAGCAATTTCATTCTAACATAAAATTAATAATTGCAATAAGATCTACTCTTTCCTAAATACGTACACCCCTGGATCATTGTTTAAAAAATTAAAGGTAAATATTTTCTTAGCTGGGAAATCAGGCATATAACGAGAGACAAATATATCTCCACTTTTTATAGTTTTACAATTTCCAAACCACGCATTATCTATGTTGTAACAGACCATTAAAGTTCTATTGGATCCCCCACTAGCTAAATATTTTTCGGGATCATATTTTTCATAAAATAGATAGAAAATATAAGCTTGTTCTATACTTTTATCAAAATAAATATTTTTATTTTTAGAATTATTAACTGCAAAATTGATAGCTTGTTCATATCCTCCTTGCCAGAATTCTAGATAATCAGTATTGGTATGAGAAAAATATTGATTAATATAATAGGTAAAATTGAAAAAATACAATAAAAATAAAAGAATAACAAGCGTAAAGCGTAAAGTATAAAATAAAAGATGCTTACTATTTCTTACCCACTCAATAAACCAAACTAATCCTAAACTCTCAAAAATTATAAAAACTGGAAGGATAATTAGCGCGCGTTCTGCATTTGGGACCCCAGCTAGTGCTTCTGCGATAGGAGCAATTAACAACCATGAGCAAATAATAAATATATGTTTTTTATATTTATCAAAAATTAAAAATATTCCTACCAAGATAGCAGGAATAGACACTAGATATAACAGTCCCATTCCAGGAGCATGATGTCTTTCTAAATCTCCGGTTATAAAAAGCCAATTAGGATAAAATACCGATAAATAATTATCTAAATAGGCTGAAATATATACTAAACGCCGATTATGTAATAATACATCAAACTTATCTCCTTTTGCGCTATCCTCTGCTGTCTCTTTAACTACATTGGCTAAAAGCGGAGTTTGATTAGATGTAAATAATACACTCTCACCTCTGGCCACTGTTTTAGCATTTAAAACCCAAAAAATATTTCCAATACCAAAAATTAAAAGAAGAGTGACTATAAAAATTATTTTTGATTTTATTAATCCTCTTAATAATTCTTTATTAATACCAAAATATTTTCTAAAGTAGAATAATAAACAAATAAATATTATAGGAGTAAATATTTTTTCACTATGATATGTATACGCACTTATTATAAAAAGTAATGTTCCAAGGATTATTTGCGATTTTTTATCTGTTCGTACTCCTCTAAAAAAAAGCCACATTCCGGATAAAACAAAAAATAGTCCATTGGTAGCTTCAAAAGCCACTCTACTAAACTGAATAGACCAAGGAGAAATAGTAAAAATTAAAGATCCAAAAATTGCAATTAGATTACGCTTTTTCTCTTTATAAAATAGTTCAAACAAAAATAAAAAGATAAAAACAGTAGTTAAACTACCAAAAAATGCTGAAGGAAAACGAACCGCAAAAGAATTTAGACCAAAAATTGCAATTGAAGCAGCATCTAAATAAACGTAGACTGGTTGTTTATAATCACCAAATGCTCTAAATGACATCGGCATTTTAATGCCATATTCATCACGACCAGTATGAAGTATAGAATATGCATTATATCCCCAGGATGCCTCATCCCAATCTAAAGATCCTGGAATCTGTCCTAATTGATAAAATCTTAAGAAAAATCCAAGCAAAAAAATTGCAGTTAAAAATAAAATGTATAATTTTTTCATACTTTAAGTTTAATTATGCCCGATTTCAAATGCTGTCGTACCATCTAAAAAATTTATTTTTTCTATAATTTTAGCATTGGCTGGCATTTGTTTGGGTGGAGCAATATATAAATTTTTTTTATTTTGGTATTTAGAAAGATCATCTGTATCTTCAAAAAATATGTATTTACCTATGCTATTAACATGATAGAACCCAAAAATATCTTGTGTTTCATTCTTAGTTTTCCAATAAAGTTTCGGATTATATTTACTATAAAAAAGATAATAAACATATGCTCTACCATAATGATCACTGAACAAGATTAAATCATAATTATTATCTAACGATTTAGCATCTGCAACAGCTTGCTTATAACCATATTGGAAAACTCCAGAATAGGTTATTGGAAAATGATTAAAATAATCATGCCAAAAAATGTAAAATGCTAAACAAACCCATAAAGCATATATGCAAATAATTAGCTTCCACCAGTTTAATTTTATTAATTTAAGTAAAATATAAGTTGCGCCGAAAGCTTCTACTAATTGAAATGTAGGTAAGTAACTTTCTGCACGAAGTGCATGTGGCGTTTCATGAGCAGTCGCGGCAGCTACAGGTGCTAATAAAAACCAAAATAAAATTGTTATAGTAGTTTTATTTTTTTCTTTTACTAAATAATAAAATCCTAATAAAAGAATGGGAAGCTCAAACCAGAATAGTTCTCCATTATCTTGAAGAGAAAAACGAGGATTAACATCACCACTATAAAATAAAAATTGAGGATTAAAAAAATCAAAATAATGTTGCAAATAATAAAGAGTATATATAAATCTACTGTTATGAACTATTTTAGAAATTTCAGAATTTTTATCTTCTTGTTTCCATGCATTTGACTGCTGGATAGGAGGAAGATCTGAAAAAATGTTTACTTCATTAAAGCGAAGACGACTATCAGGATTTTTAAGATATAAAATAAATGGTAACAAAATTAGAAGCCCCAAAATTGATGAAAAAATATAAATTAATATTCTTTTTTTAGTTAAAAAAAGTTCTTTAAAATAAATTAAACTTAGAGCTATTACCATAAGTGGTGTGAAAACACGAAATGAATTAAAAGAATAAAAAGAAAGTACAAAAGAAATTATAGAAAATGGTAAAATCCAATTTTTTTTTCTCAACGCAAACAAAAATAAAAACACTCCTAGTACAAAGAAAAATGTGGCTGTATTACCCTCATAAGCAACACGACTTAATTGTATATGCCAGGGGGAAATTGCTAGTAGAAATGAGCTTATAAATCCAATTAGATTCTTATTTTTACTTTTGTAAAATAATTCACGAGCCAGAAAAAAAGTTATTAAAACAGTTAGCACACCTAAAAACGCAGAAGGGAATCTAACTGCAAAATCTGTAAGTCCAAATATTCGGATGGATATAGCATCTAAATAAATTAAAACTGGAGCTTTATAATCACCAAAAGCTGCAAAATCTGTAATAGGCATGAAAACGTGATGTTCATCATATCCCGTTTTTAAAATAGAGTAAGCATTATATCCCTGCGATACTTCATCCCAATAAAGGCTAGGAGGATCAGAAGATAAATTATAGAATCTAAAAAAAGTGGCAACAAAGATTATTATTCCAAATATTAAAATTTCAATTTTTTTCATAAACATTATAAATAGTTCTTAAAGATTCCATAGGATCTGCAATTCTAAAAGTTGGGCTATCATTATTATAACAATCACCGTTAGAAATGTAAGTAAAATATACGGATTTTTTAGGAATTAAAGCCATAGGATTATCAGTATTTTTGCCAAGGCAAGAATTAAGAAAAATTACTTTACCAATTTTTATTTTAGAAGATGTTAAAGGCCAAAGTTTTTGAATAATGTGAGGATCAATTTTTGCCGTTAGCGCATATTGTAAAACTAAATGATCATCTCCGCTGGCTACGTAGAAATGATCATAATTATTATAATTTTTAACTATAAATTCTGATAAAGTTCTGCTTGATCCATTCCAATATTCAGTCCCTGCAAAATTGAATTGATAATAATAACCATATAAAAAGCTTAAGAATAAATATAAATGAATTACTATTAAAATAGAAAATATAAAAATCCATGGTTTTTTAAAATCCTGTTTTAGAAAAGTTATAATACCAAGTATTCCTATCCCACTTAAGATAGCTAAAAATGCAGGAAGCATAATGGCACGAACTATATATGTTCCACTAAAAACTAATAGCACAGGCGTCGGAGCTATAAGAATTAAAGATAGAAGTAGTGAACTGTTTTTTTTACTGAATTTCTTCATTAAAAAAATCAATCCTGAAATTATAAAGATTGCATCTGTATAATTAAGCATCCCATAACTGAAATTTCCATACCCTGTAACAGGGCCTAAATCACCATTTGTAAAAAATAATTCTGTAGAAAAAGACTTTAAGTAATTATTAATTCCATTAATAGTATAAAAAAGAGGAACATTTGAGAATAAAATTTTTAATTTTTCTGGTGCATTGCTACTGGATCTTTTAAAAATATTTAAATCCACTATTTTTTCTTTAGAGGAACTATCATTCCAAACAAATACTTCTTGTCTTGTAACACCTTCATATTTAGTAACTAATGCAAATGATATAAAAATTAATAAACTTAAAATTAAAAATAAGATAATTTGGATTTTAGATATATACTTTTTAAAAGCATAAAACAATAAAATTGGAATTAAGAATAGGAAAAAAACTTTAGTCGCATGATAACTATAAAACGCTAATGTAAATGGGATAATTGACCAGTTAATATTTTTCTTTATTTTTAAAAACTTTATAAACACATAAATTCCTAGTAAATAAAAAAACTGAGCGATTATTCCATCCCATGCACCACGGGCTAAATAATTTTCCCATGGATAAAGTAAAAAAATTAAACTTGATGAAAAAGAAACTACTAAATTTCCAAATAATTCATCTGCCAATAGAAAAACTAAAATAACAGAACCAATACTTAAAATAGCAAAGGGCAGTCTACCAGAAAAAACAGATAATCCTAAAATTCCTGTTGAAATAGAGTCTAAATATACTGGAACTGGAGATAAAGAACTATTAAGTTTAAATGAAAGAGGTAAGAAACCTCCTGCTACACCATGTCCTTCTGTTTTAATTACTGTATAACCATCATAGATATAGTCAACTTCATCGTTTTGTATACCAAAAGGTACAGTTCCAAGTTGAGGAATTCTAATTAAAATAGCAGTTAAAATAATTATTAAGAGTAAGATTTTTTTCATCTATTTCCAAAAAAATATTTAAATACAGGATCTCCATTGGGAAGATTTATTGTGTAATCCACATTAGGATTGATACCATTGGTATCGAAATATAATGTATTTTTTTGTAAATTAGTATAATTAATGCTAGGAATAAATTCATATCTGTCAAAACTTTTTACATCATCAAATTTATAAGTACCTTGTGGATAATAAACTACTTCTTTTTGAAAAGTAGAAGGATCAAATTTAGTATAGAAA
Source organism: Candidatus Levyibacteriota bacterium (assembly GCA_003173895.1). GTDB lineage: Bacteria > Patescibacteriota > Microgenomatia > Levybacterales > UBA12049 > PJMG01. The sequence continues at coordinate 14,113 of PJMG01000021.1, read as the reverse complement.
AGAAATGAAATATATGGGAAATTATCAGGTCCTGTAACTATTACTTTATCATTAGGATATTTCTTTGCTACTTCAACTATTTGTTTATATCCGTAGTGCAAATAGGCTGCTCTTTGATAATTTATATGAATGAAATATCCATCCACAAAAAATAAAATATTCCAAAGATATATAATAAGAATTAATCCAATTAAAATTTTGCCAATATTATTTTTTAAAACATCAAACATATAAATAAATCCAAATGATGCTATTAAAAGAAGTACTGGTAGCAGAGGATAAGCTCTAGTTGATGAAGGAACATCCGATGTAACTGCTCCTGGAACAGCAGCTAATAAAATCCAAAGGATAATAACTTTTAAATTTTTCTGTTTAGTATAAATTATTCCAAATATTCCAAAACCTAAAAATATGACATCTATAAAATACATGTTACCAAAGTAGCCTAAGTTATGTAAAAGTTTAGTCCCACCTTTATCAAATAAAAAAGTAGGAGAAAAGGTTAATAAGTAATTTTGTCCAATTTGATAAGCAACTGCTGTAAATTTATTATAAATTAATTTATTTAATATTTTAGGATCATGTGCACCATCAGTTCTTAAAATATCTACTCTATTATAATAAGTATTTTGATCGGCCCAAACTGCATTATCAGAAAGTTTAGCTCCATTTTTCAGAAAAATGTTTGAAAAAGATACTAAGCAAAATATTATGAATATTAAAATAGATAAAGATAATGAAAGTTTATTCTTAAATAATGTTTTTGCGAAAATAATAAAAATTCCTAAAACAAAAATAGGAGTAAAAATTATAAATGCATGATAAGTAATTAAAGTTAAACCGAATAAAATTGATGCTGTTATTAAGAGCCAAGATTTTTTGCTATCAATAAATTTTAGCAAGAGTAAAGTAGCACTCATGAATAAAAAATTACCTACATTTACTTCGTAAGCCATTCTGGAAAAATAAATACTCCATGGACTCATAGCCATCATAAATGCAGAAATTAAACTTATTTTTTTATTTTTAAATAATTGTTGAGCCAAAAAGAAAATTAATACAACTTGTAAACTTCCAAAGAAAGCTGATGGAAAGCGGACTGCAAATTCATTTAACCCAAATAATAGAATAGGAATTGTATCAATGAGCGGATATAATATTAATTTCCAATCACCAAAAGATTCATAAGTAATGGGCATAAAAACTCCATGCTCATCATGTCCAGTTTTCAATATGGAATAAGCATTATAACCAATAGCCGTTTCATCTTGATTAAGGCTAGCTGGAATTTGAGCTAAAAGAAAAAAGCGTATAAATGCACCTAATATGAAAATTATTAAAAGTATTAAATAAGTTTTTTTCATGCTTAATTAATTTTTACTCTTTGCCACTATAAAAACTAATTTACCATTTAAATTATAAATGTTTTTAATTGGAATTAATTGTTTCTTTTCATATTGGAACTCACCCGGACTAATAGCTACTATGAAATCTTTTGTTTTTGCTAAATCTGAGAGAGTTCGATGATCTAATTCCCTATGATTTGGATTTGTAAGATCCCATGAAGTTCCGCCAAAAATATATTTACCAAAACCAAACACACTGCCATTTTTCTGATATAGATATGGATCATATTTAGAATAAAACAAAAAGTAAACATATGGCTCCCAATAGTGACCCGATATTATGATTTTCTTATAATTATTCTGTTGTGGTGCTATATAACTATATAATTCTTGATACCCATCAGCCCAAAGATTACCAACTTTAGTAGGATCAACAAAAAAATATAGATTAATAAACCTGATAAAAAATATTAAATATAATAATATCGTAAAACCAATTGTAATTTTTCTTATATTTTTGTTTTTTAATAAATCAATAAAACTAAAAATACCAATAGCTATTATAATTTCGAAGATAATTACATCATTTAACCCACGTAGTGAATGTGGATTAATATCTGCTATAGCTGATGGAATAAATCCACAAAGTAACCAACCAACTATTAATAACTTAGAATTACCTTTGGAGCGTAAAATTTTATAAAGACCAAATAAAAGAAAAGGTGCATCGATTAAATAAATGATGCCCATACCATCTGTACTATGCCTTTTATTTGGATCTCCCTGTGTGAATAAGAAAACAGGATTAAAATTCTGTTCATAATTTTGGATTGCTTTATATATAATGGCGGTTTTATTATTAAAAATAGCTTTACCAATAATATTATTAAAATACAAACGATCTCGAGAAAATTGTACTTGATCATCAAATGCATTATATACAACACTTACTTTAACTCCCCTGTCAGAAGTAACTTCAGATTTAATAGCAAATGCTAAAGGAATCAAGAGTACTATTAAAAATAATAAATTTATAATACTTAATTTTAAGTTTTCTTTGAAAAAATTTTTAAAAGTAATTAAAAGTACAATTAGTATTAAAGGTATAAAAACAAATTCACTTCTATAAAAATAAATACCTACCACAAAAGTAAATGTGGAGAGAAAATAAAATATTTTTTTATGCTCTCTAACATTTTTTAGGAAAAACCAAACAGCCAAGCCCACAAAAAATAACGCTACATTTGCTTCAAATCCTGCTCTGGAGAAATTAATTGACCACGGACAAATTGCAAATAAAACTGCCGCTAGAATAGAAATATTATTAGATTTTTCTCTAAAACTTTTAGAAAAATATAGAATTTCTTTAGTTAAGAAAAAAACTAATATTATTGTTAAGCTACCAAAGAAAGCTGAGGGAAAACGCACTGCAAATTCATTTAATCCAAATAAAAATTCTGCAATTGAAATTAAGTAAACATAACCTCCCATTTTATAATCATTAAAAGACCTAAATAATATTGGGAAAAATGTACCATACTCATCTCGCCCTGTATGTAAAATTGAATATGCGTTATATCCGTCTGCTGCTTCATCCCAATAGATCGAAACAGGAATTTTAGAGATTAAAATAAATCTAAGTATTGCCCCAATAATAAAAAATATAGAAATTATAATTATGGTTTTATTGGTTATAAATTTTTTGACCATTTTAATTTTTAAACCTGTATTTAATAAGTGTATTTAGAGCTATTGGTCCATCATGAAGTGCTGAAATTTTTTTACCTTCTTCATATCCACGAGGATTGGTAGAAATTGGAACTTCTAAAATTCTATATCCTTTTTTAAGTAATTTTGCAGTAATTTCTGGCTCGAAATCGAATCTCTTGGAGTTAAGTTGGGTATCTTTTAATGCATTTTTAGGGAAAAGCTTGTAACAGGTTTCCATATCTGTAATCCATTGTCCATATAACAAGCTAGTTGTTAGACTTAAGAAACGATTTCCCAAATAATGAAGTAAAAACCCTACCCTACGCTCTTCTTTTTGTAAATTTGGTAATCTTTGAAGCCTAGTCCCATAAACCACTTTAGCTTTACCATCAATTATAGGTTTTAAAAGTAGTGGAATGAATTTAGGATCATATTCTAAATCAGCATCTTGAATGATAATATAATCACCATTTGCATGTTCTATACCGGTTTTAATTGCAGCACCTTTGCCAGAATTTATTTTATGTTGGAAAAATTTAAAATTATTTGATTTATGATTTTTAATAAAATTCTTAATAATTTCTTCAGTTTTATCAGAAGATCCATCATCCACTATAATTATTTCTTTTTCAGTTGGTTCAATTTTTAAATCAGAAAGCTTTTCAAGAATTTTCTCGATTGTTTTTTCTTCATTAAAAACTGGAATAATAATAGATAACTTCATTTATTGGATATAAAAAATTGTAGCAGCTTTATTGCTAAATACAATATGTAAACCTGCTTTTGCTAAAACTTTTGGATATAAAGGTTTATTATAAAAATAAATATAGTGGATCTTTTCCTCCTTAAGTGTATCTTTAATTAGATTTGGATTTTTACTTTTTGTAACAATTTTTATTTCCTTTAATCTTTTAGTAATCTCTGGAGTAATAATTTGTCTTACTCCATATCCCGAGAAATATATTGACCTATTTATAAAGAGATTTGCATCTGAGACATACCAAGGGAAATTACCGTTAATCATAATTATACTATCTTTAGGCGTATTATTATTAATATAACTATAAGAATCTAATAAAGAGTTTGTTATTCCATGAAAACCAGATAAGAATTCTGTATTTATGTTTTTATTTAAACTAAAAACAAATTGAGGTATAAGAAGAATGATACAAATAAATATTAAGATACATTTGATATTTGCAGAAAAATTTTCAATAAATAATATAAATGTTAGTCCAAATAATATATCAAGAAGCGGAATTGCTGCTGTAAAAAATTCCCAAATATTTGCTCCTCCAACTGTTTGATAAAATAAAAATCCCAATAAAAATGCAGCAGATATACTAATATAAATAGAAAAATATAAATCTTTACCTAGTACAGTAAGAGTTTTTTTATAAGGAATAAATCCAATAAGCTGGATACCAAATTGAGAAGATAAATAAATTACTGACATCATTAATCCATATTGAAGTAAGCGAATTTTATTATTATGCATACTATATATTTGCCAGCGTTGAAGCCAATCTTGAAAGGGAAATGCATAACCATTGATAAAATTTCTAGGGATTTCAAAAGGTAGAAAAGAGAGTCCTGTGGATGATGAACTATTTAACTTTAAAAATATAAAGGCTAACGATACCGCTAGTAAAAAGGAAATAAAATAACTTTTGTTTTTCCTAAAAAGATTTAAAACACTTAAAGTGCCAAATAAAAGTAAAAAAGTTATTCCTACATAAACTTTAAATTCTAAAAGAGTTCCAAAAATTAATGAGCATATAATAATCAATCTTTTAGATAAATTTTTATTACTTAATAATATAAATAATCCTGTTAAACCTAATACCACAGCTAAAGCATAAGCGGGACTATCTAAAAATTTAGTAGTATCGTTAATAATACTTGGAACATTCCAGATAAATTTGTGTCTAATAATTAATAATACCCACCCGATTGCACTACCTGAAAAATATAATAGAAATAAGAAAAAACGAGTAAATATTTTTTTAGGATAAATTTTATTTGCTAATCCATATCCTATTATCCCCAGTAGAATTGATGCTAATGGATAAAATCCCATAAATTGACTCTCAAAAAATGGTAGATGGAATACTTTAATTAAATCTGCTGCTAATAGGTTATAAAAATAATGATAATCTTTAAGAGTCACATTTGAAATTGATGGTTCATTTGGAGGAAATTTATTTATTAATTCTTTAACTAATGCAGCATGCCAAACGTGATCTGGAGGATTATATGATGTAATTATAACTCCATTTAAAGTTTTCCAACCCATTCTAAAATATGTTAAATTTTGAGCTATTGTTCCTGTTAAAATAATTATCATTTCAAGCCAAACTTCTTTTATCTTTTTTAAATTAAATTTAAAATATAGTTTTTTTAAATCGATTTTTATATAAAGGATTAGAAAAATAAGAAGATATAAATAAGCTAAATTTCTAAGGTTAAGATAACCAAAGACTGTACCTTGAATTACCCATAAGACCATACCAACGACTATTGAAATAGTTGAGTCAAGTAGAATATTTGAAGAAATTTTTTTAACTATTATCTTACCTGGAATATAAAATGCTAGAAAACAAGCAATAATAAATAATAATAAATCTAAAATGAATTCAAAGGGACTCATATTGCTTTAAAATCTCGTGATCAGATTTTATGAAAATTTTTTTATTTTTCATTCTTTCATTTAAAGCTTTTGGCAATTCTTTAACTGCCCACCAAAATCCGGTTAAAAACTCTATATTTTTATTTTTTATAGCAACAAGTAAATGATAAGGAAGCCAAATCATATGAGAAAGAATTAGATTAAAATCTGTAATATTTAACCAGACGAAAAAAAATTGATTTCTGTAAGCAGTCGTTGTGACTTTTTTTGCCATTGAAGATGATTTTATAGTTCCTTTTTCATGCTCATGAATAACTCGACTTTTTGGTTCGAAAACAATTTGATAACCAGCTTTTTGAGCTCTATATGACAAATCTATATCTTCCCAATAAAATGGACTATAAATATTATCTAAACCACCTATCTTATCCCAGATAGATTTCCTGAAAATGGAACTGCCACCACTAATCCAAAAAGTTGTCTTTCCATTTACATCTAATTTAGAATGAATTAGAAATCCCTTTTTCCATTCTCCTTTACCTCTTCCTCTCAATACTACGCTATTATTTACTTCTACACTTTCATCCAAACATCCAACGCCAAACATTTTCTCATCATTAAAATGTGGCAATAACGCATCTATAAAATTTTTATGAGGAATAACATCTGAATTTAATAATAAAAGTAAATCTCCTGTGGCTTTCTCTACACCCCTGTTAACATTTATAGAAAATCCACTATTAATATTAAAAGGACTCTTTACTATTTTAAACTTTATTTTACTTTTTTCTTTATTTAATTTTTCTGCAAAAGTATTTAAAACTTCCACAGATTTATCTCTAGAAGCATCATCAGTAACAATTAATTCAATAAATCCGTCTTTATATGAAGATATACTTTCAATAACTTTTGGAATATTATTTTTTAAAAGACTTTCACCATTATAGTTTGGAATAACTATACTTACATTCATAATTTTTAACAGAACCTTTCAATTTTATTTTAAAATAATTGATCCTTAAAAGTAATAGTATGTTCACCCTTCGGAACTGATATCCCTCTAAAATCTAAATCTGTTAGGTAAATTTTAGTTTCTTTTCCATCTACATATGCATGCCATGTAGGATAAAAACTGTCAGTTAAAATCAAAAATCCATCTTTTTTATTTTGAGTGTTAATTACAATTTCATTAGCAGTATAAGAAGTAATATTTGCTAAGCCTAAATTATAATTTTTACTATCTAATCCCATCACTGTGGCAGATATTTTGGGATTGAATGAAGATTTAAAAATATTATTTATGGCATCTTTATTATCTTTTATTTTAATTACGTTTGAAACAAAGAACGCGCGCGGTAAATAATTTTTATTCTCATTTACTACAGTCTCCCCTTCTCTATAAACTTCTTTAAAATTCGTATTATTTAAACTCTCTAAGCTTATGATATATTTAACTCCGAGCAAATTCATTATTTTACTATTATAATTATGTGGGGTAATTATTCTGTTAAATCCATAAGGACTACTAATATCACTTTTATTTCTTTCACTTGCAATAATTAACTGAGCATAATTATTAAGATATAGTGGATCATATCCATCTACACTTTGGAGATTATACATAATAGAAAAATTTGGCGGTAAAATCCGACTATCAGTAGTCATATAACGATAATTACCTAAATTTTTCTGCAAGAACTCAGTGACTTTAGTTGATGGATATAAATAATTAGGAGATGTAAAGGGTGTAAATTTATCGGCAAATCGGAGTAGATCAAAAACAGTTATTAAAATTAGAATAGATGCAAAAATAGAAGTAGAATATTTTTTATTTTTAAATATTAAATAAAAAAGAGCTGTTATAAGAGCTAAACTAAATATAACAGTTGGTAAAACTAAATTTCTTTTTATAGTAGCAATATTTTCTATATTTAAATCAATATGAATTTTATTTAATCCAATTAACCAACCAATAATTATAATTACAAATAAAATTCCAAAAATAAATAATATTTTTTTATTTTTGTTTTTTAGAAAATAGTCCAAACCTAAAGCAGATAAAATACTAAGTGAAAAATCTATAATACTTAACAACCTAGTAGGCTGAGCTTCTGATAAGAATGGTAATGAAAATTGAAAAGGTAATTTAGAAATAGGATTTTCCAATGCAAAAACAAAGCAAATCAAAGATAGAATACTCCAAAAATATGTTTTTTTATCATGTCTAAAAATTAAAGCAAATAAAGCCAATATAAGTGGAATGATCCCAATATAACCTACAAATTCAGCATAATTCCAAATCCCAAAATAATTTAAAGTAGTTGGATTACCAAAAAAATCCGGAAAAATAAATTGTATTAAATTCTGATATGGGATAAACCACCCTGTTTGAGTCCAAGTTTGATCTACACTTCTACTGGATAAATTAATAAATTGAAGCGTGGGCACCCATTGAATAGATGTTACTAAAAACATTAATAATCCAACTAATAAAAATGGAAAATATTTCTTAAAATAAATAATTACAAAATTATGTTTATTTTCAATTTTTGTTTTTTGGAAAATTTTGATAAAAAGATACGCATTTGTAACAGATAATAAATAAAATAAAGTTTGTAAATGGCCTGCAAGCATAGCAGCGCATTCAGCAAAGAAAAATACAAATGCCCATCTACTAGTCCATTTATTAATTAATTTGTCTTTTGCTAAAAGAATTAGTGGAAACCACAGAATAGTTTGAGTTATAGTATTCCATTCCATCCAAGATGTAAAAAATCCACAGAATGCAAATGTTATAGATCCTAATAAACAAGCGAAAATATTAAGTTTTAAATTTCTTAGATAGAAGTATAAAAATATTCCAACAAGTAAAGGTTCAAGAACTATTAATAAACTCCAGGAAATAGAAAAAGGTAGAACAAAAAATAAAATATTCAGTGGATAAAATGGAGCTGATTGAAAATTGGCCAGTAGCGGAGTTCCGGCAAAATTATATGGATTCCAAAGAGGCAATTCTAATTTTTTCTCCAGATTTATCACTAAGTTTCTCCAAGGATATGTTTGGCGAACGGGATCTGTGATTAAAAAGTTTTTAAATGGAATTCCATTAGGATAATTTTTGGCATAAAAGTCACGATATGGGTTATAAAGTCCGACAATAGTATCTGAAGGAATTGGTAGGTAACCTTTTAAGAAAAAATCTTTAAAGAATAAAATTACTACTAAAAAGATAAAAATAATTGGAATAAATTTTTTCATGCAATTAATTTATTAATTCTTCCTTCAAATTTTTCTTTACTAAAATCTTTTGCTCGGATCTGCGCATTTTCAGAGAGTTTAAGCCAAAGTTTATTATCTTTAATTAATTTTTCAGTTGAACCAATAAATTCCTGTGAAGTATTCCATAAAAATCCATCCTCTGCATTTGTTACTATTTCTGGTTGACCACCAGCATTTATTACTACGGGAACACAACCCACACCCATAGCTTCTACTGTAGATATACCAAAATGTTCAGCATATTCAGGATACTCTTCTAAATCTTCACCAAAACCTGAAGCGTGCCAGTAAATTTTAGCTTTGGAATATAAATCCCAAATCTTTTCATTAGTTTGGTTAATAAAAAATTCTATTGGATAATTTTTTGCACTTTCTCTCATTTTTTCAAATTCTTCTTTATCTTTATCTAAAACTCCAGCTGCCATAATAAATTTCCAATTTTTTAGTCCTGAATCAACCATTTTTTTAAATGTATCTATCATAAACGATTGTTTTTTATAATCAGAATTTTTCATATTAGCTGCTCTAAAACGCCCAACATGTAAAATAATATTTTCTTTTTTAACTTTTTTAGCAGAAACTTCTACTGGTGGATAGATAACTTCTATTTTTTTATTTATTTTCTTCTCAAGAAAAGATTTAGTAAATACAGAGTTTACAAAAATTCCATTTACTCGGGAAAGTTTAAATTTATCTAAAGTTGAACTAGTAGCAATATAATCTAATGGTTGTTGAATATGTAAAAATAATTTTTTAGATAAAACTAGAGGAATGCTTCCATCACTTAGAATTATTAAAACATCAAATTTTCTAGTTTCTAAAATTCTTTGAAATATAGAAATATTAGTTGAGAAAATGTTTTTAAATAAGTTTATTTTTGATAAATCTAAATTAAAACGTTCAGAAATAGAATTCAAATCCTGTTTATTATCCCAAAAAACTGTAATTTCATTTTTTTTAGAAAGATATGAAGCTATACTCATCATATATTTCTCCCCTCCACCTAGATCGTCTAGATATGGATCATAGATTCCAATTCGCATAATTAAATTCTAACACTTTAATCGAAAATAAATCCATGCTATCATTTAATTATGAATTTAGCTACTAATATTAACCCAACGTTGCTTTTCGTAATTTATGCTTGGTCTATAATTTGGAAAGGAATTGCCCTTTGGAGAGCTGCTCGTGATAATCAAAGGAATTGGTTTATAGCTATTTTAGTAATAAATATAATAGGACTTTTAGAAATTACTTATCTTTTCTTTTTTGCAAAGAAAAAATTAACTTTTAAATCATTCTCTGATCTTAAATTTTGGGGGAAAAAGTAGATATGGTAAGTTTTCCTGAACCCATAGTTGGAGCTTTTATTTTAAATAATAAAAATCAACTTCTTCTTTTAAAATCTCATAAATGGAGTAATTTATATGTAGTACCAGGCGGTCATATCGAATTAGGAGAAACTATAGATCAAGCACTAGAAAGAGAAGTTAAAGAAGAAACCAATTTAAACATTGATATAAAAACTAAGAAATTTATTTGTCTTTGGGAATTTATAAATGAAGATGAATATTTAAAGAAAAAACATATGATTTTTCTGAATTATTTAGTCAAAGCAACTTCGGATCAAATAAAACTTAATGACGAAGCAGAAGAATTTATTTGGATTACACCAGAAGAGGCATTAAAATTACCTTTAGAAAAATATACCAAGCTTACTATAAATAGATTTTTAATAAAAAATTAACATTATAAATTATTACGGGATTGGTGGAGGATTGGTAGCACGTAATACTGTACGTTGTGAGTAATGATTAAAAAAACTTTCAGTAAGATTAACGCCCATTTCCTGTAAATACCTACCTATTTCTACTTCATCATCCAATGCTGTTGGTTGAAAATCTGGTCTTTGTCTTAAAAGATAAAAAAATCCATGTAACCATTCTTCAGCGTTCAGTAAAGCTATATTTTGATCAATTAATTTTTGCATCTCAGGAATAATTTTTGTTTCTCCTCCTGTTGGTACTCCTAAGAATCCACTTCCTACCACCTCAATTCCAGCTGATGTCCTAATAAGCGGACTTGTACCTACTGTAAATGGTGCTGGAGGATTAAACCAGAATTCATTCCAAAGTTGTTGTATAAAACCATCAACTTGTGTTTCATTATCTACTAATGGAATAATTTGACCTTGTAATAAAACTCTCTGGCCTTGACCATCATAACTAAATCCTGCATTATTTGCTTCCAATCGCGCTCTAGCATGATCTCTAAAATACTTAATGGCATCTGCATATTTACCTGAAACCATTAGGCTAATTCCTCCATCTATAAAGGTTTTTAATTCATGAACTTTGTTTATTTCTGCGGGAGAAAGAGTGTTAAGAGAACTATTGGGATTACTTATATAAGCTTCTGCGTTTCTTGCCATACTAATAATAATCTTTATTTTTATTCTATAAAGCAAGCGGAAGTAGCAAAATTATTTCTCATTCTGTAGCTCCCAAAGCTTAGCGTAAGTTATAAACATACTAAATCCTTGATACATGGATTCAACTACTCCTGTAGTTCCAGCTAAGAATCCTTTTTCACTAAAATAAGATTTAGAAAATCCAGTTAGCATTACTCTAAAAAATCTCCACCATGTCATTTTAGGATGATGAGCATCGAAGCGTAATTTAGCCTCGATATCTGACCAAATAATAGTTTTATTTACCATTTTAGTTAAATCCTGGTGTGTAAAATGTAGTAAATATCCATCAAGTAATCCTGTTTCACCTTTATATTTAGGAGTTTCATGAAGTTTACCCACCCATTCTATAAAATCTTTTTTTCTAAACAGTCTTTGGAGCTTTTCTGTTTTTGGCCATTTATGACGACCTAAATAATAATTTTCGCGCTCTATAAAATATGCAGATAAACTATTATTATAGTTACTTACATCCATTATAGATTGTCTTAATTTATCAGATACTTCTTCATCAGTATCCATGTAGAAAACCCATTCGCCCTTAGCATTTTTGATTCCAAGATTACGTTGCTGCGCAAAATTTTCTTCTTTAAAAATTAGCACTTTTGCTCCAGATTCCTTAGCAATTTTTACGGTGTTATCTATAGAATTACCATCAACTACTATAATTTCATCACAAAAATTCAGATTATTAATTGCCCTTTTTATTAATCCTTCACTATTTTTAGAAATAATTATTCCACTTATCATTTATCCCCAACTTCCCTTTCCAAATTTTCTCAGATAAAAATCACGAATAGCTAATTTTTGCCATTTCCGACCGTGAAATAAAATTCTCATACTTTCACGATAAAGAGCGAAACGAAGTCTGAAATTTCCATAAATAAATCCAAATAACATTCTATTTCTAGTTATAAAATAATCTTGAAGTTCTGAACCTGAACCACCAGTAGAAGCTGCGTTAATGTGCCAGATTACAGCTCTAGGATCATAGATAATATCATATCCAGCGTTAGTAATTCTCATACATAAATCCGCATCTTCTAAATAAAGAAAATATTTATCATCAAAAAATCCTACTTTTTCTAAAACTTCTTTTTTTACTAAAAAGCAACAACCTGTGGCAGATTCTGTTTTCTCTACTTTATCATACTGTCCGTGATCTACTTCATCTACACCTCTGTGAATAGTCAGAGCATTTTTCATATCTACTATTCCACCGGCGTACCAGAAAACTTTGCCCAGTTCTAATTTTTCATAGCGGTCTTTATGAAATTCATGACCTTTAGCAAAATATATTTTAGGAACCGCTACTGCTATTTTTTCTGAGGAATTTACAGTTTCAAATAAATTTTCTAGAAAGTTTTTATCATGATATGTATCATTATTTATAACTAAAATATAATCGGTCTTCATTTCAAACGCGCGATTAATACCTAAATTATTTCCTCCGCTAAAACCTAAATTCTCTTCACTTCTGATTAAAATTACATCCTGTTTTTTTTCATCAGCATTTAAAACAAATTTTTCTTTAGAACCATTATCCACTATAATAATTCTATAATTGAAGTTTTTATGTATAACTTTAGAAATAGATGAAAGAAACTGATGAGTTTCATTCTCTGAGTTAAAATTTAAAGTAATAATAGTTATTAATTTTTTCATTTAATTTTTCCCAAAATAATTCTTCTTTTTATTTTTAATCCAATTTTTTTAAATGGGCTTTTGGTATTCTCTATTAAAATACTGATAAACCAATATTTAAATTCATTAGTTAATCTATTTACTTCTGACATAAATTCAGATAAAAAGTTTTTAGAATTATACTCTTTAAAACCTTCTTTTTCCCAAATCTTAGCAAAAACTATTAATGAATAAAATGCTTGTAGTAAACTTAAAACTAAACCGTGTAAACCATCTTTATATCCTTTTTGAGAAAAAAAAGTTTTTATAAAATCCTGAACTGGCATTTTTATAGCATCCATGGGATGAATTTGTTTACCTTCTTTTATAGAATTCTCAGCTTCATTATTAGTGTAAATATTATCTAATTTCCTAAGATATTGAGAAACGCTATCATAATTTAGATGAATCATAGGATTTTTCAGAGTTTCTGTTTTACCTTCTACTTCAACTAGTTCATGCACATGCTTTTCAGCGAATTTTCCTTTTCCTTTTCTAAATAATCTTAATTGATAATCAGGCCACCAAATCGAATTTTCTATCCATTTCCCAAAAATAATATTTTTTCGCGCTATATAATACCCATTAACCATTTTGTCATCCTGAGGAGTATTAGCGACGTGAGGATCTCTTTCAATACCTCCATCATTTTCAACTATAGTTCTAATCTCTTTCGCCAGCTCCGGCGTTAATCTTTCATCAGCGTCTAAATTTAGAATCCATTCATTTTCAGCTTTGGAAAATCCATAATTTTTATTAACATTTAGCATTAGGTTATTCTCGCGCGTAAAAACATTTTTAGTGTATTTTTTAGCTATTTCTACAGTTTTATCAGTAGATCCACTGTTTATAACTATTATTTCATCAGTTATATCTTTTACAGATTTGAGGCAATCTTCCAATTTCTTCTCTTCATTATAAGCGCTAGTTACGAAAGTTAGCTTCGCCATAAATTAATTCTACTGAGAAAAAAATTATTAAGCAACCGTTGAATAG
>PJMG01000008.1 GCA_003173895.1 Candidatus Levyibacteriota bacterium | reverse complement strand
TATAAATGCTTTAAATATTGGAGCTATTAGTACTTCTAATGGAACTGATACAGCTGAAAATATTGGTTCAGGATGGGATAATGTTTTATCAGTTAATGGAACTCCAATTTTAAATGGAACTGGTGTTTTGCAATCGGCAGGACTATCTGGTACTTATTCTAATGCTTTAACTTTATCGAGTACTTCTAATGCTTTTACAGGTAGTACTTTAGCTTTAACCCCAGCATCCAACACTACAGGAATTACAGTAACAGGTACTAATGTAACATCCGCTAATTTATTAAACTTAGATTCTAGAGCTACTTCCGGAACAATTTTTAACTTATCATACGGAGGAGCTAAAACTTTAGCTGGTTCCTTAACAGGACAAGCTATAAATCTTTCTACTAATGTTACAGCTACTAACCAACCAGAAACAGGAATTTCATTAACACTTGCCGGACCGACTAATACTAACACTTCTGGTACAAATGCATATATTGGTTTATCAGTGAGCGGAGGAGTAGTAACTCAAAATGGAGCTGGTGGAACTTCTACAGATACTGATGTAAGTGTTACAACTCCTAATATTACTCAAACAGCTGGAGCTATAACTGCCACAGGTTTAAGTGCTACTTTAGGAACTATTACTACAGGTGGAACACAAACTGGAATTTCTATAACTCCTTCTAATTCTAATTCCGTAGGAACTGAAGTAGGGTTAAACATAGCTGCTATTACAGCTGGTGCTGCTACTGAAAATGGCATTACCGTAGGATCTGGTTGGGATAATACATTAACAGTTGGCGGAACTTCTATCATTAACGGATCAGGTGTTTTACAATCTGCGGGATTGTCGGGAACATATTCAAATAACTTAACATTAAATGGTACTACTTTAGCATTAGGAAATGCAGCGGGTACAGTAAGTTTAACTTTAGGTTCTGACGCTCAAGGAGATATATTTTTTAGAAATTCTTCCGGTAATTTAGCTAGATTAGCCGATGTAGCTACGGGTTCATGTTTAACTTCAGGAGGAGTAGGTGCTAATCCTGCTTGGGGATCTTGTGGTGCTGGTGGATCTACTACACTTAATAATGTAACTTCAGCTAATGGAACTGCCACTCTTACCAATGCTGATAATGCAATTGTATGGAATTGGGCTCCCTCCACTGCTGGAAGAACTGACTTTACTTTCGGTGCTACTGCAGCTCCTGCTTCAGGAACTAATACGTCATTAGCAGTTTCTCTCACTCATACATCTAATACTATAACCAATGGATTTTTAGTAAATGTAAATGGAAGTGGAGGAACTACAACCAATGGTATTCAAATTTCCCAGAGTGCTGGAACTTTGAGTAACGGTTTAACTTTTTCCGGTACATTTACTAATGTAATTAACTCTCCAAATTTTATAGTTGAGAATGATGGAACTACAGGTATAGGGACTACAGCGCCTAAATCAAAACTGGAAACTCTTTTGGCGGGAAGTGTGTTAAATACTGAAAATGTTCAGAATGGATTTATTACTACTACTGGTCATACAAGTAGTGATTATGGACTTTATATGGGTGCTGATGCTAATGCATCTCACAACCTTTCGTATATACAGTCTGTAAATATAGGAGTAGATACCGCGCCACTTGTTCTTAATGGTCGGGGTGGAGTAGTAGATATAGGTGGGGATGGTACTAATGTCCCTACAGTAACAGGCGCACAATTAGTAGTTACAAATGTTCGATCTACAGGATTAGATGGTATAGATATTCTGAATACTTCAGGAGGTGCTATAACTAACGATTTATTAGTTAATGCCAATGGTTCTGGAGGAAGTACAAATGGAATTCAAATAAAACAAACTTCCGGTACACTTACTAATGGTTTAACATTTTCAGGAACTATTGGGACAGAAATTAATTTAGGAACTATTGCATCAGGTTCGACTGGAATTTCAGGAACATTAGCTAATACTACAGCAGCTAATGCTACTGGGATATCCTGGACTACGGGAACCATTACTACTTCAGGAACACAGAATGCAGAAAGTTTGACGTTAACTGCTATTGGAGCTGGAACGACTAATGGAATAAATATTACACCTCCTTCTACTACTACTTCAGGTGGTACTATTAACGCGCTAAATGTTGGAACTATTACAACTTCTAATGGTGCAGATACGGCTATTAAAATTGGATCAGGTTGGGATACGGGATTAAGTTTAACTACATCTGCAGCAGAAAGAGGAATCCAAGTTACTGCGGGAGCTGTTCCTACTACCGATATGGTAAATATTACTAATTCTGGACAAGGAGTAACTACTGCTGGCATAAATGGATTATCTATTGCTTATACAGGTGGTTCAGCAGCAGTAGAAGCAGCAGCTCAGAGAATTGATTTAACTCCAGGAACTACTGCAGGTGGATTTTGGAGTGGACTGCGTATAGTAGCTGCTAATACTGCCGCATCAGGAGTAGTTCAAGCAGGAATAAAATTAGAAAATAATGGAACAGATACACTCAATGGATTAGATCGAGCTATTGATATTAGTGGTGGCGGATGGGATCAAGCCATCGCTATACAAGAAGGAGAATTTAGCACGCCATATGGAGGATTTGGTAGTTCTCAAAATCTTCTTCTGTGGTCTGAAGATTTTACTAATGCTTCTTGGACGACTTCAGGCACTGTTACTACATCAGGTAATTCTACGCAAGCTCCAAATGGTGAAACTACTGCTGACACAGTTAATTTTAATGGTGCTACGACTGATACTATCCAGCAAGCATCTACGACTGCTGCTGGAAGTAATACTATGACCTGTTCTTTATGGCTTAAAGCAAGTAGTGGAACACCAAATGTAAATATTGGTATTAAAGATCAAGCAGGAACTCCAGCTTCCAGTGCAAATCTAGTTACTCTTTCTACCAATTGGAGACGATATCAAGTTACTAAAACATTCTCAGCTGCTACAGGTAATGCCGTATGTTATGTAGATGATAATGCTAATGCTAGTGCATTTTCTGTTATCGCGTGGGGTGCACAACTGGAAAAATTAAACGCTTCTACAGATGCCACTCCCGGTCCTTATGTATCTACAGCAGGAGTAACTCTTGGTTCGACACGAAGTATTGCTGCTTCATTTGATGGTGCTACATATATTCAAGTGCCTACTATTGTTGGAAATTCCACGACTGCTTCGATCGCTCCTTTAACTGTTACTGGTGGAGCTGGTGGATCTACAACTACGCTTGGTTCCACAGCTGGGGCCGCTGGTAATATCTCATTCACATCTGGTGCTGGAGGCTCCTCTACAGGTTCTGGTGTTGGTTCTAACACAGCTGGAGCAGGTGGAGGGTTAACTATTTCTTTAGGTGCTGGTGGGAATGCTACTACTGCAACTGGAGGAACCAACACTGGGGGAGCAGGAGGAGGATTAACAATTACAGCAGGAAATGGTGGAACAGCCTCAAGTGGTAGTACTAATACAGGGGGTGTGGCTGGAGCTATTTCTCTCACTGCTGGAAATGGCGGTACAGGTAAAGTAGGAGGTGCTATTACATTATTGGCTGGTAATGGAACAACTGCTGCAGGTGGTGCAGTAAATATAACAGGAGGAGCAGGTAATGGGTCAGGAAATGGTGGTGGAAGTGTAGTTTTAACTGGAGGACTTGGATCAGGAGCAGGTGCCCCTGGTGGAATTACTCTTATTAGTGGTGCAGGAGGAACTGGAGCAGCAGGCCCAATATCTATAGATTCTGGTGCTGCAGGTTCTAGTGGTGGAACGATTAGCATTGGGACTACAAATGCTCAGGCTATTAATATAGGAAATACGACATCTACTATTACTATTGGTGCAGCAGCTGGAACAGCCACAATTACACTCGGTTCTTCTTCGACCACTCAAACGACTATTATTGGTGGTGGAGCAGGAGTTTCAACAGTACAAATTGCTGGTGGTTCAGCTGCTAATGTAATTACTATTGGTAATGTTCAGACAGGAGGATCTATCAGTCTTGGTAATGCTATGACTTCAGGAACTGTTAGTATTGCTGGTGGTTCAGCAGTAATGACAGGAAATATTACTATTGGTTCCACAGGTGCAACGACTAGTACGACTACTATTCGTGGAGGAACTGGAACAGGAGCTATTACTTTAACTCCTGGAACTGCTGGGACAATTGTAATTGGCGCAACTGCAGGAACAGGAGCCATTACTCTTGGTTCTTCCACGGGTGCACAAACTGTAAATATTAGCACTGGTGCGGGTGCAGCCAATAGTCAAACAGTCAATATTGGTACGACAGTTTCAGGAGGAGCTGGTATTACTACAGTCAATATTGGTAATACTGAATCATCTACTAATGGTAAAACAGCAGTTATTATAAAAGCTGGAAATAATTCCGGTTCTACTACTGCTGGTAATTCTGCTGGTCCTCAAGTAACTTTAGGAAATACAGCGAGTACTACCGGTGTATGTTCTTCATTAGCTACTGCTACCAGTGCTACTTCAGGTACTGTTTATGAACTTCGTGACTGTTCAGGCACTCCAGTTGCTGACTATGCTGAAAATTACCCAGTAGAAAATGGTGCTACATTTGGAGATATAATGTCAGTTGGTACACAAATGGTAAATACCTATGGAACTAATAGACAAGCTAGTGGAGCTCCTGATTGGTCACGCGTAATTGGACAAATAACTAAATTAGTTAAAACTAATAGTTCTTATCAAAGTAATGTTATTGGAATTATTTCTGATAATGATAATAATTTTTCATCTGTAGGATATAACATAAAAGATGAAGATAATCCTATGCCAATCGCACTTAATGGGCGTGTTCCAGTAAATGTAGCTGCAGATTCACAACCTATCGCACCTGGTGATTATCTAACGACTTCAGATCAAGTGGGAAAAGCTATGAAAGCAACTCATGCTGGGGAAGTAATTGGAAAAGCTCTCTCCTCATGGACTCCTAATTCAGGTCAAACTCAAATTATGGTGTTTGTAGAACAAGGTTATTATAACGGTAATGACAATATTAATTCTGGTTTATCTGGTAACACTGATTGGACAGCATTTATCGGCAGTAATTCTTCATCTGCCATTCAGGTTACTAATGATGGAAAGCTAGTTATAAATGCTTCAGATCCTAGTCATGCGATTACTTTTGATAAAAATGGTAATGCTAACTTTGCTGGTATAGTCTCTGCTGCAGAAATAAAAGCAGGACAGATTGATGGATTAGATGATAAATTTGCTTCACTTGAAGCTCAGTTAACTAATGCCACGCAAAGTGCAGTTCTAGGAATTTCTACATCCTCGGCATTTCCTAATTTGACTGTAGATGGACAAGCTACTATCTCTGGTGATTTAAGAGTAGAGAATAATGGACTTATTGAAGGTATGTTAAATGTTATTAAAACTTTAACAACTAATAATTTTATAGCTACAGGTCTTTCTAATTTCTTTGGAGATGTAATGTTTAGTGGTAATGTTACATTTAGTAAACATCCTGTTTTTAATACTGATAGTGCAGGATATATAACTATTAAATCAGGTACAGATCACATAGATGTAAAATTTGATCAAAGTTATGAAAATAATCCAATAATTAATGCTAATATAATCGCAAATAGTGATAATAAAAAGAATATTCTTTCAGAGGAATATAGTTTTGTAATTACTAATGTTTCAAATTCTGGTTTTACTATTGAGCTTAATAAAAATGCTAGTAGTGATATTAATTTTTCATGGAGTGCAGTAGAGGTAAATAGTTCAGGATCATTATTGGATAATATTTCTACATCATCTGCGGATATTTCTCCGACTCCTGTGGCTACTGGTAGTGCTAATTAAATAAAAAGCAGCGCTTATTAAATAAGCGCTGCTTAAACTATTTACTAAAAATTAACTAAAAGGTACCCAATGAATTGGAGGAGTTAAAACTGCAACTGGTCCATACATTCCAGGTGCTCCATTTACAGGATGAGAAATGATTACTAATCCTGCGATAACTAAGAGACCAGCGAAAAATAAAATTTTATTCATTTATGTCACCTCCTTCCTTGCCCGCCTAGGTTTTTAACAAAAGGCGGGTTCTCAACCTAACATACAGTACTTAATTTTTAATATTCAGTCAAGCAGAATAATTTTCCTGTTGACACAAACATGACTATTTAGGATACTTAATCATATGCCATCAAAATTAAAAGGTTTTTTTATTTTTTTAGGAAGTTTAATCTTAATTCTTGCAGTAGTGGCAGCAGTCTATTTCTTTTGGCAGTATAAACAGACTCAAGATCTTTTAAATAACCCTACAGTATCTGCTCAATTAGAAGCACAGACTTTAGTTTCTAAAGTAGGAATGCTTATAGATTTACCTAAAAATGAAACACCCACCATTGCTACAGTAAATGATCCATCTAAGCTCACTAATCAACCTTTCTTTAATGGTTCTAAAAAAGGTTTCAAAGTTTTAATTTATACCAAAGCTGGAATGGCTATTCTTTATGATCCTTTCAGAAATAAAATTGTTAGAGTAGCACCAGTTAATGTGGGAAATAATAATACAGTTCAAAATACACAACCTTCTATAACAGCAGCTCCTTCGCTGAGTCCTACACCTATAGTACGTTATATTTCTCCTAGTCCGACTTCCGCTTATGTCACTCCTAGTGTAACACCATAACTTCTTGTCATCCTGAGCAGCGCGAAGGATCTTTACTTTTGAGCTTGCAGAATATATTTTTAAACAGCATTGAAAGTTTGCTGTTTAATGGTTTTAAAGTTCTATTCAAGTTTACTAGCAAACTTTCACGAGTGAGAAATGAGACATAACTTTATGTTACAAACAAAGTTAGCGAACATCTGTTTAAAAATATATTCTGCAAGCTATTAACGTTTACTATTTACTTCGAAGAGGTAGAACTGACTGGAGTTTGAGAGGGAAGAGTAAGAGGTTGGGCTACTGGTGCTGGAGTAGCTTGGGTAGTTTTAACTTTAGATTTATTATTTGTACCAGTATTATTCATTTGATCTTGAAGAGCTTTAATTTCTTGATTTATTTTATTTAAGTTGGTCGGATCATTTGCTACTAGAATTTTAACATTCTGAAACTCAGCTAAAGCATCTGATAAGTCATTTTTTTGTTCATAAGCGTGACCTAAATTATAATAAGCATTAGCATAATCTGTTTTTAGGTTTATGGCGTTTTGAAATGCGATTATAGCATCAGTATAATCACCTAGTTGATAATAGATTCCTCCTAATGTTATATATTCTTGAGGATTATTAGGATCTAAAATAATAGCTTGTTTTACAGATGCTATAGCGAAAGTATCGGCGTTTTTCCCAATTCCAATAATGCTTTTATAGACAGAAGCCAGATTTTGCCAATTAGTCACTTTAAGAGGAGAGAGAGAAGTGGCTGTTCTAGAAGTATTAATAGCCTGTTGAATCAAATTTATAATAGTATTTTGGGTTTGTTGAATTTGATCTTTAGTTTGATTTTGTTCTAGAGTAGCTAGTGAATTAGCTAATTGCATATTAGTTTGAGAAAAAATAGTGTAGTAAATGTCTCTGTATGGAAAAGTATTTATTGCTTTAATTTCCATTTGATATGCCAGATTTCCATTATTATTATTTGCAGCATTTATAGCAGTTTTAAAATAATAATCTGATAAAGTATAAATTCCTACGTAATAAAGTGAAGCAGCAGTAAAAATAACTATTAATACTAAAAAGCTTATTGGGACAAATAAACTAGTTTTAACTCTAGATAGATCTTCCTGGAAGAATTTTCTAATAGCAAGTAAGGAAAATTCTGTTTCTTTTGGTTTTTTAAAACCTTCAAATGAAGAGAGAAAAGCAAAAACCAGGATTAATAAAGTTAAAACAAAATAGGAAAAAGGCAAAATCAAAGAAAGTATTAGGAGACCAATTCCAGATAAGAAAAAAGGATTAGAGAGTTTCGATTTAGGATTAAAAAGAGTTTTTATAATTAAAAATAGAAAAGTTAAGAAACCTAAGATACCAGTAGTAGTAATAAGTTCTAAAATAAAGCTAAAGGAGTTATTAAAGGTTAAATACCAAAGATTTTCATAATTGTTAAAATAAACTGGTTTAAAGCGAGTAAAATCAACAGAAAATGTACCATAACCACTGCCGAGTAAAAATCCTTGTAAAACTCTTCCAGTATCTGCAGAAAGTTCGGAAAATGCTATCTGAAATGAAGGTAAGAAAGGAAGTGTAAAGTACTGTTGTTTGGTAACTATAGTATATATGGTATATACGCACGCTATTAGATTTACTACTGAAACTAGACCAAAAATGCCTGTTTGAATAAAATCTTTTTGACGTAAATATTTAATAGCTAGACTAAGTGTGATTAATAGTCCCGTTAAAATAAAGATTCCACTGTCCATAAGTGATCCGGTAGGAGAGAAAGTGGGAACATGAGAACTTATAAAAGGAAGAGGATAGATTTTAAAAAAAGTCAAAACCTGAAATATCGAAAGAGCTACGCTGGAAAAAATAAAAATTAGAATAAAGAAATACAGTTCCTGATATTTTTTAACATTATTTATAAAAACAAAATAAAAAATTCCTACAAATAAAAAGGGTAGTGCATAAATTAAGCTTTCAAAGCGATCTGTGGAAAATAAAGCTGATAAAAGAATAAATAAAATAAAAAGATAAATAGGTAAATCTAGTGGTGTATGTCTAAAAGTTAGTTTTTTATCAAAGATCATTTTTATGCCGTAAAGAATAAAACCAAGCAGTGATAAGGAAATAAGTAGTAGTTGTTTTGGAATAACAAAAATATCAGTTTGGGTAGTTAAAAAGAAAAAGGGTAAAAATAAAACTGTAATGCCAAGAATGATTTGAATTAATGTCTCAAAAATCTGTACTTTAGAATTTCCATTCATAAAATTAACTTTAAAGAGATAAAAGTATAATGTCAAGGATAAAATCTCTATATTGTCATTCTGAACCGGGGGTCCTGTCGAGTGTTTCCCTCCCAACTTGCTCGACTCATGTTCATTCGCTGCGTGAGCTGGGAACCTTTCCACACTCACCACCCCTGATTTTACTTAAATTATTATAAATTAACGCGGATACTAGGAGACATAGTGGATTTGAGATATAAAGATTTTATTTTGCCTTTATTTACTCCAGTTATTAAACTTTCTATATTTTCTTTAAGTTTATCTTTTCCAAAACTTACTTTACCTACTAATGTATGGAGGACTGGTTGTTTAGCTTCTGGTTTAAAATTAACCTGTCCACCTAAAAAGTTCTTAGCTGCTTGATCTGTGTTACTAGAAATTGTTCCATTTTTAGGATTTGGCATTAGTCCTTTTGGTCCTAAAATTCTAGCCACTTTAGCTAACATAGGCATTGCAGAT
This sequence comes from Candidatus Levyibacteriota bacterium, assembly GCA_003173895.1. Taxonomy (GTDB): domain Bacteria; phylum Patescibacteriota; class Microgenomatia; order Levybacterales; family UBA12049; genus PJMG01. The sequence continues at coordinate 28,591 of PJMG01000008.1, read as the reverse complement.
GGATGAGCGATTAAAATATCAAAATTAATTTTTCCACTTTCCATTTCTTTGAGTAAATCATTAGCGGCTTTGGTGTCTTTAGTAGGATCCATAACAGCTACTTTAATTTCTCGACCAATTCCATGGGGTAGAGAAATAGTTAAGGTTGGGATTTTTTCGATTAAATTAAAGTGAAGTTCTACTGATTCATCAAATTTAGTTTTTGGTAAATCTAAAAGTACATCTAAAGCGTCGTTTAAATTATAGTTTTTACTTTTATCTATTTTTGCTAAAGCTGTCTTGTAGTGAGTGGATCTAATTCTTTTAGCACCGCGCTTAACTTTTTTAGTTTTAGCTTTTTTATCTTTCGCTTGGGGTCCTGTCGAGTGTTTCCCTCCCAACTTGCTCGACTCATGTTCATTCGCTGCGTGAGCTGGAATCCCTTCCACACCCGTCACCCCTGCGCTTGCGTTGGAATCTTTGGTTTTTAAGTTTTCTTCTTTGACTTCAGTGGCTTTTTTTGTCGCCTTCTTGGCTTCTCGTTTTTTAGCGAGTTTTTCATCTGTTTCACCAACTGTAGTTACTCTTATTTTTCCCATATTATTTAACAGTTACTCCCATAGATCTAGCTACACCTGCTACTATTTTTACTGCTTGATCTACATCTGTAGTATTTAAATCTTCTAGTTTATCTGTTGCTATTTTTTTAGCCTGTTCAAGTGAAATATTTCCTGCTGGTTCTTTACCAGGTTTTTGTGATCCAGCTCGACCAATAGCTTTTTTAATCATTTCAGAAATTGGAGGTTGTTTAGTAATAAAGCTAAAAGTTCTATCTTCAAAAACTGTAATAACTACTGGTAAAATAGTACCTTTTTTATCTGCAGTTTTATCATTGAATGCTTTCACGAACTCCATGATAGGAAGTCCATGTTGACCCAAAGCTGGTCCTACAGGTGGTGCTGGGGTAGCAGATCCTGCTGGAATATTTAATTTTATTAATGTTTTAACTTTCTTTGGCATATTTTTGTTTTATTTATATTTTACTAACTTGTAAAAAATCGAGTTCTACTGGAGTTTCGCGACCAAATATAGAAACTAAAACTTTTAATTTTCCGCGAGCTTCATCAATACTTTCTATAGTGCCTAAGAAATCTGCAAATGGACCATCATTAATCTTAACTGCCTCACCAGTGGAAAAAGAAGCTTTGAAAAGTGGTTCTTCTAACTTCATGAATTTCTTAATAGCTTCAACTTCTTGATCTGAAATAGGAGTAGGTTTATTAGAAGCGCCAATAAAAGCTGTAACTCCTGGGGTAGTGCGAACTAAAAGCCATGATTCATCTGTTAAAATCATGCGAACTAAAATATAACCTGGGAAAATTTTTTCCTGTACTTGTTGTTTTTTACCACTGGAAACTTTAGTTATTTCGCGAGTAGGGATAATGATATCAAAAATTTTATCTTCAAAACCTAAAGATTGGGCTCTTTGTTTTAAAGCTTTACTGACTCTTTGTTCATGACCAGCATAAGTGTGAACTATATACCAACGACCCGCATCAGTATTAGATACTGTGGTATCAGTTGTCTCTTTTTCTTCTTCTTGTTTTACTTCTTCAATTTGATCCATATTTTGTTTGTTCCTTGCTTATTTCACCAATATTGTTAAGAGTTGTGTAAAGATATAATCTAATCCTCCCACAAATACTCCAACTATTATACTTACTATTATTACAACTCCTGTTAAGCGTATTGCTTCTTCCCGAGTAGGCCATACCACTTTTCTTAATTCTGACCAAGTTTGCGAGAAAAAAGAAAAAGGAGCAGCCATAATTGATCCTTATATTTTACCAAAGCGCAATTGACATGTAAAGGGGAAAGGGGCTAAAATAACAATTACTTCCTTATTATGAAAAAGATTCGCAAAGCAGTTATTCCCGCAGCGGGTTTTGGCACTAGGTTTCTTCCTCAAACTAAAGCCATGCCTAAAGAAATGCTTCCAGTGGTTGATAAACCGGTTATTCAATATGTAGTAGAAGAAGCAGTAGCAGCGGGAATTGAAGATATTATTATAGTTACTGGTTACCATAAAAGAACCATTGAAGATCATTTTGATAGGCCCTCTATGGAATTGGTGGAAAATTTGAGAATGGGTGGAGATAAAAAACTTCCTCTCTTAGAAGCTACTGAAAAAATAGCCAATTTAGCCAACTTCGTCTATGTTCGTCAGAAAGGTCCATATGGTAATGGGACTCCACTTTTAAATGTAAGACAATTAATAGGGGATGAACCATTTCTTTATGCTTGGAGTGACGATTTTATTCATGCTGAGCCTAAATCACGTTTTCAACAATTAATCGAAGTTTATGAAGAATTTGGTTGTTCTGTTTTAGCTAGTATTAAAGCTGTTAAAAATGAAGATTATGATCGTTATGGTTTTACTGGAGGAAAAGAAATAAGATCTGGTTTGATTGATGCAGAAGTAATTATAGAAAAACCAGGAAAAGATAGAGCTCCATCAAATCTCGCTAATGTGAGTGGTTCTATTTTTACTCCTGATATTTTCGATTATTTAGATAGAGCTCAGGAAAACTTAGCTGAAGATAGTGAGCTTTATTACAATGATGCTTTAAAATTAATGCTGGAAGATAAGAAAAGAGTTATAGCTTGTGAGATTAAAAATGGTAAGTATTATGATACGGGCAATAAATTGGAATATATGAAAACTGTAGTGGAATTTGCTCTAAAACATCCTGAATTAAATGGAGAATTTAAAAAATTCCTAAAGGAATTAGATCTCAATTCTTGATTATTATTATTTTAATTTTCCAGTTATTGACAATTTAAATATATTTTTTGATAATGATTCTGTCATGTCACCAGAAAGCCCCCTTACAGGAATACAAAACTCATTATTAAATTTAGCAATACAAGAAGTGCCCAATGTTTCTCCCGTAGTTCAAACTGATACACGTGCAATCTTCAAAACTCTTGCTAACAAAGTATCATTGAATACAGTTATTTCTATTGATGATCTTGCTTCTTTTACAGTAGATAATAGTAGAGCCATAGCAGCACTGGAAACTGTGGCGAAAATATTAGGTATTCCTGCAAGTTTTCGTGCTGATTGGAGACTACATATGGTAGATCTTGACCAGGAAAGATGGGAAAAGATAGCAACAGCAATACTTCAGGATCCAACAAAGAAAAGGATTGATATACTACCCACAAATATATCTGCTGATTTCTATGGAGTATATGGACCTTTAGAAGAAAATATTCAAAGGCGACTTATCGGTTTTGTCTACGTTAGATAAAGACAAAATAATTTTCTTGATCATAATACATGCTTCCAGTACAATAGGTAAATGCTCCCCAAAAAATATCTAATTCTAGCTAGTATTATTGCATTTGTAATCTTCGTCTTTTTCTCCTATTTAGTGCATAAAAACTTATTTGTTCATTTTGATTTTGATAATACAGTTCGTCTCCAAGATCATATTCCCGCACGTTTTATAGATTTTTTCTCATTTATTAGTCTTATAGGTAGAGTAGAGGTAACGGGAGTTTTATTGGTTATAATTCTTATCTGTTTTAGGAAAATTAAAGCTGGATTTATAGCACTTTTTCTTTTTGGGTTTATGCATCTTTTTGAGATTTATGGCAAGGTATTTGTAGATCATCTTCCACCGCCTAATTTCATGCTTAAAACGGTCCAATTAATTCAATTTCCTCAGTATTACGTAAATCCTATTAATTCTTATCCTTCTGGTCATTCGGCGCGAGCATTATTTGCTACCACACTTTTAGGGGTAATTATTTTAAGAAATAAAAGGTTAAAAATGATGCATAAATTTATGTTAATATCTATTGCTATGGGTTATGATATATTAATGTTAACTAGTAGAGTTTACTTAGGTGAGCATTGGACTACGGATGTAATAGGTGGAGCAATACTTGGATTCTCCATAGGAATTTTAGCCAGTTTAGCTTATTAAATGGTATTGAGTCTCAGAGAAGGATCTTTACTTTTTGTACTCGCAGCATATGCTGCTCGTTTATTTCTTAGTTCTATTTATCTGTATTTGATAATTTGATGCTTTAATAGTTGGGGTATTGGTAACTGTTATTGTAATTACTGTTATAGCTTTTATAGTAATTTTGGTTGGTAGGATGATTGCTTGCTCTATAGCTGAAATTAAATAAAACTATAAGTGCTCCAACTATAATTAAGATAATTTTTATAGCTTTATGATTCATAGACATCCAGAAAGATGGATACTGATCTGAAAGTCCTGACATATAGCAAGTCATAGCTAAAATAATTCTTTGTTGATCACGAGTAATCTCATATACGCTTTCAGGATATTGGCCTTTGAATAGTACGCTTAAAGAGCCTACCAATTGTCCTACTAAAGCTCCATTTTTAAGAACTTGGGAATAAATAAGATAGGGAATAAGAAGAATTATTCTAACGACTCCTCCTAAAATAGGAAAAGCAAACCATCTATTGGGATGATTAGGAAAATCAATGTCTAAAACTACGTCTTTACTATTAGAGAGTGAGAAACCAGGGTAATTATTTGTTAAGCCTGTAAAGAAAAATGTAATTTTTAAGCCCAATCTTAATGCACCTAGATTTAAATCATATGCTGCTTGTAAATATTTGCCTGTAAAAAGTACTACAAATGAATTGACTATAAGTAAAATGAAGTTAGCAATAGCTACTCCTATTAATTCAATCCATACAGGGATAAGTATAATAATTTTTACTAATCCTCCTAAGATAGGAAAAGCATAAAAGCGGATAGGATTTTTAATAAGATCTATTTTAATAGTAGGATAAAGGTTATTCTTAGTAGAAGTTTTAGTAGGCATAATTAATTATTGTGCTAAAAGTTAGATATTGTCAAGCGGAGTAGAAGATTAAAGTTGTCATCCTGAGTTCTTTGTCATTCTGAGCAAAGCGAAGAATCTTTATTATTTTCCATCGGGGTCCTGCCGGCTGTTTCCCTCCCAACTTACTCGACTCATGTTCATTCGCTGCGTGATTTGGGATCCCTTCCACAACCGTCACCCCTTATGATTATTAATTCGCGATTCTTGATTCAACGTAGTTTATGCGAGGAATTTTTGAGCTAGCTTTCTAACAGCATAGCCTAAAGGAGCGAATCCTATAGTAGCTAGATCTTCCCATGGTGTTCCAGTAGAAGGAAGTGATGTAGTTGTACTAGGTGCTGCTACTGTAGTAACAGGTGTAGGAGTTGGAGTAGCTGGATTATAGGAAATTAAAGTTATTTTATTACAATTTCCATTATTATTAGTTATAGTGTTACTATTATTAGTATCGCCATTTATGGTTTGATTTTGATTGCCATTATTGGTTCCATTGTTAGTTCCGTTATTATCTCCACTGTTATTTCCATTGGAAACATTACTACATACAATCTTAGTAATTATAGTTGGTATAGGAGTAGTAGTAGGTGTAGCTGTAGGAGTTGGTGTTAAAGTACCTGTAGGAGTAGGGGTAGGAGTATTAGTCACAGTTGGAGTAGGAGTTGGTGTACTGGTTAAAAATGGCGTAGGTGTAGCTGTTGGTTTAGGTGTAGGAGTAGGTTGTGGTACACAATCTCTTCCTGCATTACAAAATGAAGCAGCTCCAGCATTATTAGCAGGATTACTGACAGCTCCAATACTACATGTAGCATGAGTTGAAGGATCTGAATAAGTAAATGCGAAATCATCTTGATAGTATCCACAAGCCTGATTTGTAAAACCAAAATTAGCTGGAGAAAGGGTAGGTGCACTTACGTATTTAGTTTCTCCAAAGTTAATAGTTAATTGTTGAAAACCACCACTTGGATGATCATAACATCCAGCATTTGAACCTTGTAAGCGATTTCTACTATCGCAGAAATGTGATTGTCCAATACCAGTAAGTGTAATGGTTCCTACGTTATTTGTTTTATATTGAAGTCCTAAAGATGCACCATAAGAAGTCATATTACTTTGTACTTTATTAGAAGTACAAGTATTTGGGTTTTCATTAATCCAAACAGATAAATGTCCGCATGGATCATTACTAGTAATTATTTCTGCATGGCTGGGTTTAGGAGTATAAGTAAGTACCATTATACCTAAAGCAAAGGTTATAATAGTAGCCAAAGCCAAATAAATTCTTTTATTCATAAACAGTTTGCCGATTATAGCATGACCTATAATGTTTTGTCAAGAGAGTTTAAAATTATAGTGGATGAGGACCTCCTGGAGCACTATTGCATTGTCCGGTTGTCGTATTACACCCTCCCGCACATGAACTGGTTTTTCTTCCACACCCTGCAGTACATGCTCCGTTCAGACAGAGATATTTGCTAGAACATTCTTCTAAGGATAGGCGATATCCACCTTGATCTCGACAAGCACCTGCAGGAATTGTTGGAGTAGGAGTAGCGGTTGGTATTGGGGTAGGAGTGTTTGTTGGTGCAGGTGTATTAGTTGGCGTTGGAGTATTGGTAGGAGTAGGTGTATCTGTAGGAGTGGCATTTGGATCTATTGTGGGGGTAGGTATGGGTGTATCACTAGGAGTTGGGGTGTTACTTGGTGTTAAAGTAGGGGTTGGACTGGTAATAAATTTATTCAGTAAATTAGCAGTTATTTTTTGAATAATACTATTAGCAACAGTAGGGCGACTGGAGTAACCAGTATAAGAGGCTGTCCAATTATCAAGTCCCCAGGACCAAAAAACAGTCGCTGCATCAAATACATATGCATTACTTGCAGGCTGATGGATTGTAGTTGCCTGAATATCATTGCTGCCATACACATTCACTACGGGTGAGTAAGAAATAGTATTTAGTCTGGTTGGTATAGGATAATTTGAAAATGTTTTATCATATTCATAGCCTACAATGCCATTCACTACAGTTCCATGAACAGCTCCTGTTCCTGCCATGATCCAATTATTGGGATCATTAACTATCCAAGGTTTTCCAAGTCCACTAAAATAGCTGCTATACATAGCTCCTAACAAATTTTGTTCGGGATTATTCACAGACCCACCGTTTCTAAATTGAGAAGTATCAAGTGTTTTGTCAATTACATATTCAGGATCAATATAAATTCCAGTACTTGGTTGTGGATCTTTAAAACATATAATAGTTCGGTGATCATGTCCAAAAGAATCAAGGTCATATCGTATTTGCCAGTAAAATGAATTTGCACCAAAAACGGCTAAATTAATTCCTTGATTTACTGCGTTATCTACATTTGCTCGTGCATTGCGTGACCAATATTCTGCATGTCCTCCAACAATGATAGCTTTATGATTAAGTAAATAAGATAAGTTTGTATCTACGTCTGTATCTGAAAGATATGTTATATCATATCCATTTTTTTCTATCCATCGAATTAAAGGTAAATCCCATGACATAGATTTACCAAATCCAGCATTATCAATAAATGGTCTATCAAATGATACTTTAAAAGCTCTTCCAGCAGAAAGTGTTTTCGTATTGTCAGAGTATAAAGAAGCACCTCCATATAAATTATATGCTTCATCTGTATTATCTTCAAAAATAAAAACTAAAGGATTATTATAACTGGGATTTTTTACTACAAATCTCATGTAAGATTGTTGTCCAGTAGTATATGCAGTGAGTTTAACAATATAGATTCCTGTTACCCAATTAGAGGGGATAGTCAAACTAAATGAAGGTTTCCAGTTGGCTTCTACAAGACCACCATTACTGAGGTTAGGTGTTGGAATTGCAGATTTAGTATTACACAAATCAGTAGTAATGTTCGCGCATTGAGTATTCGTAACATGAACAGTTGTACCCACATATCTAGCACCTATTCCTTGATAGTAGCCAAGTCTATAAAAATCTGCCGTAAAACCAATAGGAGTTGGAGTATGGACATAGAAGGTAAGATTATTGCCAGTGGCAACACTTGTTTTTCCAGCAAATCCTTCCATGCCGTGATTAGTACTAGGTGTAGTAATCCCCCAATTACTTGTTCCTGGCAGAGCATTTTCTGCTTGGATAGGATTTGAGGCTGCTTGTCCATGAAGAATATGGAAATTGATGTATAAACTACTTATAACAAAAATTATAATTATAATAGTGAGTGAGTAAAAAAGATGAATTTTTGAAAAGGAAAAACTTTTTTTCGTGGACTTTTTTCGTCTTACGCTTACTCCAATTTTTTTATGAGGAGATTTTTTTCGCATATAAATGCTTGATTATAATTAAAATATAGGATTCTAGAATAAACTTTGTCAACGGATTTAAATTTAAGCGAGTTATAAAGAAGACAAAATAAATTTACATTACTGAGAGAGTATTCTAAGAGCATTTTTCGCATCAGATGAGGTTGGATTTACCTCCAACTCTTGTTGGAAATACTGCTTTGCTTTTACTATATCTCCTAATTTGAGGTAAATAACTCCGATTTGATAATTTATACCCTGTAAAGTGCTATTAATAGTTAATGCTTGGTTATATTCATCTAAAGCTTTATCATACAATCCCTTTTTGGAGTAATAGATTCCGAGATTAGCATGGGTGAATGAATAATTTGGTTCAAGTGCAACAGCCTTTTCAAAATAGGGAAATCCGTTATCCATTTGACCTAACGCAAAATATAATGCACCAAGACCTGAATAGGATTGAAAGTTATTAGGAGCATAAGTGATAGCTTTTTGAAACTCTACATATGCTTCTTTAATTAGCCCAAGTCTTAGGAAAAAGATACCACGATTAATATAACCAGTGCCTATATCATCTTTTTCTTTAAATGTGGGTAGAGAGGTAAGATCATAATTTGTATTATTACCAAAATGGATTGCATACTTTTTAATAATAGCTCTATTTGCAGGAGTATCTTTGATGAAAACAGCAGTTATTTCATCTAGATACACGAGTATCCATTTTTTATCATTATATAAAGCACGAATGAGTAGTATCGTATCTTGAGAAGTATGATTGAGCATAAAAACAGTAATATGATATTTACTGGCAATTTTGTTATAGTCTAGACGACCACTAATAACCCCGTCATAAGAAAGTAAATTCTCGTATGAAAACGTATGCCCATCAATAAATGTTTTTCGAGTGGGATACAATCTCCAATTTAAGTATGAACCGATAACATAATCATTAAATATATTTCCCTTGATATTATTCTTTTCTATAAAATTAGAGGCTCCAATAGGATAAGAATTTTCAGAAATGCCCAAGCCAAATCTTTTGGTATTTTGATTAGTAGTATAATAATTATTTGTTATTACTTCATGAGTAAGATATACGGCAAGTATAGTAATAATTACCATAATCACTGTTATGGAGAAACTAACAATAGAAGGTTTAACATGAGCTTTGATAGAAATTAGGATCAAATCTAAATAGTAGGGGAGAATGAGTGCTGCAAAAATAGCAAGAAATGCTATATTACGAACTGATGTTATTGAAAGATACATAAAAAATGCAAGAAGAAATATATCTACAATTCGGATCTTCTTAAACACAATAAAAGGGATAGCAATTGAAGGTAAAAGGAAGAACTTGAAAAATATAATAGAATGTCTGTAAAAGTCTGTTGGTGCTAGTGGACTTATCCACTCTCCGTTAGTTTTATACTCAATGGTTGCATTTTGAGTTAGGAAAGTAAAAAGATACCAAAAAGCAGGTATACCATACGGATTAATAAGGCTACCAATCAGGCAAACAACAAAGATAATTCCAAACGCTTTTAGATATGAAGAAAAAAACACTCTTTTTTCCCTGTTGACCAAAAACTCAATACAATAAGCAAGAAAATATGCAAGTAAAATGACAAAAGACAGTTGGAATGAAATATGCGTATTTGTCCATATTACTTCTAAAATAAGCAGGATAATAAGAGGAATGTATTTCGATGCTCCCGTTGTCTCAAACAATTTTGCTTCAATGTAGTATCGAACAATAACATAGAAGGAAGCAATAAGAAACAAACCAAATAAATCTGCACGTAATGAAAAACGTTCCATTCCTACAAGCATTCCCAACAAAGCAAATAGACCGGTTGAAAATATACTATAGCGAAATAATTTTGCAGCAATAACAATAGTAGAAAATAATCCTAAAATAATTGCTATTTGAAACAAGACCATACCATACCAATTCCCAGAGAGGTAAATAAGGTACGTTGCAAGATGGAAAAACCATTCATGTAAATAGGCTTGTTGGCATGCATGAGGAACATAGTTATAAAAACAAAAATTTGAATAAATACCATGTGCCAGCATATACTTGCCATTGGCAAGGTATTGCATGGTATCAGAATCGTCAATTTTTGATGTTGCAAAGGCAATAAGAAGAATCGTTAGAGAAGCAATAAACGCAATTTTGATAATACGCATATGTTATTATTAAAGTGAAATATGAGATTATTTTCTTTTTTTCTTCTTGTGCTTTTATACATCGGTATTAGTGTGATTATATATCAGCAACCTGTTAATCCAGATACATGGTATCATATTAGAGCAGGAGAGGCATATCTCCACTACGGAATTTTACACAAGGATATTTTTTCTTATGTAGCACAGGGAAGACCATGGTTCCCTCAGGAATGGTTATTTGAAGTAATTTTATATGAAGTAGTTCATATATTTGGTTTATCAATAATTTCTATTTTTACTATTGTTTGTACACTTATTCAGTTAAGCATACTCTATATTTTTATCTATAAATTTTTTCATCTACAGCGTATTTATGCTATCTGTATATTGTTTTTTTATGCGGCTTGGGATATGGAATTTTTTGTAGCTAGACCATACTTACTTGCAACAAGCTATTTTATTCTTACTATTTTATTTATTTTTCTTTTTCTAAAAACGCAGAAAAAACTATGGTTATTCTTTTCTATACCAATTACCCTTTTATGGGCTAATATGCATGCTTCAGTTGTTTTTGCTGTGTACCTATATTTATCATATGCAGTGCTTTATCTATTCAAAAAAAATCTACCTATAGCATATGCACTTAGTATAACAGGAGTAATAAATTTTCTCTTAACGATTTTACCTCCCATTAATTTCTCGCAGTATCAATTGTTATATCTATTTAGTGGATACTCTAAAATAACGACATACTTTCCAGAATGGATGCCTGTATATGAATTATTCCCACAATTTAGTGTTTATCTCATAAGTTTATTTTTTATATGCATTCCTTTATTCTTCTTTCTCCCAAAAAAGAGATCTGAGATTATAGTTTTTTTACCATTAAGTATTTTTCTTCTCTTGCCTTTTTTAGCTGTCCGAAATATATTTTTTACCCATATTGTTATGGTTATTATTGCAGCGTGGATACTAAAACAGTTGGAACCTTTCTATAGACGAATTTGGTTTACTGTCATTTTTATTGGAATTTTTATAGCACATAGTTGGTTACTGTATCAAAAATCGTCGATATCAATTATCTATCCCAAAAATGCAGTTATTTTCTTACAACATCATTTTATAAAAGGAAGGATGTTTAATACATTTACTTCAGGAAGTTATCTTATGTATTCACTTTATCCAAAATACAAGGTATTTATTGATCTTCGTACAGAGGTGTATGCCTGTTGTGAGTTACCTGCATATCAGAATTTAGAAAAAAAGAGCACTGAGCCTTATAATCTCTACAAAAAAGATGTCATAGACTATTTTAACAAATATAATTTTTCTTTTGCATTGGTAGATTACCATTTTGAAAACTATACTGCATTGGTAGGAAAGACTTTAGAAAATGAGCCTCAGTGGGCTCTTATTTACTTTGATGATGTGTCTGAGATTTTTGTTAAGAGAAATGGATTCAATGACAAAATTATCAAACAATTTGAAGTAAAAGCAGCTACGCCATATAGTAATACTCCATATAGAAAGGGACAAGAAGAGTTAGCACTTCAAGAGTATCAAAGAATGGTTACGATTGTAGATAGTGCTAAATCAGAAAATGCGATTGGGTTAATATCTCTGCAAAAAAGGCAGAGTACAATAGCAGAAAAATATTTTAGGAAAGCACTACTGCTCAATCCTACTTTTGTTCCTCCATATCTTAATTTAGCAGCAATCGATATCCAACAAAAAAATTATGAGCAGGCAAAAGTACTATATGAAGACGTACTACGTATTGACCCTACCAGTCCTCAGCCATATATTTATTTAGGTGAAATACTTGCTGAGGTAGATCATGATTTGCCTAGCGCAAGAGATATATGGAGTAGAGGAGTTCAAAATATACAAGATAAAAATGCTCAAACAAAACTGCAACTTTTACTGAACCAGTAATTATATGTTAACTCGTAGAATATTCTTCAATATACTCCTTTGTGTTATATTCTTTTCAGGTGTTTTTATTTGGGTATCATCTGTAAAGGAAAATACGGATTTCTATTATCATTTGAAAGCTGGAGAAATCTTTCTTCAAAAGGGTATACTCTATAAAGATATATTTTCTTATACAGCGCAGGGGAGAGAATGGTCGCCCTACGAGTGGTTATTTCAAGTAGGACTTGCTTTTGTTGAAAGACTGGTGGGTTTTGCAGGAATTCCGTATATACTTGCAACAATAGCTGTAATTACTCTTGGTTCTTTTTTTCTTTTTATAAAACGATTTTTTTCACTTTCTACAGCTACTGCAATAGGTATTAGTGTATTGTGTTTTTGCTCGACAGTTGAATTTTATGTGCCTCGTCCACAAATGTTTACCTTTTTATTTTTTATCCTTACAATAGCGATTATTCTTATATACTTTGAAAAAGGCAAAAATTATCTATACTTACTTATTCCAATTACTTGGTTCTGGACCAATATGCAGTCATCAGTAGTGTTTGCAATATATTGTACAGGCAGTTATGCTCTGCTTGCATTTTATCAGTATAAAAAAACAAAAGAAAAAATTTATCTAAAAAGAGCATGGATACTTACTATCACTACTCTTGGTATTTCTATAATTACACTATTGCCTCCACTTGGACTATCTCAATATAGATTACTCTTTCTTTTTATGACGCATCTACAGGAAATAAGAATATTTGGTGAATGGGTACCAATACAAAATAATCTGCTTTTATTTTCTATTTTTTTCATTCTTTGTTCTGTAATTATAATTCCATTTTTTTACTTTTCGAAAAAATCAAAAAAATCAATTCTATGGGTTCTCCCGTTACTTATTTTTCTTCTTCTTCCGTTTTCTGCACAACGAAATGTTTCGTATTCCTACATTATTTTATATATCATGGGAGCTTCACTATGTTCTTTTTTCCCTCGACCATCTACAAAAAGTCAAAAGATATTTGTTGGATTAATCATAGTAATTTTAAGTATTGCGTGCATAGGAATATTTTATCTCAAGCGGTATAAGCCCACAATATATCCTGTTGGGGCAGTGCATTTTGTTCAGAAGAACCACCTCCAAGGACATATGCTAAATGAACTTATAAATGGGGGATATATCTTGTATTATCTTTATCCAGAACAAAAAGTTTTTATTGACTTACGTGCGGATGTATATCTTTGCTGTGAATTAAAATCCTACAAATCTCTTTTGGATAAAACCTATCTTTCGGACGAAAAATATCTCGTTTTCTTTAACCAATTTGCTAATAAATACTCAATCTCCTACATACTTATTGATACAAGATATAACGGATTTATCAAAAAGTTAGGAAAGGTATTGCCGGATGATTCAGATTGGAGCCTGGTTTATTTTGATGATGTATCTGAGATTTATGTTAAAAAAAATGGAGTAAATACTAATATTATTAGGCAATTTGGGACAACAGCAGTAACACCATACGGTACGAATCCTTATCGGAAGGGAATGGAAAAAAAAGCACTTACAGAATATCAGCGAATGGAAAATATTGCCCCTAGTGCTAAATCAGAGAATGCTATTGGCTTATTACTTCTTCAAAGCGGAAAAGTAAATGAGGCCACACAGTCATTTAAAAAAGCACTACAAAATAATAAAGATTTTACTCCTGCATATCTTAACCTTGCTGCAATAGCTTTAAGTAAAAAGGATTACAAAACAGCAATAGCAGACTATGAACGAGTAAGAGTTATTGATCCTACTAACTCTACTGCATATCTGTATGAAGGAGAAATTTACAGTAAAATATATTCTGATAATCAGAAAGCCCAAGAAATTTGGCAACAAGGATTACAAAATGTTACAGATATTAATTCGCAGAGAAAACTTCAAGAACTACTAAACTAATTTTAATAAACTTATTAGTTCACTATTAACCAGTTAAACTTAGTAGCGTTAATATCATAAGTAGATATTCCCACTGTAAATGATTCTCCTGGAACCTGTCTTAATAGATAAGGAGCTTGTGTAGAAGCATTTCCTACAGGAGTTATATAAATCAACGAATTAGCTGTTACAGAAGTGTTATCAATAGTAATTTCTTTTTGGTAAGCATTGATCTGAAATTGTCCTGCAGAACCTGTAGCAACTACTTCTGTATCAGAAACAGCCAGTGCTGGTTGAACTAAGTTAAAGTTAAGTTTGTTAATGGTCGCCGCGCCTGAAGCTTGGATGTCTCCATTTTGATTAAATGAAAGAACAGCAGAATTAGATGAATTACGAATTATGAACTGTGAATTTTTATTTGCTGAACTGCTACTATTTGGTTCACCACCTAAGTTAATATTTAAATCTTGGTTGGGTAGGGGAGAAACTACACTAGCTAATATGGTTTTATTAAATACAGCTTTACCATTTACAGTTAAGTTTCCATTAGTATCTATGGCTAAAGCACCATTTTCCAGATTAATTCCACCTTGTCTAAGTGGTTGTAGAGCTAAATCAGCTCCTAAAACATTGATAGAGTTTTGAGCAATAATGAAATTAGCATTGATGGAAAGTTGTCCCGCTATCGTAGTATCTGAAAGAGAAGTAGGACCAAGCGAAACAAGTCCCTGATCAAACTGTGCAAATGAACTATGGAGACTCGGAACATTAGCTAAAAAGCCTGAATATGATGAGATATCAGTATATCCCAGCGATGGAGTAATGTTTCCAGCTAGCAAACTTCCAGAAGGAGTGCTAGCTAAATCCTGATTATTCTGGGACGAATTGCTCGCTGGGGTCGCAGAAGGGGTAGCAAAGATAATATTGGTTACATTTGTCACATTTTGAGCAGAAAGTGTACTCACTACTGCTTGGAGTCCTGCTATTTGATTAGCTTGAATCTGATTTACATGTAAGGTACCAGAAATAGTTGCGTCCCCATTTACTGCGAGATTTTCAGAATTTAAGGTTCCTGAGAAAGTAGCATTGCCTTTATTATCAATAGAGGATACTACTGCAGAATTAGATGCATCTGAGGAATTCCTAATTTCTAATTTTGAATGACTTAAATCTAAAGAAATATTTGAATCATCTGCCAAAGGTGAAATTATATTAGTTTGTAAGTGATTCACTTGAGCGAGAGGAGAAATAATATTGCCGTTATTAGATTGTCCAAGATTTGAATTATTTATAGTTTGTTGAACTATATTAGCGATATAGTCATGTAAAGATTGACCGGCTATAGAAACATTATCTGTAGATACAGCAAAACTTTGTGTGCTAATTTTTTGAGCGTCGATACTTCCTGCTTTTAACATCCCAACAATTGCTGAACCAAAAGATCCAATACGAGTTATTACGTTATTATTGTTGCTGGTATCTAAAAGCTGATAAGTTCCATCGGATTTAGGAATAATATTGAAATTACCTGTATCTGTTAGGTAAACATCCGGATCATACCAAGTAGGATTAACAAAGACAAAGATTTTTTCAACTTGAATGGATTGTCCATTTGGTAGAGTTTGTGTAGTTGCTTTTGATGGATCAAAATCATCAAGAGCAAGTCCGATGACGCGACCTGCTTTTGTCGCTTTCATTCCCACCCCTGAAAGAGAAGAGGTTGTAATGTAATCACCTCTATGAATCCTACCATTTTCTGTAGAAACAGTTGTTGGTACGTGTCCATTAAGTGCGACTGCCGGATTGGTAAGTGCAGCAGAGGATGTAGAATAAGATGTCGAATCTCCTCCCAGAGCAACCTGATCCCCTTCAATACCTAATAAAACTCCAGGTTGACTTGAGACAATGCCTAATGCTGTTGGATCATAGGGAGTGGAGCTTTTTTGTACAGTACCATTAGTTGTTTTACTTATACTTAACAAATCTGTAGGATTAACGCTTTCATTTGAAGAGAATATTTCAGCCACGTCATCATTACATCCTGTAAGAGGGCTTGTACTAAAGGCTACGTTAACACATTTTCCATTATATCCGCTTGCGAGGACTGTTCCGCTTATTTGCACCTCATGTCCATTAGTGTTATCTGGTACTTCATTAAGACCGATTTTACCAGCTCCAGTAATATTTATGATATTATCTACTCCCCATAAGCCCATGGTGAGATAGCTATTATTATTGCCAGAAGAACCTCCATAATTATAGCCAAAGTATGCTAAATTTTTAGTACCTGTCGCTTGTCCAATATTAATAGCATAATTTTGCCCACTGGTTAAAGCTGAATCAAGAAATTGTCCCGCATGAGCGAAGCTAGTAGAAAGATTGGTTTCAATAGCTAGTGTATTATCACTAGAGCTACTAATATCAACTGGTGAGCCTGGACTTGTAGTTCCAAATCCTACCTTTCCACCAGCAGCAATATAGAGAGCGTGCGTTGTTGCTGCAGCACCTCCAACTGAAGTTTGGATATCTAAATTACTATTGTTAAAAAGATACATATTATGAGTAACTCCGTTAGAGCCATTATAAAATGTTAGATCTCCAGAAGCAGATGCTGTTCCAGCTACTTGTAGAGTAGCTACTGGGGTAGTAGTGCCAATACCCACATTGCCTAAATTGTCTATTCTCATACGTTCTGCTGGCGTGTTTCCATTATTTCTAGTCGCAAAAGCGAGATAGCCAGAGTAGTCAGCGCTAGTACTATTTAACTTAAACCCTCCTATAGCTCCGAATGTCCTATTAGTTATAGTTCCGTCTTGTCCTCCAAAAGCAATACTCCCTCCTTTGTCAGCTGCTTGAGAATCTGTTGAAAAGAACTCTGCGGTGGCATTGGTGGTTGAAAATGCTAAAGCAGAAGAATAAACATCAAGTTGATCAGATGTACTAGTGGTTCCAATTCCTACCTGTCCATTACTTGCTAAATATAAAGTAGAAGTTAAACCTGCATCTCCACCCACACTTCTTTGGAAATTAAGGTTACTAAGACCCATATAGTTAATATTGTGAGTAAAGTTAGGAGTGGCTGGATTAAAGGTTAAGCTTCCAGCTAAACTGGCTGAGCTACCTGTAGTAGCTGGATCTAAGAAATAATTAGTATTATCTAAATCGTAGAAGCTTCTAGCTTGAAGTTGTCCAGAAGTTAGAAGTCTTAATTCTGGAGTTCCGCTGGCAGATGCGGCTATTATATCTCCTGTACCTTGTTGGTCTAATTGTAATGTTGGGAAGTTGGATCTACTAGAAGCTCCCAATCCTGCTGCTGAGTTAAGAGTTTGATAGGCAAAAATAGAACCTGCTTGTCGTACGCTAGAAGAATTATTTGGTGCTCCAGTCCAATAATAACCAGGTCCCAATGATCCATCAGCATAAAGACTAGGAGTAGATGCTTGTTCTAACTGTATGCCATCTGCATAAGCTGTTCCATTACCACTAGTAGTAGTAATTAAAACCTGAACAGAATTAGTTCCACCAGATAGAGCATATGCACTATTAACTCTTCTCCAAGCATTAGTAGTGGCAGTAGTAAATCCTGTATCGGTAGTGCCCCCAGCAGAACAAGTTCCGTTAGTAAATTCCTTTAGGTTAAGATTAAATGATCCAGCAAAGCCTGAGGCTATGTACATAAAACCCGATAGAGTATAAGTTCCTCCTGCAGTTACTGCTATACAGGATGAATTAGTAGTTTCAGTTACAGCGCCACTATGAGTAAATTTAAGAGAATTACTTCCATAAATAGATCTATCAGTAGATTTAGTCATATCTGCTGAAGCGGTCCAGCCTGTAGAGAGAAGTGCTGCTTCAAAACTAGGATTAGGTACTAAATTAGTAGTAGTGGCTTGATTTACTGTTAAATCATCAGGCTGAGCTAGAGTAGAAGTTATGTCTAATATCCCTTGAGGATTAGTATTACCAATAGCCACATTCCCGCCATCAGTTTCTAAGCCCAGATAAGAATTCGTCACTGCTTTCATTACATGTTTATTCGCAGCATTATCCAGAAGGTAAAAACTATTATCAGTATCTTTTGCGATAATCCATTTTGTAGTGGCATTATCTTTTAGGTTTATAAGATCTGCGTTTCCACCATTATTATCTAAAGAAAAATTCACATTGCCGGCACTAGAAATAAGTGATGTAGTCACGCTGGCTCCTTGGATTTGTAAAGTATTAGTTGGGTTATTAGTACCTATACCTACATTACCATTATTTGCTAAATACAAAGATGGAGTAGAAGTAGTAACTCCAGTATCTCCTCCTACGGAATTATAAAATCCGAGAGTTCCATTTTGGAGAATGTTAATTTGATGAGCTACTCCTGATCCAGCAAAGCTTAAATAGCCTGAAGTGGAAGCTGTTCCTGCAGGATAGAGTGAGCCATTTGCAGATCCAAAAACCTGGAATTTAGCAGATGAAGTAGCAGTTCCACCTACTGCTACATCTTGCCAAATGTTAGCGGGAGAAATAACATTGCTAGCTAATTGCCAGAAGCCTTGAGTTCCACCTGAAGCTGAAGAGAAAATATTATTGGCATAAACATTAGCCCAACGTTGTGTAGGAGCTCCTAAGTTATATAAATTATCAGTTAAGGGAATTAACGAAGAAATAAATTGACCGGTCACATTTATTTGATCACTAGTAGCATCTCCTAAATTAATAGCTCCATTTAAATTAGCTGTTCCAGTAACATTTAATGTTCCGCTAGCAGTTAATGTTCCAGTAGAAGTTAGCGCATTATTTACAGTAGTTGTGCCACTTCCGGCAGCAATAGATAGAGTACTAGCGTTAGTAAATAAATTAGCAGTGGTTTGAGTAGTAGTAAGAGAGCCGCCATTGACAGCTACGTTCCCATTAGCAGTTACATTTCCACTTCCATCTACGGTAAATTCTGTAGTGCCACTGGAAGAAGCAGTAATAATAGCTCCACTTCCAGTATTATCAAAAATAGCTAGAGCAGAAGGACTAGAGGATTGTACTAAGAAGTCATCAGCTACTTTAACTTTACCTAAATTACGAGTAGTAGAATTACCAATTTGATCTACATCTAATGTAAATTGAGGAGTAGCATTATTAATTCCTACATGATTAGAGCCATCATCAAAAATACTACTGTTGCCGACGCTATTAGTTCCTGTAAATTTAGCGATAAAATTATTGGTACCAGATACATTTGAAGTATCCAGAACATTTAAATGCGATGCTCCTTGTTTAAACTGTGTAGCATAAACATTCGCCCAAACATTTCCCGTAGAACCTAAATCATAAGCATTATTAGTATTAGGTCCCACATTGCCAGCTATTTGTAACTGAAAATTACTTGGATTAGTTACATTACCAATACCAATATGTCCATTATTAGCTATAAATAAATTTGATGTTAGACCACTGTCTCCGCCGACTGAACTTTGGAAATTTAATGATCCGCCATTTAAGCTATTAATAGTAGTTGCTGAACCTCTAAAAGATAAACTTCCAGAGCTAGTAGCAGTTCCCGCAGGAATAGTAACTGCGCCTGCTGAGTATTGAGAGCTAAATACTTGCCAGGTAGCACTGCTGGTACCAGTCCCTCCTACTAATAAATCATAATAAGTCTGAACGGGTGAAAGCGTATTAGAAGCTAAGCTCCAAAATCCTGAAGTACCAGAAGTAGTAGGACTGATGAAATTATTAGCATAAACAGTTCCAAAATAATTAGTAGAACTACCTAAATTTATACTTCCGTTACCTACAGGAATTAAGTTAGTATTTAGACTCGCCGTTATATTTAAGTGATCTCCCGTAGCATCACCTAATGTAGTATTACCATTAACAGTTAGATCTCCATCAAAAGTAGGTGAGGTAGTCCATGAAGGCACAGACCCATTAGAAACTAATACACTATGATTAGCTCCAATTGTAAGTGGAGTGAGTGCAGAAGTTCCACCAGCACCATATAAAAGTGCTCCTGATGCTACGCTAGCATTGCCAGTTCCACCATTTCCCACTCCTAAAGTATTAGTTACATCCCCAGAATTAAGATTTACTGCAGAAGAAGATAAAACACCACTCGTACTATGGATTATGCCTGTAGCATAGCCAGTAAAAGTTATACCATTAGTAGTATTGAGAGGTGAAAGAGTGATATTACCTGAATTCACACCACCAATTAGAATATTTTGGCTGGCTGTAGTTTGTAATTTACCATCGGCAGTTAGATAAGCAGCACCATTTGCTCCAGCTGAGATAGAAGCAGTAGGAGTTCCACTCCCTGGATTTACATTTAGAAAAGCGAATTTAGCAGAAGGAGTAGAGGTGCCTCCTATTAAAAGATCTAAAGTTGAATTGACGGGAACTAAAGCACCACCTGTTGGACTAGAGAGTGTCCAATAATTAGTACCAGCACCACCCGTAGAACAAGATTGCCAGTTGGGTGTAGTTCCACCAGTAAGACATTGACTGCCTGTGCCAATAGCGAGTCTGGATAAAGTTCCACCAGAATTTCTGTAAAAAATATCTCCCGTAGCATCAGATCCTAAAGTTAAAGCTACAGTTCCTGTTCCATTGCCAATTGAAGTGTTACCACTTCCTGAGGTATTTATATTTACAGGTGCGCCGACTAAACTTAATCCTCCTGTTCCAGCATTAATAGTAGTTTGTGAAGCTCCATTGGTATTTCCAATTGTTATTACATCTTTACCGGTTCCCGTAGCAGCGTCACCAATTCCTAGTGTTTGTGTTCCACCATTTCCAACTGTAGCATGGCCTATGTTAATGGTAGAATTACTCGTTCCGTTATATTGCCCCAGTGTAATAGTACCTGTTTGGCTAGTTCCACCAATTGTAATGGTTCCTGTAGTGTTTGATGCTCCTATAGCATAAGTACTTCCACCAACTCCATCTAAAGAATAATTACCAGTTCCCACTCTTTCTGTTAAACCTGTAGCACCGCTAGTATTTCCTATAGCTATATTTCGAGCTGTAGAGTCGGTTCCTATATTTATATTTCCTGTTGTTGTACTACCTAAAGTTAAAGTTTGGCTCGCAGTAGTTTGAATAAGTCCACTGGCATCAACTACTAAAGCTCCACTTGCCCCAGCTGAAATAGAAGCCGTAGGAGTTCCTCCTGCCACATTTAAGAAACCAAATCTAGCACCAGTGGTAGCAGTTGTTCCTAAAAGTAAATCATCAGTTATATGAAGAGGTGAGAGTGCGCCTAAATTTTCCTGCCAGAGCTGAGTTACGGATTGCCCATTAACAGTAATATCATGGACAAATAAATGTAAATATTCATTACTGGTAGAAGTTCCTAAACTATAAGTATCGGCTATTGATGGTGTAAGATTAGATGTGACGTTATTTGATACATTTAGATTTGTGAAATTTCCTGTTGAACCGAATACATTTCCAGTAAAAGTGCCATTTCCAGAACCATCTAAGGTAAAAATTGGCGATCCAGAACGAGAAGCGCTAATAACTGGACCTGTTCCATCCTGATTAATAGTAAAGGCAGATTGTCCACTACTGGTGGCTAAGACTCCAAAAAGATCATCTACTTCCACAGCTCCAGCATCGGTATAAACTCCATTACTGGCTGCTTTTAAATTTCCATTGAGTGTAGAATTAGAAAAAGGCTTCTGTACATCAATCTGTCCCAAACCATCAGGGGCTAATTGAATATTGGTACCTGTTCCTGATGCAGTATTAAGAGTTAAGGTTTTACCTGATAGGACGAATTGTCCTCCAGTGGATTGGAAAGTGGTGGCTGAAGTGCCTTGAATATTTAGCACTCCAGATGAATTTAGCGCTAAAACTACATTGGTGTTACCACTTACACCAGAATCTGTAGTAGGGGGTAAGCCTTGTAGAACTTCAGCGTTAGTAGCATAAGGAACAGTAGCTATTTGCTGTCTAGGTGTTAGCTCAGTGGTATTCTCAATAGTTACAGCTAAATACAAGGTTGGATTATTAGCAAAAAGGCTCTGTGGGATTCCACAAGCCCCAGTAGCAGGAGAGGTAGGTGGATTACCTCCATTACAAAGCGATGCATTACCTCCAGAGCCATTTGAACCTAAAAGTATAGAGAAAATGCCGTTAGTGTCAGGACTAACTTGATCTACCTCTTCCCAAAGTCTGGCAGATCCTGAAGAAGAAGGATCATTATAGATAATGAATCTAACATTGGTAGGATTAGTTATGGGATTATCATTATTATCAGTGAGTCTTCCTTGAAAGGATAAAATTCTCAGAGGAGCAGATGGTCCTGATGCTAAAGTAGGCGCTTTTTTACCACCAGATATAAACACTGTATAAAGGGAAACTCCTATAGCTGTGCAGAAAATAAAAAGTACAGCTAAATTGAAATAATGAACTAGAGCAGTTTGGTGGTATTTTCTATACCAATCAGGTCTGGTATATTTTAAGTGATAAATAACTTTTTGCCAGAAAGTTAAATTTTTAGTTGAAATTTTAAGTGGAGCATAAATGGATTTAGGAATATGAGATAAAATTTGTTTATGCTTATCTAGATGATTTTCAAAAAAAGAATTTTTCGTAAAAATTTTCTTTCCTCTTAACCTCCAAAGGTCATAATCTCCTCTTTTTATCAAAAATGCTATAGGAGTGATAAAGCTTTGTTCAAGTAAAAAAGTTAAACCATAACTTACTTTCTGAAAAAGTCTAAAGAGAGGGAACTTGCTGTATGATTTTTCTTTATGCTCATTTATCTCTTTTTCTGTGAAAAATGATGGTGATCCATTTTGTGCATTTTTGATATTATTTGATAATTCATTTTTTGATAATAAATTAGCTCCATTTGGTTGTGAAAAGTTAATTAAAGCATTTTCTTCCAGCCAGAGTAGGTATTTTTTTAAAGAAGATAGCTTTCTGTTGATGGAGGATGAAGAAAACGCTTTTTCATAAATAAGGCGATTTTTATATTCATCAATTGTTTTCTCTGAGACTAAATTTAATAAATTATCTGAATTTAAAGCTTCACCTGCTGTCTCTTGTAGCCAATTTATATACTGTTTTATATCGATTAAATAATTTTTTATAGTTAAATGAGAGGACTTATCCAAGAATAAATAATTCTTAAAATCTCGAAGATGCATGGGATCTAAATTTTCCGTTTTGGCATCCATTTGAGTAGCAAAAGGATCAAAGCTAATCTCATTCTGAGTTTTTAAGAAATTAAAGAATTTACGCATTGAAGACATCATTCTTTTAACCGATGAAGCAGACAATTTTTTAAGTTGACTTTGTTCAAATTCTTTAATTTCAATTAAGGTAATATCTGAAGAATTAAATGAGCTTTGTTTTTTATCTTCAAACCAATTTATGAATTTTCTAATGTCTGATAAATAGTTTTTTATCGTGATTTTAGTAGGTTTAAATTTATCAGATAAAAGATGATTTTTAAATCTTTCCAGTATGTTCATAGGCAGTTGTGAAATTCTGTGAAAAATGTCCTTTAGCCTCGAAATTATACAGTTTATACGGATTATTTCACATGAAATTATACTTCTAATAAAAGAGTATAGAGTATACAACAGCTTGTCAATAGGCACAGAAGCTAAAGAAAATCAAATTTGATGTAGATTTATATATTTTTACATACCCTAAAAATACGTAAAATAAACGAAGTTTACTTCCGGCGGAGTATTTTTATTAAGATGGAGTACTATTTTCGTTTAAATTTAATAAAAATAGATATTCATATAATATCAATATGTATCAAATCAAATATGCCCTTGGTTGATGAATCTCATTAAAGTTAAAATTGTGAAAATATTATTTTCACAAGAAATTTTAAAATAAAAAAACACCATATCTTTTATAGGATTTACTTATCAGTGGATATAGGTAAGTGATATGCGATATTACTTGTTTCTTTGGCCTGTTTTATTAGTCTAAATTGTTATGCAGTTCTTTAAATACTTGCTTAAGATATGAAAAATATATACTTATTGTATCTCTGGAGTAGATATGATTACAATTAACTAGTGACTTATGAATAACTTAAAATCATTATTTATATCATTTTATTTTCTTATTTTTTTTGTATTTTTAAGTAACTATTTCCCTAAATATTCTTACGCTAATTCTAGTTATACAGCTCCTAGCGTGAATGTAAATGCTAGCATAGGTAGTTACTATTTAAACCTTTCGGGTTTTATAGCTCCATATGCATCTATAGTTTTGATAGGCGATGGAAATATTCTCAGAACTGTAGTAGCTGATAGCACTGGATATTTCTATATTACTAGTGTTTTAGTTAATAAAGGTTTAACTAATCTTTGCTTTGACGCAGTAGATGTTAAGCGTTTGGGAGAGTCATATAGTTGTATAACTATACCGCCTATAACAGGTAATTACAGCAAAAATGACATTTTTTTACCTCCTACCTTTGGAGTACAGCGTGACCAGATAAATGTGGGCGATAATGCCATTATATGGGGTTACAGCATGCCAAATGCTAAGGTGACCGTTTACTTAAGTGATGGAAGAAAAGTTACTGTTACAGCTGATAATACAGGTTTTTATCAGGTGACATTTAAGATTGATAAAGCAGGCACGTATGAATTCTTTGCCGATGCTACTTTTAATAATCAAAGCTCCCTAGAACCTTTACGCAAAGCTAATTTCTTAGCACTCTCTACAGCTCAGCAATTAAAGCAAAACGCTGCTAATTGGTTGACCAGGCTCATTAATTTTCTGTTAAATAATCCCTGGGCCATCATTTTAATTATACTACCTCTTATACTTTTGATACTTTTACTTTTGAGAAAATTAAATCCTTCATGGTTTACTTGGATTGATGTACTGGAGCAAAGACTTTTGATCCTAATTCCATTCAGGGAGAAAAAACTTCACCACGCGTGGTTTGTGGGATACTAAAGAATTTAGAGTTAGTTCCTACTAAGCAAATCGTAAAATCAATAGATTCTTTTTTAAATTGATATTCAATTAAATTAAGCTCGCAACATGTATTTTAAAAGACGCTCGAAAACATTATTTTATAAATAATGTTTATGTATCATTCTTGCTCTTGAAAGTTTGCTATCAAACTTAAATTAAACATTAGCATTATCGTAAAGCAAACTTTCAACGCATTTTAAAATACACGTTTGCTCCCTTATATAAATCAAAAATTGAAAAGATAAACAACTCTTACTACATTGTATGAGATATGTAAAATACATCTGCTCTCTTTTAACTAAACTAATAATTTAACGATTTTAATAATTAAACAATAGTTTTATAGAGTATTTATTAACATCTTATCCACATTTTAAATTTAGACCGTTTAAATAGTCTAAACTAATTCCTAGTCCCATATTATTTCAGTTACAAAGTCTTATAATATGCGACTTTGTATAATTAATTTTTAAGCAAAGTTTAAAATAATCCTATCAAAATACTCATCTATACTAATATAGCGGTCTTCTAGGGCATTGTAGAGGGTTATAAATAATTAAAAATTGGGTAAATGATTAAATCCAAATAGGTCTACCTTTAGGTACATGATTTATGCCAACCAGACTAATGGTAGCTTCAAATTTTTTTAATATACTTTCTGGGGTTAGAGGATAAGGATAAAGACTAACGGTCTTAATCCAAAGTTTAGGATGTTTAGTATCTGGATATAACTTACATACTGCTATATGAGTATCTACAGTCTTATCATTTACAACTTTTTGCTCAGAATATATAAATTGATTTATATCAGATAACATTTGAGGCACCAGATGATCATTTTCTATAGGAAGAGGTATGTCTAAATCATCTAAAGATCCGTAGATTAATAAATGTTGTGCAATTGGCATTTTAATACCGTCCAATTTAGCTTTAACACTATCTGGTAGGCCTTCAGTAAATGGAGCTTTAAAATCTCTAAATTTATTTATAGCATGAGCGACTTGATTATAAATTTGCCTTTGTTCTAGTCCTAATTTACCTATTATTTCTATTAATGATCCTTCTTGTTCCATAGTGAAAGTATAACAGAAGTAAGATTTTATATTTGACTTGAAGGAATAGAAGTTTTTTGAGTGTTGGATTCACTATGTCCATCTGATGACTTTTTCTTTTTGTTTTTTAAGAAAAGTATAATTCCGAGTATAATGACTATTAAGACAAGCAAACTGATAGTAATTATTCTCCAAGGAATTACCCAGAAGATGACAGTGGCATATAAGGGAAGATTATTATCTGGGCCATAGCTGGCTAGAAGTTCTGCTTTAAAGCGACCGAACATAAAGTGTTGACCTACACTATTAGTATAGTCTAAAGCTACATTGCCTGGGAAAATATTACGAGTTTCCAAAGCTGAAACATAAACTGTCTGACCAAAAATATTTTTTATAGTGATATTACCAGCTGGAGCTATATGTACATCACCTGCATTTTTAATCTCAGTCAAGATATTTACTGGTCCATATTCGTTAAATAGAGGAGCATTAAATTTAGTAACTTGCGCACTTTCTTTAACGTTTCCTGAGACACTGATATAAACTAAACTAGCGATTTGTTCATGAATAGAAGCTCCTGTTCCTGATTTATCTGCTGATGTTAATGGTTGATAAACTATAGCGCTATAATGACCTCCAGGACCAGCATTGGCCGGAATTTGAACATAATAATTCAAAGTATATCTTTGATGTGGTGCTACAGAAAAAGTAGAGGGGTATACAGCAATCCAATTAGCAGCGCTGTATTTATTATTAGTTATAGTTCCACGAGGTAAAATTTCAGGAGTTCCATTTTTATCCTGAACTATAAAATCATAAACGCTGGTAGCGAAATTTAAAGTGGTATCGCTATCATTGATTAATCCTACAGTTCCTTCCTTTTTATCTCTAGGGTTTACATTTAATTCAATAGTAGGAGCAGTAATAGTAATACTTTCTATATTCTGCGCATGAGCTACTTGGAATAACCCGATAAACAAATAACCCAATAAACAAATTAGTAAATATTTTTTAATAGTCTTCATAAGTTTTTCCAAATTGCTTCGCAGAATATATTTTTAAACAGACGTTCGTTAACTTTATTTGTAACTTTAAATTTATTTAATTTCTCACTCGTGAAATTTTGCTATTAAAGTTACATCAAATATTGAGATTTTTACACAGCAAACTTTCAATGCTGTTAAAAAATACATTTCTGCTCGCTTTTGCCTAATCTTTGATTCATAATTCTTTAGAATATCGCTGTTGCGACATATGTTTCTGTTGTTCGATAATCTCCTGGAGGACTAGTACCGCTTGGTGCGGCAGCATATTGAACGAAAAAGAAATCACCTGAAGCAGCTGGACTTACACTTACATTAACTAAGGTGTAATAAAATGTTTGAGATGGATTAGCAAAATTAAGAGCTGACCATTGGCTGGTGGCTTGATTAGTTTGTCCATTTTTACCACAAGCATGAAAACCATATTGATTACCTGTAACACTTATTGTTGTTGGTGCAGGTGTATCATTATTAGTAGGTGTACCTTGTGCATCTCCTATAAAAAATCCATTAGCTGGATTAATCAAATGACCTGAAGAAGTGGCAGTTATAGTATATCCCTGGACTGAATTTGAAGTGACTTCCATTTGTTGAGAAGCAAAATTAATTAGCGAACCTGTAAGAGTTCCTAAGTTTACTACATTAGCAGTAGAGCTAATTCCTGAATCTGCATGAGTACTATCTGCTGAATAAGCATTGCCTGATCCACAATGGCTTCCATCTGCTAAATTAGTTCCTGTGGCAATTCCGGTAATAGTAAAAGTGAAGTTAGGTTCTATGTGGGCTAAAACCTGAACAGATTCTATTGTTGCCACTTGAGTCGAGCTGTTATCCAAAGCGTTATTTGAACCATCAAAAGTATTAATAGCAACTTTCCAAGGTTGACTAACTCCGGCTGCGAAGCTAGAAATATTTTTAGTAGGATTGATAAGTGTTGGAACTTGAGTAGTACAATTAGCTCCAGTAGCAGCTGAACATCCAATTAAGAATGTTACCACTGTACCACCAGCTATAACTCCACTAGTAACACATTTTATAGTAGAAACGCCACCAGCTGATTGAGTTATGGTAAAAGTACAAGTAGTAGCATTATTGGTTTTTATATTAGTGTTTGATAATGCATTAAACATAAAGGTAGAAGCAGAAGGTGAAGCTGCGTTGGTATCTGTAGATCCAGCATTAGGGAAAGAAATTATAATACTTCCGCCTGATGGGATACTCGTTACTGTAGTAAATTGAATTTTATGCATCGCTGTAATTGGAGTTGCTACTACGGTTCCATTTAAATGAGCATTAGCAGTAGTTCCAGTAAAAAATAATTGAGTTTGATCAGCAGACATAGTAGCCA
>PJMG01000019.1 GCA_003173895.1 Candidatus Levyibacteriota bacterium | reverse complement strand
GCGGTAAAAAAAACTTATCCAAATAAGAAAATTATCTCTATATTTCAGCCTCACACCTATTCTAGAACAAAATATTTGTTCGATCAATTTGTTGATTCATTAAGCCTGTCTGATATTGCAATCCTTACAGAAATTTACAAATCTAAGCGTGATGTAGAAAATGATAGAATTTCTAGTTTAGAATTGGTAGAAAGATTAAAAGATAAAACCGAAACAATTTTTATAGAAAACCTTACAGATGTGGTAAAATACGTCAAGGCACGAAAATTTGACGAGAATTATTTAATTCTTATTCTAGGAGCTGGAGATATATATAAAATCGCAGAAGAATTAATTATTGAGTAATTTTAAATTGATTAATAAAAAGATCCTGAAACCAATTCGACAGGCTCATGGTCCTGAGTATATCGAAGGACAAGTTCAGGATGACAAAGGAAATTATGGAGAAATTTGAAATAATAGGTGGTGTTCCTTTAAAAGGAGAAATTAAAATTTCAGGAGCTAAAAATTCTGCGCTTAAGGCGGTAGTAGCTGCGTGTTTAACTAAGGAAGAAGTTACTTTAGAAAATATTCCTCTTATTAGTGATTTTTTATCCATGCTTCAAATTTTTAAAAGTTTAGGCGGAAAAGTTAAACGTCATGATCATAGTGTTACTTTACAATTAAAAGAAATTAAAACACATGAAATTCCACTAGAAAAAGCAGCCAAAGCTAGGACTACGATTATGTTTATAGCGCCTTTATTGGCTAGAGCGGGACGTGCTACTATACCTAATCCAGGTGGATGCAGACTTGGTGCTAGACCAGTAGATAGGTTGATTGATAGTTTAGAAGCATTGGGTGCAAAAATAAATTATGAAAGTGAAACAGGCTATTTTAATGGAGAAGTTAAAAAACTAGTTGGGACTAACTATAAATTTGATAAAAGTTCACATACAGGTACCGAAACTTTAATAATAGCTTCAGTTTTAGCAGAAGGGCAAACGATTATAGAAAATGCTGCAGCAGAACCAGAAGTGGACGAATTGATTAGTTTACTAAACCAGATGGGAGCTGATATAAAAAGAGTTGAAGCGAAAAAAATAATTATTAATGGTGTTAAAAAATTACATGGTACTACATTTAAAATTTTACCCGATAGAAATGAAGCAGTCACTTTTGCTTTAGCAGCGTTAATAACTAAGGGTGATATAACTATCATAGATGGAGCAATAACTAATTTAGATTATTTCATTAAAGCAGTTAAAGAAGCTAATGGTGGATTTGAAAAAATAGGAGATAATTTAAGATTTTTTTATAAAGAAGAATTTAAACCTGTAAATATTACAACTAATATCCACCCTGGTTTTATGACTGATTGGCAAGCTCCTTGGACTGTTCTTATGACACAAGCCAGTGGAGAATCTGAGATTTTTGAAACGGTTTTTGAAAATAAATTTGCATACATAGAAGACCTTAAAAAAATGGGAGCTAAAATAAAACCTCTTAAACCAGAAATTAAAAATCCTGAAAAAGTTTATAATTTTAACTTAGCAGATGATAATTCTGAATATATTCATGCTATAAAAATTAAAGGACCAACCAAATTACATAATGCTATAGTTACTATGAAAGATATCAGAGCCGGAGCGGCAGTAGTTTTAGGTGCTTTGGCCGCTAAAGGTCAAAGTACGGTCTTTAATATAGAGTTAATCGATCGAGGATATGAAAAATTTGATGAAAGATTAAGAAGTTTAGGAGCAAATATAAGAAGGGAGTTTGATAATTAATGCAAGCAGTGATTTTAGCAGCTGGTAATTCTAGCCGTTTTATACCATTTAACGAAAGCTTTAAACATAAAAGTTTAGTTAAAATAGCGGGTAGAACTATTATCGAACATACACTTTTATCTATTAAAAAAAGTGGAATTGATAATGTGATCTTAGTAGTTAATGACATTGATTCATTTAAAAATGAAATTGGAGAGGGAGAAAATATGGGATTAAAAATAACTTATGTTTTACTTCCTGAAGCACTTGGAATGGGAGCAGCTCTCTTAAAGGCAGAAGAATTTTTAGAAGAGAAATTTTTTGTAGTCAATGCTACTCACGTAGATTTTTATGAATTAATTGAATCCAAAATTGATAATCTAGAAAAATTAGATAAACCATTTTTAATAGGTAAAAAAGAAGAGAATTTAGAAAAATATGGTTACTTTAAATTTGAAAATAAAAAAGTTTTAGAAGTTTCAGAAAAACCAGAATCCAAATTGGAAAATGCTCTCAGAATTGTCGGTATATATTTTTTAGATAAAGAGTTTGTAAATATTTTAAAAACTTTACCACAGGATCATTACAATTTTGAAAAAGCATTAGATAATTTCGCTAAAAAATTTGATTTAGAATTCTTTGAAATAGAGAAAGAAGTTATTTCTTTAAAATATGGTTTTGATCTTTTTAGTATAAAAAATTATATTTTAAATAAACTTAATAATTTTATCTCTGAAAAAGCAGAAATTAGTAAATCAGCGATTATCGAAAATAATGTTTTTATAGAGGAAGGAGTAAAGGTTTTAGAAAATGCAGTTATTAAGGGGCCATGTTTTATCGGTAAAAATGCTGTAATTGGAACCAATGCATTAGTTCGTAATAAAAGTTGTATCGAAGAAAATGCCGTAGTGGGAAGTAATATAGAAGTTAAAAATTCTTTAATTATGAAAAATACTACTACTCATAGCGGGCTTTTAGAGGATAGTATTTTAGGACAAAATTGTAGAATTGCAGCCGGTGTTTTAACAGCCAATGTTAGACTAGATCGTAGTAATATAAAAAGTGAAGTAAAAGGTGAAAAAGTAGATACAGGACTTAAATATTTTGGGATTTTAGTAGGAAGCAATACTGATTTTGGAGTAAGAATAACTACTATGCCAGGAATAATAATTGGTAGTAAATGTTTAATCGGTCCTTCTACCATAGTTATGAAAAATTTAGAAAAGGGTACTAAATTTTATACTACTTTTAATGAAATAGTTGAAAAAAATGAATAAGGAAAAAATAGTAATTTTTGATATTGATTACACTTTATTTGATAGTAAAAATTATAGAGATAATCTCGTTAGAAAAATTGGTGAAGAAATAAAATATAAAGATTTAAAAGCTTTTGAAAAAATTGGTGAAGATGTTTACATGGAACTTCGCAAAAGTGTAATTTATTTTGACCCCAAACTTTATGCTAAAAGTTTATCCAACTACTTAAATATTGATTTAGATGAAAATTTAATTGAGGCAATCTCATTAAGTGAAAAAATTATCGACCAGTCGGTTTATGAAGAAGCATTGGAAGCAATTGAAGCATTAAAAAATAAAAATTTTAAAATTGGTATTTTTTCTACAGGATTGGAAACTATTCAAAGAGCTAAAATATCTAAATTTGAGAAACATTTAGAAGAAGAGCATATTCACATCATTAAAGATAAAAAAGAATTTTTACCAAAATTAATTGAAAAATATAAAAATCATGATTTATATATGGTCGATGATTTACTAGAAATTTTATATAGTGCTGTAATTATGGATAAAAGTGTTCATACTATCTGGATAAAAAGAGGAAGATTTGCTAAAGAAAGTGATACTAAATTATTTACTCCTGATGTTACAGTTTCGAACCTAACTGAGGCTGTAGAATTCATAAAAAACAGCTAGTTTGACATAGTATTTCCCAATTTGTTAAAATTTAATGGTTCTTTGATAAAAGTAGATCATATTATAGAGCGTGGGGCTACGTTCACTTTACATGAACGTGGAGACGAGGAAGAGAGGTCACTTTGCCAGTCGGACTATGGTGACAATCGAACTTTTGATTAATTCAAAAAGTATCTGCGGAAACTCTCAGGCGTATCGACGTCTAAATAATTTTTTTAAAACTTAAAAATAATTTTAAGATATAAAGAAAAATTAAATCGATTCTACTTTTACTGCAAAGGACTAGTTGATCGATAATCAAATAACAATATACAAATAATTTGGAATTTGTAATTTAAAATCTTATGTGTGGAATTTTTGGATATATAGGAATTAAAGATAATGCTTCTGAAATAATTCTTAAAGGCCTTAAGGGTTTAGAGTATCGTGGTTATGACTCATGGGGGATAGCCGTAAAAATTAATGATAAAATTTCAGTAGAAAAACACGTAGGAAAAATAGGGGATGCAAAAGTTAATTTACCTAAAAGTACTATAGGTATTGGTCATACACGGTGGGCTACACATGGTGGGGTAACGATGGAAAATGCTCATCCTCATTTAGACTGCACTGGTGAAATATCAGTTTTACATAATGGAATAATTGAAAATTATAGAGAAATAAAAGATGAACTAATTAAAAAAGGACATAAGTTTAAATCCGAAACAGATACTGAAGTAATGCCTCATTTATTAGAGGAGTATCTAAAAAAAGGAAAGAATTTTACTGAGTCCATGAGACTTGCTTTTAATCATTGTAAAGGATTAAGTGCATTTGTAGCTATAAATACTAAATCTCACCAAATAGTAGCTGCTAAAAATGGATCTCCGTTAATTTTAGGAATAGGTGAAAATGAATTTTTTATAGCCTCAGACGCGTCAGGAATACTCCCATATACTAGAAATTTAATTTTTATAAAAGATAATGAAATGATCTCTTTAGACAAGAATTTAAAACTTTTTACTTTACCAGATGGAAAGGAAATAAAGCCTAAAATTGAAGTAATTACTTGGAATGTGGAATCTTCTTCGAAAGAAAATTTTAAACACTTCATGTTAAAAGAAATTAATGAACAACCTAAAGTTATTAGAAATATAGCAGAAAATTATGAAGATCAGATTTTAGAATTAGCCAAAATTATAAAAAAATCTCGTGGTACATTCTTTATTGGGTGTGGTACAGCTTATTATGCATCTTTAGCTGGAATGTATTTGTTTTCTAAAATTGCTAAAAAACATGTTAATACAGCTCCAGCATCAGAATTTAATTATTTAGAAGATTTTTTAACTAAAGAGAGTTTAATTATTGCCTTATCTCAATCAGGAGAAACTATAGATGTAGTAGAGCCTTTAAGTAGAGCTAAGAGAAAAGGTGCCAAAATAGTTTCTATAGTAAATGCTTTAGGATCTACTGTTTATAGAATGGGAGATTTTAAATTATTACTAGGAGCAGGTCCAGAAAAAGCTGTCGCATCGACTAAAGCTTACATAGCAAAGCTTTCCATTTTATTTATGTTAGCAAATTTAATTGACAATAATAATTTTAAAAGCGTAAAAAATATTTTACTTAAAACAGCAGACCAGATAGAAAAAATTGTAACTGATGGTTTTGAAAATAAATACAAAAATCTTATAAAGTTTCTTTCTAAAAAAGAAAATGTTTATATAATCGGGCGTGGTATTTCTTATGGTACTGCTTTAGAAGGAGCATTAAAATTAAAAGAGATAAGTTATATTCATGCCGAAGGTTTAGCTGGTGGAGAATTAAAACATGGGCCGCTAGCTCTTATTGAGAAAAATTCACCATGTATAGTTTTAGCTCCTGATGATGATACCTACGATGCGATTATTTCAAATGCTATGGAAATAAAAGCTAGAGGTGGATATATCATTGGAATTTCATCTAAAAAATCTGATGTTTTTGATGAATTTATAGAAGTTAAAGAAACTGGTTGTTCTATTATTTCTCAAGTCATTCCAATGCAACTTTTATCATATTATTTAGCTTTAGAGAAAAATTTAGATCCTGATAAACCTCGAAATCTAGCTAAAAGCGTAACGGTTAAATAAGTTTTATAAAATCTTAAATTTTTTACTGTATGGTTTTTCCAGCGAGAAATATGAGTACAGGAATAGTAAAACCTTTAATTTTTTGTTCTTCTTCTAATTGTTTTAACGTACGAAATACAATTTTTTCTAAATTTATTTTTTTTATTTCATCTCTTAAATCATGCTGTAAAATTTGTTCCACTGGAGACAGTAAATTAAATTTTTGAGCTGCTTCTTGAGCTTTTTGTTCTGTAAAAACAGAAAATCCTTGATTGCGAAGTTCTACTACAAAAAGTTCTTGTAATTCATTAGAAATGGGATTTTCTACCACCACTAGTCCACCATCAATATCGGAACCTTTAATTGCTTTGTCTCTAGCAATAGAAGAACGTGGATGACATTTAAATTCAATATAGGGAATAATTGTACGAAGTCTTATTGTATCAATACGAATTCTTAATTGTGGTTCATTTTGAAGAAGTAATTGACGTTGTGTGAATTTTATATGGTCAAAAACCATATTTTCAAGTATATTTTTGGCTCCTTCTATAGAATTTGTGTCATTTTGATCTGGAATATTTCTATACCTATCAAAGTTTTCATTACTCACAATTTTTATATTATAATATGTTCATGAAAACGCCAATTATTATTCTTCACGGTTGGGGACTTTTTGGTGAGAAATATAAAGAACTAAGAAATATTTTTGGAGAAAATGGTTATAAAGTTTTTCTTTTAGATTTACCTGGATTTGGTGGTGAAAAGTTAATTAAGGAGTCAATGTTCTTAGATGATTATGTGGAATTTGTTGAAAAGTTTATAGATAAAAATAAACTTAAAAAAATCATTTTAATTGGTCACTCTTTTGGAGGAAGAGTAAGTGTTAAATTCGCAGTAAAATATCCAAATCAAGTTGAAAAATTAGTTTTAACAGGGGCGCCTGTAATTAGGGAAAAACTGAATTTTAAAAAAAATGTAATTTCATATTTAGTTAAAAAATTAAAAATTCTTGTACCCAAACCAATAGAGGGACAAATTAAAAAAATAATATATAAGTTCTTAGGCGAATGGGATTATTACAAAGCAAAAAATTTAAAGCAAACATTTGTTAATATAATTAATGAAGATTTAACTCAAAATCTAAAAGACATAAAGACACCAACTTTTCTTATTTGGGGAGAAAATGATAAATTTGTTCCAATAGAATATGCAGGAAAAGCAAATAAATTAATTGAAAAATCTAAGCTTAAAATTATTTCTAATGAAAGTCATGGATTACCATATAATAATCCTGAACTTTTTGCAAAAGAAATTTTAGAACATATAAATTAAATGCACTTTGACTTAATTGAAAAAATCTTTATCAGTTTTTATATTTTATGGGTATTTATAAATACTTTTTTTTGGGTGGCAATGTGGCAAGAAAAGGAATATAGATTAGATAGATTTTTAGTTTTTTTTAGAGAAAATTTAAAAGCCAAACAAATTTTATTTTCTCCTCTTAATATTTTAAAGACATTAGCAATAATATTTTATCTAATTTCCATAATAACTAACTTATTTAATATTCCATTTTTTTATATTTTTTATTTTATTTATACTATTCAATTTTTAATTATTCTAAAAAATATATATTCTAGAAAAATAAAAAAACCAGTTTTTACTCTAAAAGCTTTCCTTATTTATTCTCTTAGTTATTTAAGTGCTTTAATACTAATTTTAAATCCACTAACGGATAGGTGGTTTTGGTATTTAGTGGTTGATAAACTAGTGTTTCTAATAGTTGCATTTTATATTTTTTTGCTGGTATTTCCTACTGAGATAATTGAAGGTATTATCATTTCTACTGCTTCTAGAAAAATAAAAAAAAGACGTGATATTTTAATAATTGGTGTAAGTGGAAGTTATGGAAAAACTTCTACTAAAGAATATATAGCGCAAGTT
The DNA here is from genome assembly GCA_003173895.1 of Candidatus Levyibacteriota bacterium. GTDB lineage: Bacteria > Patescibacteriota > Microgenomatia > Levybacterales > UBA12049 > PJMG01. Next base: position 15,014 of record PJMG01000019.1, on the reverse strand, counting down.
TTAAACAAAAAATACAATTTAGTTAAAACCCCAGGTTCTAATAATACTCCTATAGGAATTGCTAGAACTATTCTTAAAAATATTACTCAAAAAACTGAAATTTTTGTCGTAGAAATGGGTGCTTATAAAATAGGAGAGATAGAAGAAATTTGTAAAATAGTTACTCCTAAAATTAGTATTACTACAGGAATTAGTGACCAACATTTATCACTGTACGGAAATATAGAAAATGTAATTAATTCAGAAAATGAATTAATAGAGAGTTTATCTAAAAATTCACTATCACTTTTTAATGGTAATAGTTTATATATGGAAAAATTAATTAAAAAATGCAAAGGAGAAAAAATAGCTTATGAAACCAAACATAATCCAAATATTAAAAAAATAAAAATTATTTCAGCACATAATATTAAAGTATTCGATAAAAAAACCGTTTTTGATGTAAAATATAAAAATAAAAAATATGCTTTTAAAACAAATTTGTTGGGGTATCATATAGTAGAAAATTTATTGCCTGCTATTTATTTAGGATTTATTAAGGACTTAAATTATAAAGAAATATCTAATGTTATAAGTAGTTTAAAAAATCCAGCACATACCTTAAAGACATTAAAAATAAATAAAAATTCTATTTTTATCGATGATACGTTTAATTCTAGTCCAGAATCAGTTTTTTCTGCCAGTGAGTATGTGAAAATTTATAAAGCAAAAAAAATAATTATTCTATCACCGCTCGTAGAATTAGGGTCAAATGCTAAAAGGCGACATGAAGAGATTGGAGAAAAATTAGCTAATGTTTTTGATGAAATATATTTAAATAATAAAAATTATTTCAAAGAAATATTAAAAGGCATTAATAAATCTAAAAACACACCATTAATAGAAGTTCTAGATTATAAAGAAATATATAGAAGAATTAATAAACAAGGAGAGAAAACTGTAGTACTTTTTGAGGGTAAAGATGCTCGTATAGTGCTTAATAAATTTTTATGAAAAGACCAATTTCTATTTCAAATATTCCTAATATTGAAAAAGACGATATAAAACTTTATCTAAAATTATTATTTAATTTTTCACTTTATAAAAAAGGAAATTTTGAAGAAAAATTAAAAAATTGGTTTATAGACTACTTTAGAGTTGAGTTTGTTTTTAATTTTATTACTGGGAGACTAGCATTGTTTGAAATACTAAAATCATTAAATTTAAATAATGAAGATGAAATTATACTCCAAGCTTTTACATGTTCTGTAGTCCCTGAAGCCATTATAGCTGCAAAGTTAAAGCCCGTATATGTCGATATTGATAAAACTTTTAATATTGATGTAAATAATTTAAAAAATAAAATAACTAAAAAAACTAAAGTTATTATTATCCAGCATACTTTCGGAATTCCAGCAGAAATAGAAAAAATAAAAGAAATAGCAAAAAAAAACAACATTATTATAATTGAAGATTGCGCACATAATATTGGTTCAAAATATAAAAACAAATTACTGGGTACATTTAGTGATATAGCATTTTTTAGCTTCGGAAGAAGTAAAGCATTTTCTGCGACTAATGGGGGAATAATTATTACTAATAATAAAAATTTAGCTAAAAAACTTGAAATTATTGAAAAAAGTATTAATTACCCATCTAATTCTAGAATTTTTAAAGAATTATTGCATCCTATTATATTTTATTTTTTAATTAATCCACTTTATGATTTTCTTAATATTGGTAAATTACTTTTGATCATTCTACAAAAAATAAAAATATTAACATTTGAGGTTTCTAAAAAAGAAAAAGAAGGATTTTTTGAATTTAAAAATATTTATAAAATGCCGAATCTATTTTGTTTTCTTGCTTTAAATCAATTATCTAAAATAGATAAATATAATAATAGGAGAAAAGAGACTGTTAAGAAATATCTTAAAAATGACAAGATTCTTCAACTTAGTTCTCTGGAAAACTTTGCTCAGAGTGATATTGAAAAATACTTTAATCCACTTCTTCGTTTCCCTCTTCTAGTAAAAAATTCTAATGAGCTTATAAAAAAAAGGAGAAAAGGTAAAATATATTTAGGAGATTGGTATTCAAATGTTGTAGATCCAAAAGGTGTGAATTTAGAAAAAATATATTACCAAAAAGGGAGTTGTCCAAACGCTGAAAAGATTTCAAAACAAATAGTAAATCTACCTACAAATCCAACTCTGAAAGATAATGAAATAGAAAAGATTATAAAGTTTGTTAAAATAAATATATAAAGTTGTCATTTCGAGAGAAAAGTGAGAATTCCAAAAGGATCCTCACGTCAGCGCCAATTGGCGCTTCCTCAGGATGACGAGTGACTTATGTTTAAAATTGAAAAAATAGGTAATCCCAAAATTTGGGATAAAATTATAGAGAACCAAATTGATTTTCCATTTTTCCAGAATTTAAATTGGTTAAAACTTCAAGAAAAACTGGGAAATAAAGTTTTTAAGTTTGAAGCATTTGAAAATAAAAAATTACTCGCTTTATTTGGCTTAGTTGAAATTAATGCTAAAAGGGGAAAATATTTATATCTTCGTCAGGGACCAGTTTTTAATAATAATTTGGATTCTAAAATCTTTAAAGAAATTATTAATTTTTCTAAGAACTTAGCTAGGAAAGAAAAAGCGGATTTTCTAAGAGTAGGGAGATTTCCAGAAAATGCGGAAGATTTAAAAATACTAAAAACGAGTGGATTTATAAAAAGTAATTATCAGAATGCAGAAGCACAAGTTTGTTGGGTTTTAGATTTAAATAAAAATGAAGATGAACTGTTAAAAAATATGAGAAAATCTCATCGGTATTTAATTAAAAAATCTTTAAATTCTAGTCTAAAATTAATAAAAACTAAAAAGGTTAAAGATTTAGATCTATTTTTACCCTTGTATAAAAATTTATCTCTGAGGAAACATTTTATAGCACATAAAGGAATAAAAGAAGAATTTGAAATATTTTCTAGAAATAATGAAGAAATTTTACTTTTAGTAAAATTTGAAAATAAGATTATTGCAGGAGCAATAATTGCTTTTATGGGGAATATGGCCATTTATAGACATAGTGCTATCGATGAAGATTTTAAAAATATTCCAGCATCTTATTTAATTCAATGGGAGGCCATTAAAGAAGCCAAAAAAAGAAATAAAAAAATTTATAATTTTTGGGGAATTTCACCCAATGAAAATGACAAAAAACATCCTTGGTATGGATTGTCACTTTTTAAAATAGGTTTTGGTGGACGAAAAATTTACTATTTACCAGTTATGGATTTGCCACTTAAATTAAATTATGTTAAAAATTATTTAATTGATTGGATAAATACTAAAAAATATTTGATATAATTAAATAATGAAATTTTGGCAAGAATTATTTATAGTTTTTTACGGTTTACTCGGTTTAATAATCAGCATAAAAGGTTTTATAGAATGTTATAAAAAAGATAATGTTCATCACGAAACTATTTATTTATTTTGGTTAGGAATTTTCGTATGGGGAGATGCAGTAGTTTTCGGACTATTTTGGTTTTTAATCTCAATGTTGTCAGTAATTCTTAAAGATTGGGTATTATTTCTCTTATTTATTTCTGTTTTTTGGTTAGTAAGAAGTCTGGGTGAGACCTTTTACTGGTTTAATCAGCAGTTTTCTCCACTAGCTCGCTGGCCTAAAAAAAGATTTGATATTATCGATTTCCTAAGTAAATATTTTAAAGATGGTTCTATTTGGTTTATTTATCAAATTTCCTGGCAATGTGTTACAGTAATTTCTTTAATCACTACTATTTACTTAACCACCTGGTGGCTGCATAATAAATTTTAATTCATTCTTGTAAAAATTTTCTCTCTCTGCTAGGATAACCGTATGCTCATAAGACCACAAAATTCTAATTTCGCGAAAATCCGAGTAGTTGGCGCTGGTGGAGGAGGAAATAATGCTCTAAATTCCATGATTTCTTCTAATCAAATTAAAGGTGTTGATTTTATCGCTGTAAATACAGATGCACAAGCTTTACTCCATTTAGAAGCTTTAGCTACTAAACTTCAAATCGGTGAAAAATTAACTAAAGGTTTAGGTTCTGGTGGCGATCCAGATATAGGTCATCAAGCAGCTGAAGAATCGGCAGAAAAAATAAAAGAAATGTTAGCCGGATCTGACATGGTTTTTTTAGCCGCTGGTATGGGTGGAGGAACAGGAACGGGCTCAGCACCAGTTATCGCGCAGATAGCTAAAGATTTAGGTGCTTTAACTATAGCTGTAGTTACTAAACCTTTTGATTTTGAAGGAAGACGCAGAATGGTAAATGCCGAAGAAGGTATAGAAAATCTAAAAGATAAAGTAGATACCTTAATTGTCATCCCGAATCAAAGAATTTTAGATGTAGTGGATAAAAAAGTTTCACTTTTAGATGCATTTAAAGTAGCAGATTCAGTTTTATCACAAGGTGTTCAAGGAATTTCAGATCTTATCACAATGCCAGGTCTTATTAATGTAGACTTTGCTGATGTGAGAAGTATTATGACTAATGCAGGATCGGCCTTAATGGGAATTGGTATTGGTTCTGGTGAAAATAGAGCTGAACTAGCTGCTAAAGCTGCTGTTTCATCACCTCTACTGGAAATTTCCATGGATGGAGCTCGTGGGGTTCTATATAACATTACAGGTGGATCTGATTTAACCATGAATGAAGTTAATTTAGCTGCTAAAATTGTTTCAGAAGCAGCAGATCCAGACGCCAATATAATTTTTGGAACAGCAGTAGATCCAGAATTAAAAGATCAAATGAAAATAACACTTATAGCTACAGGTTTCGATGATTCTCGTTCTAAACTGCGAGAGTTTATCGCTCCTCAGAGAAATACTTTTATTAGAAACCAACAGCAATTCAGTAATACTCAGCAATCACAACAAGATGATAATCAAAACGATAAAACTACTGAAGATGATGAAGATCAATTTGATATCCCCGCCTTCCTCCGCAATAAGAATTAAAATATTTGCTGAACTATAATTTATCTGCTATAACATACTTTACCTCTTATGTCAGAGATTCCAGAACCAAAAATTATAAAGTCACATAGATCCAGTATTACTATTCAAATTACAGAAAATGGAGAATTAATAGTTAAAGCTCCATTCTATGCACCTAAATTTGCTATTCAAAAATTTATCGATTCTAAAAAAGATTGGATTTTAAAAACTCTAGAAAGAACTAAAAAAAGATTGCCAATTAAAAGAGAATATATAGAAGATGAAAAATTTTTATATTTAGGTAAAGAATATAATTTAAAAATTGGAAAATTTAAAGAAATAAGTTTAAGTAGAGATAATTTAAATTTTCCCCTTGGTTTACTTTTTAGAATAAAAGCGGAATTAGAGAATTGGTATATAAAACAAGCTAAAAAAGTAATTCATGAGAGATTAAATTATCAGGCGAAACAAATGGGTACAAATTTTAAAAGTGTGATGTTTTCTGATACTAAATCTAAATGGGGAACATGTTTTCATGATAACAGTTTACAGTTTAATTGGCGACTTATTATGGCGCCACTCATGGTAATGGATTATGTAATTATTCATGAATTAACCCATACTACTGAAAAAAATCACAGTAATGATTTTTGGAGAAATGTAGGTAAATTTACCCCTGCATATAAGCAGCATAGAAAATGGTTAAATGAAAATGGACATTTGCTGAAAATTTGAATTAAGTGTCATTCTGAACTTGATTCAGAATCTTTTTATTTAAACTTGACTTAGAGCTATTTGCTTTCGCAATTTTTGGTGGCGCTCAGGGAAAGTGTATTAAGATTTTAGATAAATGTCGAACTTCGCTAGTGGATATATCTGCTTGTTTTTCATAATAATTATGACTCTTGCTTTTAAATAATTTCTCTGTTAATTTGTATAGGATGAAATATAAAGCTGAAGATATTTTTACACCACAGGGATTATTAAAAGAAGTTGAGAAAAATCCAAACCTCGATTTTTTAATGAATATTTTTAATATACCTCGCGCTTTTAGTGTTAGTGGTTTTGGGGGAAATTGGAATATTGGAATGCATTCTGTCGCGACAGCATTTTTAGCATTATACTGGGCTAAATGTAATAAGTTTGATAAATCTAAGAGAGATAAATTTGTTACATTAGCGCTTTTACATGATCTGCATGAAGCTGTGACTGGAGATATTTTGCCCATGTTTAAAGAAGACTTAGTTAGAACGCAGTTAGATAGAATTCAGAATAATATTTTAAATTTTTTGGAAGTAAAAATGGATTCTGATTTAGAAACGGATTTAAAAATAGTGGATTTGATTGCTTTTTTATATGAGATTAAACAAGTTTCTCCCAGTATTATAAATCCTAAAAAATTAAAATTAGCTAATCTAATAGCTGAAAAACAAAGAAATATTTTATTGGAATATTGTAATGAAAAAAAAGTTAAAAAAGAAAAAATAGAGAAGTTTTTAGAACAAATTGAAGTAGAATAAGCCACGCCATTAACTATAGAATTTACATCCTATTGAATTTAATATATACTCTGCGCTATGGAATTTAAGAAAGGACTATCTCCCATGTTCGAGGAAAATTTAACAATCCAATTAATTAATAAAGGTGAATTTATAGGATTAATAGATTATATGGAATTAAATAATGATATTGTAGAATTAACAGATTTAAGAGTATTTGATAGTGAAAATAGGAGAAAAGGATATGGGACAAGTTTAATTAAAAAATTTGTATCAGTAGTTGGAGAAGATAAACAGATACGAGCAATGAATATCATTCATGATGAAACAATACAAGAACTTTTTGAATTAGGATTATTTAAAATTGCTATAAGTCAAAATGTTAATTTAACAGATATAGATACAATTTCAAAATTACCTATAGTAAGAGTGTTGCAATCCGGCGGAATTAATATTAATAATATTCAGATTATTTTTGAAGATAAAACAATTGATTCTGATGAAATAACCCCTAAAAGCTATGAAGAAATCTTAAAAATTATTGAGAGAAGTAACGAAAGTTTTACATCATATTTTTCTGTAACAATTGAAGGAACAACATAATCTATCCTTTCCAAAATTTTTTATCTTTTAACTTTTCTGGTAAAAAACTTTGATTTTCTGTAGGACCAACGTAATTATTAGACCATTTATAGCCTTTAGCATAACCTAATTCTTTCATAAGATCTGTGGGAGCATTGCGTAAATGAAGAGGGATGGGTTCGTTAGGAAATTCGTGCGCAGCTTGCATAGCTTCGCCTAAAGCGTTGGTAGTCGCGCGGGATTTTTTAGCTAAAGATAAATAAACACAAATATGAGCTAAAATTAACTGGGACTCTGGCATACCTATTCTATGAACTGCTTCAAAACCTGCATTAGCTTGAATAAGTGCTCCCCGATCAGCGAGTCCTATATCTTCACTGGCAAAGATAATCATTCGTCTGGCTATAAAAGTAGGATCTTCGCCAGCATCTAACATACGAGCTAGATAATAAAGTGCTCCATCCACATTAGATGCTCTCATAGATTTTATAAAAGCGGAAACAGTATCATAATGTTGATCACCTTTTTTATCATAAAGACTAGTAGATTTAGTTTGAAAAACATCTTTAATTAGTTCAGAATTAATAATTGTTTGTTTGTAATTAGTTACTACGATTTCTAGCGCATTTAACATAGTTCGAGCATCGCCACCAGAAAGTCTAATTAAAAGTTCTTCTGCATTTGGTTCCAATTTCTTTTTATATTTCCCCAGTCCATTCTGTTTATCTGTTAATGCTCGTTGAATTAATGTTTGTAAATCTTTTAAGTTTAGACTTTTTAGCACTAAAACTTTACATCTGGATAGTAATGCTGAATTAATACTAAAAGATGGATTTTCAGTAGTTGCACCAATTAGAGTTATAAGTCCTGATTCGACAAAGGGAAGTAATGCATCTTGTTGAGCTTTATTCCAGCGATGAATTTCATCTATAAAAAGAACAGTACGTTGTTTTTTATCTAAATTTTTCTTAGCTAATTCAATAATTTTTCTCAAATCATCTTTTCCAGCAGTTACACCTGAAAATTCGAAAAACTGTGCATTTACAGCTTTTGCTATTAAAAAAGCTAAAGTGGTTTTTCCCACACCTGGTGGTCCCCAGAAAATTAAAGAAAATAAATTTTTATTCTCTAACATCTGATTTATAAATTTTCCTTTTCCGACGATGTGTTCTTGTCCGACAAATTCATCCAATGTTTGCGGACGCATTCTATAAGCTAGATTCATGAGGCTATTGTAACACAGAGAAATAAATTAGTCTGGTTCTGATAATTGATTTCTTCTATCTTCTGGCACACCAATTAATAAAAACTGACTTTGCTTATACCATTCTTTAAATTCTCCCTGTAATTCATCGAGAGATTTAACTGGAGGATAATAAATATAAAAGTTATCAGATCCATTATTATGAGTTAAATGGTACTGAGTTATAGGTAGTCCATTAATAGTTCCTTGATTAATATTAAAACTAAAAATTTCTCCTTCTGGGATATCTGGAGAAGTAATAGTAATTTTACTTGTTTCTCTAGAACGATTTGAAAAATGACTTGCAGATGGTCCCTTAGCCTGAGTTATATCAAATTGATTAAAGCCTAGTGCATGAGCAAAACTTTCTATAATTAAGCCTACTTGAGAAATACTAGGTTTATTTATCAAGCCTTCTTGTATTAATTGTAAAATTTTCTCTCTAATTGGATTACCTTCTTTTAATTGGAGTTTTTCAAAAGAAGTAGATATCTTAGAAAATACTTCTAAATTAGTTTTAACATCGCTGAAGGATTTATCGACTTCTGGCATATTCTGATAAATATAATCTATTTATAAATTAATTTCAATGCTTGATTCGTTTAATAGTTCTTTATTGAATAAAAAGCTATTCTTAGATAAAATTAGGTTATGTTTAAACCTGTTGATTTAAAACCAGACTTTCCAGCACTTGAAAGAGAAAAATTAGAACATTGGTATAAAGATGGAATAGTAGATAAATATCTTCATAGAAATGATTTTTCTAAAGAGCGCTTTTCATTTTTCGATGGACCTATAACTGCAAATAATCCTATGGGTGTTCATCATGGATGGGGTAGAACGTATAAAGACCTTTGGCAAAAATATAAAAATATGCGTGGGTTTAAGCAAAGATTCCAAAATGGTTTTGACTGTCAGGGGCTTTGGGTAGAAGTAGAAGTAGAAAAAGAATTAGGGATAAGAAATAAAAAAGAAATAGAAAATTTAGTAGATGGTGATAAAAATGCTTCAATAGCTAAATTCGTTCAGCTATGTAAAGATCGCGTTTTAAAATTCTCTCAAATCCAAACAGATCAATCTAAAAGACTTGGTTATTTTATGAATTGGGATAATTCGTATTTTACTATGTCTGATGAGAATAACTACATGATTTGGTATTTCTTAAAAGTATGTCATGAGAAAGGATGGATTTATAGGGGTAAAGATAATGTTCCTTGGTGTCCTCGATGCCAAACAGCTATTTCGCAGCATGAAATGTTAACAGAAGATTATAAAGAATTAACCCACGAAACAGTATTTTTTAAACTACCAATAATATCAGACGTCGTTGCGAGAAATATAATGACGAAGCAATCTCAAGATCGCCACGTCTTCGACCGTGAAGCTCAGACCGAATCGGCTGACGCTCGCGAAGACGATAATATTGATGACAAATGGAGTAATACATCCCTTCTTGTTTGGACTACTACGCCTTGGACTATTCCAGCCAATGTAGGAGTAGGTATAAATAAAAAGTTTAAATATAAAGTGTGGGAAAATAAAAATACTGGAGAGAAAATAATTTTTATAGGTAAAGATGAAAATGGAAATACTCCCACTCGTATATTAAAAGGTAAAGAATTACCTATTCATGATTATATATTTTCTGGTATAGAGGATGCACCAGAATATCATGAGGTAAAAGAGATTAGTGGTGAAGAATTAGTAGGTTTAAAATATAAAGCTCCTTTTGATTTCTTACCCATCTCAGAAAGTGCTCGAGCAGAAAATCCAGAAACTTTTCATACAGTAGTGGAAACATCTGAAGTAGTAGTTTCCACAGAAGGTACCGGTTTATTGCATGTAGCACCAGGTTGTGGAAAAGAGGATTTTGACTTAAGTAAAAAATATAAATTACCTATAATTGAACCTATTAATGATGAAGCATTTTACGTGGAAGGAATGAATGAGTGGAGTGGACAAAATGCTAAAAAACATCCAGAAATCATAATTGATTATCTAAAAACTAAACCAGAATATTTACTTAAAACCTTAAATTATACTCATCGTTATCCAGCTTGCTGGAGGTGCAAAACAGAATTAGTTTGGAAAGTCACTAATGAATGGTACATAGCGATGGACACACCAGAAAATTTAGAATCTAGAATTCAGAATTCAGAATTGAAAGATAATAAGAAAGAAGGGAAGACTTTGAGAGAGTTAATGATGGAGACGGCTAAAAAAATTATCTGGCATCCGGGGTTTGGATTAGAAAGAGAGCTCGATTGGTTATCTAATATGCATGATTGGTTAATCTCCAAAAAGAACAGATATTGGGGGTTAGCGCTCCCTATCTATGAGTGCCAAAAGTGTGGGAAGTTCCAAGTGATAGGATCTTATGAAGAATTAAAAGAAAAAGCAGTTTATGGGTGGGAAAAGTTTGAAAAACACAGTCCACATAAGCCTTATATAGACGAAGTAAAAATTAAATGTGATGAATGTGGAGATATTGTCTCTCGTATTGATGATGTGGGAAATGTTTGGCTTGATGCAGGAATAATTCCTTTCTCTACTCTCATAGATCCGGCAACTAAAAAATTAAGCTACACCACAGATAAAGAATATTTTAAGCAGTGGTTTCCTGCTGATTTTATAACTGAATCTTTCCCAGGTCAATTTAAAAACTGGTTTTATTCTTTAATAGCGATGGCGACTGTTTTAGAAAAATCTAATCCTTTCGAGACAGTTTTAGGCTACGCTTCTATGCTTGCAGAAGATGGAAGACCTATGCATAAATCCTGGGGTAATTCTATAGAGTTTAATGAAGCAGCGGATAAAATAGGCGTGGATGTTATGCGTTGGATGTATTCTAAAGCAGATCCAGAGTCTAATTTATTATTTGGTTATAAAAGAGCTGATGAAACCAGACGAAAATTCTTACTCATGCTCTGGAATGTATATAATTTCTTTGTAACATATGCTAATATTGATGAATGGAGTAGAAATAATACTCAAGATAATAATCGTTCAAATAATATACTCGATAAATGGATTTTGAGCTTACTCAACAATTTAATTTTAGAGGTGGAAGATGGATTAGATAATTATAAATCTAGAGAAGCAGCAGATGCTATAGAATCATTTATAAATAATTTATCTCTTTGGTATATCAGACGAAGTCGTGATAGAGTAGGTCCTACTGCTAAAAACAATGATGATAAAAATAATTTTTATGCCACAGGTTTCACAGTTTTAACTACACTTTGTAAATTACTAGCTCCATTTACTCCATTTGTCTCAGATGAAATCTACGTTAATTTAACTGGTGAAGAAAGCGTACATTTATCTTCTTGGCCTGAGGAAAATGTGGATTTAATTGATTCTAAACTTGAAGATCAAATGAAAATTGTCCGACAAATTGTAGAATTAGGTTTATCTCAAAGAAAAGAAAAACAAATGAAAGTTAAACAACCATTGGCGAAGTTTACAGTTCATAGTTCACAGTTAATAGCTGATGAAAAATTATTGCAATTAATTAAAGATGAGTTAAATGTAAAAAATATAGTTTTGGAAAAATCCACAGGACTATCGTTAAAAGGTGAGGGCGAAATGACAGGGGAATTAGATTTAAAATTAACACCAGAATTAATCAATGAAGGAAAAGCTCGTGACATAGTTCGTTCAATTCAAGAAAAAAGAAAAGAATTAGAAACTACCTTAACTGAAAAAGTAAATGTTACTTTAGAATCTATTCCAGAGGGATTTGAAAATTATATTAAAGAAAACGCACTAGTCGAAAATATAGAATTAGGAAAAGAATTTGAGGTAAAGAAAATTGGATAATTTTAATTTATCTAGCGTAGATATAATTTACTAATTTGTTTCTATATGCTCTTCTTCCAATAAAAAAATCAAAGAAATTTTTTTTAAGATCACAATCTTTTGTTTTAAGTTGCTTTGCAATATTTTCTGCAAATGCGAGAATACGTGGAGTATGACGCCTAATTGATCGAGCAAAACGAGGTATTTTACCTTCAAATTTTTCTTGTACTGCTACTCCTACTATATAAATATTTTCATTTCCTACTTGCTGTGCAATTGTTTCTCCTTGCATTACTCCTTTACCCTTTAGATTACGTAACTTTAACTTTCTTGAACTTTTTATCATATTTATAAATGAAGAATTATGATATCCTGTCATGAAAGATATTGTGCTATAAGTTTGAACAGAGGATGCAGTTTTAATTCCTACTTTTTCTTCTCCACCTACAAATAGTTCCTTTACTTTTTCCCTATGAGGCTGGATTAGATTACCAATATAGGGAATAAGTTCATCATATCTTTGTGTTCCAATCCCCTTTTTGAATTCTTCAGCATTGTTATATTTTGTACCATATACATCAATTTTCAGTTTTTGAATTTCACTAATTGGTAAGATACTAGAAAGTTTATTAATAATTTCACCTAGTGCTACATTAGTAGAATCGCGTCCTCCAATAAAAGCCATACCCTTTTTTACTTTTTCTAATAAATCTTCGGCTGACAACGAATGAATATGTTCGCTGAAAGTTTCAGAGACAAAAATTCTATCACCTTTTTTAGCCAATGCTTCTTGGGTATCTGGTACTAAAATATCAACTCCAAATTTTGGTTTGCCTTGTCCTCCAGCATAAACAATAAGACTAGGAAATAAATTAATCTCACTGCCCGTTTCTTTATGAAAAGCTTTTACTGAATATGGTATTTTTTCATCTTTATTATTAACTACGATATCTAATACTTTTGTATTAACTATAGCTTTTGCTACAGCGAATCCATTCACTTTTAAAGAAGCAACTAGTTTGGCTTTAGGAGGATAATTTTCATTTGAAATATCTGATACTTGGACCAGAACGGAATCTCCTAAATTATTCGGTTCAGATAATTCTCCTGCAAATCCCAGTTTAGGCCCTTGCCTTAAACTATTCAAATTATAGTTATATCCATTGTCAGCAAATTGTCCTCCTCGATAATTCCTTTCATCTATCATTACAATTTTTGCCTCAGGAGAAAGTTGTCTTATTTTAGTGGCGAAACTTACACTTGCAGGACCTGTTCCAATAATAAGAATATCCATAAAAAGATCCTTTTTATTAATAGCTTCTCTTGTTTCCAGTTGTGTTTGTAAATCAATCTCTTCTAAAAGGTCTCTTTCCAGCTCTGGGATACTACAAATCTGTGCTAGTAATTTACCATATTCTTTTGGACGATTTTTATGATCAAATTTAGCAGCTACGAGTGCATCATTTCCTAACGCTTGAGTTATATTGAAAATGGTTCTAGGTAAAAGTGCTAATCGTGATTCCACATATTCCGTTGGTAACGGTGATAAATTTTTTTCATTAGTATAGAATTTTAAATCATTTTCAATCATACAAATAAAATAAAAAAAAACCTCTCTTTGGAGGCTGTAAAATAAAAGAATTAGCTACAACCTCACAACTTGAGATGGTTTCTGGTTGGGCAATTCATTGTTAATATCTTAATCATAAATTAATTTTAATTGCTTGCTGTATTTTTGTCAATAATTTTTGCATTTTATCTTCTTTGACTATATATTAGTAACATGGGTTATCTTCTTAAATTTTTCTTCCCTGCGATTATTCTTTGTGTCATTAGTTTAATAGTTTTATCTTCCATAGATCCGATTTATTTTAGGAGCCAATTGATTTATACAATTCTGGCTATAATTGCATTCTTTATTTTTTCTAGAATTAATATAGAATTTATTTCTCGTTTTTATGCACCGATTTACTTTGTCTCACTGGCTATTTTATTATTTGTTTTATTCGCAGGACATGCTAGTCATGGTGCTGTGCGCTGGCTAAGTTTTTTTGGCGTAAGTTTACAATTCTCAGAATTATTAAAACCTATTTTAGCTATTTGTTTTGCTCAGTTTTTAGTCCAACCTGGTAGTTTGACCCGTAAATTTTACACGTCTATAATCGCTTTACTTCCTGTATTTTTCTTAATTTTTAAACAACCAGATTTAGGCAGTGCTTTAGTTTATGCACTAACTTTCTTTTTATCACTTTTAGTAATTGGTTTTCCTATATCATACTTCTTAACTATCTTAGTTCCAGCTTTAATTTCTTTGCCGATTGTTTGGAAATTTTTCCTGAAGGGTTATCAACAGGCTAGACTTACTTCGTTTCTAAAACTCTCTTATGATCCGTTGGGAAGTTCCTATAATATGATTCAATCCATTATTTCCGTCGGTTCAGGAGGCTTTTTAGGTAAAGGTTTTGGATTAGGGACCCAAAGTGGATTGCATTTTTTACCTGAAAAACATACAGATTTTATTTTCGCTGCGACTAGTGAAGAAATGGGATTTATAGGGGCTATTATCTTAGTTTTAGTATTTATTTATCTCTTCTGGAAAATGTTTCAAGTAATTCAGAATCTAAACGATGGGTTTTATAAAAATCTTAGTATTATCTCTTTTTCGATGATTTTTATCGAATTTGTGCTAAATGTAGGCATGAATATTGGTATTTTACCTGTTGTAGGTGTGGCTTTGCCTTTAGTTTCATACGGTGGATCATCGCTTATTTCTACCTTCATTTTCTTAGGAATTCTATCTCAAATCGCTAAAAATGAGAGTATGGAAAAAGTTATAGAAATTACGTAAGTTCTTTGGTATAATTGGTTGTATGAAATACGCTATTTTTGATCTTAATGGACAACAGCTCAGAGCG
>PJMG01000010.1 GCA_003173895.1 Candidatus Levyibacteriota bacterium | reverse complement strand
AGCTACTCCTTCTATTTTCTTAGCCAAATTAATGAGCTTTTTAGTTTCTGGCTCGGTATCGTAGGCCATTTTTAAATCAGGACTCTGAGAGAGTGCATTATCTAAAGTCATAGCATGACCTTGCCAACCAAGAGGAATCATTTTAGAAATTCTGTCAGGCCCGGCATACGGCATGCCTAATACACGACCTACATCTCGCACTGAACCTTTAGCTTCCATAGTTCCAAAAGTGATAATTTGCGCTACCTTATCAGCACCGTATCTTTTAGTCACATAAGCTATAACATCATCGCGTCTGATATCTGCGAAATCTAAATCAATATCCGGAGCTGAAGGCCTAAGTGGATTTAGGAAACGCTCAAATGGAAGTTTAAAGAAAAATGGCTCAACGTCTGTTATTTTTAAGCAATATGAAACTACAGATCCAGCAGCTGAACCACGACCTGGCCCTACACTAATTCCATTATCTTTAGCCCAATTAACGAAATCTGAGACTACTAAGAAATATGTTTCATAACCTTTTTTAATAATAATATCCAATTCATATTCCACTCTGTTTTTTACTTCTTCCCTCACTGGTTTATACCTAAATTCCATTCCCTCATAAACTTTTTCTCGTAAAAATTCTGCTGCTGTTTTCCCTTCAGGAACGTCAAATCTAGGCATTTTCCATTTCCCTAGAGTTATCTCTACATTACACATATCTGCAATTTTTAAAGTGTTAGAAATAGCAGTAGGCTGATCGATAAAAAGTTCTGACATTTCTTCGGGACTTTTCATATAAAAATCTGGAGAATCTATCATCGACAGCTTACGACTGGTGTCAGTTAAAGTAGTTTGAGTCTGAATACATAGTAAAACTTCCTGTGCCTGTGCGTCGTCTTTAAATGTATAGTGATTATCATTAGTAGCAACCAGAGGAATACCCAATTTTTTAGATAACTCAATTAACTTAGGATTTAAAGTTTCTTGAGGTGGCACCTTTAAATGTTTTTGAAGTTCTAAATAAAAATGATCTGGCCCAAAAATTTCCGAAAGCGCTTTAGCCCTTCTTTCTGCTTCTTTTTCCTGATTTGCTAGTAATGGATCTGAGACAAAACCATTTACACAGGCTGATAAACAAATAATACCCTTAGAATACTTACGAAGGAGCTCTAAATCACAGCGAGGTTTATAGTAATAACCTTCTAAATTAGCAGCTGAAACTATACGCATTAAATTTTTATAACCCTCATTATTTTCTGCTAGCAATATTAAATGGTTATAATTATTATCATTTTTTTCAAATCTCGATCCAGAGACAATATAAATTTCACAGCCAATAATAGGTTTTATCTCTTGAGCCACACATTCTTTATAAAAATAAATAACTCCATACATAGATCCATGATCTGTAATAGCTAAAGATTTCATACCTAATGCTTTAGCTTGAGTTACCATTTTTTTTATTTTTGAAAGTCCATCTAGAAGTGAATATTCGCTGTGGTTATGAAGATGTACAAAATCAGCCATATTTTATTATAACCCTGAGCAAAGTCGAAGGGTTTCGATAGCTAAACTATCCTTAAGTATATTTATTTTATATAGAATCTATTAAACAAAACAATAGAACAAAATATTACTTTAATAAATCTTGCAATTTTTCTTTTACTTCATCTGCTTTTACTTTTCCTTTTAACTCTCTCATAGCTTGACCTACTAAAAACATAATGGCATTTTCTTTACCAGATTTATAATCATTAACCACTTTTTCATTTCCATCAATAATTTTTTTAAGTATACTTTCTAATTCTGCTTCATCAATTCCTTCAACTTTAGTTGCTTTTAGAATTTCGGTGACAAATTCTGCTGGAAGAATTTTTTCTGGATCTATTTTTTTATTTATTATCCAGTTAGTAATAGTTTTATAATCTAAGCTATTTTCTTTCTTATTTTTTAATTCTTCACAAACTTCAATTGTTTTTTCAAAAAATTCTGCTAATTTTTTCTCACGAGCTATGATTTCTGCGTTATAATAAGTTACTCCATAATCTTTAACATATCTTTCAATTTTTACATCCGGTAATTCTGGCATTTGAGACTTTAGGTTATCAACTTGTTCTTGCTTCCACTTGATTGGTGGTATATCTGGTTCTGGAAAATAACGATAATCCATAGCATCTTCTTTAGACCTTTGGGACACAGATTCTTTTCGATCTTCATTCCAACCGCGAGTCTCTTGAGTTGGTAATTTTCCCTCATCTAAAATTTTACTTTGTCTTTTTATTTCAAATTCTATAGCGTCTTCTACGAAATTAAATGAATTAATATTTTTAACCTCAACTTTATATGAGGGTAAATTCTCATCAATTCTGAATTCTGAATTCTGAATTCTAAATTCCCTCAATGATATATTCGGTTCTAATCTCATTTGTCCTTTTTCCATATCAGCATCTGAGACTTCTAGATAACGAATAATTTGTTGTAGTTTTTTTAGGTAAGCCTTCACTTCTTCAGCTGATTCAAAATCCGGTTCTGTTACTATCTCAACTAATGGAACTCCTGATCTATTAAAATCTATTAAACTTACTTTCTCACCATTTATTGTTTCATGTAGCAATTTCCCTGTGTCTTCTTCCATATGTACTCTACGAATTCTGACTTTTTTCTTTTTTTCATCTTTAAGTGTTAATTCAATCCATCCGTTTTCTGCGAAAGGTTGATCATATTGGCTTATTTGATAACCTTTAGCTAAATCTGGATAAAAATAATTTTTTCGATCAAATTTAGAAACTAAAGGAATTTTACAGTTTAGCGCCATCCCGATTTTCAAACACCATTCAATAGCTTTTTTATTAGGAACTGGAAGCGCTCCCGGTAAACCTAAACAAACTGGACAGGTATGAGAATTAGGTTCTTCCCCAAAATATGAAGCATCACATCCACAAAACATCTTGGATTTAGTTTTTAATTCTACATGTACTTCTAGACCTATGACAGGGATGTATTTATTTTTCATAATTTTTTAATTGGAATAACTTATATGAGATCGCCACGGTTACTTCGTTCCCTCGCGACGTCGTTGCGAGAAGTTTGCATCAGCAAACGACGAAGCAATCTCATTTTTATCACCAATTTTTAATCATTTTATTTTTGGTTTTTCTCTCCAAAACTGCGTTTCTTTTTCGTATTGATAAGCTAAATTTAAGATTGTTTCTTCTGCAAATTGATTTCCTATTATTTGCATACCAACTGGCAAACTTTGAGAATCAAATCCCACTGGCATATTTATTCCACAAAGACCCGCTATAGATGATGGTTCAACTAAAATATCAGCCATTTCACCAAACATAGGATTATTAGCAGTTGAACCAATTTTTGGTGCCACACTAGGAAGAGTAGGACCAATTATCACATCCACTTCTTTAAATGCATTTTTAAAATCTTCAATAATAAGCGTTCTCACTTTCTGTGCTTTTTTATAATATGCATCATAATATCCAGAAGATAAAGTATAAGTTCCTAGCATGATCCTTCTTTTAGCTTCTTCGCCAAATCTATCTCTACCAAATCCATATCTTATCCCATCATAGCGGGCTAAATTAGAAGAGACCTCAGAGCGCATAAGAATAGTGTATACATCTATAGCATATTTAGGATTAAATAATTTTATTTTTTTTATCTTATGTCCTAGTTTTTCTAAAAGCTTTATTGCTTCATTAACTTTTTCTCCTATTTCTTTTTCTGCGTTTTCAAAATATTCATCAGAAATACCAATGGTCATCATCTTTTTATCTTTTAAACCTTGAGAATATTTTTTAACCGGATGATCAGAAGTAGTAGCATCTTTAGGGTCTTTTCCCGCCAGAACTTCTAGGAGTAAAGCTGCATCTTCTACAGTTTTAGTCATGGGTCCAGGTGAGTCTAAAGATGAGCCCATGGCTACGACTCCGAAACGGCTAACTCTACCATAAGTAGGTTTCAAACCCACGATTCCACACCAGCTAGCTGGACCACGAACAGAACCTGCGGTTTCTGAACCAATAGCCGCCAGCACTTCATCCGAAGCTACTGCGGCTGCAGATCCTCCAGAAGAACCACCTGGTAATCTAGTCAAATCCCAGGGATTTTTGGTGCTACCAAAATCTGAAGTTTCAGTACTAGAGCCATGTGCCCACGCATCCATATTGGTTTTACCCAATAAAACAATTCCGGCATCAAATAATTTCTGAGCCACAGTAGAATTATATGTAGGAATGAAATCCTCTAGAACGAAACTAGAAGCTGTGGTTCTAATCTCTTGAGTACAAAAATTATCCTTTATAGCTAAAGGCATACCTAATAAAGGCAAATTCATTCCTTGAGTAATTTTATTATCCGCTTCTCTAGCCAATTCTAACGCTTTATCAAAAGTGGTAGTAACAAATGAATTAAATTTTTCATCTAAACTTTTAATTCTCTCTATATATAATTTAGTTAATTCCACTGCTGAGATTTCCCGATCTAAAAGTGCCTTTTTAGTTTGTGTAATAGTTAAATCATGTAATTCCATATTAACTAGTCATCTCCTCACTTAAAACAGCTTTTACGACGAAAAATCCATTATATGTGTGCTTAGCATTTTTTAGAGCTTCTTCTTGAGTAAAAGATCGTTCAACGATATCTTCTCTAAAAACATTTTTTAAATCTGTCACTTCATTAGTCTCTGAAGTTTTGGAAGTATCAATCTTATTTAAACTTTCTATATATTTAAGAGTTTCTTCTAGTTGTTTTTCTAGTTTTTCCTCTTCATCTTTTTTAAGTGGAATATTAGCTAGTTTTGCTAATTTTTTAATATCAATTTTCATAAGTTTATTATAAATCAATTTTTATTGTCATGCTGAACTTGTTTCAGCATCTTTTTAAATTACAAAAAAACTCCCATTTGGGAGGTAATTAATTTAATAACTCAAATTACTCCCCGGCTTTAGGAAGTTTGATTCTGAGTATTAGCAGACATACGTAATGTATTAAATAATATTGATCCAATAATCTCCTCTAGCATTTCATTTCTACCAGTAGTTATAGCATCATTCATCCATTCATCTCTTCCATCAAAAATCTCTCTTTCCATTGCTAATGCTTCTTCTCCCAAATTAATTGACCCATCAATTGTTTTTCCATCTTTGCTAATTCTATTTAGGAGAATATCAGTTAATAATCTTCGACGCGTATGATTACCATCAAAACCAAAAGCTGCCTCTACTCCCTCAATTTGAGAATATGAAGAATTTTCTTTAATTGTTTTTGCAGTTTTTAATACATTTTTTAATTCATCAATCTTACCAGCATGCTCAGGATATTCTTGTTTAGCTCTATTCCAAAAATCCTCAATATTAAAATTATCGTAGTCAAAAACAACAAAATCATTAGAAACAATATTACTAAAATTGACAGTAGGATACAAAGCTCTAAGTTTTGCTTCACGATCTAGTAATTGTTCGGCCATAAATCTATTCCTTACAGCAGATATTGCTTTCTGAGTCCTAACACGTTCTAAATTTTGTTGTTGATCTCTATTTTCAAGTCCCATAGTTTTATATAGAGATATTAGCTACTAAAATTAATATTGTCAATAGATATTAGCTACAATATTTCTTACTTCCTCATAATTTTTAGTTTCCATGAGTTTAGTTCTTATTTCTGAAGCATTGCTAATTCCAAAAGTATAAATCTTAAAATATTTTTTTAGTGCATTAAAATCTTTTTTATTTCCCCAAACTTGCTCATACAAATTAACATGTTCTAAAAGTAAATTTAATCTCTCTTTCAAACCAATTTTTTGTGGATCAATTTTTCTGTTAAATACCCAAATGTTTTCGAAAATTCCTCGTCCTATCATAACTCCATCTATTTTATATTTTTCAAAAAGTTGATCTGCCTGATTCATGCTTTTTATATCACCATTAGCAACAATTTTAGTTTTAGGATTAATAGAATTTTTTAGCTCAACAATTTTACTAAGTTCTTCAAAGTGCGCTGGAACTTTAGACATTTCTGCCACAGTACGTAAATGTACTGATAAAGTCACGAGATTTTGCTTTAGTAAATGTGAAATCCATTCTTCTGTGATAATTTTTTTAACACCAATTCTGGTTTTTACACTAACTGGCAATCCATTAGCACCTTCTCTAGTAGCCTGAATAATTTCTGCCGCCAGAGAGGGAACATTAATACATCCCCCTCCACAGTTTTTTTTCACTACATCTCTCTGTGGACAACCCATATTAATATCAATTCCATCAAATCCTAAATCAGTTAATAATTTAGCTGCTCTAAAAAATTTTTCTGGATCATTTCCCCAAATTTGCGCGACTAGTGGTTTTTCGTTAGGTTCATATCTTAATCTTTGGGCAACTTTCTCTACTCCTTTAGATAAAAGTCCATCTACATTGGTAAACTCTGTAAAAAAGACATCTGGTCTATCCGCTTTAATCACGATTTGACGGAAAACTGTGTCTGTCACATCTTCCATCGGAGCTAGAACAGTAAAATTTTTTGGCAATTTATCCCAAAAGTTAGTCATGTGAAGTATTATATCAATAAACTCCTTATGATATAATCGCTGCCATGATAGAGAAAAAAGAAACAAAAGAATTAGGTCACAGTGAATTTAGGCCAGGAGACCTAGTTCATGGTACAGATAATCCACTTTGGGAATTTTTAGTACCTATAGATGGAAAAATAGGTATTAGAACTGCTAACGGATTAAAAAGAAGAGCGCGTCAATTGGGAGGTCCTGTTATTTCATTTGCTATGATTATGAAAGATAAAAATACTTCTGGAGATGGCTATGAAGATGCTGAACACTCTGGTCCAACAGATTTAATTGGCAGTGGAGTTTATGGAATTATTGTAGATCATATAAAATTACTTAATAGATTTGGAGAGAAAAGAGTTAGAGCAGTAGGATCAGCTTTTTGGTTAGAAAATGATTCTACTCATAATAGATATGAATATCGCTACAATAATGGCAAACCAACTTATGTATATAATATACCTATTGGCAGTAATAAATCAGATCCAGATACTGGAATAATTCCTTGGGACCATGACGTTCGTCTCTTACCTTCTCCTGAGGATACAGATCCTGTAATACCACCTGACTTATGGAATGCGATTGTAGTAAATAATCTCGGAACAATTCTCTATAACATGAAAAGAGATCTTAAAGATGGAGATATCACATTAGATCAGATTCCTCATATTAAAATTCTCTCAATAAAAGGAGAAGTTTTAGCTGAAGATATGCATGCTTTATTTGAGAATAAATAAAGCATCTTTACAATGAAAAATATATATTTATAATTACTCTATTATGCCACCCCCGGAAAATAGCTATCAAAAAGACCTGATGACGTAGATCCTCCAGATATACTACTAATAAGAGATATTTTAAGTTTTGGTGCTGGAATTTTATCTTTAACAGAATTTATACAAGGAGATGCCATGGGAACTACTATATTTGGTTTAGTAGCTAGCCTTCTAGCCATACATAGCGTTTATGAACATAATAAAGCTAATCCTAGAGTACTTTCTGAAACATCAAGATTATTAATAAGCAAAGCTACTGCTACAGAAAATCCAACTGAGCTTTTACAAAGATATGCGCGTAATGTAATAGCTAATGGTTTTATTAGACAATTTAATGTTGAAGAGAGACTGGATCTTCATGAAAGAAATCTTAATATTTTTAAAGATTATTTGGCAGCTGTTACTTTAGATCCGAATGTTTTTAGGGGTAGAACGGGAGAGAGAAGGAATAATAAAACAGTAGATCCTGCACATGAACAAGCAGCTAGATTATTACTGGAAGAAGGCGATATTTTATCTAAAACTATTCGTATTTCTGACAAATGGACTAGTGGAGAATTAATATATTTAGCTGCAGGCTTAGGATCTTTATATCACGAAGCCATTAGTGAAAATAGCGATTTACAAGAAAAAATACACGATTTATTATCTGATATACGGACTGAGGAATTACGGGGAAATATAGATTCATATGAAAAAACTGCTATTAATAGCAAGATATCACGCCTAAGAAAGAAAATTATTGAGCAAACAACATCAATGGCAGAAACTATTAACGCAGAAATTGATAATTGGAAAGAAAAGAAAGGAATTCAATAATTCTTAATTAATTTTTTTAATATTACTTCTCTAGCTTTTTTAGCTATTGAATCATTTAGAATTTTTAATTCAATTTTTTCTTTAGATTCTGATGAGCTTGTCGAACCATATTTTTTTTCAAGCGCCCGTGCAATTAACCAATCAGCCAGTTCGGGGTTTTTAGGCAGTATTGGTCCGTGAAAGTATGTTCCAATCGTATTTTTATATATCGCTCCTTCTTCTAAAGAAACATCATTACTTCCATAACCATAAATTACTTTTCCTAAAGGTTTAATATTAGAACCAAGTATGGTTCTTCCTCCATGATTTTCAAAACCGACTAGGATGCAATCATCGTCGTCCTGAGGCCGAAGGCCGTGAGGACCCTTTCGCTTTTCAACCCACTTAGATTGCTTCACTTCGTTCGCAATGACGAAATCAACCTCAATTGCTATATTCCCTATTAATCTCCTATCTCCTGGATTTTCTGTATACATATCTAAAATTCCCAGTTGATTTATGATGTTTCCACTGGCTTCTTTATAATATTTTCCTAAATATTGAAATCCTCCACAAATATAAAGTCCAGGGACGTAATCCTCTATCATTTTCTTCAAGGTTTGTTTTTTCTTTTCTAAGTCTTTCCCGACTATTTCTTGCTGAGTATCCTGTGCTCCTCCCATCATCAGTAGATCGCAATTTAATAATTGTTCATTATTGGTATTTTGATCAATTGAAATAATTTCTGTTTTAATTCCTCGCCACTCACATCTTTTCTGAAGAACAATTATATTTCCCCGATCTCCATAAATATTCATAAGATCGGGATAAAGCCAACCGATATTTAATTTATATTTTTTCATAATATTTTCTTCCCTGTTAAAATCTTTCTGACTTCTAACATGGCTGAATAGGTAGGCAGAACATATAACGTTTCGCCTGATTCAATTGAATCCAAACCAGCTTTGATCGTTTCTTGTAAATCTTCGAACATTTGAATATTTTGATTTATTTTGGAATTAGAAATTGGAAATTCCATCGAATAATTAACTCTAAGTCCCATATCGTAACATCTATCTCCACTAATAGTAATGTTTTTCAGTTTATCAATATATGATTCAAGATCAATATCCCAAATCCAGCTTACATCCCTTCCATCAGGAATTCGATCATTTAAAACAAATAAAACATTAGGATTTTTTTCTATTCCAATTATTGTCTCTAAACTTTGATTAAAGCTAGTTGGATTTTTTGATAAAAATATTTGTACAAATTTCGCATCAATTTCTATTTTTTCCTGTCGGCCAAATGCAGGCTTTATATTTTCTAACCCCTTTTCAATTACTTCGTCTTTTAAATCTAAACTCTTAGCAAGAGTTACTGCAGCTAAAGTATTATATTTATTATATAAACCAGGAAGTGGAAAATTCTTGTCATCCTGAGTTAAACGAAGGATCTCGTCTTTTTGGACTAGAGGATTTTTAAATTTACACTTGGGACAGTTATATTTCCCTAAATGTGAATAAGCAACTTTTTTATAAATTAATTTTTCTCCACAATTAGGACAGTAAATAGAATCAGCTCCATGAATTAATGTTTTCTGAGTCATCAAATTCTCCGGCAACCCAAAGTATGTAATATCATCTTTGCGAGGAACAGAATGTGACGAAGCAATCTTACTAAGGTCGCCACGCTTCGTTCGCGACGACGATATAGAATATCCAATATATGTCATTAAGGGATCATCTGCATTTAAAATAAGATGCTCAAAATTATCTTTTTGAAGTGCACTTTCCCATTTCTTAGCAATACCATTTAATTCTCCATAACGGTCTAATTGATCACGAAATAAATTTAAAAGTAAAATTGCGTATGGATTTAGATTTTCTAAAACTAGAGGTAAATTATTTTCATCTACTTCAAAAATCCCAAAATCATAATTTATCTTTTCTGACAAACTAGAGTTTTTTATCAAACTTGATGCAATACCATTTAATAAATTAGCTCCACTTTCATTTCTAAAAACTTTATATCCTGCAGCCTTTAAAATTTCATAAATCATAAGAGAGGTAGTAGTTTTACCATTAGTTCCTGCAATTAGAATAATTTTTAAATTAGGATTTTTTAATGTAATTTTTTTTACAAATTTTGGATTTATTATCAAAGCTAGCTCTCCCGGCCAAGTAGAACCAGAGCCTTTGTTAAGCAATTTACTAACAAATGAAATTAATTTACCAATTAATATTAATAAGATAGTCATATCTCCATTATGAGTGAAACCAAGAAAATTTACATATTTCTAAGTATTTTAATTCTCTCTTCCAAAGGTGGATGTGTATCAAAAAGTGAAGAGAACCATTGGCCACCATTTTTAAATGGATTAGTTATAAAAAGTTGAGCAGTAGCATTACTCACATTTTTCATAGGTTTCGAATATTTTTCCAATTTTTCTAAAGCTGAAGCTAATCCTTCTGGATAGCGAGTCAAAAGTGCTCCTGAAGCATCTGCTAAAAATTCACGTTTTCTAGACACGGCTAGTTGAATTAATGTAGCAGCAATAGGAGAAAGTATAGCAAAAATTATACCAATTATTAAAAAAATATACTGAAGCTGATTACCTTCTCTATCACGATCACGTCCTCCAAAACTATTCCAAAAAAGACTCCTCATAAAAATATTAGCTAAAATAGCTACAAATCCGACTAAAATCGCTACAATTCCCATAAGTCTCGTGTCAAAGTTTTTAACATGAGATAATTCGTGAGCTAAGACTCCTTCCAATTCTGCTTTATCCATAAGAGGCAATATTCCGGTAGTTACACAGACTACCGCATGTTTAGGATCACGCCCAGTAGCAAAAGCATTGGGCGAAGGATCATTCACTATATAAATTTTAGGCATAGGTAACCCATCACCTATAGCTAAATTTTCTACTATATGAAAAAGTTGCGGATTATCTTTTTCAGAAATTTCTTTGGCATTCAACGTAGCTAAGACTAATTTATCAGAATAATAATAACTTCCTATACTCATTATTCCAGCAATAACTAAAGCAAAACCTGTAATGCTAACTGCATCATAACCTAAAGCATTAGAAAAAACGTAAGAAAGAGTAGCGATAAAAACCACAAAAAGTAACATGATTAACCATGTCTTCCATTTATTAGCAGATATTTGAGAATAAATATTCATAACTATCAATTTCTAATTACTAATTTATAACTTTCAATTAATAAATCAATTTTAATTTAAAATTATTTAGATTGGGGTGGTGCGGGTGGGAAGGTTCAAAAATGTGCAGTCCGCTTAATCTTCAGATTAAAGGACAAACATTTTGGAAAGGAAAACCGCAACAGGACCCCTCCACTTAAAAATTAGAAACTAATTTTTACTGTTTTCTTTTCTTCTTCAGTTGCTGCGAAAAAATCTGCAGGTTTAAATTGCATCATACTAGCAAAAATCATAGTTGGAAAAACAGATAACTTAGTATTGTAATCCATAACTACACTATTATAAAACTGTCTAGCATATGCAATCTTATTTTCAGTATCAGATAATTCTTCTTGAAGCTCTTTAAAATTATCATTTGCTTTAAGATTGGGATAATTCTCAGAAACTGCAAAAAGAGTTTTTAAAGCACCTGCTAACTGATTATTAGCTTTTGCTTTATCAGCAACTGAGTTGGCTCCCACTAAACTAGCACGAGCTTTAGTAACTTCCTCAAAAATTTCTTTTTCATGCTTAGCATAACCTTTAACAGTTTCTACTAAATTTGGTATTAAATCAGCTCTTCGTTTTAATTGAACATCAATCTGAGAAAAAGCTTCTCCTACTCTAACTTTAGAAGTAATTAAACTGTTATAAGAAATCCAGGCAAAAAGTAAAATTACGATAACAATTGCTATAAATATAAACATATCTTCACCTCCTCCAACAAACCCTCTCAATTATTTTATTTCTAAAAATTCTGCTACTTCATTATAACTCTTTGCATTTAAAATATCATGTTTAGTCGCAAAACCTCGCCTTGCTTGCCAAACTCCATATTTCATTAAATCCATATGATCTTTAGCATGGCTGTCTGTATCTATAGTCAACATAACTCCAGCTTCAACTACTTTTTTAATTAAATCATCAGGTAAATCAGATCTTTCAGGCCAAGCATTTATTTCCAGAGCCTTTTTATTTTTCTTAGCAAATTCAATAATTTTATCTAAATTAATTTCATAACCTGCTCTTTTACCTAGTAAACGTCCAGTTGGATGAGCGAGTATTTTAGCTTTAGGATGAGATAAGCCTTTTATAATTCTTTCTGTCATTTTCTCTTTATCCATTTTAAATACACTATGAATAGAAACTATAACTGCGTCTAAATATTCAAAACACTTATCATCAATAGCTAGTTTGCCATTTGGTAAAATATCTACTTCGAGCATACTAATTACTCGAACACTTTTATTACTCTTTTTTAACTGTTCAATCTTTTCTCTCCGTCTTTTTAAGATATTAAAGACTTGTTCTTTAGTATGTTGGCTTTGGCTGGGATTATGGTCAGAAAAAGCTAAGTATTCATACTTTAAACTTTTAGCTTTATCTAACATTTCCTGCATAGAATTTAATCCCATATCATGACTGGGTTCTATAGGATAACTAGTATGAATATGAAAATCTCCTTTTATATCTTTTTCTTCAATTAATTTAGGTAACTTATGCGCTAAAGCCAGTTCTATCTCTCCCCTATCTTCTCGCAGTTCTGGCGGAATATATTCCATACCTAATGTTTCATAAACTTTCTTTTCATCTGTGAATTTTAAAATTTCCTCTTTACCTTTTATTTTATGTTTCGCTCCATATTCAGAAATAGAAAAACCTTTTCGTAGAGCTACTTCACGTAAGTGAACATTATGATGTTTACCGCCTGTAAAATGTTGTATTAAATTTCCATAATTTTCCACTGGAACAGTCATCAGATCTACTTGAGTTCCCGAACTAGTAATTATGGATGAAGTATTGGTGCCTTTTTCAATAACCCTCATTTTATTAGGATATTTAGTGAAATAATCTAAAACAGCATCTTTATTTTTAGTCGCCACTGCTATATCTAAATCCCCCACCGTAGGTGATCTTCGACGTAAACTTCCCATGGTATTAACTTCTACTACATGTGGAGACTTTTTTAAGTAAGTAATTAACTGCTGAGATATTTCAAAAGCCATTGGAAGTAACATACGAGTAGTTTTACCTGCACCTTTTCTAAATTCTTCAATAGCTCTTAAAATATCTGACTGGGATTTCTCACCAAATGTTTCGAGTTTAGTAATTTTTCCTTCTTTAGCTTTTTCTTCTAATTGATCAATTACTTTCTTAGGATCATTTAATTTTAGAGCTGTAACTAATTTATATGCCTTTTTAGGCCCAATACTTGGAATTTCCAGGAGTGGGAAGACACTAGCAGGAACTTTGCTTAAAATGCTGTCTAAATGGCTAGATTTACCTTTTTTAATAAGTTCTTCAATATGCTCTTTTAATCCAGATCCTATACCACTAAAACCAGTAAGTTCTCCATTTTTTACTAAATCATCCATTTGCGAAGCAGAATTTTGGATTACATCAGCAGCTTTTTGGTAAGCTAGCATTTGGAAATAGTGTTTTTTTTCATCAATGATGGCATAAGCAGCAGCTACGTTTCTAAATATTTTAGCAATCTCTTGATTAGTCATGGATCCATCGTACCAAACCATTGTTTGCTTATCAATAATTTGTTAAAATTAGATCTGTTCAAACCTTAATTCATGATTCATAATTCTTGATTCTAAGGAATGGGGTTGTAGCTCAGTTGGTTAGAGCGCCTCCCTGTCACGGAGGAGGTCACGGGTTCGAGTCCCGCCAATCCCGCCAGTACCATTCGACACCTAGCTTCACTATAAGTCAGTGATGGATGTATTTGAAGTCGGGTGCAGAATTGTACTCTACAAAAATATTTTAAGGTAAAATGATTCTTTTAAGATTTGCTCTTTCAGTCCTCCATAGTTTATTCCAGTACCGAAATTCAGATACCGATATTTGATTAAGCACACGTAATTTACTTATAGCCACCAGCACTTGTTCTTTTTCTTCTGAGGTATATCCTCGTTCCTCATTTGTTACAGGGTTTATAATTGTATGATTATCCATCCAGGTAAATATATTTTTAATAGTAGAAATCTCTAGCCTAAGACCAGTAATGGTATCTAAGTAATATTCACTGCCATCAGGTCCAAACTTATAATTTTTTCTATTGCGATCTAATAAATCTCTACCAAATACGCGAGGTTCTTCCACTTCTTCCCAAAAATTAACAACATCTATAGATGAAGATAATAAATTACCATTTGTATTATCATATATTCTCCTTCTCATAGTTCCAGTTATTGCTTTTTTATTTTCACTTCCCCATGCTGTAACAAATTCTGGAATATGATAAGGAAATAGAGTAGAAAAAAGCCTTTGAGTGTAAAAAAGTCGTTTTGCTTCTATGGGAGTAATATTATTTCTGGACATGGCAAAAACAATCTCTGGATTATCTGTTAGAGGAATCACTATAGCCTCGCCTCCAAAATCTAAAATATTACCTTTAACTTTCTGAGTAGCTAACCTAGCCCAAGTATCTCCTTTTTTAATTATCTGTTGCAAACTATTAACTTGCTCTCTTTCTAAAGAATATGGCATATAAATATTATAGGATATTTTAAGCAGTTTTGCAAGTTTTATTATACCGGAGCTTTTTGAGTAATTGTTTGATCTACCAAAATTTGTGCTTTACCATCAGCATTTATAATTATCTTACCTAGAACCATTATGGGAACATTAGAATCAAGTTTGACTTTTTCCAGTGGAGGAGCATCCACATGATCTACACCTACTTCACTAATACTCTCAACATGATCCTTAGTAACAATAGAAACCTCTGTAGGTTGAGAATCTTTTGTTTTATGTAAAGAATAAGTGGTAGCTCTCACATCAGCATTAATTGTTTCTCCATGATTTCTTGTTTCTGTTACAAACCGGTCCATTGCAGCATGATATCTGCGAGAAGTTACACGTTTATATCTAGAATTATAAGTAGTAGCACCATTATCTATGGTCTCTGTACCTTCAAAGTTAGGATATCCTATTACTCTAACTTTCGTACCTGATTCTAAATTGTCTATTTCTAAGGCTAATTGATTCAAATTATAATATTGATATGTTTGAATCCATTCTGCCCTATCTAGTTCTCTTTTATTTTTCCATGTTGTAATAGTGCGGAATGCTTTTACTCCATCTACAGGTTTATTTATCGCCTCTTGAATATCCTCTACCTTAATTTCTAAATTAAACATATTAAAATTGAGCATGTTATATCACCAACTATATTGTTTGTCAAATAACTTGAAAATTTATATGAGATAAGTATATAATGTTTAAACTCAAATTATAATTTCTGCTCTGCCCGCATAAATTAGTTTACAATTAATAAAACTATGCCAAGAACTAAGTCTAAATTAAAAACTAGAAAAAATTTAAAAACAGTCACTAAAGCAAAACGAACACCTGTAAGAAGAACTAGAATAGCTAGCAGACGTCAAAATCCCACACTTAGAAAAGTTGAAATAGCCAAAAATAAAGGACCTTGGGCAGAATCCTATATAAGCTTACTCTTAGGAGTAGTTTTCGTAGTGGTAGGAGTTATAGCTCTGGCTTCATTTTTCCGAAATAATCACAGTAAACAAATCACAGCCACTTCTATACAACTTACGGCTACTCCTAAAGTTACGGCAGCTCAAAACACTCCTACACCAACTCAAATGCCAGTAAAACCAAATGTTAAAACTTATATAGTTAAACCAAATGATGATCTTTGGCATATCGCTGAGAAAGTTTATGGATCAGGATATAATTACGTAGATATAGCTCGCGCTAATCATTTAACTAATCCATCCACTATCTTTACAGGTGATAAATTAGTTATCCCCCAAAATGTTCAAAAGGAACCTTCTACTATTATCACTCCTACACCTCTAACAACTAACCAATCAGCAATAGATTCTAATACTTATATTGTGCAAAAAGGTGATGATCTTTGGGACATAGCTGTTCGTGCTTATGCTAATGGTTATAAATGGGTAGATATCGCTAAAGCAAATAATCTCACAAACCCCGGCCTTATTTTTAAAGGCGACGTACTCAAAATACCTCGTTAAACTTCAATACATCTTCGCTATGGTTTCCTGACCATTAATATAAATTAATTTATACGAGAAATTAGGAAATTGAGACACAAAATCTTTTACAGCGCTTCTGCTTCCTACGATCCATCTTTGATTTTTACTTCTAACTTTTTGTTTTAAATCATCACTACTAATCTGAATTCCTCCTGTTTTATATGCTGGGAGTGATGAATAAACTATTCTATTTGAGTAGTAAATTGTGGAAGGATATAAATCATCTAGTCTAACTATTATGTCATTTGGATTTGCATGTCGGTCTAAATATTTTCCGCTAGCGGCTTCTCCAGCTGCAGAAGTAGTATTTATAATAGGTAGAATATTAATAGTATAAGTTTTATACGACAGAATTAAAATTACGATTAAAATCAGACTTTTGACTAAAATATTATTTCTTAAGAAAATTATAATTTCATACAATGCATAAGCTATAATCATAGAAAAGAACGGCGTGATCGGGACCAGATACCAATTATTACTTTTTTCTGCAAAGCTAAGAAAAATTAAAAGTGAAATTGGAAAAATAAGAATTAAAAAACATACAGGCTGTTTTAATTTTCGAAGCATTAAAATTAAACCTAAAATTAAAATATAAAAATATCTTCTTTGTAAAGAATAGTAAGTATATAAAACGTAATCCCACTTAAAATTATGTAAATTAAACCCAATTTCTCCCTGATCAGAATTAAATAAATAAGAATTAACAAATAGCTGACCAGCCATTTTATATCCTATAAATAGCCAAATGCCTGGAATGACCACAGCAATGAACGCTAACAAAATATAATTTAACCAATCTTTAAGCAGCATTTTTCTTCTGAATAAAAGTTCATGAATAATAAATATGCTCATGGGGAAAAAGACAAATGAACCTTTGGTTAAGTATAAAAGTGCAAAACATAACCCTAAAAAAACAAATCTTTTCTTAGATTTCCATAAAATTAAAAAGAAGGAAATAAAAACAAAAAACGCAGTTAAAGCATCTAAATTTCCACTCCTAACCCTCCAAATAAAAAGATTATTTAAAGCGAGCGTGGCAAATGCTGCTATAGAGGGAATTATGCCAAATTTTTTATTAACCCAATATATAACCCCTGTTAATATAAGAATTCCACTTACAGCTGAAGTGAATCGAATAGAAAATTCTGAAAGTCTGAGAAAGATAGAAAAAAATGCAGATAACCACATATATAATGGTGGTTTTTCAAAAAACGGCATTCCATTCCACATCGGAATGATGAAATTATGAGATTTTAACATTTGTTTAGTTACTTCTCCATACCAGGCCTCATCCCAATTATCTAAAGGTGCTTTACCCAAATGATAAAAACAAATATAAATGTCAAAAATTATAAGAAGGAATAAAATTATATTTATGACTTTTTTAAGAGGGAAATTATCTAATACAAACCGCATTCTTAAAAATTATAGCATTTATGTAAGAGTGAATTAAGAATAAACTCTATCATTTAGCAATTGTCTGATTAAGCTGGTTTTAGTAAAATCAAACTATCGCGGCGGTAGTTCAGTGGTAGAATGCTTCCTTCCCAAGGAAGAGGTCGCCGGTTCAAGTCCGGTTCGCCGCTCAAAGGTGAGTTCAACTGTGTCCTTCCGAAGTCTTGGCGAAGGAGAATTCCCGTCACCCGCTCCGCGTCAAACGCGGCTTCGCCCGAGTTTGTAAGCGAGTCACGTTAGACGTGACCTATGGAATAGAAGAAATTTAGCCTCACTCTTGAGTTTGATTCTCATTGCTTTGCTTTGTAAATTGAAAAGTATTAGCTATAATATACGGTTATAGCCATAACGTCGAAGAAAACTTCTCACAATATTTACTGTTGTGGCTCAGTTTGCATGACCTCCGTAGGACTTTTCACTTCAAAAAATCTATGACTTTCCTTTTGCTCAGGATCAGAAGTATCAGAAAAAGGACGATATTCTCTCCAATCTAAACCTTCTCTTGGTACCCAAACTGCTTTTATTAGGAATGGTTCATTAAGTAATCTATAGTTTCTTCTTTGATCGATCTCTCCTTTTAATATGAGAGGTGTATGACCTAATTCTTTAGCTCTGGCTGTAGCATAGTTTGCTCCACCACTTAGGGAAGGTACAAACTGCATATCTTCTAGGAATGTATGTCTCGATTCTCGTCCTTTCTCAAAAACTACTCCAGTCTCAGTAACCACTGCACACTTTTGAAAATTTTCAAACGTCGTTCCAAAATAGGCTGGAACATACCGTGGTTGAATCTCTCTTTTCGGTGAACCTTCAGGCATAGTATTAAATTATATAGGATTTATTCAATAAAATCTATAAACTTCCATTAATTTTCTAAAATGAGCTAAGATTTGGATGAAGAACTTGGGTTCCAAATAATTTGCGTCTACCGCTCTTAATTTTTTTCTAAAATTGACTATTGCAATTTAATATATTTTTATTTTATTCTAAAAATACCAATATAATTATGCAATTAAATTATCTCTCTATTATATTTGCTACAGTTGCCCAATTTATAATTGGTTTTATTTGGTACGGGCCCATATTTGGTAATTTATGGGGTAAAATCCACGGATTTGATAAACTTTCTAAAAGTGTCCAGCAGAAAATGATGAAAGAAATGGGACCTTTTTATGCTCTCCAATTTTTTATAACATTAGTAACCACATCAGTACTCGCTATATTTATTACATATCTTCCTATTTGGAATGCGTATGCAATGGCTGGCTTTTTCTGGATAGGGTTTGTAGTTCCTACACAAGTCAGTTCAGCG
The DNA here is from genome assembly GCA_003173895.1 of Candidatus Levyibacteriota bacterium. Lineage (GTDB taxonomy): Bacteria > Patescibacteriota > Microgenomatia > Levybacterales > UBA12049 > PJMG01. Next base: position 14,799 of record PJMG01000010.1, on the reverse strand, counting down.
GTCTTCGGTGGGACTGATAAAAAATGGATGTTAACTAAGATAGCTATCCAAGCTGGCGCATCCCTCTTATGTCTGGAAGCAGCTACTATCATAATCCGCTTAATGCTATAAAGTTTAATCTTGCATCTATATTTAAATTCGCATAAAATATATTCTATGTTTAAAGAAATAGCACGAGCATTTTTACTTCCTGTTAGAAAACCTGTTCAAGCTTACAGAGAAGATGGTGAATTTAATCCCTCAGAATATTATGATGAAGCTGTTACTAAGATGCGACTAGATTTTCTCCTTGCAATAGCATCAGGATTTCTTATTCCCACTCCTGTTGGTATTCCAGCTGCTATTTTTGTATTAGCAAAAATGGTTGAGGGTATAATTGATCTTGATCGAGCAGAAAGTACGAACCGTGGAAAAACTGTACCAGAAGGGGTAAGAAGAGCCCAAAGATTAGCCTCTGCTTAAACTTTTCCTTCTTTAATTTCCTTTATAGATTTTTTACTAACTGCTGATAAATCATAATTATTAGCATCATAATTTTTCTGGACAAACTTATCATTATGTTTAATTAATAACCAGGAATCTTTAGGACCCCAACCTTTGGTTTTTACTAAAGCAAAAGAACCATGTAATTTTTTACCGTGAAGAACAAATTTTATTTCACCTTTTTTTAATCCTTCTTCCATAATTTTTTCTCCTTCTTTTCTGTCAGTAATCTCTTTACGAACTCCTTTTTCAATCTCAATTTCTGGAATATAATATCCTTCATCCCAAATCATAACAGGACCTGCACCATATGATCCTTCGGGAATTATACCTTCAAAGTGTCGATATTCTAAATCATGATCAGTCGTGGGCATAGCAAGTCTTTTAACTGTATTATCCAAAGTCGGACCTTTAGATATAGCCCAAGATGGCATAACACCATTTATTTCCAACCTAAAATCGTAATGAAGATTAGTTGCTTTATGCTTCTGAACTACGAAAACTAAATGATCGCTCATAAATCTAGTATAGGAAGTTTAAACAGGAATTTCATTAGCTTTTTTTAGTACTAATTTCCCTCTTCTGCCTAAGATTGGATCATCTATACATTCTCTTTCGTATGTAGTGACTGATCCAGGAGGCGGGGTTTCGTTATGATCTAACTCTCTAAATCTATCAGCTACTGTATCGCCTTCATTACCATTATATCCTTCTTCAACTAACCTATAACTTAAAATCGCTAAGTGATGAGTAAAAGCCCAAACTACCTGACCATCGTATTCCGTAGCAATATATTTATCCCATTCACTCATTTCCGCCATTTTATCTGGAATATTTTGTCCTCCTCCCGCATAACGTTGTTCAAAAGAAGCTCTTCTACCTAATCTCCTACTTTCTTCTATTACTTCAGGATGTAAACCAAAATAAACATTTCTATCAGAATATTGAGTTACTTCTCCATATAATTTTTCTCTAATTCTTATATCTTCAATAACATTAATTTCTCCAGCTTGAATTTTTTCAGCTAGTTCGGGAAATCCACTGATATATGCTAGAAAAGTATCTCTAGTTCTTTTAGTTGGAGAAACGAAAATAACGCTTGGTAATTTAAGTTCTCCTTGTAAATATCTATTTCTTAAAACTTCTCCATATTCTTTTAATTGTTCAACAGCTCCTGGTGCAAGTGGTGTATCATCGTCAGTATCATAAGTTCTAGGAAATTCTTCAGCAGCTCTTTGAGCTAATTCTTGGATATTAGAAGGTAATGGATCTTGTTTAATGCCAGCTAATAACTCCTGATAATAAGGTACCGCTCTTTTAGCAGCTTTGGCTGCTAGATAATCGGAAAATCCATGACGAAAAAGTAATACTTCTTTTGGACTACCTGGACAATTTTCTGACTGCGAACTCATATATTGGGAAATTATAGGAGTACTAGAGTATAGATGTCAAATTTAAAAATCACTTTTATAAAAAAATATTTTTGTTCTAAAAACTCTTCAAATCTCTTCCACTTTAAATGATTTGTGTCTATATTTTGACAAAATTAATATTATATGATGTCCTATATTAGTTATGTCTGAGATTCCAGAAACTCCTAGGTCAATAAGAGAGAGCTTTACAGATAATGTTGCACTATTTCGTTTTAGACACTTTATTGGGATGGCTCAACAATTTTGTATGGATAATACTATCATTACTCTGAGTGACAGTGTGGGAAGATTAGGACTTCAAGGCATAGAAAATAAATTCTTTTTTTATTACGTATTAGTAACGTTAGCCGATGATGCTTTAAAAACTCAACATACTAAATATTTACAAACATCTAAAGATATTTATGAAGGTTTAGCTTCTGCTATATATGAAAATGCCAAAGCTATAGAAAAAGTTAGGCTTTCTCATATCATAACTTCAGCCAAAAATTTAACTGGAATTTTTATTAAACATGGAATGCCTATGAGCGAAGAAATTAAGCGTAATTTTACTTTTAACTCTGAAATACAAGGTATGATTTCTAAAGAAAAATTTGCATTAGAAGCTTTCCCATTAGACTTATAACAAGAATCTTCTATTTTAAACATTATTATTTCCCTTCTTGCATTATTTCAATATTTATGTCTACAATTAGACATATAATCTACGTTGTGGATTTGTAGATTTTTATAATATGTCGCAGGAAATAAATCATCTTAATCAAGAACCACCTCCAAGTCCAGAAACTGTTGCGGTATTAGATGCTTTAGCAAGGGTAAATGATCCTCGTACCATATTTAGACCAATAATAGGAGAAGGTGGTGTTAAAGGAAATTATTCTGCAGTTAAATTATATCACTCAGAGGTAATAGAGGGACTTTTACATATAACAGAAGATTTAGGTGATATAGAGAAATTAAACATTCAGGGAGCTAAAGAAGATATTTTTGCCTTAAGAATTAAAACAGCAGGAGAAAAAGAAATAGCTCTACGTATTGATTCACAGGGATTATGGGCTAGTAGTGCAGGTCCTTATGATAAACCTTTGCCTTCTCAAGATGCATATCCAATTTTATATAAACTAACTACTTTATGCTTTCCAGAGCTAGGGAAAAATATACAAACAGATCCTAATAGTGCAAGCTCACACTTATATTACGATTTGAATATGACTCTTGTTCAAGCATTAGCGGCTACAAGAAATATAAAATTGACTCCTACTACTCCGTTAGACATGGCAAATAAATTAACAGAACAACTTCCTGCAGTAAATTTAATTTCACCTGAACAACCTTTAGTCGCCTTAACTCCAACAGTACCCACAGAGAATATGCCTTTAGTAGTAATCGCACCACCTACAGATATTGTTCCTACAGTTCAACAACCTGTTAGTGAAGTGGAAAATTCACCTTCCTTTAAAGATTTTTTAGCTGATATAGAGAATGTCAGAGTAGCATTATTTTCCGCAGATACTGTTTGGGATCCACCACTTACAGATCCGGATCAAGCTAGAGATGGCTATTATCGTCTTTCTGTAAAGGGTCATAAAATAGATGAGATCGGTCTACGTGCAGATAGAATTCAAGATCCACAAAATCCTTTAAATGATTATATGGCATTAACTATTTTTCATGAAAATCCACAAAATAATACCAGAATTATATTAGTAGTTAATTTACAATCATTTAACCATAATTTAGTAGCGTATGCGCCTAAATATTTACCTACAATTACTCCTTCTCTCCCAAAGGACAGATTGGTTATTATTAATAGTGATGGTAATCCTCGAGGAGTTTCTAGCCAAATACCTCCCGATTATGGTACCAGAGGAACTATTTTTGCAAACCTCCTACAAATTGGAAGGCGCGCAGTAGAGATAGCTCAAACTAATACAAAATTAAGTCAGAAATCAGAAATACCAGAACCTAATTATCGCCCTTATTTAACTATAGGTGGTACATTTTTCTAAGTTTTCAACTTTTAATCACACGGATTTGTTGGAAGACTATTTATATTTATTCCTACTCTTCTTGCTATCCACTCATTAGCAAAGTTATACCAACTGCTAGAATTAAGATGTAAATTTATGTCATGGCCAGAATTAGGCAGAATAAATGTTTCTAGACATGCATCGGAATTAAAAAATAATTGTTCTCTAGTTAATAATGCTTGAGAGTTATCACAAGAAAGACCTATTCCACACAATAGTTGGTCAAACTGTCCGTCACCGATTAGGACAGGAAAATGTATAGATTCAGAAACATTAGGAAGAAGTGTCAATGGTAGTTGTGCTAATTCTTCTACTGTACCTGTTTGTTTAAGTTGCTCATCAAGATTAATAAGATTAGGATCTACATTCGAAGCATCATAAAATAATTGTTCTCTAGTTCCAGGTTTAGTAGTTATATAACCAACAGAATAATTATTATTAGCAAATTTTGGATCTAAATCAGCAGGATAAAAATCTGTAGCAATTAGGGGCGCGGCTGCAGGATTTAGTATATGTGCGTATCCTGACAGAATTATCCCATCCACATCTTGATATGTAGAAGCTTCCAAAATAGCAATTCCAGATCCTGCTGAGTGTCCTACTAAAACAATTTTTTTAAATTGTATATTTCCCAATTTACCACTACGTAAATAATCAATAATTTGATGTATAGTATATGCGCCAGAAATCAAATCTACTTTACTATCATTAGGATGATCACTTAAGCCTGATCCAATACGATCGATATTCAACACCGCATAGCCTGCATTAATAGCGGATTGTAAATAAGAATAATTAGGTTCCTGATAAGGAAAACCCCAATAATTGTGATCATATGTAAGACCATGAATTAAAATTTGTACTGTCTTATCACTTAAATTTCCTTTCCCACAAATCCAACCAACTATATTGTAAGTATTTAAATCTAGTGGCGATAAATGAACTGGAATATTAATAGAGGTACAATTATTATTTTGCTCAGCATAAGTAGGATTACTATTAGCAAAAAATAAAATACCTAAAAATAAACCTCCAACTATAAGAGAGGCAATTTTTCGGATCATTATAATTAAGTATCAATAATTTTTTGTATTTAGAAAATTAAAAATAAGTAAGAAAGTGGTAAGAAGCATTTTATTAAAAGTAATAATTTTTGTTTGCTATCTATTCTCTTTGGGGAGTATAATTAAGTATTATGGTACAGCTTTTGGGACTTACTATCCTTTCCAGCTTCATTACAGCCTTACTTTTAATCCCTTTTATAGATTTTTTATACAGGATCAAACTGCAAAGGCAAAATCAAGTTACTAAAGACCCTTTTAATAAAAAAACTCCTATTTTCGATAAGTTTAACTCTTGGAAAGTGGGTACACCCATGGGAGGTGGATTATTAATAATAATAGTAGTATCCATTTTAACCCTTTGGTCTTACGGTATTCTAGGAGCTAAAGCTAATGGTTGGGCTGTGGCGGCACTTTTCGTAAGTTTCGTAGGATTTGGACTTTTAGGTTTATATGATGATTTAAAAAAATTAACGACTAATAAATCAGCTTTTTTTGGTCTTAGATTTAGATATAAATTTATCATTCAGTTAATTTTGGCTTTTATTATCTCATTTATACTTTATTTTAAGTTAGGATATAATTTTATTTTTATTCGCGGTCTAGGATTAGTTAATCTGGGATTAATATCAATACCTTTTTCAGCTTTTGTAATCTTTTCTTTTGCTAATGCAGCTAATATTACAGATGGCCTAGATGGATTATGTGCGGGATTATTCTTAATTTGTTCTACAGCCTTTTTAGCTATCGCTTCTTCACAAATAGATCAATCTTTAGGTATTTTCGTGGCTATTCTTATGGGCGCTGTAGGATCATTTTTATACTTTAATATTTATAAAGCTAGAATTTGGTTAGGTGATGTGGGATCATTAGCCCTGGGGGCTGTTTTGGCAACTATAGGACTTTTAACAGGTAAGGTTTTGGCTTTGGCTCTTATTGGTGGAGTTTTTGTTTTAGAAATAGGTTCTTCTCTTTTACAAATGGTTTGGAAAAAATATTTTCATAAAAAACTTTTCCCCGTAGCACCACTTCATTTATTGCTTCAACATAAAGGTTGGGACGAACCTAAAGTCGTGATGCGCGCGTGGTTAATCGGCTTTTTCTTCGCTATACTCGGACTTTTTATCGGTTTAGTTAGATAAATGAAACGAACTGCCCTTTACCTAATTTTAACTACTATTTTTCTTACTCTTTTTGGGTTTTTTATGATTTATGACGCCTCTTCATATATTTCTTTTAGTCAATTTCATGGAGATAAATATCACTATATTAAAGATCAATTTTTTTGGATGATTTTAGGTTTTATTGGTATGGGATTTTTTTCTTTTTTTAATTATAAAAAACTTTATAATTTGGCTTTCCCACTTTTATTATCTGTAATTTTTTTACTTGGATTAGTATTTATACCTCATATAGGAGTTTCTGTTTTAGGAGCTCACCGTTGGATAGATTTTCGTTTTTTTGTTTTTCAACCTGCAGAATTCGTAAAGTTAGTGTTAGCTATTTATTTAGCAGCATGGTTTTCGAATAAAGAAAAAGGTAGATTTACAGCTTTTTTACTGTTAATGGGCTTAGTACTATTTCTAGTTATGCTGGAACCTGATATGGGAACAGCTATAATTATACTTTCTCAGGCTTTAATAATTTTTTTTATCTCAGGAGGCAACATATTATATATTTTATCAATCCTACCCTTTTTAGGCATTGGTGGATTTTTACTGGCGATCTTTGAACCATATCGAGCTAAAAGAATAGCGGCTTTTCTAAATCCTATCTCTGATAATTCTTCTGCATCTTATCATGTAAGACAAATTTTAATCGCATTAGGTTCTGGAGGTTTAACAGGAGTAGGAATAGGAAATTCACTCCAAAAATACGCTTATTTACCTGAGAATACTACCGATTCTATTTTCGCTATAATCGCTGAAGAATTAGGATTTATAGGTTCTGTAATTCTGATTTTAGTTTTTATTTTCTTAATTTTACAAATTATTAAAATAGCCATTCATTCTAAAGATAATTTCGGTAGACTTTTAGCAGCAGGAATTTGTGCATTTTTAGCTATGCAGATTTTAATTAATTTAAGCGCACAAACAGCACTTCTTCCTTTAACCGGAGTCCCTTTACCTTTTATTTCTTACGGCGGATCTTCACTGGTTGTGGACCTAGCCTCAATTGGGATATTATTAAATATAGCCAAGCAAGAAAAAGGATAGAACTATGAAAATTCTTATTTGTGGAGGACACTTAACACCAGCATTAGCAGTTATTAAAAAATTACCTAAAGATACAGAAATCGTATATATAGGACGAAAACATGCTTTAGAAGGAGATTCCGCATTATCTTTAGAGTATCAAGTAATAAATAAACTCGGAATTCAATTTATAGATCTTAAAATGGGTCGACTACAAAGACACTTAAGTAAACACACCTTAAAATCTCTGTTCAAAATAGGTTTAGGTTTTTTTAACGCGTCTAAAATAATAAATGCTGAAAAACCTGACATAATATTAGGCTTTGGTAGTTATATTTCACTCCCATTAGGTATTATGGCTGCTAGGAAAAAAATCCCCTTAATAATACATGAACAAACATTCCAAGTAGGTTTAACTAATAAAATACTTTCTAAATTTGCTAAAAAAATTTGTGTTTCATGGGAAAGTAGTTTTAAATATTTCCCTAAAAATAAAACTATTTTAACAGGTAATCCTGTGTTGGAAGAATATTTTACCACTCAACGTCATTCTGATAAAGCACAAAATGCTGACTCCAAAATCAAAAAGCTAGTTTTTGTCGGCGGAAGTTTAGGCTCTCATTTTATGAATAATTTAGTTATAGAAACATTACCAAAATTAGGAGAAAATTATGAAATTTTTCATCAAACAGGTGATGCAAAAGAATTTAATGATTTTGAAAAGTTGGAAAAAATAAAAAATAATCTTCCACCTAAATATAAAAATCGATACCGAATAACTAAATTTATAGATCCTAGTGATGTAAAAGAAATTTTTCAAAATGCTGATATTATAATTTCTCGTGCAGGAGTAAACACTGTATCTGCTCTTTTAGTTCTAGAAAAACCTGCTATTTTAATCCCTATCCCTTTTAATAAAAGCGATCAAATGTCCAATGCTACTTTCTTTAAAAATTCAGGACTTGGCATAGTCCTAGATCAGGAGAAATTAAGAGCTAATGATCTTTTAGAAACTATAAATAATTTTTCAGAAAATATTAATAAATATAAATCTAATTTAGAAGATAAATTCTTAGAAATTCATAAAACTGCGGCGGAGAATGTGATAGAAGTACTAAAATCTGTGGCGAATATATAAAAATCTATGCGAGCAGATATGTATTTTTAAACAGCATTGAAAGTTTGCTGTTTAAACTTCTCAACAAGCTCGAAGAATATTTGCTAGCAAACTTTCACGAGTGAGAGATTTTTTAGATTTTAAAATAGAAACTAATGTTAGCGAACGTCTGTTTAAAAATATATTTTGCGAGCTAAACAAAAAGATGCTGAAACAAGTTTAGCATGACAAAGAGTTTAGAATAACAATATATGTTAAGAAAATTTAAAAAAACACCAGTTAGGAATTTTCAATCAGAAGAAGTTAAAAAAGCCGTATTTAAAAGAAAATCTGGACTAGTATTTAAAAAAATCTTAACGTTTTGTACTATATTTTTTATTTGTTTTATTTTTCTAGGAATAATTTTTACTATTTCACTTTTACATAAAAAAACTATTTTAAATCCTATCGTTAAAGTTTATTCAAATGTCACCAATTCCTTTTCCGATAATACTAGTTCTATAGAAAATCAACTTTCCAAAAATAATTTACCTTACAAATCAGTTAATAAATCCAGTTTTGGTTATACTGTAGTGCTAAAAGAAGGAACTATAGTTTATATAGATAGCTCAAAAGATATTAATTCTGAGATCTCCTCTTTACAATTAATTCAAACACACTTTACAATAGAAGGTAAGAATATAAAACTGGTTGATTTCAGATTTGACCAACCAGTGGTTTCTTTTTAAATTATGAAAGAAGGAAAAATAGTAGTTGGAGTAGATATAGGAACTTCGAAAGTTGTAACCCTTATCGCTAAAGTAGATGAAGATAAAAATATAAATATTTTAGGCGTATCAGAAACAGCATCTGTAGGAATAAGAAAAGGTCAAATAGTAGATATAGAAGAAGCGGTATCGTCTATTAATAAATCACTAGAAGCTGCAGAAAGAATGGCAGGCTATTCAGTTTCAAATGCAGTTATTTCTATAGGTGGCAGTCACATCGAATGTTTTAATTCTAAAGGCGTGGTAGCAGTAGCTAATCCTCAGGGAGAAATAAATCAAAGTGATGTGGAGCGTGTGATAGAAGCAGCTCGCGCAGTTTCTATTCCATCTTCTAAAGAGATCTTACATGTTTTGCCTCGCAGTTATTCAGTAGATGGACAAGAAGGCATTAAAGATCCTACTGGCATGACTGGAGTAAGACTAGAAGTAGAAACTCATATTATAACTGCCAGCGCGACTGCTCTGCGTAACATGGAAAAAGCTTTATCAGAAGTGGGAGTCTCGACTAAAGCTTTTGTCTTCAGTGGCTATGCTTCATCACTTTCCATACTTTCAGATACTGAGAAAGAATTAGGTGTAATTTTAATTGATATAGGAGCAGGAACTACAGATGTTTCCATTTATGTAGAAGGCGCTGTTTCTTATTCTTCTGTTTTACCCATAGGTGCCAGACATGTAACTAATGATTTAGCTATTGGCCTTCGCGTCTCTTTAGAAAGTGCTGAGAAAATAAAATTATTTTTATCTAGAACACCTAAACCTGTTTCATATTTTGAGCGAAATGATGAAGAAAGGAAAAACAGTGATGAGCTAGATTTAAGTAGACTCGGGCTTTCCGAAGATATTAAAAAAGTGTCCAGAAAAACTATAACAGAAGGTATTATCAGACCTAGACTTAATGAAATCTTCGAGATGGTAGGGTCAGAAATTAGAAAAAGTGGTTTTGGAGGGCAAACTCCAGCAGGTTTAGTCATTACTGGAGGAGGTGCTAAAACTGTCGGTATTTCAGAAAGTGCTAAGAGAGTTTTAGCTATGCCAGTGAGAATAGGTTATCCTACTGAGCTAAAAGGAATAGTCGAAGAAGTGCAAAACAGCAGTTTTGCTACCTCAGTAGGACTTCTACGCTATGATGCTAATGTAAATACTGAAGAAGAAGGATTTAATCTTTCTTCGTTCAATTTAGGCAAATTCTTACCATTTAAGAAAGGCTCAGGTCCTAAAGCTAAAAATAGTGCTTCTGGTGGAAGTGGAAAAATGGCGAAGAAAGCAATCGACTTCATTAAATCATTCTTACCATAATTATTCATTAACTTCTCCATTTTATGGTTGTCAGTTATTCTAGGCTATGATAATATATCAACATCATGTCTGAATATACATCATTATCTCCAGAATATGATATTAATATTTGCTGCTGATAAATTAGGTAGTCAACCTAATCCGAACTGTAGAGCTGTAAAGTTAGTTTTAAATATTGAAATAATCAATTTATCTGACTTTGTTTAGCTTGATCTAAACTACTCATAACTTGATTTTTGATATCCTCAGCGGCACTCATAAAAGAATAACCACTTTCTATATTTGGAGTATAAGTTGCGGGTATACCTACTAATTCACTAATATCAACTGCAGCAATGCGTGCTGACTGTATTGTACTTATAGCCATTGGTATTCCTGAACACCAGCGTTCAAATTCGTCCCCATATAACTCACGATCATACTCTTCTGGTTCAAGCTCTTGTTCATCCGCATCATACTCAGTAACAAAGCTACTTTTTGAAGCAAAACTTGGAATTTGATACATATTTTCCTTAGTCAATTCCCCATTTAATACCTCAGCAAGAGAATCTTTAACTTGTTGAATTGATAATGAAGTACCTGCTTGTCCTGCAACTTCAAAAATTGCTACCATTACTGGTGTTAAGTTAGGATTATTATCTCCAAATCTTTTATATAATTCTATTAAAGCTCTAGTTATTACTTCACTATAGCTAATATTGCTTTCTTGAGTTTTTACCATATGTGCAAACTGTTCTACAATCAGTTGACTAAGAAGTGGTCTTCTTTCTATTTTACCATTTATATCTATTTCTGACTTCTCATTTGCTAGTCTAACTAAAGCTTTAACTGTCCTGGCTACGTAGGATAACTGTTCTTCTGTCCATGTCATTTGTACACTCTTAATTTCAGGATTAATTGGTATAGCATCATGACGTACATGAAATCCTTGTAGATTTTGGAAAAGGGCTTCCATTTGAGAAAAAGAGGGCCCTGGTTTTACTTGAGATATATCTTTCTGACCATCAGAAGGTTGATTTTCAGATGTAGGCATAATTAAAATATAGCAGATTATAAAACTAGTGTCAATTATAGGACTACATATATAATTAGTGAAATTGCTACGAAGTGGACCCAGATGGATTTGAACCATCGACCTCTTCAATGTGAATGAAGCGCTCTACCACTGAGCCATGAGTCCTTTCAAACAATTTTAACAAATCGTTGCGGGATGAACAATTGTCTGATACGATTAACTATATATAAATGAGCATTTTTAGAAAAATTTATTTATTTTTAGTTGATACTGTTCAAAGCCTGCTTATAGCAGCTTCATTTTTTTTAATTATCTATATTTTTATCGCTCGTCCTTTCCAAGTTTCAGGCGATTCTATGTATCCTAATTTTCAAAATAACGAATATGTTTTAACTAATATAATTTCTCTTAAATTTAATGGCCCTCAAAGAGGCGATGTCGTAGTTTTTAAAGCTCCACCTGAACCTGATAAAGATTTTATAAAAAGAGTTATTGGTCTTCCCGGTGATACTGTCATGATTAAAGATGGTGATGTTTATATAAATAACCAGCTTTTAGATGAAAGCAGTTTCCTAAAATCTGATGTAAAAACTTTTGGCGGAGATTTCTTAGCTGATGGGCAAACCATTACTGTCCCTGTAGATGAATATTTCGTCATGGGAGATAATAGACCTTATAGTTCAGATTCTAGATCATGGGGATTTGTCCCGAAAGACAATCTTATTGGCTACTCCTTTTTCGCATACTGGCCACCAAGCGAAGCTGGCCTAATTAAAAATCCTCTTAAACAGTAATTTAATTTATAAAAGGCGAGATTCTTCACGGAATTTACCCTGAGTCAATTGAATGAGTTCAGAATGACAATTAAAATAAGGGGTGGTGAACCTGGAAGGGTTCCCGATGGCGCGCAGCATTTTAATTCCTCAGAATTAATCCCATTGCGAGCACCTTTGGGAGGGAAAGGTTCGACAGGACCCCGAAGATACTTCGCTGGTACTCAGGATGACAAAACAAGGGATTTGTGTATAATCACATTATGCAGACTCTTAGTAGTATTTTAAGTTGGATAATACTTTGGTTTTACAGCTGGTATGGTTGGCTTTTATTAGTAAAAAGAGGCATAAATAATGTCATAACTTATAGAATCACAGCGCTTTATTTTCTTTTTTTAACTATCTTAGTCTGGTTTTTTTACCACAATCATTTAAATAACTTTTTAAGGAACTTACCTTTTAGAATTTTCCCTTTTTATTTATTAATTTGCTTTTTTGCTATAACTATCGGCATTTATTATTTCTCCCAAAAATTATTTGGTAAAACATTTTTAGCCGCTCATAGAAAAAACAATTTATTCTCCGCGATGATGGATTTTAGATTTTTATTTGCTAAATCTTTTGATATTTTATTTCAACAGTTATTATTTTTATGTTTAGTTTTATCTCTAAAAGAATCTTTTCAAAATAATTTTTTAACCATTATTTCCTGTGGGATTATTTTCGGCGGTGTTCACTTACCACTTTTAAAAATTAAATATAACAGTATTACTAATTATTTAGTTATTTGCTCATTTATAGCTGGAACAATATTTTCTGCTTTAATGTTATTTTTCCCATATGGAATTATTTATTCCTATATACTCCACTGGAGTTTTTACGTGTTAGTAGGGGTTTGGGTGAATCTAAAAATGAGTAAACAAAATAAACAAATTGTCTTATATCATTAAATATAAGTTTACGATATTCATCTAGTGTAAGATATATCACTTCTATTGTCTTGAGAGTCTTTTAATAACATCTCCAAAGTTTTTCTTTACATATAAAGCAGATTTTTTCTGACTATATGATTCCTTAATTTGGCCTTTTCTACCACTTTTAGTTGTTTTTTGTCTTATTGAATAATATTTTTTTGTAATTGGATTATAAATTCTTTTATTTGCCATAATTCTAATATAACATATAAAAATTAAATACGCAGTTATGGGATATGCAGTTTTTAAATTAATGCAGTAGTCTTATATCTTCTTAATCCCTAACACATTCTCTATAAACTCTTTAAGTTTTGGAGTGGTGGCTTCTACATCACCCTCTGTATAAATAGTTACCTTAGCTCCACTTCTGGTTTGATCTATTTTCACTCTTTTAAAATCATACATTTGCTTTACTTTATCAGCCATTTCTATCATTTCAGGAATATAAAGTTTATCATGAAGTTTAGGTCTTTTAGTTTCCAGTTTGGCTTTTACTTCACGAGCCATATCTTCAGTTTCTCGAACAGTACTGTTATTCTGTAAGATTTTCTTAAAAATCTGAAGCATCAGAGTATTATCACCTAAAGTAATCAGAGGTCTAACGTGTCCTTCATTAATAACTCCAGCGATGAGCGCATCTTTTATAGCATCAGGAAGGGATAAAAGTCTAATAGTGTTGGAAATGGTTGGAACACTTTTACCCACTTTTTTAGCTACTTCCGAAGTAGTGAGTCCAAACTCATCTATTAATCTTTTATAAGCTAAACCTCGCTCGATAGGATTAAGATCTTCTCTTTGAACATTTTCTACGATAGACATTTCGAGTATTCCCTGTGGTGTGGTATCTTTTAAAACTACTGGAACTTTCTTAAGACCGAGGACTTTAGCTGCTCTGAGTCTTCTCTCGCCTGCGATGAGTTGATATCCAGCAGGAGTCATAGCAACGACTAGGGGTTCTAGTATTCCCTGTTCTCTTATAGAATCTACTAAATCAGTTAAAGATTCGGGTGTGATAACACCTCTGGGTTGAAGAGGATTAAATTGAATGAAACTAGGATCTAATTCGTTGATTTGGCTTTGTTGATTATCCATTTATAACCTCAACTATTTTCTTGCCTTTTAATATTTTAAAATTAACTTTACCTTCTGTTAATGCGAAAAGTGTGTAATCTTTACCCATCGAAACGTTATCTCCAGCAAAAAACTTAGTTCCTTTTTGACGAACTATAATATTACCTGGTATTACTTTTTCACCTTCGTATTTTTTAACACCAAGTCTTTTTGCGACCGAATCGCGATTTCCCTTAGTAGATCCTCCTGATTTTGTATGTGCCATATATTTTTAAATTCCAAATAATTGTACTTTTATTTATAATCGACTGTCAATTAGTTTACTTACCACTAATTGATTCGATCATAACAGTTGTAAATTTGGGTCTAAAACCATTTACTCTTCTAAATCTAACTTTTGCTTTATATTTAGCTACTCTAACCTTCTCACCTTTTTTATGATCTATTACTTTAGCCGTTACTTTAGCATTTTTAACATAAGGTTTACCTACTTCTACATTTTTATCATTAACTAAAAGCATTACATTCTCAAAAACCATATTATCATTGGCCTTTTTATCCTTTTGGAAATCAATATCAAT